>NZ_JAMXAY010000043.1 GCF_025460835.1 Parapedobacter soli | reverse complement strand
GTAAGCTAAAATTCGATTACCCACACTATCCGTCATAGAGCCATAATTACTAATCTGATTAAGCGATACGTTCTTTGATAAATTGTAATCTGCTTGGTAAGCAACGCTGTCTGGTTCCGTGAGATGTCGGGGCCGATGAGTGAGGCGATAATTCGATTCCCTATTTGGAAGATTAACCCAACATATGATATCCGGATAGCCCCGAAGGTCTGATTAATTGGCTATTGGTGTCCTGCGGGAGTATGATGCTTTTCGTTTTTGCTTATACCTACTAGTAAAATACCTTCAGAATTACCCAGTTTAAGCTCCACACGACAGGAGTTTTTTAATATCCCATGGAAGAGTAACATCCATCACGCGGTTCAAAATGAGAGGCTTTCCTTTTGGCCCCGATCTAGGAAAGATCGTATCGATATAGGATGGGGGAGGGAATCCGGACCAGCAAAACAATCAGATTACCATGAGGTCGAAGAATGTTAGTAGACATTACTGATTTAATATAATAAACTATGACAAGGAAAACCTACTATTTTTTATTGATGCTGTGTCTGGTGTCAATTACTGCCGTGTCAGCGCAAGAGACACGTCAGATCTCGGGCAGCGTGTTAGACGAGAACGGGGTCCCTTTACAAGGCGTTTCAGTTACGGTAAAGGGTAAAGATCTCGGAGTCGCAACTAACATAGACGGCGGATTCAACTTGCTGGTTCAACTTGGAGACGTGTTGGTTTTTGGAATGGTGGGATATGAAACCCAGGAAATCTCCTATGAGAACCAACAACGAATTGATGTGGTGATGGCTGGTCGTCATACCGATTTGGACGAAGTCGTTGTTATAGGCTTTGGGACACAAAAACGGGCGAATTTGACAGGGGCCGTCTCGTCAATTGAAACGGGCGACTTAGCTTCGCGTCCCTTTACTTCCACATCCAACGCGTTGCAAGGAGTTGCCCCTGGGGTTACTGTTACCACCCCTTCAGGCGCTCCGGGTAGTGGTGGTACCATAAGGGTTAGGGGTATCGGTACATTGAACAACTCCAATCCATTGGTCTTAATAGATGGGGTAGAAGGGGATATGAATTCGATCGATCCAAATATGATTGCGTCAATTAATGTTTTGAAAGATGCGGCATCTTCGGCCATCTACGGATCTCGGGCAGCTAATGGCGTGATTCTGGTAACTACCAAAAGGGCGAGTGGTAATGTGCTGAAGGTTGGTTACAATGCCTATACCGGGTTTCAAACACCGACGAATTTGCCGGACAAAGTGGATGCTATCGATCATATGGAAATGATTAACATGGCCCATGTAAATTCAGGTGCCTCACCTTTATTTACCCAAGAATTTATTGACGAGTATCGTCAAAATATGCATGTCAATCCGGACGAATATCCAAATACCGATTGGCAGAAGGAAGTTTTGAAGGGCTCGGGTGTAATGCATAACCATAATCTGTCGGTTAATGGCGGTGGGGAAAAATTCCGTTTTTTGACATCTGCAGGTTACTTGGATCAACAAGGTATTATTAAAGCATCGCGGTTCGAGCGATACGCGCTACGCAATAACACGGATATCACATTTAGCGAGAAGTTGAACATGCAGTTCGACGTCCAATTAATAAAACGGAATACAACTACACCGGGCAGTGCAGGTGAGGTTGGGGCTGATGGTTTGTCTGCGGTCTTTTTACAGATGAACCGTATCCCCGCTATTCAACCGGGCCAATATTCCAATGGGTTGTACGGTGAGGGGTGGAATGGGAATAACCCTATTGCCTTTGCCAATGGGGATGGCGGGTCTATGAAAGAGGAACACCTTAATCTCCTTGGCAGGTTTGTATTGAACTATAAGCCGGTAGAGTGGCTTAACGTTGAGTTATTGGCCCAGCCCAGATATGAGGAATTGTACAGCGACAATTTTAACAAAGCGGTCCAAACGTATCAACTCGATGGAAGCCCTTTGTTCACCCGGCCGGAAAGAAGTACGTTAACCAATCAGAGTAGTCGTGCGCTGTTCGGAAATTACTACGGCTACCTTACTGCAAACCAGAACTTTGGTGAACATGCATTGAAAGTCTTGCTCGGATCATCCTTGGAAACTTTTTATACCCGTGATTTCAGGGCATATCGAGAAGGTTTTATATTCCCCCAATACCGAGTTCTTGATGCGGGCTTATTAGATAATAGGGAGGCTACAGGCACCGCTTCCGAATGGGCGCTGCAATCATTTTTTGGGCGGTTTAATTATGATTTTGATTCACGCTACTTGTTTGAAGTGAACGCCCGCTACGATGGTTCATCTCGCTTTGCCAAAGGGCACAAATATGGTTTTTTCCCATCCGTATCCGGCGGTTGGCGGATCTCTGCGGAAGATTTCATGCAAGGTACCAGTCGCACGGTTAACAATCTTATGCTGCGGGCTTCTTGGGGACGGCTCGGAAATCAAAATATTGGAACATACCCTTTTGCATCTACGCTGAATTTAGGCTCGTATTCGTTGGGTGGGCAGATTATGCCTATCGCCGCACTTAACGAAATGAGCAATGAGCAAATCTCTTGGGAAACGTCGGAAATGACCAACATTGGTTTAGATTTGATGTTGTTCGGAAACCTGACGTTGACATTTGACTGGTATGATAAAATTACATCCGATATCCTTCTCGAGTTAGATATCCCGATGAGCATAGGCCTTGAAGCACCTACGCAGAACGCAGGAAAGGTAAGGAATAGGGGATGGGATGCAGGGTTGGGCTATAAAGGAAAGGCCGGCGAATTTAAATATGGTGTGGATGTGAATGTTTCCGATGTCAAAAATACCGTGTTGGATCTAAGAGGGGTGAGCCAGACCGGGCTTCGGGTCAGTCGCGAAGGATACCCAATCAATTCCATATTTGCTTTACAGGCAGACGGTTATTTTCAATCAGACGAAGAGATCAATAGCCATGTGACACAAATCGGTGTACTGGCCCCGGGTGACATCCGATATGTAAACCAGAACAATGACGATGTGATAAACGCGGACGACTTTGTCATTATAGGAAGTACGATTCCGCGGTTTACTTACAGTTTAAACCTGAATGCTGAATTTAAGAACTTTACATTCAATGCCTTTGCGCAAGGGGTGGGAAAAGCAGATGGATATTTGCATGGGCGCGCCATTCAGCCTTTTTTTAGTGGAGCTTCTGCATATGAGCAACACAAGGATTACTGGACACCAGAGAACAGAAATGCAACGTTTCCCCGGTTAACTTGGGGCGACGCTGGAAATAATTATCAGCATTCCAGTTTCTGGATGAGAAGTGCGGCGTACCTCAGGTTGAAAAATATCCAGCTCGGCTATAATCTGCCGAAAACCCTGTTGGGTAGAATAAAGGTAGAGCAAGCACGTATTTACATCAATGGACAGAACCTTTTTACGGTCGACCGTTTTTGGGATGGCTATGATGTAGAAACCCCCGTGGGAACCGGAACTAATTACCCCGTAATGAAAACATATAGCTTGGGTATTGATTTCAGATTTTAATGAGTGCTTAATGATAAAAATATGAAGACGAAAATATTTTTTACCGTATTGACAAGTTGCCTGGTATTCGCCTCAGGTTGTAATAAGATGTTGGATAAACTTCCGCTGGATAGCCCCTCTTCGGCTTCTTTCTTTAATGACAGAACGGAACTGGATATGGGGATATTAGGTTGTTACGAACGGATAGTCAATCGAATTGGATTGAAAGGGGCCATGCCTTGGATTGTGACACTTGATTGTACATCAGATATTAACTGGAATCGGGATGCGTCTCCTATAGGTTCACTGGGGAACGGTACCGCAGCCAGTGATAATGCTTCAGCTCAAAATGCCTGGCAGGATTTTTATGCGGTCATCGCAAGAACAAATTTCCTGTTGGATAATATCAGCAATGCAGAAGGGGCTGTAGCCGCCGATTATATACGCCAAGTCGCCGGTGAAGCCCGCTTTGTAAGAGCTTATAGTTATTTCTATCTCACCGAGTTTTTTGGTGATGTACCATTAATAACGGCGAGCATTACCATTGATGAGGCTGAAATGCCGAGGACGGCAAAAAGTGAAATCGTTGATTGGATCTTGAATGAAATGGATGAAATTGCTCCGGATTTACCCTTATTCCATGACGGACATTCCGGACGTGCGACAAGCGTTGCAGCGTATTTTCTTAAAGCGTATGTGGCCCTGTGCAATAGCCGTTGGACGGTTGCATCCCAGGCAGCTAAAACGGCGATGGATTTGGGGCACTATGAGCTGCACCCTGACTATGCGGAGCTTTTCACGTATGCGGGCGAAAGTTCCAGGGAGCATATATTCTCGATGCAGTATCTTAGAGGGATAAATACGCATGTTACGTTTCGCCAGTTTGGCTCCAGGCTGTCCGCCGGCGTATCTAACGAAAAGCCCACACAGGCAATGGTTGATTCGTATGAGTGTATCGACGGGTTGACCATCGATCAATCGCCCTTGTTCGACCCTCAAAACCCCTATGACAACAGAGATCCCCGATTGCATATGACGGTCGCCGTCCCGGGGACCATTTACATGGGTTTCCAGTTTGAAACGCATCCCGATAGCCTCAGGGTTTGGAACTACAATGTGACTCCAGCTATCCGGGTAAATAATACGGACGCAACAAATGCGTTTGCGACGTTCACAAGTTACCTGTGGAGGAAATGGATGGACATCCAAGACTTGAACTATACCCAGGATAACGAACTCAATATCACATTAATGCGCTATGCCGATTTATTGCTGATGTATGCAGAGGCTAAAATAGAAGCAAATGATATCGACGGTTCCGTATATGAGGCCCTAAATGCGGTAAGAAACCGCGTCGGAATGCCTTCCGTTCCACAAGGTAGCACACAAGCTTACCTACGATCGGTGGTGAGAAGGGAAAGGAAAGTTGAGCTTGCCATGGAGGGAAGACGGTTGTTGGATATCAGACGTTGGAGAATAGCAGAGCAAGTAATGAATGGCCCCAGATACGGTAATAGCAAGACCGAGCTCCTTGTCTCGCCCCCGACGTTGGACGAGAATACGACGCCGGATTACTCCGGTATTGCAAACAAAGATATATTGCGTGTCGTCGAAACAATGGTATTTGATCCGGAAAAACACTATCTGTGGCCTATTCACCCGGTTGAAATACAAACCAATCCAGCACTAAAGCAGAATCCGAGGTGGTAATTAAAAAGCATGTACTTACATTGGTTTAGCAACGGCTGGATATGAAAAGAATATTGATCAATATAACGGGATGCATATGCTTATCGCTCACGTTTAGTGCTGTGACGTATGGCCAACGAAGCGACGTTGGTGTATTGAGTTACAATGTGCTGCATGGATTTCTCGGCGACCAATCGCTTCAGCGCAAGTATGCCAAATGGGTAAAAAAGATGGACGTTGATATCGTTCTTTATCAAGAATTGAATGATTTTGTGCAAAAAGATCTCCAAGATTTGGCGCTTGGATACGGCCACCTCCATAGTGTCCTTTTGAACCAAGAGTCGGGGCACGATGCGACTCATCCCATTGGTATCACATCGAGATTTCCAATTTCAAACGTCGAAATGTATTTGGATAGTATGTGGCACGGATACATATATGCAAAGGTTGGCGGAGTGCATTGCTTTACTACCCACTTGGCGCCGTTCACATTACAAGATCGGTATCGGGATCTTACCCGAATTCTTGCCCATGCCCGTACGATACCGCCCAACGAGTGCATACTTATTGCTGGTGATTTCAATGCACTCTCCGAAGTCGACTCATCAATGTATGGTAGTGAACTGTTGGCTGCGCTGGAAAAAATCGAAGGCCGATTGGAGCCCAAGAGCGGTACCCCCATTGTTAAGAATAGGATAATTTACCGGCGTAATCTCAATGAGGGTCAAATCGACTATTCGGTCATGCGGCTGATTAAAGATGCCGGGTTCTTGGATTCTTATTACGTTCACAACGCCACGTTCAAAAACAGTGCGCCGACGAAAGGATATATGAAAACAGATTCCAAGCCCAAAAGGATTGATTACATATGGGTAAACCCCACGTTGGCCGGGAAGATGTACGAAGCAGACATTGTTCAGAATGAATTAACAGACGTACTTTCTGACCATTATCCGATGTTGATAAGATTTAAAATGGATTAACGGGTTTAATAGATTATCGTGAAGTGTCGCTTACAACATATATCTCCTGAAAAACGACGTTGGTTAATCGTGGGAGTAATTTTCTTAGCTATTGTCTTCAACTATGTAGATCGACAGATAGTTTCCATCCTCAAGCCCACGCTTAAAGATGTCTTTTCGCTGGATGACAGTGGATATGCTTTTATCGTTAATATTTTTACGATTTGCTATGCAACGATGTATCCCGTCACCGGCTGGTTGGTCGATAGGTTTGGCGCGGGTAAGGTGATGCTTTATGGCATTCTCGCTTGGTCGGTCGCATGTATAGGGGGAGGTATTTCCCGTACGGTGGGCCAATTTTCTTTTTTCCGCGGCATGTTGGGAATGGCTGAACCGACCAATTTCCCGGCACAATTGAAAGTCGTGACGGTTTGGTTCCCAGGAAAACTTCGCGCTACCGCGAATAGCCTTTGCGTGGCAGGCAGTTCCATCGGTGCCATAATAGCCCCGCCACTGGTGGCCTGGCTCGCCATAACCTATAACTGGCACACGGTATTTTGGGTGTGTGGGGGCATAGGCCTATTGATTGCAATGTTATGGTGGTTCGTTTATCGCGAACCGCCAGCGCATATAGCGGCTGAAGCGAGCCGAGATACGGCAGATAGCCTTGCTAAGTTCTCTTGGGGGCAGCTGTGGAAAACCCGTAGTCTTTGGGGGATTTTGATGATTAGGTTTATTAGTGATCCCGTATGGTACTTCTGTTTGTTCTGGCTGCCGGGATATCTACAGGAAGAATCCGGTTTGACGTTAGCACAAGTTGGCATGTTTGGATGGATTCCATTTTTGGCGGCAGACTTGGGAGGAATTGGTTCGTCGGCATGGTCGGATAAGTTGGTACGGGGTGGGATGGAGCCACTTCGGGCCCGGAAAGTGATGCTTACCATCGCTGCGGTGTTTGGACCATTATGCGCCCTCACACCTTATATGCCCAATGCGGGCGGAACACTACTACTATTTAGTGTTGTCGCGGCAGTATGTATTAGTTGGCTCTTTACGGTCAGTGTCGTCGTGGCCGAAGCGTTCCCGGTGAAAAATGTGGCCAGCGTATTGGGAATTGCAGGAGGCTTCGGTGCATTGGGTGCTGTGCTTTTTAACTATTTTGTGGGGCAGATGATCGGTACCATTGGTGCCACCCAAATCTTCATCGCTATGGCAGTTTTACACCCCATCGCCGCGGTGATTTTATGGGTGGTGGTGCGGAAAGAGACGCCACGCCATTCCATAACGGGGGATATCAAGCGTTAGAAAAATAATTAAATCATGACAGGTTTTAAAAAGAAAATTACCGAACCAACGCGCGAGTTGGAAGTGAGAAAGGAAGTGGATGTATTGGTGATCGGAGGCGGCCCGTCCGGCATTATCGCCGCGCAAGCGGCAGCAGAGGATGGCTTGAAGGTCACGTTGGTTGAGAGCCGTAGCTTTGTAGGAGGCAATATGACCATTGGATTGCCGATATTGGGCTTCTTGGGTCAAAAAGGGAATCAGATCATCAGGGGATTACCCCAAAAATTCATCGACAGGTTAAAACGTGTGGATGCGGCGAGTGAACACCGGCCATGTCCTTTGCACATGAGTCTTACCTTGGTAGAACCCGAGGCTGTTAAAGCTGTAGCGCTCGAAATGCTTATCGAAAGCGGTGTCGACGTGTTGTTTTATGCTTTTTGTGCAGATGTGGTGATGGAAGGGGACGAGTTGAAAGGGGTCATCGTCGAAAGCAAGGCAGGTCGGGAAGTCATCCTCGCCAAGGTCGTTATTGATTGCAGTGGGGATGCAGATGTAGCCTTCCGGGCAGGGGTTCCTTGTGAATATGGTAATGAGGATGGCGGGGTGCAGCCTCCTACCCTGATGTTTTGTTTGGGCGGCGTGGATACGGAGAAGCTTCGGTTGAGCATTGCCGAGGAACCGAGAACGTACTTGACCGACTTTATACCGGCCGAGTATTTTGGACAAAATAATCAGTTTATCGTGGTAGGCTTGAGAAGCCTTATCAAAAAGGCCGAAGATGAAGGGCTTTCGTTACCTGTGGAACGGACGATTTTGATAACCGGATTGCGGAAAGGTGAGATTTGGGTAAATATGACTCGGGTAAATGGTGTAAATGGCACGAATCCAGAAAGCCTCAGCTACGGTGAGGTTGCAGGGCGTAAGCAGATACAGGATATTCAAAAATACCTGATATCGTATGTTCCCGGCTTTGAAAATGCTTACTTTTTGAAAACCGCCCCTTTTCTCGGTATCCGGGAGACCCGTCGTATTGTCGGCCAATACGTGATGACGAGTGATGACGTGTTAAATTGTGCGTATTTTGACGACGCGATAGCTGTGGCCAGCTATCCACTAGACATCCACCATCCCGAAGGGGGAGGGTGTACGCTCACTTGGTGTGGGGATTGCTACGATATCCCGTATCGCTCGCTGATCCCACAACACGTAAAAAACCTCATCATGGCCGGTCGATGTATCTCCACTACACACGAAGCCATGTCAGCTATACGCGTAATGGCACCCTGTATGGCCATGGGTGAAGCAGCAGGACGGGCTGCCAAAATGGCGATAAAAAAGGGGGTTCCCGTTGCAGAAATCGACGTGAAGGAATTGCAAAGTGAATTACGCGCGAAGGGCGCTTACCTGCGAGAATTCAAAGAAATTAAACTGTAATGGAGGTAGGGTTTTACTCGCACGCGATAACGTCAATAATCTATGCGACAGTTGCGTCAATTAAAATGGCTATAACGAATATGTTGTTCTCTTTTGGGCTGCGGCAGCTTTGTGGTCTAGCACTAATCATGTGTTGCTGGGTTCTTTTACCGCTAGCGTTCGGTGTTACTTTATTTGCACAGTCAGTTTCGAAAAGTCGTTTCAATATATTGTTAATTATGGTAGACGATTTGCGGCCTGAATTGAATTGCTATGGCGCTTCGCAAATCAAAAGTCCGAATATGGACCGTTTGGCTTCCTCCGGTACAACTTTTCTTAGTGCTTATTGTCAGTATCCGGTTTGTGCCCCTTCAAGAGCCAGTATGCTTTCTGGCACTCGTCCCGCTTCTACTAAAGTATACGATTTGTACACCGATTTCAGGGAGGCGCTAACCGAGATTCCATCGTTGCCTGAATTATTTAAAAATTCTGGATACTATACTGATCGTTTCGGGAAAATTTTTCATATTGACGATGCGAGATCTTGGACCCCTCCATATCCCGAGCAGAAATTTGGGCCATCAGAACCGAAACGGAGATCACCCTATGCCAGTCCAGAACTTAACGAAGCGGGATGGCTGAAATTTGAGGAGGCAAAGAGGAACGGACTGATCGGCGTTGAATTAGAACGCTCCCAGAGAGGGCCTGCATATGAAATAGCTGATGTGGACGATGAGCAGTTGCCGGATGGAAAGATTGCCACCGAAGGCGTCAAAGCACTACAAGAAGCAAAGGAGCGGGGAGATCCATTTTTTATCGCCGTCGGATTTCATAAACCCCACCTTCCTTTTGTCGCGCCACGGAAATACTGGGAAATGTATGATGGTGATAGCATCCAGGTGGCAGAAAACGTAGTTCCTCCGGCCGGCGCCCCTTATGCGTTGGGCGACGCAGCGGAGTTTTACACCTATACGGATGTTCCCGACAATCGGCCTATACCAAGCGAATACGCCCGTTTAGCACGGCACGGTTATTATGCTTGCGTAAGCTATGTGGACGCACAGGTAGGCCGGGTATTAGATGAGCTGGAAAGATTGAAGCTCGATCGCAGTACCATTGTGGTTCTAGTAGGGGATCACGGTTATAAGTTGGGAGAACATGGCTCTTGGGGGAAATCGTCCAATTTCGAGGTTGACGCCCGTGTACCTTTGATTGTTCGTGTACCAGGTTATAAGTCCAACACAGTGGTGCCAGGATTGGTGGAAATGTTGGATATCTACCCAACGTTAGCAATGCTGGCGAATCTTCCTTTGCCCGAACATGTAGAAGGCCAAAGCTTTGATTACTTATTAAAAAAGCCCTACGCGCCGGGTAAAGAAGCTGCATTTACGCAGTGCGCCAGGGGTGATCGGATGGGCTACTCTATGCGCACAGCACGTTACCGCTTTACGAAATGGATAAAGCGAGGGAAACCCGACGCTTGGGAGCTATATGATCATTCAAACGACCCCAACGAAAACAATAACCTCGCTGTCTTGCCGGGGTCGAAGGAATTGTGTGAGCAGTTTTCAAAGCAGATCGATCAACAGATTAGTGTGCAATATCTGTCGCAAGCATTGATGTATGAGCCTTGATTACTACGGAGACAGCGTGTGACGGGGGTGCACGGTATGAACTAACATGGCTTTTTCACGATAGGAAAGGCTACATGTGGCGGACATTGAGCTCATGTCACAATGAATAAAACAGGATGTCAGGAAATAGAAGAAAATTTTTGAAAGGATTGGTCGCTACCGCAATACTTCCCCCGCTTGCGGGGATCAGCGGCCGGTTGCCCGTGCATCAAGGAAAAGATACGCGGTTTCATCGGGTGTTATGCTGCAACATACGTGTTGCGCTGGCGGATGACGAAGCCCAGAACGTAGGATGGTCTTCCAGGAAAAACGTTTGCCTAGAAATCATTGAGAAACAAAAGCCCGACATCATTGCGTTACAGGAAGTCCTGAAAATACAGGCAGACGACCTTCGTCACCATTTTCCCGCATTCCAGCTTTTTGGCTTTGATGGCCCGGAGATGGATGTACGTGCAGTAGGTTACCATGGCATTGCCAAAAATCCAATTATGTTTTCAAAGGAACGCTATGAATTAGTTGCGGCAGGGTGTTATTGGCTTTCTGAAACTCCATTGATCGCTGGAAGTATGTCCTGGGGCACAGCAAGGGCACGGCACGCCAATTGGGGGCGACTCGAGGACAAACAAACGAAACAGCACTTCAGGGTAATCAATCTACACTTGGATCATGTGAGTCAAGCAGCTAGAGAAAGTCAAACCCGGGTAGTGCTGGAAGAATCAAGACAGTATCCAGCTGAATTTCCCCAATTATTAGTCGGGGACTTTAATGCCAGCATGGAAAACCGAGTATATCAGCTTGTCGAAGAATTTGGTTGGAATGATACATATACAGCTATTCATGACTCCGAAGAGCCAGGAGGTACGGTCCATCTCTTCCAAGGCGAGAACTATATTAATAAAGGGAAAGGACGAAAAATCGACTACATCTTCGTCAATGGAGGTGCAAGTCCGGTACGCGCTGAAATCATTCGCGACCATGTTAATGGGGTGTATCCAAGCGACCATTATTTTGTATTAACCGAAATGCAGTTACTGTAACCGGCATGGAAACCGCGACAAACTGAGTGCGTTTTTTATTTTTTTTTGTGAGGTGGTCGTGGGCGATTTGTTTGTGCAATAATTCAAATTATACTAATAAAAAGTCGATGTTGTGAATAAAATGTTATTTAAAGTGCTATTTGTCAATAAGTACTGTTGTTGTTTGAATCATCAAACAACAACCGTGCTGTTTTCTGGTTATCCGTTGTTCTAGCATCACGGAGCTAGATGGTAAATCGCATGTAGCATACAGTTGAAATCGTAACTACTGAAAAATACAAATATGAAAAATGTACTTCGGCATCTAATGTTTGCACTTGTCAGTGCATTGTTGGTCATCAATGTTTGTGCACAACAGACCTATCAGAAGCCCGCTTTGGAACAAACGGGATCCTGGTCGATGATTATGATCCCTGATCTTCAAAACTATGTTAAATGGAATCGGAACCAGCCGATATTGGATCTGATGATGGCTTGGATTGAGGATAATATCGACACCCTGAACATAAAGATGGTGATATGCGTAGGCGACCTCATCCAAAGCCCCGAAAAAATCACCAACGATTACGACGGCGACCAAACGACACGCCGTCAATGGGCGGCGGTGTCAAACGCTTTCTCCCGATTGGATGGTAAGGTGCCCTATATCGCCGCAACGGGTAACCACGATTATCGGATAGACCGGGAAGGCAACCGGTACACCCAGTACAGTGAGTTTTTTAACGCCGATAAAAACCATTTGAACCAAAAAATCTTGGTTCAAAATAGCCGGGATGAAGCGGGCGAACCGACGTTGGCCAACTCAGCGTATGAGATTCGGGGACTGAATGGCAAAGACTACCTGTTCATGACGATCGAATACGGCCCGCGAGACACGGTGTTAACCTGGGCGAAGCGGATTGCGGCCATGGAACAATACAAAGACCATCGAATTATGCTCACCACACACAATTACCTCAACGCGGAAGATCAACATACATCGGGTGAGGTAGGCTGGTTGTTTTGGGAGCCGTACGCTGTGGATAACCAGATTTTGAAGTCGCCCAAAGTCAAACTGCCAAACGCAAACAACGGTAAGCAGATTTGGGAGCAGCTCGTCCAGCCGGCAAACAACATTGAACTTGTACTGTGCGGACACATCTCCGGAGAAGGCTATCGGCTGGACAAAAACGTAGCAGGCAAATCGGTGCACCAAATACTGTTCGATGCGCAATCGATGGGCGGCGGAAGCCGAAGCGGCAACGGCGGCGATGGTTGGCTCCGGATACTGGAGTTTTTCCCGGATAACAAAACGGTAAAGGTGAAGACATTTTCGCCGCTTTTCGGCATATCGCCGACGACCCGGCAATTCGCCTGGAAGCGCGATCCCCGCAATGAATTTACGTTCTATTTCGATTCACATTAACAGGTACCCTGAACGTTTATGGAGAACCTAGCAAATTCAAAAAAGCCTAATTTTTTTTCGAAGTCGGGCCTTCCCAAACCCCTCGCTTGGGGCTACCTCGGCATCATCATCTTCATGATGGGCGATGGCGTGGAGCAGGGCTGGTTAAGCCCTTACTTGATTGAGCATGGGCTTTCCATGCAACAATCTGCGTTATTGTTTACCGTATATGGAATTACCATCGCCATTTCATCGTGGTTTTCTGGTGTGCTCGCCGAAGGATATGGGCCAAGGAAAGCCATGCTCCTCGGTTTACTCCTGTATATTATCGGGACGGTCGGGTTCGTGGGCCTCGGGATGCAGAACCTAGATTACCCCGTGATGTTAATTACCTATGCCATTCGCGGATTCGCCTACCCACTGTTTGCTTATTCGTTTTTGGTGTGGATCACTTACCGTACACCCCAAAGCAAGTTGGGTAGGGCGGTCGGATGGTTCTGGTTCGTTTTCACAGGAGGCCTCAATGTATTCGGGGCCTACTATTCCAGTTGGGCCATCGAAGCACTTGGCTATCAAAATACATTATGGAGTTCCATATTCTGGGTATTGGTAGGTGCGTTTTTCGCCCTTGTGATGAATAAAGATAAGTTCGTTCCATCCGGCGATGCGGGTTCGAAAACCAAAGAGTTGCTTAAAGGGTTGACCATCGTCAAAGAAGAGCCCAAAGTACTTATCGGGGGAATTGTGCGGGTAATCAACACCACCGCGCAATTTGCCTTTCCGGTGTTCTTGCCGATTTACATGGCCACGCATGGGTTCAGTACCATCGAATGGCTGCAGATATGGGGCACCATTTTCACCAGTAACATTGCATTTAACCTTATTTTCGGGTTTGTGGGCGATCGGATGGGCTGGCAGAACACTATTATGTGGTTCGGTGGTGTGGGGTGTGGCCTCACCACCCTGCTGTTTTTCTACTCGCCGGTCTGGTTCGGTGGCGATTACTGGGCGGTGCTGTTATGCGGCGTACTTTGGGGTGGCCTGCTGGCCGGCTATGTGCCATTATCGGCACTGGTGCCTTCGCTCGTAAAAAAAGACAAAGGTGCGGCCATGGCGATCCTAAACCTTGGCGCTGGCCTTCCGGTTTTTGTAGGCCCCGCTATCGTGGGCGTATTAATTGGAGTTATTGGTAATGAAGGGGTAATTTGGGTGTTGGCAGGCTTGTATTTCCTGAGCGCATTGCTCACGAAGTTCATCACGTTGCCTAAGTCCGAAAACATAGGAGAGACGCAAAGGAGCATTGAGCGTACCTGACGCGAACAAAGGAGAATTTATAATTAACATGATATTTTTATGAGGATATTGGTTACGGCGCCTTATCACGAGAAAGGCAGGGAAGAGTTGGCGCAACTGTTTGGAGAGGTTGTTTATAAGCCTTGGAAAGCACATGGAAGGGGGTATCGACCCGATGAGCTCATTGATTTACTACGTGAATCACAAGCGGGGGCATTGATTACAGAGCATGATGAGGTGACAGCGGCAGTGATCCACGCCCATCCACACTTGAAATTCATCGGTGTATGCCGCGGTACGCCTTCTAATGTGGCGGTAGATATGGCGACCCAAAAGGGCATACCTGTTTTCAACACGCCGGCACGGAATGCCCAAGCTGTGGCCGAGTTGTTTATCGCCAATATCATTTCCTTTTTGCGGAAAGCAAGGCAGGGGGTCGAATGGCTGGAAGCGGGTAAATGGGGCGAAGGGGCCCATACGGCATACCTGCAATTTAAGGGTAACGAACTGGCAGGAAGGCACGTGGGCATGGTCGGTTTCGGCGCGGTGGCCCAAACCATCGCGCAAATACTGAAAACATTTCCGTGTGAAATCACTTACTTCGATCCGTTTTACGTGGCCCAAGACCCGTTATTTAAGAAGCAGTCTTTGGAAGAACTTTTCCGCTCAAGCGATATCGTAGCGATACATTTGCCGGTAACGGACGAGACGAGAGGCATGATTGGTGCCGACCTCTTATCATTGATGAATCCGGATGCGATATTTGTCAATACGGCACGAGCGGCTGTCGTCGATCGGGATGCCTTACTGGATGTGGTGGAAAACGGTAAGATCCGGGGAGCGATATTGGACGTGTTTAACCACGAGCCGCCTGATGAAAAAGACTACCAACTAATCAAGCATCCGAATGTGCTGGCAACGCCCCACATCGCTGGTGCTACGCATGAGGTGGAGGATCATCACGTAGCTATAATGAACAGGGTGTTGGGGGATTATTTTAAGCGGGAAAAAAAAGATATTAAACAACCCGTTAACCGAGATAACTTAATCATTACTTTGAAGTAAAGGTCTTCGCATGAAATTAATAACTATTGCTTTGTTACGGGGCCTGGTGCTGGGAACGGTGTTGTACCTGGTATGCGGCCAAACAGCCATCGGCCAGCCAGCGATGGAGGTGTTTGCGCATCGGGGGTTCAGAGGTCTACATCCGGAAAATACGATCCAAGCAATGAAGAAAGCACTGCATTACGGAGCGGTCCTAGAGCTTGACCTGGCCATTAGCAGGGATAAAAATGTAATCGTGAGTCATGATGCGGTAATGAATCCAAAAATCACCGGGAAAAAAGACGGCAGTTCGATAGTGAAAGAGGAGAAGCATGTGCTCTACCAAATGGATTACGCTGACATCCGGTCGTATGACGTGGGTCAGCTACCGAATCCTGATTTTCCCGAACAGGAACGGTACCCCGCGTATATTCCGTTGTTGAGCGAGTTGATCGACTCGGTCGAGAGCTATGCAGTAGCGCAAGGCCTGGAGGCACCGCGCTACTTTATAGAAACCAAGCTGAATCCGAAAACGGATGGAGTGAACCACCCGGGTCCGGAAGAATTTGTGCGCCTCATGATGCAGGTAATCGAGGCGAAGGGCATTCGCGACCGAATCATCGTTCAGTCTTTTGATCCACGCACACTTCAAGTACTCCATCGGCTGTTTCCAGACGTTAAGCTGGCGTTTCTAGCCAAGGCCAAAACGTCATTGGAAGACAATTTAGAATGGCTAGGTTTCACACCCGATTTTTACTCCATCAACCCGGCTTACATCGATGCCGCATTGGTAGCGGCGTGCAAGGAGATCAAGACCGAACTCATTATCGGTAACTGCAACGACTATAACGAGATCGAAAGAATTTCAGCGCTTGGCGTACACCGGGTGATTTCAGATTTCCCAATGACATCCCTAGCAGCTAAAAAACGCCATAATAACGGAATATGAATAACATCACACAACAGGCCTATTTAATTGTCGACATAGGCACGGGCAATGTCCGCGCGGCAGTGGTTTCAGTTGGCGGCGAGCTGATGGCGTTACACCGCGAAAATGTACGGTACGTAAAAGACAACGACTACCCCGATTCCATCGCTTTCGATCCCATTCAACTGTGGGAGCAGATTGAACAATTGGTGAAAAATGCACTTGCCGATGCAGGTAATGTGTATATCGCTGCAATAACGGCAACCAGCCAGCGTGAAGGCATTGTTGTGTTGGACCACCTAGGTAAGCCCTTGGTCGGCATGTCCAACCATGACAACCGAGGTCGGGAATGGGAATCGTTGGTCGCGGATAAGGACCGGATGTATACATTGACGGGACGTTATCCCACGGCATTGTTCTCTGCATTGAAACTGGTGGGTTTGCGTGAACGGAAAACCGATTTGTGGAAGCAAGTTGCTAAATTCACAAGCATCAGCGATTGGGTACAGTTCCAATTTTCGGGTGTATTGGGTTACGAACACTCCCAAGCATCAGAGACGCTGCTGTATGATGTGAAAGCCAAAGATTGGTCTGCCGAACTTTGCGGTGTTTTCGATCTGCCCGTTTCCCTTTTACCTTCCTTGAAATCATCGGGCAGCGTGTTGGGCAATATCCGTTCCGACGTAGCACAAGAATTGGACATCGCCCCCGATGCCGTGGTGGTAGTTGGCGGTGCAGATACCCAATTGGCGGTGCACAGCACCAAACCAAACCGGGATGATGTGGTTATCGTATCCGGTACGACGACACCCATTATCAAAATCGTTGATGTGTACATTACCGATGAACAACAGCGGACGTGGACCGGACGCCATATTGATACAGACGGTTTCATGCTGGAAGCCAACGCAGGGGTTACAGGGTTGAACTACCAACGCCTTAAAGAAATATTTTATCCCAATGAAGACTATGAAGTTATCGAGCGAGAACTCGACGAGACATCATACTCGCAATGCGTGGCGTCCTTAGGCTCATTAGTGGCCGATGAAGACACCCCCCTCACCAAGGGCGGGTTTATTTTCAATGCGCCCGTTTCGCATCAACTGACCCGCGGTGGGTTTGTGTTTGCTATATTATGGGACATCGCATGTAGTATTTACGAGAATTATAAGGTGTTGGACAAGGTGTCCCCACATGACTGCGATTACATATGGGCATGTGGTGGTGGCGTGCAAAGCCGCAAGCTCCGCCAGTTCATCGCTAACCTCACGAATAAGAACGTCCGGATTTGTAATACGTATAGACAATCATCGGTATTGGGCGGTGCATTCATCTGTGCGGAGGCAACTGGCCAGCAAGGTACTACACCCGAGTTGCAGGACGAGGTAACGCCGCAAGACCGCGAGCGGTTCTTGGAATTGTATGCCGAGTGGAAGCGTGCCCGGCACACGTTCAGCCAAATCAGCTAATTATGCAGCATTGTTTTATCGGTATCGATGTAGGGACGCAGGGGGTGCGTGCGTCGATGGTCACGGAAACCGGTGAGGTCGTGGGGGAGGCGTCACGCCGATTTGTCCTTACCGAAGGGTCCCGGATGGAGCAATCGCCCGACGACTGGTGGCAACGTACGTTGGAAGTAATGGACGAGCTACATGCGGCATTGCAAGCACAGGGCGATTCATGCCAAGTGGCGGCCATCGGGGTTGACTCGACCTCGGGTACCGTTATTCCGCTTGACCGGGCGAACCGTCCATTGCATCCGGCCATCATGTACAGCGATCCGCGTTCGGCAGCCATTGGCCATAAGGTCAGGGCATTGGCCGAGCGCCACGTGTCCACGGGCTACACCGGCTTCAACGCGTCGAGCGGCCTATCTAAGATGGTGTGGTTTGTCGAAACCTATCCCGAAAAGGCGGTCCTAATCCACAAATGGATCCATGCTTCGGATTATATTACCGGTATGCTATGCGGACGATTCGACATAACCGACTACACCAATGCCCTGAAATCGGGGTATGATGTGGCCCGGTTCGAATGGCCGGACTATCTGACCGCCGAGTTGCCATTGCAGCGCCGGTGGTTTCAGGAGGTCGTCCCCTCGGGTACTCCCGTCGGTAGATTGCATGAGGCCCTCGCGGTGCGTTGGGCAATGCCCCAAACGCATGTCGTAGTTGGTATGACCGATGGCTGTGCGTCGCAAGTTGCATCAGGTGCCGTAAGACCGGGCGAGTGGAATACGACGATAGGAACAACGCTGGTCATTAAGGGCGTGACGGAACGGGCTGTGCATGATTTCGAAGGCCGGTTATATAGCCACAGGCACCCCGATGGTTATTGGATGCCGGGAGGAGCGAGCAACACAGGGGCTGATTGGGTGGCAACCGACTTCGGTACGGATCTGCAGCAATTGGATGACGCTGCTGCAAGTCTTATCCCCACAGGTCTGTTGGCCTGGCCGCTTAAACAGACCGGTGAACGATTCCCTTTTATTGCGCCCAAGGCCAAAGGGTTCGTACCCACCGGTATTTCGCCAGCACAGCGCTTCGCTGCATGCATGGAAGGCGTAGCTTTCATCGAGCGGATGGCATACGAACTCATCGAACAGCTTTCGGGCGAACGTGTCGCTGCGGTTTATACCGCAGGTGGGGGGAGTAACAGCGATACATGGCTCCGCATCCGGGCCAACGTATTGGGGCGGCCGATATATAAATGCCGTGAAGCAAATGGAGCCGTGGGTGCAGCGATTGGCGCGGCATCGAAAACCCGATTCAACTCAATGGCAGAAGCAGCGCAGTCGATGACGGCTGTCGAACGGGAGGTGCTTCCCGAACAGACCATGGTAGACAAGTATGAAACGGAGTATGACTATTTTGTAGCTGAAATGAAAAAAAAGAAATACTGCTGATATGTTAGATGTGTACCTACTCCGGCATGGAGAAACGACCTACAATGCTGACGGCAACCGCTACTGCGGACGTACCGACGCCAATCTTACGGAAAAAGGGATTGCGCAGGCCCAGCGTGTAGGTGAGGCCTTGCAGGGTAAAACAATAGATGCGGTGTATGCGTCACCGCTGCAACGGGCATACCGGACGGCAGAAATCGTAACAGGTGGCCAACTGCCAGTTACGCGAGACCCGCGGCTCATTGAGTTGGATTTCGGTGTATGGGAAGGAAAGACACGCGACGAGTTCATCGCCGAGGCCCCCGAGCTTTGGGAAGCTTGGAACACGGACCCCGCAACGACGCCCGCAGGTGGGACAGGTGATACGGCCACGCAGGTAGTACAGCGGGTGGATGATTTCTTTGCAGAAATGCAGCGTCACCATAATGGGCAAACGATAGTAGTGGTAGCACATAATGGTGTGAACCGCCTTTACCTCGCGTACAAATTGGGAATGCCGCTATGCAATTACCGGCGTCTTGCACAGGAAAATTCTGCCATTACCTTAATACGCTTCGGCGGTGACGAACCATTCTCCTTGTTGAAATTAAATGATTAATAATATGAGCCTCCGTTATGCCGTGCCGATGGTCACGCTGTTTACACTAGTTGCAAGCGCATGCGTGGACGAGCCTAGCCTCCATCGCTTGGATTTTAAGACCCCTACCGAACTCCACCAGTTTTTTGCCTATAAGGAAGGCAGTACCATTGTCAGTGGCCACCGTGGCACCATTGAACAGGGGCTGCCAGAAAATAGCATCGAGGGGATGGAGGCGGTTTTGCGCCATGCCCCCGCTTTTTTTGAGATTGACCCGAGGCTTACCAAAGATAGTGTGGTCGTATTGATGCACGACAAGACCCTCGACAGAACGACCGATGGAACAGGTATGGTGGCCGATTATACATGGGCGGATTTGCAGCAATTGCGGTTGAAAGACCGGGATGGAAACGTAACGCCGTACCGGATACCCACTCTCGATGAAGCGATAGAATGGGCGCGGGGTAAGACGGTATTGAATCTCGACCAGAAAGACGTTCCGATAACCCTTTCGGCCGAAATTATTCGGAAACACGATGCTTATTCTTTTGTGATGGTTACCGTGCATTCACCCGAACAAGCCCGGTTCTACTTAGATCAGAACAGTGACCAGATGTTATCCGCGCATATCAAGACACCGGATGTGTTTGAGGCCTACCGTGCCGCAGACATCCCATTCAACCGGATGATTGCGTATATCGGTCCAGATATCAAGGCTGAAAACCAAGAGATGTACAACCTATTGAATGCAGCGGGCGTGATGTGCATGATCTCTGCGGCGCCTACCTACGATAAGTTGCTAAGCAGCGAGGAACGTGCAGAAGCTTACCGGGCGGTTTTTGCTGATGGGGCTTCGATTTTAGAATCCGACCTGCCGATTGAAGTTGGAGATGCATTGAAAGATAGAGATGTAAGGTAATGTCATTGTCCGTAATGAGGTTCATTAACCTTAACCGCAGGTAAAAGCAAGGCGATCTTTTGGCGATTTGTGGCATATAATTACGAATGTGACAGGAGGTTTGGCGACGATTGTAGCCGCTTTTACTATGTTTCATCTAGCGTAATTTATTCTTTAATGGCAGATGAGAGATCGAAAAGTTTGCTTTATCTGCAATCTTTTCTAAGTTTGTTCCATGGAGCGGAAAACCTTTGCCGATTTCAAATTCAATAGGCAAATCCTGAATGCCATCGAGGAGACAGGGTATACCGAGCCTACCCCAGTCCAGCAAAAGGCCATCCCTCCGATTTTGGCGGGACAAGACGTTATGGGAGTAGCCCAAACCGGCACGGGTAAAACCGCTGCATTTGTGTTGCCGCTGCTAATGAAATTGAAGTATGCGCAGGGCGATGATCCAAGGGCGCTTATACTTTCGCCCACCCGTGAACTGGCCATGCAAATCGAAGCACATATTCGCCTCTTTGCCAAATACACCGATCTACGTACGGTTGTTCTTTACGGTGGACTCGGTCCGAAAACGCAGATTGCCGAGTTGGAAAAAGGTGCGGATATCGTGGTGGCCACACCGGGGCGATTTCTCGACTTATACCTCGCAGGCCACCTCATCACCAAATCCCTGAAAATTCTCGTCATGGACGAGGCCGATAAGATGATGGATATGGGGTTTATTGGTAAGCTGCACCGAATATTGGAAGTAGTCCCCCGTAAACGGCAGAATTTACTTTTTTCGGCTACCATGGGCGAGCTGGTACATAAGATCGCGGGCGACTTTCTGGCATTTCCTACCGTCGTGGAGGTGACCGAACAGGCCACGCCAGCGCAAACGGTAAGCCAAATGCTCTATTATGTGCCCAATTTGAAAACGAAAATAAACCTGTTGCAACATCTGCTTAAGAACGATGAAGCGGCGCACCGTCTCATTGTTTTCTGTAAAACTAAATCAGTTGCAGATAATGTGTTCCACTTTTTGGAGCGTAGGTACGGGGTAGAAAATGTGCGGGTGATCCATGCAAACAAAGGGCAGAATACACGGATAAATTCCATCAATGCGTTTAAGGAGGGGAGTGTACGGATCTTGGTGGCAACGGATGTAGCCGCCCGGGGGCTGGACGTGAGCAATGTAAGCCACGTTATCAATTTCGATGTTCCTATCGTTATCGAAGACTACGTGCATCGCATCGGCCGTACCGGCCGGGCGTACCAAACAGGAGACGCCATCACATTCTGCAACCCAGCGGAGGAATACTACATCCGGAAAATAGAGAAATTGATCCGCCAGCAGATACCGGTACGGGACATCCCGGATGATGTAACCATAGAGAACACCGGATTTGAAGAACGCCAGGCTATTGCTCGCGAGATCGACGCTCAAAAGCGGAAAGAAAATCCGGAGTTCCAAGGGGCTTTCCACGAAAAGAAAACAAAAAACCAGCAAGCGGACAAACACCAGCGAGCGGGTAGCCGCAAGCACAACCCTAGGCAAAGTAAACGACGGAGATGAAACGATTGCGGGTAACTCCACTGAATATTGCGTCCGCACTGGTATTGGCTGGATTGCTCTGGCAGATCGTGGACAATGCAGCCGGGATGGGAACAATTGGCTGGTTTTTTTTACTTTTGCTGGTCATGGTTATCGCAGACCAGTTTTTCCGGCTCATGCTCCGCAACCTCAAACGGGTGTGGATTGTGGAGAGTATTTTTCTGGTGTTTATGGTATTGGTTATTTGGATATTGAAATTGTGGTAGAAAGAGTGGAACGCAGATGACACTGACGTAGCGGATATTCACTGATGGTCAACAAATCAGCGGTCATCTGTAGCGTCTGCGTTATCCGTGGTCAATTTTAAAAACTGAACATGAAAAAAGCAGAAATAAAATTAACAATCGCATTGGACGAAAACAATGTGCCTGATACGATCACGTGGGAGTCCTCGGATGGTGAGAGTAAAGAGGCCCTGCCCGCGAAGGCGCTGTTTTTAGCCTTGTGGGATCATCATTACAAAAATTCGATGCGTATAGACCTATGGACTAAGGATATGCCATTGGACGAAATGAAGCGTTTTTTTTATGAAACGCTGCAAACTTTGGGCGATACATTTATCCGTGCTTCGGGGGATGATCCCATGGCAAAAGCCGTTATCGGCGATTTGAGGGATTATTGCGATCATTTTGCAGAAAAGATGGAAGTTGCCCAAAAGCAATCATAGAAGGCAGCAACGATGACCGTAAAAACAAATCGGATGTCAATAATCCAAAATCGTAAATCTAAAATCTAATGAACTATTTTTTAGTGAAATCGGAACCATTCAAATACAGCTGGCAGCAGTTTCTCGCTGATAAGCAGACGTTTTGGGACGGTGTGCGCAATTACCAAGCCCGTAACAATTTGCAGGCTATGAAAAAAGGGGATCTGGTGTTGTTTTACCATAGTAATGAGGGCAAGGAAGTGGTAGGGATAGCAAAGGTGGTGACGGAAGCCTACCAAGACCCCACCACGGCTGATGAGCGCTGGGTAGTGGTGGATCTGGCACCTGTCGAGACATTGAAAAAACCGGTTACGCTCGAAACCATCAAGGCAGACCCACTGCTACAGGATGTTGCACTGGTGCGTCAGGGCCGCTTGTCCGTTATGCCACTCAAGCGGGAGGAGTTTGACCGCATCGTAGCACTTGGCACCGAAAATTTTGTAGATTAGTCCCGTTGAAAATTTTAACCTTAATGATGATGAAGAGATATGTAATATGCGGCCCGTTGTTTTGTTTGTTTACGGCGGGATTGATTTCATGCAATAACGGAACTACCATGCAGAAACAGGAAGAAGAAATACATAATGCGGCTACGCAGGTGGTGCCCGAAGAAGCGGAAGGGCTGATCGGACGCTGGGATCTTACTGTAAATAAAGAGGGCAAAGAAGTACCCTCGTGGTTGGAAGTCAAGCTGTCGGGCTTTGACGTGTTGGTAGGTGCTTTCGTTGCAGATGCGGGTAGTAGCCGCCCGGTTTCACATATCACCCTCCAAGACGGAGTGTTCTCCTTCCAGATTCCGCCGCAGTGGGAAGGTGGCAGTGGCTTTTTTACGATTGAAGGGCAATTGACCGATAATGGTATCAAAGGTACCATCACGACCAATAAGGGGAATACGTTTGATTTTACGGGTGTGAAAGCGCCTTATTTGGTTAGAACGGGTGATGTGCAATGGGGTGACCCCATCGAGCTCTTCAACGGTACGGATTTGACGGGATGGAAGACCTCTGGTGAGAATAGCCAGTGGGTGGTGGAAAATGGTTTGCTGATCAATAAGGGAACAGGTGCCAACCTGATCAGTGAACAGCAGTTTGAAGATTTCAAGCTGATTGCCGAATTCCGTTACACCGAGGGAGCCAACTCGGGTATTTATTTGCGCGGGCGCTATGAAGTACAGATTGAAGATTCCCCGAAAGACAGACATCCGGGATCGTTGTATTTCGGTGGTGTCTATGGGTTCTTATCGCCTAGTGAAATGGCAACATTGGGCCCCAACGAGTGGAACAAATATGAAATTACCCTCCGTGGGCGTATGGTTACAATAGTAGCCAACGGTAAAACGATTATTAGCAACCAAGAGATTCCGGGCATTACCGGCGGTGCGCTGGATAGCCATGAAGGTGAGCCTGGCCCTATTTATATCCAGGGCGACCATACCGGGGTTACATTCCGCAAGATTACCGTGATCCCGGCGAAATAGTTAACTGCACATACTAGAGCGGCTACCGATAGACCGGCAACCCTGTTCAAACATTTTCCGATTGGTTTTGTTGGATGATTAAATACAAATCGCATGGCAAAATCAATCGGAATTATTTTGGTAATAGTAGGGATAATCATGCTGGTGTGGACCGGTTTTTCATACACTAAGAAAGAGAAAGTAGTGGATATCGGCTCGCTGGAAATCACGGCAGATAAAAAAGAGCACGTCAATTGGCCGCCGTATGTTGGTGGCGCAATCTTGGTGGCTGGCGTAGTGTTACTGGTTATCCCACGGCGGCGTTAGGTTCTTCACCTCAGTCTTTCACCACCTCCTTAAATAAATTCTGGAGTTCTTTTGCGTCCTTAGGTTTCAGTTTCCCCGCGAGGACGAGCCGTAGCTCCCGTCGTTGGAGGGCCTCATTGTATAGTGTTTTTTCCTCATCTGTCGTCGGAATCAGCCGGGGAACCGCGGTCGTCATGCCTTGCTTGTCTATGGCGACGAGTGTGTAGAACGCTTCATTTGATTTGACACGTGTGCCTGAGGGGATATTTTGTGCCCATACAACCAGCCGTACTTCAACGGACGTGTTGAAAGCGCGGGTCACTTGGGCTTCGATACTGATTACGTCTCCCAGCTTGATGGGGTGTTTGAAAGATACATTATCCACCGAGGCAGTGACAACAATACTGTTGCAATGTTTTTGGGCTGAAATTGCAGCAGCGATGTCCATCCAGTGCAGTAGGCGCCCTCCCATGAGGTTATTTAGTGTATTGGTGTCGTTGGGGAGGACCAGCTCATTCATGATGGTGTGCGACTCATGGGCAAATTTTTCATTCATGCTGCAAAGATGGGATTATTTTTTGTTTGCGTTATCCGTTTGGGATTTTTTTAGGAGTTGCTGGTCTACGATAGCGAGCCCTTCATTGAAGCTTCGGGGCTTGTATCCCAGTATGTGGCGTGCCTTATCCAATACAAAACCCGTTCTGGCGGGGCGGGGCGCTGCCTGGCTGAGGGTGCTGGAACTTACCCGGTGTATAAGTGAACTGTCGAGCTTCCAGAAATCTGCCACAGCGGCGACAAGCTCGTCGATGGCGAACATATCGTTTCCCGAAATATGGAATATGCCCTCAGCTTCCTTGGTAGCTGCCAGGATACAGGCTTGGGCTAGGTCCTCCGCTAGCGTCGGCATGCGCCATTGGTCGTCGACTACATTCAGCGGCTGTCCTTTTTCCAGCGCTCCCTTTGCCCACAATACGATATTGCTACGGCTCATATCGGCGACTACGCCATATACCAGTATGGTGCGTAGGATAGTCCACTTGCAGGTGGACTGCCGGATAATCTCTTCTGCATCCAGTTTACTCTGGCCATAAAGGCTTAACGGATTAGGTGGAGCATCCTCGGCATAAGGACCGGATTTCCCGTCGAAGATGAAGTCGGTGGAGAGGTGGATTAGGTGGATGCCGAATTCCTCGCACAGTGCTACCAAGCTGCTCACCGCATCGATATTTAGCTTCCGGCACCCTTCGGGGTCATGTTCGCAGGCATCGACATTGGTCATGGCAGCGGTATTGATGATGGTGTGCGGATGGTGCTCGGTTATCACCTTCCGAAGCCGGTCGCCGTCGAGGATATCCAAATCGACATATGTATAGCCGTTTTTTTCAGGGTGGCGGTTCGGACCGCGAGAGGTAGCTATCAATGCCACGTTATCATTTAGGAGTGCCAGATCCGTTATTTTTTGGCCAAGGAGGCCGTTGCTTCCCGTTACGAGGATTCTTTTTGTTGATTGTGTGGAGGTCATCAGACAGCGTTTGGATTATTGAAAAAATACCTTTGTGGGGTAGTCGAGGGCAAAGATAACGATAGTTTTGTTTTTCCTGCAGGATACGGCGCAGAGGCAATCCGTGGCTGATTGCATAAATTGGATATAATAGCAACTTTATCTAAGTTTGCAACTGTTCAAGAAACATGGGTATGGGAGTCGTTACCTTAACAACAGATTTAGGACATAAGGATTTTTACCAAGCGGCACTGAAGGGGAGTATCATCAGCCAATTCCCAGCCGTGCGGCTTATCGATATATCCCACGACATCCCGCCCTTTGATATCCAGTATGCTGCATTTGTGCTGAAAAATGCTTATCCGTATTTTCCCAATAAGACCGTTCATCTCATCGGAATTGATTCGGTATTTAACGAAGACACCCGCTACCTTGCCCTAGCTTACAGGGGGCATTATTTCGTGGGTGCCGACAATGGTATTTTCTCGCTGATATTGGATGGCGGTTTGCCCGATGAAGCCGTGGAGTTGAATATCATACAGGATCTGAAGTACCTGCATTTCCCGTTGACCGATATTTTTGCTAAGGCAGCGTGTATTTTGGCGAAAGGGGGAAAGTTAGCCGACGTCGGTGATCCCGTCAGTAAGCTAGTTGACCGGACACTGGTACAGCCTGTGGTCGAGAAGGACAGTCTGCGGGGGAGTGTTGTCTTTGTCGACTCATTCGGCAATGTGATCAGTAATATCAGTAAGGAGCTTTTTAACCAAGTGCAGCGGGGACGGAGTTTCACCCTGCATTTCAGGCGCAACGAGACCATTGATCAGATGAGCTGGCATTACAACGACGTGCCTGAGGGAGAGAAGCTTTGTTTATTCGGTATTAGCAATCACCTCGAAATAGCCATCAATAAAGGCAACGCGAGTGGCCTCTTGGGTCTCAATAAAGGCGACATCATCCGCTTGGAGTTTGGTAAGTAGCCGTGGTATCCAGGTAAGTGCAATATTGGTCCGTTTTTTGACCGCAAATTCCTATGCGATTTTTTAATCTTGCCCAGATGGGCTGGCTAGTTGGCGTGTTGGTGTTTTGCTCAACAACCGCGTTTTCCCAGCCCTCCACTTCAGATTCCTCCGGTTATGAAGCCCAGCGCCAAAAAGTAAATGAGTTGCTCCAGCAACGCAGTGCCCGCTTTGGCCAATTCGACGAGAGTCTTAAACAACGTACCGGAATCTTCGGGTTGAAGACCAAAAAAGATATGCAGGCATCGATCGATATATTGAAACAGATCGTCCTCACGGATAACGGTATTTTTCGGGAAACGAAGATGCTGCTGGATTATAAGGATTTCGAAAATTCACAGATAGCACAGCAAGCGACCGAATTTGATGGACGTATAAACGGATACATAAAAACCATCAGCAAGTTGCAGCGCGAACAGGAGCGCCTGACCGCGGAAATCGATAAACTCGAAAAATCCAATCGGCGGGACCGGGGCTTACTCCTGCTTTTGGGTGCGGCTGCCGCTGGGATGGCCATTTTTTTAGTCCTCCGCCGCCAAAAATTGACGAAAACATGATACCCGGCAATATTATTGTCTATACTTTTGCCCCTATAATTTTTAATTATAGGACATGGCAAGACAACGGTTAAACAGTGGACACGCGCCATCGGAAGACCTGCCCAAATCGAAGCTGACAAAATCAACACTTAAAAAGGCAGGCAGACTGTTGGCCTACCTGAGGCCCTATCGTGGTAAATTCGTCATCGGTATGGTCTTCCTATTCCTGTCGAGCCTTACTGCACTTACATTTCCGGCGCTCCTGGGTGCCATGATTGATGCCGCACAGGATAAACAGAGTTACCAATGGCTGCCGGCCGATATCCGCACCATCGGGGTAATCTCTTTTGTTATTTTATTCATCCAGTCATTGGTATCGTTCTTCCGTATCCGTCTATTTGTGGAGGTTGCCGAAAAATCACTAGCAGATATCCGACGCGATTCTTATCATAACCTGATTACGTTGCCGCTCGACTTTTTCTCCAACAGAAGGGTAGGTGAGCTCAATAGCCGCTTATCGGCCGATCTGTCGCAGATACAAGATACGATGACCACTACATTTGCGGAACTTATCAGGCAGATTATCCTCCTTACCGGGGGTGTGTCATTGCTGTTTGTGGTATCTGGCAAGTTAACATTGCTAAACTTGAGCATTTTGCCAATATTGGTTGTTATTGCCGTAGTATTCGGCCGGTTCATCCGTAACCTTTCGCGCCAGGCGCAAGATAAATTGGCCGAATCCAACACGGTAGTGCAGGAAACGTTGCAAGGTATCAGTAATGTCAAAGCCTTTGTCAACGAGGCGTACGAAGCATCACGCTATTCGAAGTCGCTTCAGTCGGTGGTCAAAATCGCTGTAAAAGGCGCCACTTACCGGGGCATATTTGCCTCGTTTATTATTTTCTGCCTGTTTGGTGCTGTTGTTGCCGTTATTTGGTACGGGTCTGCGCTGGTGTCTGCCGGTGACATTTCCGTAGGTGACCTGACCACTTATATCTTATATTCTATATTTGTGGCGGGTTCCATGGGTAGTTTCCCTGAATTATATGCCAATATCCAAAAGGCTATTGGTGCGAGTGAGCGCGTTATCGAAATCCTCGATGAGCAACAGGAAGATGCGGGACTGCTGCAGACCGAAAAGACCATCGAAAACCCTATCGAGGGCACGGTAGCCTTTGAAGATGTTACCTTTGCTTATCCATCACGCCGCGAAATCACCGTTTTGAAGAACGTTTCTTTTGAAGCACGGGCGGGTGAAAAGCTGGCAATAGTGGGGCCAAGTGGAACGGGAAAATCAACCATCGCCGCTTTGGTGCTGCAATTCTATAAGCCTGATAGTGGGCGCATCCTGTTCGATGGGCGTGCGGCAGCCGACTATCCGCTTACCGACATCCGCGGGCAAGTGGCCATCGTTCCGCAAGACGTGCTACTCTTCGGCGGCACCATCCGCGAAAACATCGCATATGGCAGGCTTGATGCCGATGCGGAAGAAATTATCACGGCAGCTCAACGTGCCAATGCCCACGACTTCATCATGGACTTCCCGAAGGGGTACGACACCATGGTTGGCGAGCGGGGTGTCAAATTATCGGGAGGACAGCGCCAGCGTATCGCCATCGCCCGTGCGCTACTAAAAGACCCGGCCATACTTATCCTCGATGAGGCCACCTCTTCGCTTGACTCCGAATCGGAACGCCAAGTGCAGCAAGCGCTAGAAGAACTGATGAAGGGGCGTACATCCATCATCATTGCCCACCGGTTGTCTACGATTCGTGAGGCAGATCAAATTGTCGTGGTCGAGGAGGGTAAAGTGGTCGCCTCGGGCACGCACGATTCACTTATGGGGAAAGGAGAAGGGCTCTACCACCATTTATACCAATTGCAGCTGGCTGTCAAATAGTAACAAAACCGGGCGATGGGAAATGACCCGGCGATATTGCATATAAAAAGGAATTTATCTAAGTTTGAATGCCGTATGATGCGCCATGCTTAACGATGATGGATAGCAGTGCGACAATAAAAGTAGATAGCTGATAAACGAATTTGAACGAATTAAATATCACGTTGGAGTATGTAAACCCCGCCATGTTGTGGGGTGCGCAAAATGAACATTTCGAAGTGTTCAAAAAGCAGTTTCCGAAATTGAAGATTGTGGCGAGGGGTAATGAGGTGAAAGTGCTGGGCGATGAGCAGGAAATCGCGCTGTTCAAAACCCAGTTCGATAGGGTGGTTTCGCACATCGAGCGGTATAACAGCCTAACCCCAAATGATGTAGAAGTGATTTTGGGATCTCCCAAAGAGGCGAAAGCCGCAAAGAAAAATGGTGAAAAGGTAGTCGCTACTGGTGGTGGGGAGCCTATCGTTTTCGGTCCCAACGGTATTGTGGTAAAAGCGCGGACGGCAAACCAACGGCGAATGGTGGAAAGTATCGTCCGTAATGATATTTTATTTGCCATCGGACCGGCCGGCACCGGGAAAACCTATACTGCGGTGGCACTTGCGGTCCGGGCCCTTCGAAATAAAGAGGTGCGGCGTATCATCCTCACCAGGCCGGCGGTAGAGGCGGGTGAGAATCTCGGGTTCCTGCCCGGCGACCTGAAAGAAAAAGTTGACCCGTACCTTCGACCGCTTTACGATGCACTGGATGACATGATTCCTGCGGAGAAATTGAAGGTTTTCCTAGAAAACCGGACAATCGAGGTAGCACCGTTGGCGTTTATGCGTGGCCGTACCTTGGACAACTGCTTCGTTATACTGGATGAAGCCCAGAATGCAACCGATATGCAGGTGAAGATGTTCCTCACACGGATGGGGCCTACCGCAAAGTTTATCGTTACGGGGGATGTCACACAAATTGATTTACCCAAGAAACAGCAGTCGGGCTTGCCTACGGCGTTGAAGTTGCTTGACGGCATTGAGGGGATCGATATTATTCACCTCAGTGGCGGCGATGTGGTGCGGCACAAACTTGTCAAAAGGATATTGGCTGCTTATGGCGATATCTGATGTGCATACCTAAATAGAATACTGAAAGGCCAATAGCCATCAACAAATGAATACCATAAAAGAGACAAATTTCCATTTTGAGGGACAGCGGGCCTTTTATCGGGGCAAGGTACGAGACGTATACACCATTGGCGAAACGTACTTGGTTATGGTAGCTAGCGACCGGATATCGGCTTTTGACGTTGTATTGCCAAAAGCCATCCCCTACAAGGGGCAAGTACTCAATCAAATTGCTGCAAAGTTCCTGAAAGCGACCGAAGATATCTTACCGAATTGGGTGATTGCGGTACCTGACCCATGTGTTACCATTGGCTATCAATGCCAGCCGTTCAAAGTAGAGATGGTCATCCGTGGCTACCTCGCCGGCCACGCTTGGCGCGAATACCAGGCCGGCAAACGGGAAATCTGCGGAGAACAGTTGCCCGACGGTCTACGTGAGAATGACCGCTTGCCCCAACCGATTATCACCCCAACTACAAAAGCTGCCGAGGGCCATGACGAAGATATCTCACGGTCTGATATCCTTGAGCACGGGCTGGTGTCGGTTGATGACTATACACAGCTGGAAACGTATACCAAAGCATTGTATGCACGTGGCGTGGAATTGGCAGCTAAGCGTGGATTGATCTTAGCAGACACTAAGTATGAATTTGGTAAGCGAAATGGGGAAATATACTTGATCGACGAGATCCATACACCGGATTCGTCGCGTTACTTTTATGCCGATAGTTTTGAACGTTTACAAGAAGAAGGTAAGCCACAGCGGCAGCTTTCCAAGGAATTTGTGAGGAAATGGCTGATTGAAAATGGTTTTCAGGGAAAAGAAGGCGAGCTAGTGCCTGAAATGACGGATGAAATCGTATCTTCGATTTCTGAAAGGTATATTGAGCTCTTTGAGCACATCACTGGCGAGCGGTTTGTTTATCCCGAACACGGGGATTTATTACACCGGATAGCGGAGAATACAAAGGCGGCGCTTCAGCAATTAGATGGTTAAAAGGCAAAAATAAACAGATGAAATTCACTATTGATAAGCACGAGAAGTATGTCACCATACAGCCCCACGTGGAAGTGTTGGATGGTGATTCGGCACCGAAGATAAAGGCTGAATTTGTGCTGCGGAACTCCGGTGGGCAAAGCAATATCGTGCTGGATTTATCGCACGTGAAAGATGCTGACTCTTCAGGGTTGCGTATAGGTCTGTTAGCACACCGAATGTGTAAAACCGCAGGAGGGGTATTCATATTGGCATGCGCAAACCAGCGCATTAAAAACCTCATCTCTGTTTGTAAGCTGGATGGTGTGTTTACAATCGCACCGAACACGGCCGAGGCTGAGGATATGATATTTTCTAAGGAAATTGAACGGGACTTGCGGGGAGCCGCTGAAGAAGGATGAAGTTTGATGTATTGATATTAGGAAGTAGTTCTGCCACACCGATTTATGGTCGCCATCCCACCGCTCAGCTTATTAATGTCAATGAACAGCTTTATTTGGTGGATTGCGGGGAGGGCACACAAGTGCAACTGATAAAATACGGTGTCAAAAGTAATCGTATTAAACATATCTTTATCAGCCATTTGCATGGCGACCACTACCTAGGGTTGATCGGTCTGGTTTCGTCGATGCATTTGGTGGGGCGTAAAGATGAATTGCATATATATGGGCCGCCCGGGCTGAAGGAAATCATAGATCTGCATTTTCTGCATTCACAGACTGAGCTAAGATACCCGCTTCATATACACACCACCCAGGATGAAGCCGAAGGCGTGGTGTTTGAAAATGAAAATCTGCAGGTAAGCACATTTCCGCTGGATCACCGGATTGCCTGCACCGGGTTTCGCTTCGATGAGAAAAAACGCCTTCCATCTATTGATAGGGAGAAGGTAGCCGCTGTTGGAATACCGGCTGCCTACCTGTCATCGATAAAAAGGGGGAAGGACTATACGGCACCCGACGGGACGGTGTACCGGTGGCAGGACTTAACAATCGCACCACCTTCGCCACGGAGCTATGCGTACTGTTCGGACACAGTAAGGAACTCGGCCTACCTGCCGTCCATTCAGCAGGTCGATTTGCTATACCACGAGGCGACGTTCCTACATGAGATGCTCGATCGGGCTATCGCTACCTACCATACTACGGCATTGCAGGCTGCGGAGATTGCGAAGGAGGTAGGGGCAAAGAGATTGCTTATTGGACACTATTCAGCACGATATAAAGATTTGAAGCCATTGCTATCCGAAAGCAAATCGGTGTTTGAAGATACCCGGCTAGCGCTGGAAGGGAATTGGTACCCTATTTAATTTGATGATGACAACAACATTTGACCTGACAAAATTATTGCGCGAAAATATAAGGCAGCTTACTCCATATTCATCAGCACGTGACGAGTTCAAAGGGGAAGCGTCCGTATGGCTGGATGCGAATGAAAATGCTTTCGGCTCACCGCTCGATCGCAATTTCAACCGTTACCCGGATCCTTTGCAACATCAACTGAAGTTGAAGTTGAGTGAGATTAAAGGCGTACCCCCCCGCAATATGTTTCTAGGCAACGGTAGCGACGAGGCGATTGATATACTTTTCCGTGCATTCTGCCGCCCGGGTGTCGATAATGTAATACTCGTGCCGCCAACGTACGGGATGTATAAGGTGTCGGCAAATATCAATGATGTAGCCACGAAGTATGTGAATCTAACAGCTGACTTCCAGCTTAACCTTGAGGGGATTGCTGAGGCGATCGATGCCAATACCCGGATGATTTTCCTTTGTTCGCCAAATAACCCTACTGGTAATTCTTTGTATCGGGAAGACGTGGAGACCGTGCTGGCTAACTTCAATGGACTGGTGGTTATCGATGAAGCATATATCAATTATTCCAGGCAGAAAACATTCATCCAGGAACTGACGGAATACAGCAACCTGGTGGTACTTCAGACGCTTTCGAAAGCGTGGGGGCTTGCCGGGCTGAGACTGGGTATGGCTTTTGCGAGTGAGGAAATCATTGAAGTATTTAATAAAATAAAACCACCGTACAACATTAACCAAGCGACACAGGAACTGGCCCTCAAGGCTCTTGACCGAGTTGACCAGGTGAATGCGTGGATCAAAGAGACCGTTGCCGAGCGCGACCGGCTGTCGGACAGCTTGCGTAAGTTTAATTTTGTAGAGTTTGTCTATCCCTCTGACGCTAATTTTATATTGGTAAAGACCAGCGACCCCAAGGGGTTATATGCACATTTGGTAGATGGAGGTATTGTCGTTCGCGACCGGTCAAATGTAGAGTTATGTGCAGGCTGTCTGCGGCTCACGGTTGGTACGCCGCAGGAAAATGCGGCGCTGTTGGCCGCATTGGAGCAATACCCTGCAGGAGACCGAACTTAACGGGATTACGCTCATCGGCTGTAAGCGTGGTGAATTTTTGGTGATAACAAATAGAAATGTCCAATACGATTAAAAGGTTATTATTTATAGACCGGGACGGTACACTGATTGCCGAACCGGAAGATGAGCAGATTGACTCATTTGCTAAGTTGAAGTTTTATCCGGGGGCCCTGCAATACCTACCTCGTATTGCCCGTGAGCTCGACTTCGAATTGGTTTTGGTGACTAACCAGGACGGTTTGGGTACACCCGCACATCCCGAAGAGCATTTTTGGCCCGTGCACCGGTTTGTCATCGATACGTTCGCAGGTGAGGGCGTAGTGTTTGCGGCAGAACATATCGACCGTACCTTCCCGCATGAAAATGCTCCTACACGTAAGCCCGGAACAGCGCTGTTGGATGCTTATTTCAACACGGACGAGTATGACCTTGCCCACTCTTTTGTTATCGGCGATCGCATCAATGACGTTAAGCTGGCACAGAATCTTGGGGCCCGGGCTATCTGGCTTCGTAACAATGATGCGTTGGGTGCTGCAGAAGCCCATGAAATGGATGAGTCTGTAGTGGCCTTGGAGACAACGGACTGGAAAGCGATCTATGAGTTTTTGAAGTTGGGTGAGCGCGTAGGTGAGCACCACCGGAAAACGAACGAGACCGATATCTACATCAAATTGAACCTTGATGGTAAAGGTAGATCGGATATCTCTACGGGATTGCCGTTTTTTGACCACATGCTCGACCAGCTTGCGCGGCATGGGAATATTGACCTTACCATACGGGCGGTTGGTGATTTACACATCGATGAGCATCATACTATCGAAGATACAGGAATAGCATTGGGCGAACTTGTTGCCAAAACACTGGGTGATAAACGGGGTATAGAACGGTATGCATTTACGTTGCCGATGGACGATTGCTTGGCGCAGGTGGCTATTGATTTCGGCGGGCGCAGCTGGTTGGTGTGGGACGCCGAATTCAAGCGCGAGAAAATAGGGGAGATGCCCACGGAAATGTTTTACCATTTCTTCAAGTCCTTTTCCGATGCGGCAAAATGTAACTTGAATATCAAAGCAACGGGCGAAAACGAGCATCATAAAATAGAGGCTGTTTTCAAAGCTTTTGCCAAATCGATAAAAAAGGCCGTGCGGCGAGATGCGGGGCATATGGAACTGCCGAGTACCAAGGGGGTTTTGTAGGATTAAGGATTAAGGATTAAGGATTAAAGATTAAGGAGCAAGGATTAAGGATTAAGGAGCAAGGATTAGGGAGCAACAAGGATGACAGGAATTATCAATTACGGTGCAGGCAATATCTTTTCGCTGACAGCGGCATTAGACCGGTTGCATATTCCTTATGGGATGGTCCACCGATCCGAGGAACTATCAGACTATGAGCGGATTATAATCCCTGGTGTGGGCCATGCGGGGGCTGCTATGCGCAAACTGCAGGCCTCGGGGCTTGCCGCACATATCGGCCAGCTTACGAAGCCCGTATTAGGTATATGTGTGGGGATGCAGTTGCTCACCGCCTATTCGGAAGAGGGTGATAGTGACTTGCTTAACGTTGTTCCGCTGAAAACGTTACATTTCGAAAATCGCATTACAGGGAAAGTCCCCCATATGGGCTGGAATAAGGTGTTTCCTGAAAACGATTGCCCAATATTCGAAAATGTGGGAAAAGATGCCTATTTTTATTTTGTTCACGCTTATTTTATTGAATATAATGCTACTTTTACCGCCGCTTATACCCAATATGGGCTGAGATTTTCCGCCGCACTGCAGGATAGGAATTTTTATGGCGTGCAATTTCATCCTGAGAAATCCGGTGAAGCGGGCGAGCGGTTATTGTTGAATTTTTCAAGATTGTAGTAATCAACCACTAAGGAGAAATATGTATATCATCCCGGCAATAGATGTTCTAGATAAGAAAGTAGTCCGTTTGCGCGAAGGCAATTACGACGATGTAACCACCTATGAGGTGAGCCTCGAGCAAATGATCGAGCGCTATCAATCAAATGGTACCGAATTCGTGCATATTATTGATCTCAACGGTGCCAAAGGCGACTTTTCCAACCAATCGTATCTGTTCGATATCGTTCGCCATACCGATATGAAGGTGCAGTATGGCGGCGGGGTGCGAAGTATCGATAAAGTCAAAGAGCTCGTGGACGCAGGTATCCACCGCGTGGTGGTAGGCACGCAAGCCATCACCAATCCCGCGTTTTTGGATGAGCTCAGTAAACTCAACCAGGGGAGGTATAAATATGCCGACCAAGTGGTCATCGCCATTGATGTACTCGATGAAGTGATTAAGTATTCCGGCTGGATGGAAAGCTCACCGGTGAAGCTACTTGACTATATCGACAGGTGTTTGTCGTTAGGGTTTTTCCGTTTCCTATGCACCGATATCAACAAAGACGGCAAGTTAGGTGGGGCCGGCGTGGAGCTTTATAAAAAATTAATGGATCATTCACCCATTATCAAACTCATTGCCTCCGGTGGTATCAGTTCAATGGACGATGTCAGAGATCTTGATGCCATCAATGTGGAAGCGTGCGTAATCGGGAAAGCTATCTACGAAAACCACATTACCATCGAGCAGATTAAAGAATGGAACCTGAAATCGCTGATTCGCTTTTAGATGCCATGTTAGCAAAACGTATCATCCCATGTCTGGACGTAAAAGATGGCCGCACCGTCAAAGGGGTTAACTTTGTCGATCTACGGGATGCGGGCGACCCGGTGGAACTAGCCTGGCAATATTCGCAGCAAGGGGCTGATGAACTGGTTTTTTTGGATATTACAGCTACCCATGAGCGCCGTAAAACGACGGTAGAACTTGTAAAAGCGGTAGCGAGGCAACTCAATATCCCGTTTACTATCGGCGGTGGAATCAATGAACTCGCCGATGCCGATGTGTTGCTGCATTCGGGTGCTGACAAAATATCAATCAACTCGGCTGCGGTACGGAATCCGGCACTGATTGATCAGCTGGCGTCGTCATTCGGCAAGCAGTTTGTGGTTGTGGCGGTGGACACCCGCAATGTGGACGGGAAGAATTATGTGCACCTTAATGGTGGGCGATTGAAAACAGACATCGAGACGGAAGTGTGGATAAAAGAAGCGGAAAGCCGCGGAGCCGGTGAGATTCTGCTCACCTCGATGGACCATGACGGCACCAAAAATGGATTCGATTGCCGCTTTTTGAAAACCGTCAACGATAATATCTCCATTCCACTCATCGCGTCCGGAGGGGCGGGCAATATGCAGCATTTCATCGATGTGTTCCAGCAGGCCAACGTTGATGCCGCACTGGCGGCTTCGGTCTTCCACTATGGTGAGATTTTGATCCCCGAGCTAAAGGCCGAATTGCGACAGCACGGAATAGAGGTACGCTGATGCGACATGCGTGCATCGAGGCTTGGTAAAATGGATTGCCGCTACGCCGCGACAAGCAGAATGATATCCGGCGAGAAGAAAACAAATAGTTAGAAAACAAATGAGTGAACAACTAGACTTCGAGAAGAATGGCGGTCTTGTTCCTGCCATCATACAGGACGCGCAGACATTGGAAGTGTTGATGCTGGGTTACATGAATCAGGAAGCATGGCAGAAAACCCAGGCTGAGAAACGCGTCACATTTTTTTCGAGAAGTAAAAACCGGCTCTGGACGAAAGGGGAGGAAAGTGGCCATTTTCTGGAGGTGGTCAGTATCCATATCGATTGTGACAATGATACGGTTTTGGTAAAGGCCCAACCGAAAGGGCCGACATGCCATACGGGTAGCAGAAGTTGTTTCAATACCGCATACAACCAAAATTTCATCTTCGAACTTATACGCATTATTGATGACCGCTACCAGTTTCCGCGGGCTGACTCGTATGTAAACAAATTACGGGAACGTGGTATGAATAAAGTTGCTCAGAAGGTAGGGGAGGAAGCCGTAGAAACGGTAATCGCGGCTTTGGCCGAGGAAGAATCTGATTTTGTAAATGAGACTTCCGATTTGGTGTTCCATTTACTGGTATTGCTGCGGGAGAAAAACGTGCCGCTTGAGGCGATTGCCAAAAACCTCGAACGCAGGCACCAATAATAGGCTTGCAACCGGCAATAAATGCGAGGTTGCTTGGAAAAATTAATCGGCGTGAATCTATAAAATCCACGTTTAGTAAACATGTATAGTCTTCAAGTTGATAGAGCAGGTGCCTTATCGGGACATCAGAACCCGATATTCGCCGTGGAAAATGGTCCCGAACCAGCAATGGTATTCACCGGCGGAAACGACAAAGGGGTGGTGCAATGGAACCTGGAAACCATGGCCTTCGAAAAAGTCCTGTATCCCGTCCAATTTTCTGTCTATGCGTTGCATCTTATCGCAAATTCGACATTACTGGCTATCGGTACCCGAGAGGGGAAAGTACATGTGGTAGACATCCAAACCCAGCGGGAAGTAGCCCGGCTCGAACACCACCAGCGGCCGGTGTTTGCTATCAAGTCATTTAGGAACAAGCCGGAATTGGTAGTTTCTTCCGAAGATGGTACCGTGTCGATTTGGAATACGGAGCACTTTACCCTGCTGTACCACTTTAAGGTGTCGGAACAGACCGTGCGTACCATTGCCATCAGTAACGACGAACAATGGATTGTGTTTGGTACGAAAGAGGGTACGGTTAAATTGTACAATGCTGTGGACCACACATTTGTGGCGGAATTGCCATCGCATACCCGGCCGGTTACCTCGCTTTGCTTTTCGCCCGATGGCCGATATCTACTCACGGGAGGACGGGATGCGCAGCTCCATGTGCTCGATGGAGCTGACTTTACCATGGTAAAAGAGTTTACCCCACATCTGTTTACAGTGTATGCTATAAAATACCACCCTACACTCCCCATTTTTGCCACCGGTAGCCGCGACAAGAGCATCAAAATCTGGGCTGCTGATGATTTTCGGCTATTGCGTACCATAAGTTTCGAAAAGGGCTTCGATTGCCATCTTTTATCGATCAACGATATCACTTGGAACCCATTTAAAGATCAGCTGGTTTCTGTGAGTGACGATAAACGGGCTATGGTGTGGGATGTTGGCGTGTAAGTTATTCCTAATTCCGTTCCACCTTACCCCAAACTCCTGACCAATTTCAGTAATAACACGGATTTTATTCCTAGGTAGTCATCCCTTAAATTCTGTACAACACACTAACAGTCAGTAAAA
>NZ_JAMXAY010000042.1 GCF_025460835.1 Parapedobacter soli | reverse complement strand
CAAATATTTCAAAGAACAATTTCAGATTTTAATGGGACAGCAATGTCAAAAATATTACAAAAAAGGGTATCCACTCACTGGATACCCTTCAACTAGCGACCTCATTTGCCGCACATTACAATGCGATACGTTCGGGATGGGAATACACATATTCGGCCACACCGTTTGCTTTAACACCGATACGGGCAAAAAGGTATCCTTTACTGGCCAAAGACGCGGGTATACTCACCTGGAGATCGATGGGTTGGGTGAAATCGTCTACATCACCCGACGCTATTTCGGCGCGGGCAGCACTGTTATTCTGGTCCACAATCAGCGTCTGTCCCAAATAGATCGCCACACGCTCCAATGCGCGCGAAGTATTTACTTGTTTGACGGTAACGGTGCCCGTAATCACATCGCCGCTCCGCTGGAACGACTGGTTGGTGATAATGAAGTAAGGGTCGACAGTAATATCTATCGAAGCAGTTCCCTTAAGGTTTACATCCAACGAATCCGTATTATCGGCCCATGGGCCGTTGCCACGCAATAGTACGAGCTTGTAGTTACCATCAAACAACCTGGCGGAAAACGTTCCATCCTGATCGATATATACCGGAATCTTGGAAAACAGGTCGTACCCATGCTGCCACAGTTCCATCTGTACGCCTCCGGATCTCAATCCCAAAGGCTCACCATCGTAAACCACCCGTCCGGTAAGCATGGATGTCGGTGCTTCATAATTATCTTTTTCGCAGCCCATTACTATGGCCATTGCGATGGCGAAGAAGCAATATATATATTTGTTAACTTTCATGATACTTATAATTAATGGAATGGATTTCTCACGATTTTCGGATTGTTATCGATCACACTTTGGTCGATGGATGAGTAGTAGTTGCCCATCTGGAAAAACCGGGGTGCCCGGAAACGGGGGGCCACCATCTTCACAAATACAAATTTACCATCACGCGCAGCATCGCCGGGTCGTACCACACGGTAGGGATAAAGCGCGTAAACAACCGCGTCGGGGCTATTGGAGCTTCCATTCCAAACTTCATGCGCGGTACGCCAGCGTTTCAGGTCCCACACACGGTGGTCTTCGAAAGCCAGCTCAACCCGCCTTTCGTTCCTTATCCGTGCCATCGTGATGGTCGATGCGGTTATGCTATTGGCTCCGAAGCCCGCGCGCTCCCGCAATGTACTCAAGTACTGCGCAGCTTCGGCCTCGCGACCCAGCTCCAGTGCGGCTTCTGCGGCATTGAGATAAACCTCACCTAATCGGAACCACACCCACCATACATCACTACGGATACCCCTGGTACTGGTTCCTGGTCCTGAGTCGAGGTATTTGCGTAGATAGAACCCAGTGTTAGAAACTTCCTGTATGGAGCGGTGCGGGCCACCGGCAGCGGTCAGAAGCTTCCCATCACCGTTGGGGTACCCATCTCCGCCCCAGCTTGAGCCCAGGTCGGCTCCTTCTATGGTTTGGTACGAGCCCGATGAGGCGTTCCATGCCATCACACCGGCCTGCATTTCAACGGTGAGTCCTTTGAACGACGCACCGGGGTAGATGACCGTACCGTACAGCCGCGCATCCTTGTTGGCAAAAACATCGGTTACGTTGTCGTAATAAATGAAATCGCTATTATCTGCGGTGCGTACCTTTAGCTCGCCACTGCTCCCATCGAGGTATTCGTAGCTCTCTACGAGGTTCAGCGATGGCGTGATGTTGGACGAGCTGAGGTTATCTTCGCGGATGCTGCGCGGGATGTTATCGTAGGCAAACCAGTGGCGCTTATCTTTTGACGATAGGAAATCCCATGCAAATATCACTTCATTATTGCCGTTCTTCCTTACCACCGCCTCATAGAAGTTCTCACCCAAATCGGGGTTATTCTGGTATAATGAGTAATTGCCACTATTGATGATCTCGGCCGATGCCGCAAGCGATTGTTCGAAATATGCGGCCGCTCGATTGGCGGGTATACCCACCTCACCGCCCGGCGTGGTAATGGGCCCTCCCATCTCATTATTGTATTTGGCCAGCGACCCTGCATAGAGCATTACCCTGCTTTTCAACGCCAGTGCGGTGTATTTATTGGCGCGTGTGTTACTGCCCACATTACCCAGTTTGTCTTGGATGGCATCTATCTCACTCGCGATGAAGTCGTAGACCTCGGCTTCGGTGGCTCGCGGTGTCTGCAAATACGATGGGTCGCCACTGTAATCGTAAATAAGCTGTGTGGTAATGAGCGGCACGCCACCCATCCGTTTCACAAGCTCAAAGTAATTGTAAGCACGCAGGAACCGGAGTTCGGCGGTGAACTGCGCTTTCTGGTCCTCGCTCAGGCTTTCGGCATATTTTTCGATGTTTTCCAATGCCAGATTGATATCGCGCACCAAGCTGTAGTTCCAAACTCGCCAGCGATCGAACGAGTAGCTGACGATATTGTTTCGCCCTTCTTCATTGGAAAACCCAGACCACATGGCGTCGTCATAATCTGCCATCCTACGCCATTGGGCCTGCCGTTCCTGATTGATGTCTATCGACGTATGGTCAGGGTCGGTCAACCCCATGTCTGTGGGAAGCCGATCGTAGAAATTCGCCAGCAACCCCAAAATCTGCGTCGGATCGTTCCAGACCTGCTCTTCTAAGATAATATTCTTTGGCTTCCGTTCCAGCCAGTCTTTCTCGCAAGAGAGAAACACGACTGGAAAGGCACCGAGTATGATCAATTGATATATTCGTTTCATGGCTATCAAGTTTTAAAGCGATAAATTAAATCCAAACGTATATAGTTTCTGCTGTGGATAAACCAATCCGTTTGTACTGCTTATCTCTGGATCGATTTCAAACTTCTTTACGTTATCGAAGGAGAACAGATTGGTGCCGTTCGCGAAAATGCGTAATCCCGAGATACCCACCCTTTCGATGAGCTGCCGCGGGAAGCTGTAACCGACTTCCAGGTTACGAAGTCTGAGGTAGCGTACATTCGTCACCCAGAAATCGCTCCTGCGGTAGTTGACGTGTGTGTTCAAGTCTTTCCGCAGTGCGGGATACGTGCCGGGTATCCATTCGCTGTTTGGGTCGTAAGGGTCGGTACGCCGCCAGTGGTCGTCGGCAAAAGACCGGAGCAGATTGCCGTTATTTTGGAATGGATACTTCAACTCCCAATCCCTGAAAAACGTCTGCATACCCGCCCCTACGAAATCAAACGCGATACTGATGCCTTTCCAGGCAACACTGCCGTTTATACCGTAGTTAAAGTATGGCAGCGCCCCTTCGGCGTATCCTATCGGTTCTACGTCCAAGTCGTTGATAATGCCGTCGTTGTTCACATCTTTGAATATAAGGTCGCCGGGAAGCAGGCTGCGGTTGCCCTGACCGTCAATATTGACCGGGTGACTGTCAATCTCTTCCTGCGACTGGAATTGGCCTATTACCTGATAACCCCAATTGACACTCGCCCAACGGTCTTCCGCAGCGCGACGGTACTCGTCGTACGAGTTACCGAAACGGGGTTTGTATGTGCTGAGGCTACGTAGTCGTGCCAACGTTCCGTTCACGCCGATGGAATACTGCACATTGCCCACTTGGTCTTGCCAGGTAATCATCCCGTCCATCCCACGCGTGGCATCCGAATTAAGGTTTTCGTTTGGCAACGTATAACCCACCTCACTGGGCAATAAAACGTCATATCGTGCAGCAGGCAACCCGGTACGCCTACGTTCGAAAAGGTCGAACTGGCCGCTCAGCCGGCCGAGCACCGTGAAGTCAAACCCAATATTCTGGGTGCGGTTAGTAACCCACGAAAGGTTGGTTATCGGCAGGCCCCGCGGCCGCAGACCGCTTATAAAGTTTCCGTCTAACACGGCGTTCCGACCATCATTCACACCGCCGCCACCGAAAGTATAGCCAGGCAGGTAAGCAAATGCACCGATACCGATTTCGCTTCCCGTCTCTCCGTACGACAAGCGCAGTTTAAAATCGTCTAACCAACCCCCCACACGATTTTTCACAAAACCTTCTTCGCTAAGCCGCCAACCTACCGAAACACCGGGGAAAAACCCCCAGCGATGGTCTGGCGCATAGAGGTAAGAACCATCGTACCGGCCCAACACCTCTAAGAGGTACTTCTCGGCAAAGTTGTAATTGATACGGCCGATATAACCCGCCCGCGCTTCTACGCTCCACTCATCTGCCAGGTAATCCTGCTCGGCAAACAGCATCAATGGGATGTAGTTATTCGAGGGGATGGTATGTATCACATTATAAGAATTCTCGTTATCTGAGCGCTCGTATGCGGCGACTGCCGCAATGGAGTGCTGTCCGATTTGTTTGTCGTAGCTCAGTTGGAACTGTGCGAACCTGGCGATGACGTTTCGTTTATGCTTTTCGCGCCATGGGTTTTGGTTGCCAAAGCCCGGTTGGGTGTAATACGTATCGGTAGCTTCATCATACAGATAAGCATCATACGTATATTCAAACCCGTCGAAATCTTCATTGGTAAAGTTATATGAGTACAGCCCTTTCGCCTTCAGTCCGAATTTAAAGTCGTATTCTGCCGTGAGGTTCACATTCATCGCCCGCCACCATTCATCCACCCACCCGGTTACATCGTCTTTGTAAGTAGCCGGATTGACATTCACATTGTGCGTTTGGTGGATGTAATCGGGATTGTCATTCGCGTAAGGGCTTTCGGTAGGCCACATGCTGAATACACTCAGCAAGGGGTTGAAATAATCGTCTAGCCCCGGCACCCCCACGTTATGCCTCTTCTCTACCCGGGCGCTTATCTGGGTACCCACCGTCAGTCCCTTTGCAAGGTTACCGCTTATATTGGCTTGCAAGTTCGTTCGGTTGAAGTTAAAATCCTTAATGATCGCCTCTTGGTTGATGTGGCTCAACGAAATGTAATAGTTAGACCGCTGCGACCCACCGGAAGCGTTGGCACTCAGGTAATATTGAGGTACGTTCGGCCGCATCACCTCGTCGAAATAGTTGTAGCTTTTATATCCATTTTCCGTACCTGCTTCCCACTTGGCCAATTGTTCCGGCGAATAGAGCAACGAAGGGTCATTTCCGAAGTTTTGTGCGGATTCCAATAAGCCGCGGATGTACTGACCCGCGTTCGCGGGTTTGGGGAAACGGGTGAAATTCTGCAATCCGTAATAGCTTGTCACATTGATGCTGGTCGATTCGTTTTGCCGGCCTTTCTTTGTGGTAATCAAGACAACGCCGTTTGATGCCCGCAATCCATACACCGATGCTGAAGCATCTTTCAACACAGTAATGCTTTCAATATCCTCGAGACCTAGGTTGTTGAAGATATTCTGGCCGGAAACACCGGTATTGAAACCGAATGCGGTGGTGCCATCACTGGTACTGTATGGCACCCCGTCAATCACATACAATGGGTTTCCCAAATTACGCACCTGGATATTTGCGCCATTACCCGGCCGGGAGTCGGTCGTGCGTGCGGTGACACCCGGTACTTTGCCCACCAGGGCGCTCGTTGCGGCAACGGCAGGTGTCCGCACCAGATCTTCCGACTTGATTGTGCTAACTGCGCCTGTGATTGAAGCTTTGGTCTGTGTGCCATATCCCACTACGACAACCTCACTCAAGGCTTCATTACTTGCCTCCAGTCGGATATCTATCGTACCCCGGTTGGCTACGGCTACTTCCTGTGCGATATAGCCGATATAGGTATACACTAGAGTTCCATTACCGTCGGGCAGCCGTATTGAATAAGTGCCCGCCTCGTTGGTAGTCGTTACGTTATTGCTTCCTTTTAAGGAAACGCTCACACCCGCAATCGGCCCGCCTTGACTATCGGTAACGGTACCTTTTACTATCGTCTCTTGGAGGTAAGCCATACTATAGCCATACCCCCCTAGTATCATAATACATAGGAGTAAAACGATATGCATAACATGCTTCGCATTCGTTTGCTTTGGTTTATAGTTACTCATAACTAGTTAATTTTCTGGTTGTAAATATTTGATTCAACTAATTCCGTAAGTACCCTAAGCCGTCACGGCGGTGGATTGACAAACAGCACATATATAATGTTCATAAAACACTTATTTATTTAAAAAATCATACCCTGACCATCTTACCCCCAGCCATACCTTATGCTTAGATTTTAAACCTGAACACGTTAAATGAATACGGGCTCACTTCCACACGGGGGCTTCGATGGTTAATGACTATTTCCCGCTCTTGGGGACTAACGGCCAACGGCGCTTCTATGGAGTTAACCGTATCCAAATCATCGCTGCGCATTTCAACATGCACAGCCGTCTGTGCGACGTGGTCTGCCCCGGACAATTCAAGTTGGATGGCAATCGGATAATCTGATCGGTTCACCACCTTGATAATCAGCTCATTTGTTTTCTTATCTACTACCGCCGACGCGAACAAATCTCGTTGGCCTGCTACTGTGTCTCCTTTCTCGGTCAATTGCACGATATGTGTCCCCTTATTGGTTGAATACAGCTTCTGCACATAGTAATTGGGGGTACCGTACACAGTGAGGTTATCTACCCAAATGAGATCGGGGGTCCACTGCCAGCCATCGACATGCCCAAATAAAGGAGCATAGGATGCCAGCGTAACGATATCTGCATTTCGTTCCAACCCCGTAAGGAAGGCAGCTTCGGAAAGTGCCGTCAACCAGTTATTTTTATTGTCGGGGCTAGCTATGGCCACACTCTGTGCGGCATATTCCCCTGCGAAGATTCTGGGTCCGTTGCGGTCATAGTTATCATAACGTGCGGCATTGTCGAAAAACCATTGGGGTGGCCGGTAATAATGCTCATCAATAATATCGACACCCAGATTACGTAGTGCCGAATCGAGATAATTGAAGCGGTCTCCATTGGGATCGGTGCCCGAGCTAGCTACTATGGCGATTTCGGGATGCCGATTCTTCATCGCCTGTTGGAAAACCGCTAGCCGCTCGACATATTGCGGCCCCCAATTTTCATTGCCTATACCGATCATTTTGAGGTTAAAGGGCTCGGGATGGCCCATGTCGGCCCGCAATCTACCCCATGTGGTGGTGGTATCGCCATTCGCAAATTCAATAAGGTCGAGCGCGTCCTGTACATAGGTGTCGAGCTGATCAAGGGGTACCACTTCGGCGGTATTGAATTGGCACGCCATGCCGCAGTTGATAATGGGTAACGGCTCCGCACCGATATCTTCGGCCAGCTGGAAATATTCGAAGAAGCCGAGGCCGAACGTCTGGAAATAATCTGGTGTTGGCCGATGTTTGAACTCAAAATTCCAGCGATTGATCACCATTTGTCGTTCTTCCACGGGTCCTACTGTTTTCTTCCATTGGAATCGCTGTGAGAGGTCGTAGCCTTCAACGATACATCCACCGGGGAAGCGGAGGAAACCAGGCTCCATGTCGGCCAATAGTTGCACCATATCGGCACGGAGCCCACCCGGCCTTCCTTGCCACGTATCTGCGGGGAAAAGGGAAATCATATCGAGATCTATTTCTCCGTTACCTTCAAACCATATATTCAAACGTGCCTTCGGGTGGGTCGCTGTGGCATGGAAACTGGTGATTTGCTGTTGCCAGCCTCCGGTAACGGCAGCAGGTTCCAGCCTGCCGGCACCGATTACTATGCCTGCCGAATCTACCAGTTCGAGCCGCAAGCTGATTCCGGGTACGTGCTGTCGGTACATTATCGAAAAATCATAGCGCACCCCGGCCTTCACCCCCATACCACGGAAACCCTCATTGCCCAAGCCCAAACCGCTGCTCCCGATAGCCATGGTATTCACCCGCAAAAAACGTGGGTTCTTCGCATGGTGCTCCTGTCGGTTGAGTACCAACAGTGCTCCCTCGACAGGGGCACCAAGGGGGTGCCATCCCATCATCGGCCTGAAAAACTCAAACGATCGGTTCTTTACCAACTCAGCATATATACCGCCATCCGCACCCAAGTTGATGTCTTCGAAAAACACCCCCCACATCTGCGGGCTTACTTCTCCGATCGGTCTATCGATTGCAATATCAAATATCCGTTCCTGTGCCCCCGCATAAAAAACGGAAATTGCCACAAAGCAGATAATGATGATGTAACTCGTTCCCTTCATATTTAGCTATTTAATTTCACCCGGTTTATCGTCATTCCAATACGATGATAAAGCCTCCATTGGGTTTGACGTCTACCGGTTGCTTCTCAAGTGAAACCATTTTGCGTTCAAATAAACCAGGTTGTTGACCATCCGTAATCAGTATAGCTTTCTCCACGCCCTCGAATACGGACAGGTCTACTACAATACGTTTCGATTCGGCCTCGCCATTAATACCAGCGATGTACCACCGACTACCCGACCTTCTGGCTACGGTAGCGTCGTTGCCGGGGAACCCGTCGATGAAACGGACATCGTCCCACGTATCGGGCAAGTCACGCAAAAAAGCCTTCACATATTGGGGTACCTGCGCCATGCCTTCGGGCGATTCGGCATAATGCTGGATACCCGATACAAATAGTACACTTGTTGCCAGTTCGAATGCAGCCGTAGTGCGGCGCTTCACCCCTGTGCGTACTTCCGACAAGTTCATCGGCGTATAGTCCATCGGGTCGAACGCATTACGCGTAAAAGGCAAGATGGTGGCATGTGTAGGCTGTTTATCCGCATCGTCTTGGGAAAACGTGACCATCTCAAATCCACGAACCGCTTCCACCGTCATCAGGTGAGGGTAGGTACGCGACCAACCGCGGGGCAGTGTGGCACCGTGGAAATTGACGAGCAGGCCATGCTTCGCGGCATCTTCCAGAATATCGATATAGTATTGGATAACAGACCGTCCATCGCCGCCGAAAAAGTCGATTTTAACCCCTTTTATCCCCATGGATTTGATGCGGGAAAACTCTTCGTTCCGGCTTTCGGAGGTAAGCAATCGATCCTTCGGGGTGTATTTCACGGTATTCCAGCTCCCTGCCGAATTATACCACAGCAATAACCCCACCCCTTTCGTAGCAGCATAGTCGGCCAGTTCCTCAATCTTACCGTAACCGATCTTTTCATCCCAGTTGACATCGATTAAACAGTACTGCCACCCCATATCGGCGGCGAAGTCTATGTACTTACGTTGTTCATCATAGATGATATAGTCGTCCTTTGAATTGATCCAGCTCCACGAGGATTTACCGGGCTTAACGATATCTTCGGTGATGGCTATCGCCTTGCCGGCTACATCAAGCCCCAGGTTGGATTCGACAATCGTAGCCAACGATCCCACCGTGATGACACGCCAGGGTGAGTAAAAAGGTTCATCTGATTCCGGTAACAGCCCGCCATCAGGCATCACTTCTCGGGTATCGGGGAAACTGATCCGGTATTCCCCACCGGGTGAGCCGGGCCGTAGTCGTGTCGCACAATACCGCCCATCCAAACCTGCTTCCGTAATCAGCACCCAGGTGCTGTCCACTTGGAATAATGCCGGGTAAATCCACCCCGTACCGGACGGTTCCGCCGTGCCCACCGGTATGCCTTGTTGATAATGTTCCTCGTACGACGGGTTGGTTTGCTCCCATCCCGATTTTGCTACCGCCATGGGTTGCAACCAGGCCCTGGCGTCAGCAGGGAACCGGAAAGAGGTAAGCTCCTCGTTGATGGTCATACCGCCAGCTGGCGGATCGGGGAAATAGTATCTGAAGGCCACACCATCGTCCGATACCTGGAAAATCAAATCAGATCGCGCTCCGGTGTCATCGCGCATCTGCAATACCAGCCGATTAGCCCAATAGATGTTCGACCGCCGCTTCCCGGTCCGAACTTCATATTTGTCGGTTACCCGGACCAAGTCGGACGCTGCTTCAACATGGATTTGACTCCAAACAGGAATACCCGTACCCCTCAAACCAAGCTGGCTGCTTTCTAATACGACAACGCCGTTACGCATAATCGAATAATACAATTGCCCCACCCCGGCGTGTGCAACGACGACCTCCAAACGACCGTCGGGGCTGGAAACAGCATAGTGGGAGCCATAGGCAGCCGAAATGCCGAGGTAAAAGAACATGCCGAAAAGGAAATAGATACGGTACATAACTTATGGCTATTTTGCCTATAATTGAATCCACCCCCTTTGCAACGAGGAAAGTGTTCCACTAAATTCGAACATTTTTCAATAAACGTCAAGAAAACAATTAAGTAATTTTAAACATATCCTTTTTTTGGCTTACTAAAAATCTCATTTGCAAATACTTAAAATTTAACCTTCCTTTGTGTTTTTGCGTAGCCAATTGCACAGCATGATAAAATAATGTCACTTCATGATAACATAACGGCATGATTTGAGACCGGATTGACAGATAAAAAGCTTATTATCGCCTGATAATCCCATTTTAATCTATTATTATTGCATTTGACGAACAGCGATTGCCTGCATTATGACAAAATACACGAAACAGAACCGTATCCTAGTTGCCGTAGACTGCATCATTTTTGGATTTGACGGATACAATCTTAAACTACTGCTGATAAAGAGGGGGTTCGAGCCCGAGAAAGACAAATGGAGTTTGATGGGTGGTTTCGTCCAATCGGACGAACGCCCGGAAGATGCGGCCTCAAGAGTATTGAAGCAGCTCACCGGGTTGAAAAACGTTTATATGGAACAGTTACTGGTATTTGGTGAACCCGACCGTGATCCGATTGAACGGACGATCAGTATTACCTACTTTGCACTTATTGATATAAAGAAATACGAGAAGCAAATCGGCGACAACTACCGGGCCGAATGGTTTCAATTGGACCGGCTGCCCAAGCTCATTTTCGACCACGATAAAATGGTGCAGCACGCCAAGAATAGACTGCGTTATAAAGCCGCACTGCACCCAATTTTATTTGAGCTGCTGCCCGAAAAATTCACCATCCCGCAAATCATGACCCTCTACGAGCAGGTTTACGACGTGGAGCTGGATAAACGTAACTTTACCCGGAAACTCCGCTCAACCGGATTGCTCATCAAACAGCTCGATAAAGACAAGGAAAACTCAAAAAAAGGTGCATTTTATTATAAACTGGATAAGGCCACCTACAAAGAGAAGTTCACGAAATTCCTGAATTTCGTATCGAACCCTGAATATTGAAAACGTATAACTAACATAATAATTAAAATATTATTACGTTTTTCTTTTAATTCTCACTAATTAAATGTTACTTAGACACGACTAATCAATTAATAACGGCAAATAGAATGATTGCAACTTATGTCATCGGTGTTGATTTCGGAACAGATTCGGTACGGTCTGTTTTGGTAAACACTGAAACCGGCGAGGAGCTGGCAACATCGGTATTTGAATATCCCCGGTGGAAGGCCGGTTTGTATTGTGATGTGACCAACAATCAATTCAGGCAACACCCGTTGGATTATATCGAGGGACTGGAACACACGATACGGATGTGTGTTAACCAGGTGGGGCAGGCTATCGCGCAGCATGTGATTGGTTTATCGGTGGATACCACAGGGTCGACGCCGGTAGCGGTAGATCGGCGCGGTGTCCCGCTTTCATTACTTCGGGAGTTCTCGGAAAACCCGAATGCTATGTTTGTGCTGTGGAAAGACCATACGTCGGTAAGCGAAGCTGCTGCTATCAACGCCCACGCGGAACGCTTTGAGACAAATTACCTCCGTTATGTAGGGGGTATCTATTCATCCGAGTGGTTCTGGGCCAAGTTGCTCCATGTACTCCGTGAAGACGAAAAAGTAGGGACTGCCATCTACTCTTGGGTAGAACATTGCGACTGGATTCCGTTCCTACTATGCGGGGGGAAACGTGCCCAAGATATCAAAAGAGGGGTCTGCTCGGCAGGGCACAAATCATTATGGGCTGAAACATTCGGCGGATTCCCACCGAACGATTTTTTTGCATCACTGGACCCCCTATTGGATGGGTTTAGGGATAAATTACCAAATGAGACCTTCACAGCAGACCAAGCTGCCGGTACATTGAGCCCCGAGTGGGCACAAAAACTCGGTCTCAGCACCGACGTGGTTGTCGGTATCGGAGCTTTCGATTGCCACATGGGAGCCGTGGGTGGGCAAATCGAACCGTATTACCTCAGCAAAATCATCGGTACTTCTACCTGCGATATCCTCGTCGCCCCACAGGGCGACATGAAGGGCAAACTGATAGCGGGCATTTGCGGGCAAGTCAATGGCTCCGTGATACCGGGTATGGTGGGCCTCGAAGCAGGCCAGTCTGCATTTGGCGATGCATACGCATGGTTTAAGAACCTGTTGGCTTGGCCTCTGAAAGGTTTATCAACCCACGGCACTGTAGACCCGGCCACGATTAACGCACTCGAAGACAGTCTGCTCTCGGAGCTCAGCAAGGAAGCCAGCTTAATTCAGCCCACAGCTGGCAGCGAACTAGCTATCGATTGGCTTAACGGGCGGCGCACGCCCGACGCCAACCAGCTCGTCAAAGGTGCCTTCACCGGGATCAGCCTCGCCTCAGATGCACCCCGACTGTTCCGTGCCCTAGTCGAAGCCACGGCCTTCGGAGCAAAGAAAATAGTAGACCGATTTACCGGACAGGAAATCCCCGTGAAGGGCCTGATTGCACTGGGCGGGATACCACGTAAGTCACCCTTCGTAATGCAAGTAATGGCTGATGTCATCGGCATGCCCATCAAAGTGCACCGGTCTGAGCAAACCTGTGCCATCGGTGCTGCCATGTTTGCGGCAACGGCAGCCGGTAGGTTCGACCGGGTAGAAGACGCTATGCAGCAAATGGGCCAGGGTTTCGATAAGGTATACCATCCTAACCCCGCGCACCACGCCTTATATACAGACCGATACGTCCGCTATACAAGTGTGGGCGACTTCATTGAACGTCATCTAACAAACTAATGAGCAAATTACCATGAGCATGTATGAAGCAATAAAACACGACGCCTACCGGCAGAACATGCAGCTCCCCCAGCTCGGCCTGGTGCTGTTTACTTTCGGGAATGCCAGCGTGGCCAACCACGCCCTAGGTGTTTTCGCAATCAAACCGAGCGGCGTCGCATACACCGACCTGACACCCGAAAAAATGGTCGTCGTCGATTTCGACGGGAAAATTGTGGAAGGTGACCTGCGCCCTTCGTCTGATACCAAAACTCACGCGGTACTTTACAAACACTGGCCCAGCATCGGTGGTATCGTGCATACACACTCCACCTACGCAACTGCTTGGGCACAAAGCCAACGCGATATCCCTATATACGGAACGACCCACGCAGACCACCTTACAACAGATATCCCCTGCATACCACCCATGGCCGATGAAATGATCGCCGGTGATTATGAATATGAAACGGGGTTCCAGATCCTCAATCATTTCGAGCAAAACGGACTAGATTACAAAGAAATCGAAATGGTGCTGGTTGGGAACCATGCACCGTTTACATGGGGTAAAACGGGCGAAAAAGCCATCTACAACAGTGCTGTACTAGAATACATCGCGAAAATGGCCATGCTTACCGAGGGAATCAACCCCAACGTACCACGGCTTAAAGATTCACTCATCAAGAAACATTACGAGCGGAAGCATGGAGCGGGGGCTTACTATGGGCAGTAGGGTGAGACAATAGACAGCAGACAATAGACAGCAGACAATAGACAGCAGACAATAGACAATAGACAATAGACGCTAGACAGCATAAATACATGATCGATCTTAAACAATTTGAAGTATGGTTCCTAACGGGGAGCCAACATCTTTACGGGGAAGAGACCTTAAAGCAAGCTGCGGCACACGCAGCAGAAATTGCTCATTACTTGAACCACGTGCCGCAGATTCCTGTCACGGTCGTTTTCAAACCGATTGTCAAAACGCCGGAGGAAATCCATGCGGCTATCGCCGAGGCCAACCAAGCACCTTCCTGCATCGGTATCATCACATGGATGCATACCTTTTCGCCGGGCAAAATGTGGATCAGGGGCTTAGGCATCCTCCGGAAACCGTTACTTCATCTCCACACGCAGTATAACCGGGATATACCCTGGGAGACCATCGACATGGATTTCATGAACCTCAACCAGAGTGCCCACGGCGATAGGGAGTTCGGCCACATCGTTTCCAAATTGCGCATCAACCGAAAGGTCGTTACCGGATATTGGAAACAGGAAGATGTGATCGAACAGATCAACGTGTGGACACGTGCGGCGGCTGCTTGGCACGACTGGCAGGGTGCACGGTTTGCCCGCTTCGGTGACAACATGCGCAATGTGGCGGTAACAGATGGTGACAAAGTGGATGCCGAAGCAAAATTCGGATTTTCGGTAAACACATACGCCGTGGGAGACTTGGTCGAGGTGATCAACGGCGTTTCCAATGCCCAGATAAACGCTCTCATCGATGAATACGAGCAGATGTACACACTCTCTACCGCTGTCAAAACCGGTGGAGAGAAACACCAACATGTCCGCGATGCCGCCCAGATCGAGATCGGTCTCCGCAATTTCCTCGTAGCTGGCGGCTTTAAGGGATTCTCGAATACGTTCGAAGATCTGCACGGAATGAAACAACTACCGGGCATCGCTACACAACGGCTGATGCAGGCTGGGTTTGGCTACGCCGGCGAGGGTGATTGGAAAACGGCGGCGCTGGTGCGAGCCGCAAAAGTAATGGCAGCCGGTATGCCTGGTGGCAATGCTTTCATGGAAGACTATACCTACCATTTCGATCCGGAAAACACCCTCGTACTCGGTGCCCACATGCTGGAGGTAGACCCCGCATTGGCAAATGCCAAACCGTCGCTTGAAGTGCATCCGCTGGGCATAGGCGGGAAAGACGACCCCGCACGGCTTGTATTCGATGCCGCCGCAGGCCGCGCATTGAATGCAAGCCTCGTAGATATGGGCAACCGCTTTCGGCTTGTCGTAAACGACGTGCAGGGCCAAGCCCCCCAACGGCAGCTACCAAAGCTTCCGGTGGCGCGTGTATTCTGGAAACCGCTCCCCGACATGCAAACTGCTTGCTCGGCCTGGATCTATGCCGGCGGTGCGCACCACACAGTGTACAGCCAAAATCTCTCGGTACAGCACTTCCAGGATTTCGCGGAATTAGCCGATATCGAACTGCTCCACATCGGCGAGCACACCGGCTTGGCCGGTTTTATAAAGGAAATCAGGTGGAATGATCGATTCTACCATAATATTCATTAACAGTGTGTTAATGCGTAACACGATGATATTAATTTTGTTTTCACCATCTCAAACACCTACATTAGCTAAGTAAAAAACCGAACAATGGATAACAGACGTACATTCCTGAAACAAGCAGGAATTAGCATGGTGGCTGCTTATTTGAGCCCCTCCCTCCTCGCTTGCTCGTCGCAACAAAAACCAACAGGATCGCTACGCGAAGTCGGCCTGCAGCTCTTCACCTTACGTGACCAGCTAGCCGATGACCCCGCGGGCACGCTCGCCCGAGTGGGCGAGATAGGCTACAACCATGTGGAAACTTTCGGCCCTGAAATCGGTACCGACGGGAAAGCCGCTTTCTGGGGAATGGATGTACCTGCACTGTCTGCACTCCTCACAGCGAACAACTTGAAGACACACAGCGGACACTATGATGTGGGTGATTTCCTCACTCCAGGGAATGGTGACCAAGATGCGTTGAAAGCTTATATCGATACGGCAGCTGAATTAGGCCAGCACTACCTGATTGCTCCAGTACCCCCTATCCTCCTGATTGATAAACTGACAGCAGACGACTACCGCTTCATGGCCGATCAGCTTAATCTGGGAGGCGAATTGGCTGCTAAATCAGGATTGAAGATCGGATACCATAATCATTTCTGGGAGTTCCGTACCCTGTCAGACGGCAGTAGGGGGTTGGATATCCTGATTGACAACACCGATAGCGACCTGGTAGCGTTTGAACTGGATTTATTTTGGAGTGAAAAATCCGGAACGGACAGTGTGGCGTATTTCGAAAAACACCCCGGGCGCTTCCCTCTTTGGCATATCAAAGACATGGACAAAAGCAACTCAGCAACCATAACGGGCAGTGACTACGACTCGAAACCGTTTATGGAAATTACGAAAAACATCACCTACGCTGAGGTTGGAACAGGGAGTATTGATTTCAAGAAAATAATGAAAGAGGCCGATATCGCCGGGCTCAAATATGTTTTCGTAGAACAAGATCTCATCACAACCGACCCTTTTGAAAGTATTACAAAAAGTTACCGTTACGTAAAAAACGATTTGATAGGCTAATTAAGCCACCGTTATAAAAAATATTTCCCGCCACTGTGAAAGGTAGCGGGAAACATTATTGAAGATTATTGCTAACCAAAAGCCTACTACCTGAACTGGTAAATTGTCTTTGTGGTATATGTTGCACCGGGCTCCAGAACCGTGGAAGGGAATTCCGGATGGTTCGGTGAATCCGGGAAATGCTGGGTCTCCAAACAGAATGCGGAGCGATAACCATAGGTTTTTCCACCTTTGGCATGTTGTATATTGTCCATGAAGTTGCCACTATAGAACTGCAAACCGGGCTCTTCGGTCAGGATATCCATTATAATACCTGTCTTGGGGCTTTCTACAGTAGCCACCAACTGCAGTCCTGGGTCTTTCTTCAACACGAAATTGTGGTCGTATCCCCCACCGAGCGACAGCTGTGCGTCCGGTGCATCGATACGCGCACCGATGGCAGTGGGCTGGCGGAAATCGAAGGGAGTCCCTTCTACAGAGGCAATTTCACCCGTAGGAATGAGTGTCTCGTCTACCGGAGTATACCCATCGGCGCGGATGGTCAGCAGGTGATCCAAGATGGTGCTGTCGCCCTCCCCACTGAGATTAAAATAAGCGTGATTTGTTAAGTTCACCACCGTAGCCTTATCGCTGGTTGCATGGTAAGTGATTTCCAATCCATTGGTGGCCGTCACCGTATAAGTCACAGTGGCTTGCAACATCCCAGGGTAACCAGCATCACCGTCGGGCGATTCGTATTTCAGTTCGAGGCTGCTATCACTCACATGCTTCACTTCCCAAACTTTCGAGAAGAATCCGGTGGTACCGCCATGTAGGGAGTTCGGACCGTTGTTTATTTCCAACTGATATTGCTGCCCATCCAGCTCAAACTGCCCTTTAGCAATCCGGTTACCATAGCGTCCCACAACAGCCCCGAAAAAGCCATCGTCCGGTTGCTGGTAAGCAGACAAGCCTGCGTAGCCTAACACCACATCCACGAGGTCTCCGTTCCGGTCTGGAACATGTAGGCTGACCACACGGGCGCCGTAATTGGTGACTGCAGCCACAACCTCACCATTGGTCAACGTATACAGTTCGACAGAATCACCGCCTGCTGACGATTGGAAATCGGTGGGCGACACGGTCAAAACAGATGAGCTATCGGTGGCTGATGATTGCTCTTGAGACGGGTTACAGGCCCATACACCACCCATCGCAAGGACAACGGCAATCGATTTACTTACTTTTTCTATCATTATTATATTTTAAATTGGGTTAATAATGCCTATACGCACAAAGATAGAAGGAAAATCAGCACATAAAATAATAGTCCACGATTTTTCTTAAATACCAGCCCCCAAAATTGCATCTGTCCACTTGCCACGAATTACCTCGTTACCTTCATTATGCCGTGCATAATACGCCAATGGCCCGGGAAAGTACATACATAAGGATATTCGCCCGGTGTATCCGGCACCGTCAACGTCAGTTCGTAGCTCTCGTCTGGGTTGACAAGCGGCGTGCTGAACAATACATCTGAAGTCGTAGGGATATACTGCATCTCGACGCCATTGGGCTGTTTGGCCAGCGCATCGGCAGCCTCACCCACCTTCTCCAAGCTGCCCGGCTTCAATATCAACAGGTTGTGCTGCATGTGGTCAGGGTTCTCAAAGATAATCTTCAGCGTTTGCCCTGTCTTGGCAGTGAAATTGGTCACATCGTATTTCATCTCACCAATGACGGCCTTGATGGTAATCGTATTGTCGGCTACCACAGTCTCGCCCTCATCGGTCGTATGCAGGTTGACCACTACGAGTCTTGTATTTACCAATTCACCCGTAAAATGGAAGTCATCGGGATAGTCGCCAACGTTGGGGAGCAGTTCATCCGTACCCCACTGCTGCCGCCGATTATGCGCCACCCGGATGACCCCGTCGGGCACTTTCGGGAACAGCCCCAGTGTATTGCCCTCGGCAACCTGCTTATTGTCGATAGATAGGCTCATTTTGCCGCCCGTGAGCAACGAAGCTTTCACCTTAAATTCGCCGGGCAGCTCGTCGGTCGATTGGATAATCGTTTTGTGACCGTTCTGGTTTACTTGGAAGTTTACCTTACCGTCTTTCATATACACAGCATATCCATTCCGGCTATCTCCTTGCGATACCAGCACACCTTCAACCAATATCCGTCGCATTTCAGGCGACCGCACCTCGGTGACGAAACTGACTTCCTGATTGGCAAAATCGGGGATTTGGCGCCCGCCTACTGCACCGCCGCGTTCGGCACCCAGTGGAAGCACCGTCATACTTTTACCGGCAAATATCCGCTCCGCTAGTGAGCCATCCGTGTTAGAGAGATCGGGATGGCCAATCTGTTGGTGGTACTCGCCCATGAACGCTTGTCGGTGCACAGCGCCAGCAATAAGCAGGGCGTGAGAGATCCATTTATCTTGGATGTTCTCGGGTTGCTTTACGGCATCGAAGATGAGCTTACCGATTTCGACCGAGGGTGCCGCATCCGACAGTGCGAGGAACGCAGCTAGGCGCACCCGCAAGTCGGGGTCGTTCGTAGCGCCTGATGCGATCAACTGCTGAGTCACATTGCCTTGGTTTATGGGCAGCGTTTGTACAGCGGCCCGACGAACACCAGCCGCGGGATGCTTCAATGCCCCGATGACCACATCCAAGCTCTCCTCGTCGGAACCATCGAGTAAACCTAATCCGTGCAAGGTCCATATCGCGTGTACCGCCGGCCCGTTGGTATTCACGGCATCTACGGATTCATCGCGGATTAGCCGATACAGGTTACCGGCTACTTCCGTATCACCCGACTCGACCAATAGCCGTTGGGCCGTAAGCCGCCAGAACATGTTGTCATTCTGGAGTGCGTCAACCAATGAACGCGGGCGTTCGGGGGTTAACTTCACGGGCTTATACCGTTTGGCATCTTCATGCACCAACCGGTAGATACGCCCCTTGGTATTATCCCGTAGAGGGTCGATATATGCGTTACCTTCCCCATTTTCGAAACCATCGGGCGTGGGGTTGTGCTGGATAATGAAATTATACCAGTCTAAAATCCAAAGGGATCCATCCGGTCCCACCTTGGCAGCAACCGGGCCAAACCAGTTGTCGGAACTCGCTACCATATTCCAGCCATCACCTTTCTCTTTAAAGCCAGCCCCCACTTGCTCAAGCACATGTCGGTGCACCAGCCTACCCGTAGGCTCGGAGATGAAAGCCACCCGGTTCCAGTACTCCTGCGGAAACGCCCGCGCTGTATATAAGCTATGCCCCGCCGCTGCGGTAAACCCACCATGTACGTCTACTTGCCTCAACTCCTTGGTGAGTACGTGCATAGCATAATGCCCATCAATTTTTTCGATACCCCGCTCACGCAGATTTGCTTTTTCATAATATCGTGCAGGAATAGCGAAGAAGTCGCTATGCTCATTATTGGCTGTTGATATAAACACATCAAACTCTTCCGAAAAGCCAAGCCCCCACGTATTATTGGTGGTATTACCCAAAAATTCGAAGTGCTCCGCGCTGGGATCGAACTGATAAACCCCGGCACCAAACCGGAACGGCTGGCCGCCGATGGTTCCCTCAAATCCGGAGTAACCTACGGTTCCCCATATCTTGTTATCCAATCCATACTGTAGGTGCGATGGACCCGCGTGGGTATCGTAAGTGCCCCAGCCGTCGATCAGTACTTCGCGTACATCAGCCTTGTCGTCCCCATCGGTGTCTTTGAGAAATAGAAAGTGGGGTGCCTGTGCAACGATGATACCACCATTGGCGAAAGTAAAAGACGTAGGAATATTCAGCCCTTCAGCAAAAACCGTGAATTTATCTGCTTTACCATCGCCGTCGGTGTCTTCGCAAATCGTAATGCGATCGTCGCCCTCGCTGTTGTCATTCCGTACCGTATTGGGGTAATCGACCGTTTCCACAACCCACAGCCTACCTCGCTCGTCCCATTCCATGGCGATGGGTTTCCTGATATCGGGTTCACTGGCAAACAGCTCCAATTTGAAGCCGACCGGTACCTGGATCAGTGTTTGCGATTCTTCCGCACTCAACGGTAGCTGGTAGCGCGGTGGCGGGTCGCGGCGCTCGTAGTTTGGCATACGTCCTTCTTCGTACTGTGGCTGGGCAACGGTATAGGCATCCATCCGCTGCACCGCCTCTTCACCTACCGCCCATCGAATACCACTTTTAACCAGTTGGAGGAATCCGGGATTACGGAACGTTCGCTCGTCATGTCCGAAAGCGGTATAAAACACCCGGCCTTTCCCATATTCCTTCACCCAAGTATAGGGTTCACGGCCCGTGCTGTCCACCCGCTCCATCAACACTTCAATATCATCTGCGATATGGTCGTGCACATACGTCTCATCCCATTCGGTCTCAAACCGGGTCACGCCCTCCATTGCGGGGTGTTCGGGTTTCACAATTTCTGCTGAAAATGCTCCACCTCCATGACTTTTGAACTGTCCGCCAATCAGCGCTACAACCTCCGGCGAATTACGGAAGCAGTAGGAGGCCGAGTGTAGGGGGATGAATCCCTTACCCGAGGCCACATAGTCTAACAATGCCTTTTCCTGGCCCGCACTGATAGAATCGTGGTTAGCATAAAGAATCAGTCCATCGTACCGATGGAGGTCTTTCCGTGTCAAATCCTCGGGATCTACAGAGTAGGTGATGTTGATCCCTTCAGGGAAATACGCTTGGGCCAAAATGCCGGCCAGTAACTCTGAATCGTGGTGCTTGCTGGCATGGCCAAGAAAAAACAGCTCCAACCGCCTCGGCCCATCATCACTGTGCTGGCCACCGCAGTTCAAAAAAAACAGCGGCACTGTGGCCAACACCAATAGGTTAATTAATCTTTTCATTTTATTGTTTGAACGACGTTTATTGATTTATAACAAGCTGTGCTTTCATTAAATCGACGGCATTTTTCGCTTAGCCTATGCCGATTGTTATCGGACCGCCAAGGTAAAATCTGGCAAAGCGATACGTTCGCCTCCTTTCAGTGCCGATTCATGTGCCAAGATACCTACGCAGGTTATGTTGGCCGACTGCCGCGCATTCGGGAAAGGCTGCCGGCCCTCCGTTAATGCGCTGATAAACTCATGTACCAAATGAGGGTGGGATCCACCGTGGCCCGCGCCTTGGATAAACGAAAGGTGCTGGTTGTCGTCCTCATCGTACACGCCGCCAGTAGTAAAGTGCTGAATGGGTTCGGGCAACAGATGAGCATAGTCTGGGCACACCACTTCCTCTGGAATTTCAGGCTCGGGCTTTTTGGCGGTATGCACCACCAGCGGGTTACCTTCTATCAATGGCCACTCCACGGCTTTCTTAGAGCCATACACTTCAAAGCTTTCACGGTATTGGCGTGCAGTATCGAACAACGAACGATATACATGGGCACTCAGATCCGAATCTTTGAATTTGATATGGGCACTCTCTACCGCAAATTTGGATCCATAGTAATGATGCAGCTCTTCGCGGATTGTCCCCGAGCCGAAACACGATACATACTCAGCTTCGCTTCGCGTAAGTCCCAGCACCGGCCCCACGCAGTGGGTAGCATAATGCATAGGGGGCAACCCCGGCCAGTAATTCGGCCATCCGTCCATGTCTTGCTGGTGACTGGCCTTTAGGAATTGTATCCTGCCCAATTCACCTTTCTCGTATAGTTCTTTCATGAAAAGGAATTCGCGGGCATATACCACGGTTTCCATCATCATATAGGTCAACCCGGTTTCTTCGGTTGCTTCCACCAGCTGGCGGCACTCCTCAACCGTAGTGGCCATGGGCACCGTGCACGCCACATGCTTACCGGCCCGGAGGGCTTTTAGCGATTGCTCGGCATGGTTGGGTATCGGCGTATTGATATGAACTGCATCGATCTGGTCATCTTTCAGTAGCTCGTCATAATCACGGTACCGCTTTTCTATCCCGAAAGCATCACCTATTTTATTCAGGCTTTCCTCATTCCGCTGGCATATAGCATACATATTGGCATCAGGATGCTGCTGGTAAATAGGGATGAACTCCGCCCCGAATCCCAAGCCAACAATGGCCACATTAATTGGTTTTTTACTCATATTTTTTTGTTTTTTCTATTTCTTGCTATTGTAACTAACAAATTTTGTCAACGACCTGTCGCCCAGTTTTTCAAAAAGGTATAGCCATCGCTCGCAAACGTATCTTGGCTCTCCGCCAGGTCACGCCAGATGCACACCGCGGCAGCTAGCTCCTTATTGGCTGGCGTAAAGCTTTCAATCGACACCACCCCTCGATAGCCAATAGCCGTCAGCCCACGGAAATAAGCATCCCAGCTCGCGTTGCCGGTGCCCGGGGTCCCCCGATAATTTTCCGATACCTGGACATGAATCAGCTTATCACCCGACTTGATAATGGCGGCCTCAGGGTCCGGTTCCTCGATATTCATGTGGAACATATCGAGGCATATTTTAGCAGCAGGATGATTGATATCCCCTATCAAACGAAGCAAATCGTCCACGTTATTGATCAAATCCGATTCAAAGCGGTTCAACGACTCGAGTGCGATCTCCAACCCTCTGCTGGCAGCATTTTCACAGACCATACGTAAATTGGTTACCGCTCGTTCCCACTCAATAGCACGTTGCTCCGGCGCCACCATTCGAGCCTTTCCTACCGCCGAATACATCGGCCCGGCAAAAAAATGTGACCCCAATTCGGCGGCGATGTCGAGGCATGTCTCGATATAATCCAAGCCGGTACGTTGCAGGTGCTCGTCGTCGCTCGTCAAATCCCTTGTCGGTCCGAACGCCCCACAGATAATTGCCTCCAACTGGTTGTCGGCCAACGCAGTCTTTACCGTAGGGATGTCAATCAATGCAGGATCTTCTACCGCGATTTCGACAGCGTTGTAGCCTAATGCGGCGATTTTCTCAAACAAACCGGCCGCATCTTCTGTGCGGAATGGGGATGTCCACAACCACGTGCTCACACCTAATTTAACGTTCAGTGACATAACTGGGTAATGCTATTTTAATATAGTTTACTTATTTTAAGATTTTTATGCCTTTAATAACACCGCATTGGGCCGCCTTTCGAATAAGGGACAGCCTAATCGATCATTCAGACTAATTGTATTTGCTAAGGTAATGGTTTACTCAATTTCTGCACACCTATTAATTAACAAATGCTGACTGTATTTTATCTAATTAATGTCAATGTAACACGATTAGCGGATAATTAGCTAACATTTTCTTTACAATAATGGAAATATCGGCGGTTTAACTACCTTTAGAACCGCCAATATGACCAAGGAGAAATTATCATGAATATTGTGGTAAAAAAAACGGCCATCCAGAAAACGAGAATCCCAGAATCCAACATCTTCTTTATCCGGGAGCTGCACGACAGGCATTTCGACCCCACATGGCATGCCCATTCGGAATATCAGCTTTTCTTAGTGGTGGAGGGAACGGGCACCAAATTCATCGGTAATACGGTGAAACCATTCGATGGTGGCGATTTGACTTTTCTCGGCCCCCACATCCCACACCTTTGGCGCAGCGACGAGTGTTATTTCGATCCGCAAAACGAAGAAGTCAGCCGTGGGCTGGTTATCTATTTTAATGGTACCGCTCTCGGTCAGCTGATCGAAAAGCAAGAATTCGATCAGCTAAAAACCCTATTGGATAAAATCCGGCGCGGAATGGAAATATACGGAAATACCGCCCACCAAACAGCAGTATTGATGCACGAACTCGTACATTTACATGGTTTGGAAAGCATCATCCACTTATTCCGGATATTTAATTTGCTTGCCAAAAGCAAGGAATACCATCTGTTGCATGACGACATGGTGCATTACAAGCTGAAAGACGTCGAAACAAACCGTATTAATATTGTTTATAACTATGCGGCCAAGCATTTCAAATACAAAATCACATTGGAAGAGGTTGCCACATTGCTGAATATGACACCCACATCGTTCAGTCGTTATTTTACGATGAAGACCAGCAAGTCGTTCTCATATTTCCTCACGGAACTACGCATCCGTAATGCCTGTAAGCAGCTCTCTACGGAAGAAGCGAAGACGATTGCCCAGATTTGCTACGAATCCGGCTTCAATACCCTTTCAAATTTCAACAAGCAATTCAAAACGTTCATTGGGATGACACCCACCGAATACAGGCAGAAGTTCCTGACTCTTTGATTTTTTGATACCCTGATTTACATTTCAAATCGTTTCCTCAATGCTATCCCGTAAATAGCTGGACTCCCTAAATGCACGGCAACAGCGCCGAAGTCATAAGCATGGAAAAACCGACACTTCAATCGTGCAGCAACTCCCTAGCGATAACCATACGCTGGATTTCGGAGGTGCCCTCATAGATCTGCGTGATTTTAGCGTCACGCATCAGGCGCTCTACATGGTATTCCTTCACGTAGCCGTAGCCACCATGTATCTGCACCGCCTCCACGGTGGTCCGCATAGCCACTTCAGAGGCGTACAATTTGGCCATGGCCGCCGCCTGGGTATAGGGCTGTCCGTGGTCCTTGAGCCATGCTGCCTTGAGGCACAACAGTCGTGCAGCCTCGATTTGGGTAGCCATATCGGCCAATTTGAACTGAATGGCTTGGTGGTTAGCAATGGGTTTGCCAAACGTCTGGCGCTCTTTGGCGTAATCGCGGGCAAGTTCATACGCTCCAGCTGCAATACCAAGCGCCTGTGCTGCAATACCAATGCGGCCACCTTCCAACGTTTTCATCGCGAATTTGAAACCAAAACCATCTTCACCGATCCGATTTGTCTTCGGCACCCTGACATCATCGAACAGCAGGGAATGTGTATCGGATCCCCGTATGCCCAACTTATTCTCATTCGGGCCGATGGTAAAGCCTGCCATGCCTTTCTCCACGATGAGCGCATTGATACCATGGTGCTTTTTTCTTGCGTCCGTTTGTGCGATGACCAAGTACGTAGATGCTGTACTGCCATTAGTGATCCAGTTTTTGGTTCCGTTGATTAGGTAATAATCACCTTTATCCTCGGCCGTGGTACGCTGCGACGTAGCATCTGAACCGGCCTCGGTCTCGGAAAGGCAAAATGCACCTATTTGTATTCCGGCGGCCAGGGGTTTGAGGTATTTTTCCTTTTGCTCTTCCGTGCCGTAGGCCTCCAGGCCGTAGCATACCAGCGAGTTGTTGACAGAGACCACCACCGACGCCGAGGCATCGATTTTGGAGAGCTCCTCCATCACCAACACATAAGAAACTGTATCGAGCCCTGCACCGTTATATTTCGGGTCGACCATCATCCCGAGAAAGCCCAATTCACCAAGTTTTTTTATCTGCTCTGTGGGGAATTGTTGCTTTTCATCTCGCTCAATTACGCCGGGTTTGAGTTCTTGCTGGGCAAAATCACGGGCAGCATCCCGTATCATCCGTTGTTCTTCGGTGAGCTCAAATATCATAATATAGGTTTTTTTGTGTGTGGTCGCCCCTGTTCCAGCTCGCGCAATAGGTTTTGTAAATCCAACCTACGGGTATACATATCGAGCGATCCATCGGGCTTCGACGGCCAAAGTGCCTTAGGTCTATCCCAATAGAGCTCTACACCGTTTTTGTCGGGGTCGTCCAAATAAAGAGCTTCGGATACACCGTGGTCACTGGCACCTGTCAGTGGGTACCCTGCTTCCACGAGTCTCTTGAGGATAGCGGCTAGGTCTTTTCTAATGGGATACACAATGGCCAGATGGTATAACCCTACCCCGTAAGCGGGAGCCGGCGGAGCGCCCTCGCTCTGCCAGGTATTCAGGCCGATATGGTGGTGGTACCCACCCGCAGATACAAAAGCTGCCTGCTCACCATAGCGTGTAGTCAGCTCGAAACCCAGCAGCCCGCAATAAAATTCCAATGAGCGCTCCAAATCAGACACTTTCAGGTGTACGTGGCCAATGCGTGTACCAGCCGGGACAATGTAGTCGTTGTTGTTCATATTCACAAATCTAACTAAATAGGAGATGATATACAATATTTTCTATCTTGTCACACGTATGGAAATCGTTCAACAACAGGTAACATTGCGGGCCCGCCCACGGGGCTTCCACCTCATCACGGCAGACATCGAAGATTGCCTTTCAGCTATCAAGCGTTGGAAAGCCGGTATATGCCAGGTATTCATCCAGCATACATCTGCTTCGCTTACAATCAATGAAAATGCCGACCCTACGGTACGTATTGACTTCGAAACCTATTTCAACAAGGCGGTTCCCGAAAACGACCCTGATTATCGGCACGGTTATGAAGGGCCCGACGATATGCCGGCCCACATCAAATCGTCGGTGATGGGCTCTTCGGTGACTATCCCAATTCGGGATGGCAGACTGGCGTTAGGGACTTGGCAGGGGATATACCTTTGTGAGCACCGGAATCACGGTGGTAGCCGCCGGTTGATGGTTACCGCATGGGGCAATTAAAAAATGCGACCGTACTTACGTAGGCCGCATTCTCTTGATTTGTCTTGTACATTATAACCCGCTTATGAACCGACTTGGCTCAATGCCTCTTCTTTCATCTTGTCGTTTGCTACGATCACGATTTCCACCCGGCGGTTCTCTGCCCGGCCTGCCTCGGTATCGTTATCAGCAATGGGCTCGTGGAAACTACGGCCCTCTGTTTTAACCCGGCGTCCGGCCAATCCTTCCGAAACAGCAAAACTCTTTACCGACTTGGCCCGGCGCTCGGAAAGCCCCTGGTTATAATTATCCGTACCGGTGTTGTCTGTATGGCCAATCACCAAGATATCCGTGTCCGGGTTGTTATTTAATGACTCCACTAATTTCGCAATATTTTCCTTGGCTGCGGGCTTAAGGTCGGTTTTATCAAAGTCAAATAAGATGCCCGAATCAAACTTTACGATAATCCCTTCATCTGCCTTGATGACTTCAGCTCCTGCTACGGTTCGCTCAATCTCGGCTGCCTGTTTATCCATTTTCTTACCGATGAGCCCACCTGCTACACCGCCGATGGCGGCACCTGCGATTGCGCCAACGGCAGTGTTGCCAGCTTTACTACCGATTAGCGCCCCTAATGCCCCGCCAGCAACTGCCCCCGTGGCCGCACCTTTTTGTGTATTGCTCATGGATTGGATGGTACCGCAACTACTCAACAGCATTGCTGACGTTGCCACGGATAACCCAAATAATACTATTTTCCTATTCGTAATCATAACACTAATGTATTGTTTTTGGAGTAAGTGCAAACCGGATGCCAAAATGCACTATTTTCAACCGCGGCCGACTGGGTTTATTGATCTGGCTCTCCCCCTAGCTTGGGAAGTTTAGGGGCGGCAGGGCGGCTGTCCCGATCAAATTGCCTGAAAGACTGCATAATATAATTGGTTATATCATAGTCGCCCCAATACTGTACCTGCTCGTACGATGGCCGGTACCAAAACATAAAGTTGGTCAGGTCATCACCGGTGAGACCGGTAAGCTCTTGGATTTTTGTCCGGCTGAACTTCCGATCCACATCGGTTTCGGCAAGCTCTCTCTCCATATAGTTGCTAAACCGCCTTGCATTACGGGGCGTGCGGCCCAGCAGCTCGTAGAGGGAAGTAATCGGATTAAAAACATAGGCTAGCGCCGGGGGTTTCCCATCGAAGTACACCCCTTGCTTCCGATAACCGCGCATGGCGTCGCGGAGCTCTGCCTCTTTACTCGTTCGATTTACGTCCACCTCGTCCAGAAGGATACTCCCGGGTTTCATATCAATAAGAATATCACTTAATGTTTTGACCTCGGTGTGGACCGCTTCGTATCCCATCAGCAATACGTCAAGAGTATCGCCCACCGACGCAGTGATTTCAAAAGTACCCAAGCTGTTCGATACCGCAGATTGGCCTGTGTTGGTATTGGTAATGGTGGCACTCCCCAGCCGCTTGCTCGTCCCCGCTTCAACCACAATACCCCGGATAGGACCGGTCTCCTGCGCATCCACCCGGATAGGCAAAAACCACATCGAAACGAACAGCACAAGCAGACTACGGTGAATCATAAATGCGTTAGACTACTTATTCTATCAAACGTTTAATATCAAAGGTTACTAACGCTATCGGCATCATTTTTTATAGGGATAAAATACAAAGTTGGCGCCTTCGGGTACAACGACAAACAAACACATATAATCTTCCGGACGTTTGTATTTTTTGATGAAATGAGCTTTCCGGTCCTCCTTAATCACACCCCGTTCCACGAATTCCTCAAAGGTAGAGGCATGGATCGTCCAGTTGGTTCCCAGCTCGTCTTTATCCAATATCAACTCCCCAAGGGCCACTTCGTGCTGGTGGGCGATGAAAATGGGGTAAGCCGATAAGCCCTCGGCCATAATTTCCACAGCGATTTCCTTGATAGATTCGCTGTAAAAGTCTAAATCCACCTGCAGACTCTTCAGCGGGCTTTCTTTTTTCGGCTGCCCATCGTCACCGGCTTGCACACTAAACAAATCTTTTAAATCCATAGCTATTAACGTTAACTATTCGGCTACCTTTAGCCATTCAGTGTAAGTAACACCACGTTTTCAACATGTTGCGTATGCGGAAACATGTCGACTGGGCGGATGCGCTTTACCGTGTAACGTTCGGCAAGCAGTGCCAGATCGCGCGCCTGTGTTGCCGCGTTGCAGCTTACATATACCAATTTGGGTGCGGCCATTTCGAGCAACCTGGTCACCACGTCTGCATGCATCCCCGCCCGCGGAGGGTCCACGATAACCACATCGGGCTGGCCGTGTGCAGCAACGAAATCGGCTGTAAGCACATCTTTCATGTCCCCTGCATAGAATTTAGTATTTCGGATGCCGTTGATTGCCGAATTGATTTTTGCATCTTCAATAGCGGAGGGCACATACTCCACACCAATAACTTCACCCACATGCCGCGCGATGAAATTAGCTATCGTACCCGCACCGGTGTATAAATCATAAACCCGCTCCCATCCTTCGAAACCAGCGAAATCGCGGGCTATTTTATAAAGCTCGTAAGCCTGTACTGAATTGGTCTGGTAGAAAGACTTGGCCCCGATTTTGAACCTCAGGCCTTCCATTTCTTCGAAAATGTGGTCACGTCCGAAGTACGCATGGATATCCTGATCAAAAATAGTATCATTCCTCTTCTGGTTGACCACGTAAAGCAACGACGTAATCATCGGAAATTCCCGCTGGAGAAAGGCCATGGTCCTCTCAATGGTGTCTGTGTCGGCATAGGCAAAAACGACAATCACCATCAGTTCACCTGTCGAGGCCGTACGGATGATCAGGTTTCGCAACGCTCCTTCATGCTGCCTTAAATCATAAAATGAAATATCGTTTTCCAACGCAAACGATCGCAGTCCGTTACGGATGGCGTTTGATGGATCTTGCTGCAAATAGCAATGTTCGATATCGAGGATTTTATCAAAGCGGGAAGGTACGTGGAACCCCAAGGCCCGCATTTCCATATTTTCATCCGTAGCGCCGGCGATATCGGCATCGGTAAGCCACCGTTTGTTTGAAAACGTATATTCCAGCTTATTGCGGTAGTAACGTGTCTGCGGCGCGGGGAGGATAGCCTCCATCGAAGCGGTATTTACCTTACCCACGCGCGTGAGCGCTTCGTCCACAGCTTTTTGCTTATAAGTCAGCTGCGCGGCATAGTCCATGTGTTGCCATTTACAGCCACCGCACACGCCGAAATGGTCACAAAACGGGGCCACCCGATACGGTGACGGTGTTGTGATTTGGCGCACCCGCGCCTCCGCAAAATTCTTTTTCTTACGGCTCAACTCCACATCGACAACATCGCCTGGGATAGCCTTGTCGACAAAAACCACGAGATCGTCGACTTTCGCGACGCCTTTGCCTCCCTCGGCAATATCCACAATCGAAACACCTGCCAGCAACCGCTGTCCGGCTGTAAACCTTTTTCTGCTCATAAAACGTACAAAGGTACGGGTTTTTTAAAAAAGGCTACGCTACCGTAGCTTTAACTAGATAAGGGAGAATCTCGTTCTGGAAAGAAACAAAGTTCTTCCGGACGTCGGCCTCACTAACAGAGGTAAAAGCGAATGAAAAAACAATGTTCTTACTCGCTTTGATGAGGAAAGTAAGCTTTTCGGGCGATACAGCGCCGCCTATTTCCGCATTATTGATAAAGGAACTGATAAGTAGGAATTCGAGGTCGTCAGACAATGTACGCAGGTATTCCTGGGTGTTGGCTGACTCGCGGATAAAATCCCAGCCCAGAAATTCATTGCATATTGCATAGGTAAGGCGGCTTACACGTAGGATTGTATTGCCCAAGTAGGTCTCCAAGTCAGCTTCCTTGTTGTATTTGCTCAATAGGTCTGCCACGCTTTCGCGGATATAATCCATCAGGATCGCATGCAACACGAGCTCCTTGCTGTCGAAATACTTATAAATGGTTGCCTTAGCGATTTTTGCCCGGCGTGCAATTTCATTGACGCTGGTTTTCTTATAGCCATAACGCCTGAAAAGCTCGCGAGCCGCCTTTTTTATCGATTCTTTTACTTTATCAGCTTCCATCAATTAATTTGAAACGATTAAGATGTCCTGGGTCCTCCTTACGTAATAGGGTCTCAGTGGGCATTCAGCAATATCAGATGGCGAACCATTCGTTAAGATATATTTCGCACCCGAACATGGATCTATGGCAACTGGTCCCTGGCCGTCAAGTTCTACCGCACACTGTTTTTCCGGGTTTACGGTACTGCATCTGTCAAACGCCACATATTGGCCTTCGCCTACCTGCATAATAATGATTCCGGCAACTCCCCCATACTCGGGACCTAAAGCAACCGGCTGCATTAGCAACCGGAGCTCATTAAATTCCACTAACGACACGGTCTTTTGAAAAGTGACGTAGTCTATCACGTTACATCCACCCTTTTTGCATCCGGGCAGCGAGAGGCACGCGATAAACAGAAAGAATACCTGACCTTTGGTCATCGGGATTACACTTATATCAATTCCGTTTCGAACTGGCGCAAGAACCGCACATCGTTTTCGGAAAACAGCCGGAGGTCTTTGATTTCGTACTTGAGGTTGGTGACTCGCTCAATCCCCATGCCGAACGCATAACCACTGTATTTCCCCGGGTCGACACCGCAATTCTCGAGTACGTTGGGATCTACCATTCCGCATCCCAGAATTTCCACCCAACCGCTTCCCTTACACATGGCACATCCCTTGCCCTTGCAAATAGTACAGCTGATGTCCATCTCTGCAGAAGGCTCGGTAAATGGGAAATATGATGGGCGGAAACGCACCTTCGTACCGTCGCCGAACAGCTCCTGTACAAAGAAATAAAGGGTCTGCTTCAAATCGGCGAACGACACATTTTCGTCGACATAAAGCCCTTCCACTTGATGGAAGAAACAGTGTGCCCTTGCCGATATCGCTTCATTACGGTACACCCTACCGGGCATGATGGCACGGAACGGCGGTTGGCCATTCTCCATCATCCGCACCTGCACAGATGAGGTATGCGTGCGTAGCGCAATGTCGTTACCATCTTGCTTCTTGATGAAGAATGTGTCTTGCATATCCCGGGCTGGGTGTTCCGGCGGGAAGTTAAGGGCTGTGAAATTGTGCCAGTCGTCTTCTATCTCAGGCCCCTCAGCCACCACAAAGCCCAATTTTTTGAATATCTCAACGATTTCTTTTCGAACCAGGGAAAGTGGATGCCGCGACCCGATTACAAACCCTTCGCCGGGTAATGTAAGGTCGTCCGTATTAACCTTTTGAGTGGCTTGGCTAGCGGCAAATTGTTCCTGCATAGCCTTATATTTCAGCTCCGCAGCCAGCTTGAGTTCATTCAGGTCTTTACCGAGCGTGCGTTTCTGTTCGGGCGAAACGGACTTAAACTCTTCAAACAAGTTCCTTATCACGCCTTTGGCCACCAAAAACTTCAATCGGAAAGCCTCGGCATCTTCCTGAGACTGCGGCGCAAACTGTTTAATTTCCGCTGCGTATTGTGCTATCTTCTCATGCAACATGACGCCAAATATATGAAATTCTATTCAGCTATCTATTGATAACCTGTCACGGGTTGGCGGGACCTTTTTCAAAAAAGGGAATCATCGCCATCATTCTCTTTGAAATCCACCGATGTGTCTTCACCATCGCTCTTCTGCGGGGTTTGTTCCGCAGCCTGCGTTGTACCTGTGTTGGCCGGTGCCTCGAAATCACTCTTGCGTCCCAGCAGTGTGAAATTGTCGGCAACCACTTCAGTGGTGTACCGTCTTATCCCCTCTTTGTCTTCATACGTCCGTGTACGCAATTTACCTTCGATGTACACCAATTTTCCCTTAAACAGGTATTTGGCGGCAACCTCAGCCAGCCCGCGCCACATGACGATGTTATGCCATTCGGTTTGCTCTACCCGGCGGCCGTCTTTATTGTACATCTCGGATGTTGCCAACGGAAAGCTGGCTACGGTGACATTTCCTTCTAAATGGCGAATCTCCGGGTCCTTGCCCAAGTGGCCTACTAAAATAACTTTGTTGATTCCTGACATAATTTAGGTGTTTTTTGGTTAACCATACAATCTTTTTAAAAAAGAATAAATCAGCTTCGGTTTAGCTAAAGTACCTAAATCTTTAATAAAAACATAGCTCCAATCCATATTTTTATCGTCAACGTCATGGCACCGGTCTACAGCAACGAATTGTGCAAACAGGTTTTGGTGGCTCAATACGTGTTTCACAGGGCCATCCAGTAACCGTAACCCGGCGCTCCGTCCGAAATGTGCCACAACAGCGTTATCGGCAGCTAGCTCATGAAGCTCCATCTTGCGGGGTGTCTCTATCAACGGCAGTTCATACAGACTCTCCCAAATGTCACCTTTCCCCCGTTTGTTCATCAAAATGCGACTGCCGTCTTCTACCACAAAATAATTGAAATACCGATTGCGGCTTGCTTTTCCCTTAAGTTTCACGGGCAACTGGTTGACGCGGCCCATTTTCAACGCCCGGCAATCCAGCCGCAACACACAGTTCCCGCAATCGGGATTTTTCGGGCGGCATTGCAGGGCACCAAACTCCATAATCGCCTGGTTGTATAATCCCGGGCATCCTTGGTCCAGCAGCTCTTGGGCCAGCTCCGAAAACATCCGTTTTCCTCCAGTAGAATTTATCGGTTCATCGATTCCAAAATACCTCGCCAGCACCCGGAATACGTTGCCGTCTACCACAGCCCGCGGCTCATTGGCCGCAAAAGAAGCAATTGCCGCGGCAGTGTACTCACCAATGCCCTTTAGTTTCACAAGATCATCATATCGACTGGGGAACACGCCGTCATGCCCTGCCACCACCACTCTTGCGGCGTGATGCATATTGCGCGCCCTGGAGTAATAGCCCAATCCCTGCCAATGCAGCAATATCTCACCCTCGGGGGCCGCCGCAAACGATGCCACATCTGGGTAGTTCGAGAGGAATCTATTGAAGTAAGGGAGCCCTTGCTCCACACGGGTCTGCTGCAAGATAATTTCCGAAAGCCAGATTACATACGGATCGGTGGTATCACGCCACGGCAAGTCCCGCTTATGTTGGTTATACCATGCAATGATGTCATTGGAAAACGCCATGTGGCAAAGGTCTCTTTTTTTTAGCTTGTCTCCAATATCTAGCTTGTTTCTAACATTCGCATCCGGTAGCAATTCATGGCTGTGGCACCCAGCTGCTGCACTAGCCGATAATTAACCACCACCCCTACGGCAGCACCGACTATTGGAATCAATTGCGCCATCTTCGCCAAATCAATATAATCACGATATTCCAGCTGGAAGGTACGCCAATCGAAACTATCGATATTATCGGGCAGCGTTTCGGCATAAGCATCCCAAGTACATAGTCGGTTATACACTGCTGCACGGTGCTTATGGCTTGAGAATGCCAGCTGGAATACGGTGAGCAAAAAAAGCCGCTCTTTGTACTGCCGGACATCATAACCATAGACCGTAGCAATGTCAAACAACATTTTCATTTTGATAGCCACTAATGCCGGAAAATCAGCAATCCCCATTAGAATCCCGCCCGCCCCGGTGACCGCCCCCTCTACGGAAGCCGTTTTTTTATAAGTGTCGATAAGTTTCCTGATGTGGCCCTCGCGGAGTTGGAAGCTCCCACGGGCATGTACTGATCTGACCGTATACGTTGCACCGAACAACACACCTTTCACCTTTTTTTCAATGGTAAACGTAATGGCTTGATGGACCTTTTCCGGGATGAGGCCGTTCAGCTTGTCCTGGATATTCTTCGCCCAAACAGCGCCTATTGGCTGTTTTTTGGTCATTTTGTATTGCCAAAATGCCAACTCAATCATAACCTTCTTACGGTACAATGATGACATGCCCGCGCTCCAGTCGTGTTCCATCCGCTATTAGACAACCGGCAAACAACGATGTTACAGGGCCGCTAAAGCGGAGTACATGCACAGAAATTCAAAAAAAAACCAGATAATCTTTGCATTGCGAGAAAATCTATTAATTTTGTAGACTACAAATTCATCACCATTAATTAGGAGGAATTACATATGAGTTTAAGATTAGGTGATACCGCGCCGAATTTCAAAGCGGTAACAACGATAGGAGAAATCGACTTCTACGACTACACGGAAGGGAAATGGGTAGTCTTGTTTTCACACCCCGCAGACTACACCCCTGTGTGCACTACCGAGTTGGGCCGCACCGCGCAGTTGAAGAGCGAGTTTGAGAAACGCGACACCGTAGTGCTTGCGGTGAGTGTCGATCCTGTCGATAGTCACCACGGATGGGTAAAGGATATCAACGAAACGCAGAACACGAATGTTGAGTTCCCGCTCATTGCCGACCAAGACCGCAAGGTGTCCGAGTTGTACGACATGATTCACCCCAATGCATCGGCCACAGCCACGGTGCGCTCGGTGTTTATCATTGGCCCAGACAGGAAAATCAAGTTGACGCTAACCTATCCGGCCTCAACCGGACGGAATTTCCAGGAGATCCTGCGGGTTATCGATTCCTTGCAGCTTACCGCTTACCATAGCGTAGCTACACCGGCCGACTGGGAGCACGGGGACGATGTGATTGTATCAAACGCCATAGCTACGGAAGATATACCGGCAAAATTCCCGAAAGGACATAAGGTGATCAATTCTTATATCCGCACCACGCCGCAGCCGAATATCTGATGGCGGCAGGTTGTTAAAACAATCAACAAAAAAAGCGATTGACATCACATCAACCGCTTTTTTATTTATCTCACCAGTCTCAATCTAATATACTTTCACGAGGTACACGTAATCTTGTATCTTCTTAACCTGCTCGGTACGCCGCAATCCGCCCAGTGTGTTCTTTTTACCGATGACCAGCTCCTGGTCGAGCGAATCTGTGGGTACTGCCGCGATTGAGTTCAACAGTGCTTCGGTTTTAATAGCGAATGACGCGCCATCGATACCGGTTTGTTTACCACTTATAATGCCAATCACGTTGCCTCTGCTATCGAGTACCGGCCCGCCACTATTCCCCGGGTTTACTGGGATAGATATTTGATACGCGGTGGTATCACCTGCATAGCCGGTGCGGGAGCTGAGGTAACCCTGCCCGTATACCACTTCATCTCTTGGGTACCCGATGGTGTATACATCTTCACCGAGTTCCGAAGGGGTTTCCTTGAAGGTATACGGCACATTTTTCAACGGCGTGTAGGTGCTGTCATTGATACGCAGTAATGCCAGGTCGTGGGTCGGGTCGATATAGATCACATTTGCCCTGAATGAATCACCTTTTACACTTTGTAGGTGTACGGAATCTGCACCCCTTACCACGTGGTAATTGGTGACCACATAGCCGTTTGCCGAAATGACAAACCCGGTACCTCCAAAGTTGCTTGCCGACCGGTCATCGCGCTGCTTACCACTGTTAATGTTGCGGATTACCGCGTTTTGCGCATTCACGTTTTTCTGCACGGTATTCATGTCCCGGCGCAATGCACTGTAATTCGACGTCGTCTTCTGGATGGTTTGGTAATAGCCCGACAGCCATAATGTCGAAAAAACGGCTAAGATAGCCACACTCGCAGCAACCAATGAGTTGACTTTAAACTTATTCCAAAGAGTCACAATCATTGGCTCTGCACGCCCGGCATCCTTGTGGGCCCCGGCATGGTATTGCTCGCCAACCTTAGCTAGCTGCTGCTTAAATACCACACGGTCCGCGTATGATCTCAACTGTTGCAAAAACAACCGATGGGTTGCGAGCTGTTCGGCAGCGGTAGCGTTTTCTTCGCAATACCGCTCAAAGGCAATCCGCTCGGGGCCTTCCATTTCATCATTCAGGTACCTGTCAATCTCTTTAATAAACTCCTGCTCATTCATCATACCCGTATTAACTTACTTTATCGTTGTAAAAAACAATTTCTTTAACCGTTGTAAACATTTATATTTCTGGGTTTTCGCATTGTTTGCGTTTGTATAACCGAATTTATCGCAGATTTCCTGCATCGACATATCGGCTATATAAAAATCATATATAATTGTCCGGCAGGGTTCGCCCAATTCACTTAGCGCCTGTTCCATCATCGTCAATTGTACATCCTTCTCCTCATGCAGCGCCAGATCTTCCTCAACAGCAATGGTATCTTCGTACGCCGTTACATCATGGAACGTACGCCCTTTGCTTCCCAGCTGTTTGAGCCAAAGCCGCCTGCACACCGAGTAAATGTAAGTCTTCAGGCGGCTGGTCAATTCAAAATCCTGCTGTTTAACTTTGTCGTACAACACGATAACAGCCTCCTGGAAAACATCTTTTGCCTCCTCTTCGGTGCCGCTGTTTTTGACAACCATATTCAGCACCACCGGGAAGTAATCGCGGTACAGCCGTTCCAAACTATCCGCATCGCCACGTGCTACCCCCTCGACGATCGCCTCATCCGCTTCCAGCGCAATAGCTTTACTCCATTTACTCACTGATTAATACGATTTTGTTCAAATAGTAACCCTTATATCCCTCCAAACCTAAGATATTTTTTCCGATTTTGAAACGGTGTCCCCCACCGGATATTCCTTATCTTAGCCGCAAATTAACGATCCATGTACGACATCGATGTATTGCAGCAGCGGATTTCCAAAGGATTGGCAGACCTCGATATCCCCAACAAGCCGGCCAATCTTTACGACCCGGTACGGTACATGCTCCAAATCGGGGGCAAGCGTATCCGACCGTTACTCACCCTGATGGCTGCCGATCTCTTCTCCGCCACCGATATCGACGCGGCGTTGCCTGCAGCAATCGCAGTCGAACTCTTCCATAATTTCTCATTGGTCCATGATGACATCATGGACAACGCACCATTGAGGCGCGGCCACCGGACTGTGCACGAAAAATGGAACTCTAACGTCGGTATCCTTTCGGGCGACAACCTGCTCATCATGGCCTATGCCCAGCTGGCAAAATGCCCACCCGATAATCTGCCTGCTATCCTCGAAACCTTCAATACGATGGCTACGCAGGTGTGCGAAGGGCAGCAACTGGACATGGATTTTGAACGGGTCGCTACCGTGAGCGTCGATGAATACCTCCACATGATCCGGCTCAAAACGTCCGTACTGCTGGGGGCCGCATTGAAAATAGGTGCACTTTTGGCCGGTGCCAAAGAGGCCGACGCACAGCTCATCTATGATTTCGGCGTTTACGTGGGTATCGCCTTCCAACTGCAGGATGATATCTTAGATGTCTACGGCGACCCCGAACGGTTCGGCAAACAGCGTGGGGGCGACATCCTCGCCAACAAAAAAACTTACCTCTTAGTAAAAGCACTGGAACTAGCAGAGCCTACAACAAGGTCAGCATTAGATAACTGGCTGGCCGACCATTCCAATCCGTCGGAAAAAATCAGCGGTGTAACGGCCATATACGACGCACTGGATGTTCGGATGGAAGTGGAGGCTGCCAAGCAGCTCCACATCAATAAGGCCTACACCGCTTTAGACGCCATCACTGTGGAGAGTTCGCGTAGAATTCCACTGCGGCAGCTTGCAAACACCCTGCTCGACCGCGGGCAGTAATCGACGATACCCAACAATACGTTAAAAAAATACCGCGGATAGGCCCCGCCATAACTGGCAGTATAATTGCGGGGAAGGTGCTATCAATTTCAATGTTTATCTATTTATCACTAACTTGTGCTTTTTGCAAGTGGCAGCGAATAGAAACCCATAGCTTACTGATATGGATGCACTAAAAATCACGACTTTCCAGGCGTACCTTTTTTGGGAAAATATAGAGAAGAACCTAAGTAACCTCGCTTTGAGGCTTTCCGCAATCCGTGAAAAGACCGATTTAATCATCCTCCCGGAGATGTTCAACACGGGGTTTACGATGAATGTGGAGCAATGTGCCGAAAAAGCCGACGGAAAGACTATGCACTGGATGTTGGAGATGGCACAGAAATACAACTGTGTTGTGGCTGGCAGCCTCATAATCGAAGAGGAGGGCCGATACTACAACCGGTTTGTGTGGATGACTAAGGATGGGAATTACATCACTTATGACAAGCGCCACCTATTCGGCATGGCCGGCGAAGACAAGGTGTTCACCGCCGGCACCCAACGGGTCATCGTTGACCTCAATGGATGGAAAATATGCCCGATGGTCTGCTATGACCTCCGCTTCCCGGTATGGTCGCGCAACCTCAACGGCGCGTACGACGTACTGCTTTATATCGCAAGCTGGCCTGATAAACGCTCTTCACACTGGCGGAGCCTGATTCCCGCACGCGCAATCGAAAACCAAGCATTTGTTATCGGCGTAAACCGCGTGGGCCATGATGGCAACGAAATTTACTATTCCGGAGGCTCGATGTGTATCTCGCCCGCAGGCGATGTGGTGTACTATAAACCAGAATATGAAGACCTCTACACATTTACCATCTATCGGCGCGATTTGGACGATACCCGGAGGGACCTACCTTTCCTTAAAGATATGGATGAGTTTAATTTGAATATTGGGAATAAGTCGTAAGTTGTTAGTCTAGTGTCTAGTGTCTAGTGTCTAGTGTCTATTGTCTAGTGTCTATTGTCTAGTGTCAAGTGTCTAGTGTCTATTGTCTAGTGTCAAGTGTCTAGTGTCTATTGTCTAGTATCTATTGTCTAGTGTCTATTGTCTAGTGTCTATTGTCTAGTGTCTAGTATCTAATACGGCCGTTCGAGGATGATTGATTTAATCACGGCATCACGTAGGTCGAAATCCTCCGCATCCAATACCGGCAGCACATCAGCTTCCGTATCCACCACTAGCCGTTGCGGTATCAAGGGGCGTTCCCCTGCACCACGTGGAACCTCAGCCGAGCCCACAACGCCCGAATAACGTTCAAACTCAGGTTTAACAGCAGGTGGCGGTACTGATTGTGCCGACGGCGCAGTTGCCGTATCGATATATTTGGCATTATCTTCGGGCAGCGGCGGTTGGCCAGGATTTCTCTTCCGCGCTTTATCTTGCTCTTTTTGGTAATTGGCGTACGCCTGGAACGCAAAGACGACAATCGCTATAAGTATGGGAATAAATGTTTCCATCGACCTAAAGGTAGGAATTATATTCTTTACTTTTGTAACATCAACTCTCCATAAATGTCTAATCGATGTAACTGCCGTTCATGAATAACCAACGACAACTGTTCCAGCGATTATTTGAAGAAAACTCCAAGCGGGTTTACCACCTGTGTTATGGCTATACCGGCGACAGCGACTCGGCAAACGATTTGATGCAAGAGACGTTTATCAAAGTGTGGCAGAATCTGGACAAATTCCGCAACCAATCGCAATTTTCAACGTGGATATACCGTATTGCCATAAATACTTGCCTATCCTACCTACGCACAGCAAAACGACGGGCTACCGAAGAGCTGAACGATAACATCATAGAAAACTACACTGAGGAGCCATCGGAAAAACAAGAGCAAATCGCGTTGCTCTACAAGTCCATCGCACAGTTGGAGGAAAACGAGCGGATCATCATCACCATGGTGCTGGACGAAGTGCCCTACCCCGAGATTGCCGAAGTAGCAGGCATCTCTGAGGGTAATCTGCGGGTAAAAATACATCGGATAAAACATAAGCTAACAGAAATATACAATAGCAATGAAAGGGTTTGATCAGATACAACAGCTTTGGCATGGGCAGGCGCCCGAACCGAACGTTAGCTTTGAAAACGTATTAAAACGCATCAAAGCCAGTCGGTCGTCCTTGGCCAAAAAGCTGTTCTGGCAGAGTATCTCAATGGGCGTGGCGGTAGCAATCCTACTTTGGATGTGCTTCTCCGTCGAGTTTTCCACGTGGACCACCTACTTGGCCATTGCCATCATGATGGGGTGCATCTGCTATTATTTCGCAAGCCAACTCCGCGATTACCATGCAATTAGCAATAGTGGAAACCTGCTGTCCAAACCCCAGGATTATATCCTTTACCTCAAAACCTTTCAGCAGAAGCGCTACCGGTTCAATACGCGCAACTACACCGTCTACGAGGTCTGTATCGCTATCGCATTTGCATTATACGGCATTGAAATGTATTTCGCGCTACCCCTTTGGACATTCATCGGACTGGGCATATTTGTTGTCTTCTGGTTCGTGATCTGCCATGTTGTATTCATGAAACAATTCATCCGTAACGAACAAGCACGCATTGCTGAGATGATTGGCAACCTGGAGCGGATAAAAGACCAATTTGCCGAAAACGAAGAGTGATAAAAGGGCAAATAATACTACTTTTGCCAAAAATCATTTTATTCCATGGAACTACTTTATACGGGTAAAACAAAAAATGTATATCGGGCTGAGGCTTATAAGGTGCTGTTGCAATTCAAAGACGATGTGACGGGCGAAAATGGGGTATTCGATCCCGGGGCGAATACGGTAGGCCTGACAATCGAAGGTGCCGGTAAATCGGGACTGAGAATGACCAAACATTTCTTCGAACTGCTGAATGCCAAAGGTATCCGTACCCATTATATCCGAGCGGATGTGGAGCAGGCCACCATGACCGTGCGCGAAGCCAAGGTTTTCGGCAAAGGACTTGAAGTAATCTGCCGCTATCGGGCGGTAGGCAGCTTCATCCGCCGTTATGGGGCCTACTGCGAATCGGGACAGCCATTGGACGCATTTGTGGAAATTACTATCAAAGACGACGAGCGTGGAGACCCCACCATATCGGCGGACGCACTACACATGCTCGGAATCCTGTCGCCACAGGAATATGACGCGCTGACCGCGCAGACGAAAACGATATGTGGTATCATCAAAGACGAACTCGCAACGAAAGGGCTTGAGCTATATGATATCAAACTTGAATTTGGACGCGATGCCGAAACTGGCGATATCATGCTGATCGATGAGATATCAGGGGGCAATATGCGGGTTTATAAAAGCGGCTCCTATGTTGCACCGCTAGCGCTTGAGAAAGCATTTTTAGACGAGAATATTTCTCACTGACGTCTATATTTATGGTTCTATGACGATTTGTATGGCTAAATTAGCTGATCAACCAA
>NZ_JAMXAY010000041.1 GCF_025460835.1 Parapedobacter soli | reverse complement strand
CCCACGATTTGACACCTCACTACGTTTTTTTGTTAATAATCGATAGATAAAGGATTGGATACAAGCAAGATAATGTCTGTTCGGTCTGAAATCCAATTTGATTTGACTCAGATCAGACCGGATTTGTTGTCCGGAAGGCCTTCCCTAGGTCAGATCAAATCAACTCTACCGTGCATCCGATCGGATTTACTCCGCGGCAGGCTTTCCCCGCGTCAGATCAAATCCACTCTGCCACGCATCCGATTTGCGAGTACGTTTACTCGCACAGTCTTTTTATTCGTTTAAATTTGGCAAGCCATTAACATTTACAAAGGTCTGACTATCTTGAGGGTTCGATGGTGGAGAATTAGGCCATATTTCCGACGGACGAATCGGAATTCTGGCCTAGAATTACACCTCACTATCGCTACAGTAAAATAAACCGACCCTAATCATTTAATTAAATCGCTTAATATTAGTTGTTTATGTGTCTAATCCATCGCTAAAGAGCATCAAACTACATGTAGTTTTCCGCTAACTACATGTAGTTTGCCTCCATTTACATGTAATCTATTTACAAAGACATGTATAAAGCGTCAGATTACACGTCTTTAGACGCGGTGTCATTGTAGTTGTCAGGAAAAGCAATGTTGTTTACCTTGCACTACATGTATTTATGCCCGAACTACCTGTCTTTAGGTACAGACTACATTGATGGAGGCGCGGAATACATGTCATTGTCCTTGCTTTCCATGTTTTCCTTGCCTGTTTACATGGATTCGGATTCAGAATACAAAGCGTTACGGCGTCCAACCCGTGCTCATTCTTCACCGGCCCCGTACCGCAGCCTGAATCCGTGGGCTTTCGAGGAAGTGCTCCCCGTAGCTATTGGAGAAATACTTGGGACGTAGAGCAACGCTCTGGCTTCAGTTTATGGATGAAGTCTTCAACCGATAAGGTCAGTTTAGTAGCCATGACACGATGTTTTTTACGAAGACACGTTGATTTCATCCGTAAGCAACCATTTGTGTGGTTCGGATGCACAAAATTCCCTACCTTAGTCGCTATTAACTTACGTGAATAACCAAAATAATACACATATGAATCGTAGTTTATGCATGGCAATAGGTGCGTTCCTGTTGTTTGTATCCCAAACGGAAGCCCAGACCAAGCGGCTAGACCTGCAACAGTCGCTAGGGCAGAAGCCGTCGCTGACCAAGCCGATCAACGTTTTTAGTGGCTGGGCGGATGCCCAGCATTATATTGAATACGATGTGCAAAGCAAGCAGCGCTACCAAGTACACGTTAAAACGGGCGAACGAAGTGTGTATACGCCGCCACCGGCCAGCAATGTGGTGGTTTATATGGAGAACAACGATGTTTTCATTCGCCAGGGCACCGAAGCGCCGCGGCAATTGACGCAATCGCCCGCGGATGAAGAGAAGAACCCCACACTATCACCTAATAACCAATATGTCGCCTTCACCCGGAACAACGATCTGTATGCGGTGAACGTTTCCGACGGTCGTGAAATACGGTACACTACGGATGCCACCGACGTCATTTACAACGGCTGGGCCTCGTGGGTGTATTTTGAAGAGATTTTAGGTCGGGCTTCACGCTACCGTGCCTTTTGGTGGGCGCCGGATAGCGAAACACTGGCCTTTATGCGGTTCGACGATACGCGCGTACCCATGTTCCCTATATACGGGTCCGCCGGCCAACACGGCTATGTGGAGCAAACACGTTATCCGAAAGCGGGCGATCCAAACCCCGAAGTGCAAGTGGGCTTCGTGCCTGTGGAAGGTGGCGATGTGGTTTGGGCCGATTTCAATGCGGAAGACGACCAATACTTCGGCCAGCCCTATTGGAGCTTCGATAGCAGTAACTTGATGGTGCAGTGGATGAACCGGGATCAGACCAATCTGAAATTTTACCAAGTAGACCCGCGGACGGGGGCAAAAAAGGAAATCTATGATGAACGGCAAGATGCCTGGATCGACCTTAGCCACGAGGAGCGCATCACTTACCTGCAAGACAACAAGCACTATATCTTGAAGAGTGATAAGACCGGATGGGCACACTATTACTTGTATAAGCTTGATGGAACCCTTGTAAACCCGATTACCGAAGGGAAATGGCAGGTATCTTCGCTTGAATTGGTTGATGAAAAGAATAGGGTCATCTATTTTACCGCCCGTAAGGAGCACTCGGCCACGCAAGACCTTTACCGCGTAGATTACAATGGAAAGAACTTGAAGCGGCTCACATTTGGCGACTATACCCACCAGGTGGCCGTAGCGCCCGATGGGAAACATTTCATCACGACGTATTCCAATGTCAGTACGCCGCCTAGGGTCGCATTGTTGGATAACAAAGGGCGGCTGGTAAAAGAATTGGCAGACAGCAAAGCGGATGATTTCGACGATTATATTTATGCCAAAACGGAGTTGATCACCATTCCTACGCCAGATGGCTACGCCCTGCCGGCAACGATCACCTGGCCTACGGATTTTGACGAGACGACACCGCACCCGGTCATTTTTAGTATTTATGGCGGTCCGGATGCGGGTACGGTACGGAATACGTGGAAGGGCACGGCCAACCAACATTGGGCCAATGAGGGCATCATCCAGATCAGTGTCGACCATCGGGCATCCGGCCATTTTGGAAAAGAGGGCGTGGCGCTGATGCATCGGAACCTTGGTCACTGGGAGATGATAGATTACATCACAGCGGCCAAGTGGTTGAAAAGTAAGCCTTGGGTAGCAAAAGATAAATTGCTCATCACGGGACATAGCTACGGCGGCTACATGACGTGCCTCGCATTGACGAAAGGGGCGGATTATTTCGATTACGGCATTGCCGGAGCACCGGTAACTAGCTGGGAACTTTATGATACGCACTATACCGAGCGGTATATGGATACGCCGCAAGATAACCCCGAAGGGTATAGGAACGGTTCGGTGCTGACGTATGCCGACCAGTACAAAGGAGTGCTACGCATTCTGCACGGCGACATGGATGATAATGTGCACATGCAGAATACCATCCAATTGGTCGATGCATTGACGGATAGCGATAAGCATTTCGAGCTAATGATATACCCCGGTAGCCGGCATGGTTTTTCACGCGAAAAATCGGCTTACGACCGGAAGGAGCGGTATCGGTTTTACTATCAGTATTTGCTGGAAGAGCCGGTGCCCAAAGCATTGAGATAGCAGCGAATAAATTACCTCTTATTTTTATTTTGCCACTTGCAAGTGAAAGCTATTTTATCTATGTTTGCAGTCCGCAAAAAGGGGGTTTAGCTCAGCTGGCTAGAGCGCTTGCCTGGCAGGCAAGAGGTCACCGGTTCGAATCCGGTATCCTCCACGGAATTGTCCCGACGTTGTCGGGATTTTTTTTAGGGTCAATAACCGAGTTTACCGGATGTCAATGATTCAATTTTTGAAAGCCAGTACGTTTGCCGTAAATGAGGTGATTTCCCGCTCTTGGGAGTTGCTTAAAAACCATTATTTTTCTATCGCCGGCCTCTGTTTCCTGTTGTTTTTAACCTCTAATACGTCTGGTATATTGGCCTTTTATTTCAGCGAAGTGAACACTTTCTTAAGTGTGTTTATGGCTTTGCTGTTCGTTATCTTGTATTTCGGTACGCAGCTTACCCTTTTTAAATATATCTTGGCGTTAGCCGATAAAAGAGAAAAGATCAGCTTAATGGAAACGGTGCCCAGTACGAGGGAGTTACGCTATTTTTTTACAGCGATGTTTAGCATAGCGTTGCTTGCGTTGGTGTTTTATCTCATTATTTCGGTATTAGCATTCCCATTGATATATGCGGGGGTGGAAGTTTCGTTGATGGTGAATATCGCGCGAATCATATCAGCTATCGTTGTTTTTGCATTTTTGCTGCGGGTGGCTTTTTATCCGTTTTTCATTATCCAACAGCAGGCAGAACCTTTCCGCGCACTCCGCCTCAGTTTTGCGCTTACCAGAGGAAATGTTACCAGATTGTTGTTGATATTGGCTTTTTTTGCCATTTTGCACCTTCTATATATGTATTTTAATTACGCGGGTTATCCAATGGTGTCTACGATATTGAGTTTGGTTAATTCTTTTTTGGTAGGGCCGTTGTCGAGTGTGGTTATTGCGATGGCTTTTAGGAGCATGATGGCCGATTATCGTGGTGGGGATGATCCGGAAGTAATGAAGCATATAATCTAGTCTTTGATGGGTGGACTATGATGGATGTTTCGCAGTGATTGGATGATTAGTGGCCTACGAAAACTATAAAATATTGAAAAAAAAACAAATAGCGATTTTAGGTGCTACCGGTAGTATCGGCACACAAGTACTTGAAGTGATCCGCTCGTATCCCGGCCGGTTTGAGGTTGTGGTACTTACAGCTGCTAAGAACGCGCGTTTGTTGATTGAGCAGGCGTTGGAGTTCAAACCTAAAGCAGTCGTGATTGGAGACGAGAGTAGGTATGGTGAAGTAAAAGCAGCATTATCACACACCACTATTGAGGTGCTTGCGGGTGTCCCGGCGCTTGAAGATGTTGTGCAGTACGATTATATAGATTTGGTTGTCAGCGCACTGGTGGGATACGTTGGTCTGCGCCCAACAGTAGCGGCCATTACTGCCGGTAAGGATATTGCATTAGCCAACAAAGAGACATTGGTAGTGGCTGGGCAGCTGGTGATGGAACTTGTGGAGCGGCATGGCATCCGCCTTTTGCCAGTAGATTCTGAACATTCGGCGATCTTTCAGTGCATCGCAGGTGAACAGCATAACCCGATTGAAAAGATTTATCTGACAGCGTCTGGTGGACCTTTCCGGGGGCAGAGTGCGGCATACTTAGCTACTGTAGGTTGTGAAGAAGCACTACGGCATCCCAATTGGGTGATGGGAGCGAAGATTACGATTGACTCGGCCACATTAATGAATAAGGGCCTGGAGGTTATTGAAGCAAAATGGCTGTTCGGTCTGCAAACTGAACAGATTGACGTGATCGTCCATCCGCAATCCGTGGTTCATTCACTCGTGCAGTTTGAGGATGGAAGTATCAAGGCCCAATTGGGACTGCCAGATATGAAATTGCCTATCCAATATGCACTAACACATCCTCAAAGGGTGCAGAACCGATTGAAGCGCTTTAGTTTTACGGATTTCCCGGCATTGAATTTCGAAAAACCAGACACGGATACATTCCGTAACCTAGTACTGGCCTATCGGGCGTTGGAGATCGGGGGTAATATGCCCTGCATCCTCAATGCGTCGAATGAAGTGGTTGTGGCTGCATTTTTGGATGGAGAGGTGGGCTTTTTACAGATGAGTGATATTATCGAGGAGGTGATGCAGCGGGTGACGCATATAGAGGTTCCTTCAATGGACGATTATATGGAAACTGATCGGTATAGCCGTGAAGTCACTTCCGATTTAGTAATGAAATATAATAACGCATATCATATAGCAAAGTAAAATAAATGGGTGTATTGGTGATGATAGGACAGGTATTGTTAGGGCTGTCCATTTTGATTGTATTGCACGAGTTAGGTCACTTCCTGGCAGCACGTGCATTTGGGATTAAGGTTGAGAAATTCTATCTGTTTTTCGATGCGTGGGGTATCAAACTGTTCAAATTTACCTATAAGGGTTGCGAGTACGGCATCGGATGGTTGCCATTAGGGGGCTATGTTAAAATCGCAGGGATGATTGATGAGTCGATGGATACGGAACAACTCCAAGGCGAACCACAACCCTGGGAATTCCGTTCTAAACCGGCGTGGCAGCGCCTTATTGTGATGATGGGGGGCATTATCGTGAACATCATATTGGGTATATTCATATTTTGGATGCTTACATTCAAATATGGAGAAACCTATATTGATAATACCAAATTGGTAAATGGGGTGGTGCCAGGCGTAATCGGTAAACAGATCGGTTTGCAGGCAGGTGACCATATCACGGCGGTGGATGGTCAGCCTATTCTCCGGTTCAGCGACCTACTCGGTTCAAAAGTGCTGATGGGAAACACCACATTATCGGTGGTACGCGATGGAGAGACCTTATCGATACCCGTACCGGGAGATATCTTGAATGATGTTGCCGACTATGACAGGAATGAGTTTGTGGCGGTCCGATCAAGGACGATGGCCGTCGATTCGGTTATTGCGGGTAGTGTAGCCGAGATGGCGGGGATTCAGCCCGGCGATAGTATTTTGAGCATCAACGGGTCGGCTACACCCTACTGGGATCAGGTAAGAGATATCATTGGGGGCAGCTCCGGCAAGCAGGTCTTGCTGACGATGCTCCGCGGTGTTGACACGGTTACGGTGGAGGCAACCGTGCCGGAGGATGGTACCCTCGGTTTTTTGGCCTACCAAGATACCGATTTTCCCCATGTCACTGTCCATTATGGCTTCTTTGAGTCGTTGCCGATAGGGGCGTCCAAAGCGTGGGGTACACTGATAGATAACGCTAAGGGGTTAGGTAAAATAGCCACTGGCGAATTGCGTGCAGATAAGGCCATATCAGGTCCGGTGCGTATTGCCACCATGTTTGGGTCTGAGGTGAATTGGATCAAATTCTGGACGTTGGTAGGCATCTTGTCGATGGCGTTAGCACTGATGAATTTCCTGCCAATACCGGCGTTGGATGGGGGACATGTCGTTTTCTTACTGGTGGAAATCATCCAAGGCAAACCACTGAGCGATAAATTCCTTGAGAAGGCACAGATCGCAGGCTTTTTTATACTCTTGGCGCTTATGGTTTTTGTTTTTGGTAATGACATCTTAAAGATTGTGAGTAAATAGGGAGCACTGGCGTTAATGGGATGAAGCGGTAAAGCCGAGCTATAGGTCAAACAAATTAACAACAAATAAATGGATATGGAAAGACGGCATTTTATTAAACGAGCGGGGACAGCAGTTGCTCTGGCAGGGATAGGTAGCAGTTTGGTGGCTGCGTGTGCACCCCCTACATCAAATCAGGAGAACGATCAAACAAACACAAACGACGAAAATAACGAGACAATGGAAAACAAAGAAGTGATTGCACACTACGTGCTTTTTTGGCTCAACGATGGGCTATCTGAACAAGAGATTAAGGATTTCGCTGGTTTTTTTGAGGAACTGAAAGCTATTCCTACGATCAAATCGCTCCATTACGGGAGAGCGGCCAGCACACACGACCGCGATGTGGTGGATAATAGTTTTACATACAACCTGTTGGTGTATTTTGATACCATGGAGGATATCAATACGTACGAGACCCATCCCATTCACCTTGCGGCCATCGAGAAATATTCCAAATTTTGGAATAAGGTGGTGGTGCATGATTCTTGGTTGAATTAAACCCATATCCCGACGGCAGACTGTATGGAAGGAAAATACCGTAAGGACATTTACCCGGGCTTGGAGGTTGCGGTAATCCTAAAGAAGGACCAACGCACAGGGCGCCTTACTGAGGGCGTAGTGAAGGATATTCTTACGTCTTCCTCATTCCATTCGAGGGGTATCAAGGTGAGATTAGAAGATGGGCAGATTGGCCGCGTAACGAAATTACTGGGCTAGCGGAGGCAATGTTTTCCCTCGGGAGACGTTATATTATTGTTTGAATGATACGGGCGGATTTGGTGATACTGGAGGTGACCGGTGAATGTCGCGCCCAATGAATGGCCAATTTTGCCAAAACCGATAACTGCGCCTGGATTTAAAAGCAAATGTAGCTTTTGAACAAATTTTTTTTCTCTATTTTTGGAGCAAACGCAATTTAATTATGTCTGAGACCCATATTAAACAAAGCGAATACCCTACCCGCGCCAAACTTAGTTACGATGATTTCAAATCCATCGTTATCGATGATTACCGGATTGCCGTAGAGAGCAGGGCCGTTAGTTTGTTGGGGCGGAAGGAAGTTTTGACTGGAAAGGCCAAATTTGGGGTTTTCGGTGATGGGAAGGAGTTGGCACAGATAGCGATGGCGAAAGTGTTTCAACTTGGTGATTGGCGGTCTGGGTATTACCGGGACCAGACTTTTATGTTTGCGGCGGGTATTGTCTCGGTCTATCAGTTTTTTTCGCAATTGTACGCACACCCTGATGTTAATGCCGACCCGTCATCAGCTGGCCGGCAGATGAATAGTCATTTTGCCACACGCATGCTTACCCCTGATGGGCAATGGGTTGACCAAACATTGATGAAAAACACTGCTGCCGACATCTCGACGACGGGGGGGCAGATGCCCCGTTTGCTGGGATTCGGAATGGCATCTAAAATGTATCGGAATAATCCCGACTTGGCAGATATGGGTATTTTTTCGAATAATGGTAATGAGGTTGCGTTTGGTACAGTGGGTAATGCATCGACATCGGAAGGGGTGTTTTTTGAGGCTGTAAATGCGGCGGGGGTACGGCAGATTCCGGTCGTGATTTCGATATGGGACGATGGTTATGGCATCTCGGTATCGAACGACATACAGACGACCAAAGCCGATATATCTGAAGTGCTGAAGGGATTCCAACGTGATGAGAAAGGTGACGGGCTGGAAATTTTCAAAGTGAGGGGATGGGATTACCCAGGCCTTTGCGAAACCTACGAACAAGCGGCTAAAATAAGCCGGGAACAACATATCCCTGTTTTGATACATGTAACCGAGATGACCCAGCCGCAGGGCCATTCATCGTCGGGCTCGCACGAGCGTTATAAGTCTGCCGAGCGACTAGCATGGGAAGAAGAATACGATTGTATCTCCAAAATGCGAGCATGGATGATTGAATCGGGGATCGCTGATGATGAGGAATTGAGTGCTATTGAGCGCGCATCGAAAGATGGAGTACGTGCTGAACAGCGGCGTGCCTGGGCAGATTACAACAAAACCCTGAAAAAGGAAGTTGATGAGGCCATTGAGCTGTTGGCAGCAATCCCTCATGAAACGACGCAGATGCTGCTCAATGAGTTGAAGTCGCTGACTGAGCCATCCCTTAAAGAGGTATACGGCACGGTTAGGCGGGCCATCCGCCTATTGCGGGGAACGCAAAGTGACGAAAAGGCCGCATTGTTGGCTTGGTACCGCGAGAAGCAGCAAGTTAATCACAATCGCTATAATTCCTATCTATTCTCAGAAACCCACGAAGCGCCGCAGCACCTGCCTAGTGTTGCAGCAATATATGATGGAGATAGCAAGCCTGTAGATGGCCGTGAAGTGCTGAACGCTTGTTTCGACGCTAATTTTGCACGCGATGTCCGTATTGTGGCGTTTGGTGAAGATGTAGGTAAAATTGGTGATGTGAACCAGGGGTTTGCTGGGTTGCAAGCTAAGTTCGGTGAACATCGGATTTTCGACACCGGTATCCGCGAGGCCGCTATTATTGGGCAAGGTATGGGATTGGCGATGCGTGGATTGAGACCTATTGCTGAGATTCAATACCTGGATTATCTGGTATATGGCCTTACGGTTCTTACGGATGATGTGGCGAGCTTGAGCTACCGCACGAAAGGCGGACAGAAAGCGCCGTTGATTATTCGTACGCGGGGCCATCGATTGGAGGGTATATGGCATTCGGGTTCGCCGATGAGCATGATATTGGGGTCCCTTCGGGGGATCCATGTGTGTGTGCCACGGAATATGACACAGGCGGCGGGCATGTATAATACGTTGTTGCGGTCAGATGAACCAGCGCTGGTCATCGAATGCCTCAATGGCTATCGGATTAAAGAGCGTATGCCAATGAACGTTGGTGAATTCACCGTGCCATTAGGTAAAGCGGAAATTGTTAGGCCCGGCGAGGATGTGACTGTCGTGTCCTATGGATCGACCTTGCGCGTGGTACAGGAAGCATCGGCAGAGTTGGTTAAACTGGGTATTTCTATTGAAATTGTCGATCCCCAAACCCTGCAGCCATTTGACGAGGAGCACGTGTGTGCGCAGTCACTTAGTAAAACCAACAAATTATTGGTGGTGGATGAAGACGTACCGGGTGGTGCATCGGCATTTATCCTGCAGCAGGTACTGGAAGTACAAAACGGGTATTACCACCTTGATGGCCAGCCCCGCACATTGACGGCCAAGGCTCATCGTCCTCCCTACGGATCTGATGGCGATTATTTTTCTAAACCCTCGGCAGACGATGTTATCGAAGCAGTGTACGCCATTATGCACGATTCAAATCCCAAGCAATATCCGGCATTATTTGTTTGATGTTTGATCTAAGCGTTTTCTATTAGGCAAACTGTGCAGCTGCACCAATCAATGCAGCATCTTCGCCTAATTGGCTGATATGTATATCGAAATTTTCGAAGGCATCGGGATTAAATGCCCGGAACACGTTCCACGCTTTGGAGATATTGCCTCCTATAATGAACTTATTGGTAGCCTCTTTGCTACTGAAAAAATGGATGAAAGCGAGCAGGTGGTTGCTGTATTCGGCTAGAATATCGTCGACGGCGGTACTATTATCCCGGACCTGTAGTAACTCCCTGAGGCCCGTTACCGTTATGTCGTATTTGGCGGCTTCCCGCACGAACCATCGGGTCACGAGATGTTCTTCCGCATTGCTGTCGCGATACGGAGTTTTCCATAAGTCAGCATCTACCGCGTTGCTACCTTTTTCCCAGACTGCGGTACCAAGTCCGGTACCCAACGTAATACCTAGGATCTTAGTGTGGTCATGATGTTTTCCAGCAAAGACTTCTCCCTGTAAGAATGCGGCTGCATCGTTCATAAACCGAATGTTTCCACCACTTATACCGAGCCGCTCTGCCAATTCCTTTCGGATATCCATTCCATACAAGCTATCGTACTTATCTTGGTCGCGCATATGCGAAATTCCGCATTCATAATCGAACGGCCCAGGCATTGCGATTCCTATGGACGGTGTGGCTGATAATGCTGGGTTACTTCTAATAATTTCCTGAAACGGAGCTGCCCAAGCCGATAAAATCGATTTAGCATCAGCGTGTGAATTTACACAATGCCTGACGATAGATTCGGTGACTACCTTCCAATCGGTAGTGTCTACGAGGGCAGCAGTAATATGAGTCCCTCCGATATCTGAAGCGATTACGAACTGGTTATTTTGTTTCATAAATCCGGTTTTTGAGTAAATGGTCGGCCATTACCAGCGCTGCCATTGCTTCTACAATGATTACTGCCCGTGGTACCACACACGGATCGTGCCTGCCTTTGCCGGTGATTTCGGTGCTTTTGCCGGTTTGGTCAATTGTTTGTTGCGGACGCATGATGGTGGCTACGGGTTTGAACGCCACCCTGAATGTTATATCCATGCCGTTTGATATCCCCCCTTGAATACCTCCTGAGAAGTTCGTCAACGTTTTGAGGTGTTGCGCATCTGCTTCGGGGTTAACGAAAATATCATTATGCTCGGACCCTTGCATTTCCGATCCGGCAAATCCAGACCCGTATTCGAAACCGTGAACCGCATTGATGCTCAACATAGCTTTAGCCAAATCGGCATGTAATTTATCGAAAACTGGTTCGCCCAATCCTACGGGTACTTGTTGGATGACCACGCTAATGCGGCCGCCCACGGTGTCGCCGGCTTTACGGATGCTATCAATGAAATCGACCATCTCATTGGCCGTGGCGGGGTCGGCGCAACGTACGATATTGCTTTCACGGATTTGGATAAGCTCGTCGATTGGCAGTGGCTCCAGGTTTGGAGCTTCGATTTTTCCGACACCGGATACATGGGCGAAAATGCGGATACCCGATTGTGCGAGGAGGCTTTTTGCGACCGCACCAGCAGCGACTCGCGCAGCTGTCTCGCGGGCTGACGAGCGCCCACCACCACGGTAATCACGGATGCCATATTTGACTTGGTACGTGTAATCCGCGTGTGACGGCCGATACTTATCCTTGATGTGCGAATAATCCTTCGACCGTTGGTCCTCATTGGGAATGACCATGGCTAATGGTGTACCTGTGGTCTTGCCTTCAAACACGCCGGATAGTATTTGGGCTGTATCGCTTTCTTTACGTTGCGTGGTGATCTTGGATTGACCTGGCCGACGTTTATCCAATTCGGATTGGATGAACGACTCGTCTATTGCGATGTTCGCCGGGCATCCGTCTATAATGACCCCAATGGCCGCACCATGCGACTCACCGAACGTGGTAATACGAAATATATCTCCAAATGAATTTCCCGCCATATTGATTGTAGCTTACGATGGTGGCTAAGATATAATAAATCCCTGTTGTTTCAAATGTTTCCAAAAGTCGGGATATGATTTTTCTACCACATTGGGTTCATTGATCCGTACGCCATGGAATACCAATGCCAGTGGTGCAAATGCCATGGCCATCCGGTGATCTTCGTATGTGTCGATGGTCAGACTTACCGGGCGGAACAAACCTTCGGTATGGAGATGGTATACGGTACCATCTTCTATCAGCTGCACCCCTATTTTAGCCAGTTCGTGTTGCAATGCCGCTACCCGGTCTGTTTCCTTGATCCGGAGCGTATGCAGGCCTGTGAATGAGAGATTCCGTCGCTGAGCTGCTGCACAAACAATGACTGTTTGGGCAAGATCGGGGCATTCGGTAAAGTCGAGTGTTTTTTTCTCGCCGGTACCGCCGGATATCGTTTTCTGGATGCGCAAGCCGCCGTTTTCAAACGAGGAGATTACTCCGAAGTCAGCCATGATGGTTGCTATTGCGGCATCTCCCTGGAGGGTATTCTCTTTCAGGTTCGGTAGGAAGAGATTGGCTTTATCGGCCAAAGCCACCATTGCATACCAATAAGATGCTGCGCTCCAATCGGGTTCGATGACCAATTGGCAGGGTTTTACCGTCTGGGGAGCGACGGTGATGGTGTTGGCCACCCAATGATGTGATACACCGGCCTCTGCTAGCATGTCCAGCGTCATGGTGAGGTAGGGGCGAGAGGTAAGTTCGCCCTCGATTTGTAGTTGCAATCCGTGAGGCAGGGCGCTAGCGACGAGTAATAACGCCGATAAGTATTGGCTGCTTACATCGCCTTTTATTCGTATAGCGGTGGTCTGCTGATCTAAGCCACCCTGGATGGCGAGTGGGGGATAGCCCGGTTGTCCGGTATACTGGATGTTGGCCCCCAACGTTTTCAGTGCCTCTACCAATATGCCAATGGGCCGCTGCTGCATCCGTTCGCTACCTGTGAGTTGGTAACGGCCGCTTGTTATGCTTAAATAGGCGGTTAAGAACCGCATGGCCGTACCAGCAGGGCCGATATCGATCGGTATTTCAGAATCCCTGTCGGCCGCCGTTACTTTGGTGAGTGCTTCCCTCAACACTACGGTATCGGCAGCTTCGGAAAGGTTTTCAATCGTTACGCTGCCGTGTCCGAGGGCTTCGATAATCAATGCCCGGTTACTCTCGCTTTTCGACCCAGTGAGCTTTACGGTGCCGCCGAGCGACTTTGTTGGGTGGAATAGCCCGATTACCCGATTCGCCATTATGCCTCCGCTGCTGGTGTGGTGTTCATAATTTCATTTTGCTTGCGGATAGATTCGTTGTGGATGAGCTCAAGCAGCTTCACGGTGAATTCCTTATCGAGCTTAAGAGCCTGTGCCACATTGCTGCGCTTTTGGATAATCTCGTCCCAGCGGCTTACTTGCAGGATGGTCACATTATTGTCGCGCTTGTATTCGCCGATCTTTTCAACGATTTTCATCCGGTCGCTTATGATTTTGATAATTTGGTCGTCCAGCTTATCGATGTCTTTTCTGAATTCGGCTAGCTTGTCTTCGAATACAGGATCGTTTGACTCTGCGTGTCTGGCAACGAGGTTCGTAATGATTTCGGCAAGTGCTTGCGGAGTCACTTGTTGTTTTGCATCGGTCCATGCCACGGAGGGGTCGATATGCGATTCGATGATAAGCCCCTGCATGTCCATGTCCAGTGCTTTTTGTGCAATGTAAGGTATCAACTCGCGGTTGCCACAGATATGGCTGGGATCGTTAATCACGGGAAGTTCGGGTACCATCGTTTTGAGCTGGATCGCCAGATCCCACATCGGCTCATTGCGGAATGCCGTTTTTTCGTAGGAGGAGAAACCTCGGTGTATAGCACCCAGTTTTCTGATACCGGCACGGTTTACGCGTTCGAGGGCACCTAACCAAAGGGAGAGGTCTGGGTTAACCGGGTTTTTGACTAATACCGGTACATCTACACCTTTCAACGCATCGGCTATTTCTTGTACGGTGAAGGGATTGGCGGTAGAACGGGCTCCTATCCACAGGATATCCACGCCGGCAGCGAGGGCCTCTTCAACGTGTTTGGCCGTGGCGACCTCCGTTGTGATAGGCAAACCCGTTTCGTCTTTGGCCTTACGCAGCCATTGCAGGCCAATGCTGCCGATACCTTCAAACTCACCGGGGCGTGTACGAGGTTTCCAGATACCTGCGCGGAGTACGTTTACTTTGCCAGTATTGGCAAGTAGGTGAGCAGTGGCCAATACTTGTTCTTCCGTTTCGGCACTGCATGGTCCGGCTATGACCAATGGCAAGTCGCCGGTATCAATCCATGATTTCAAGGGTACAATGTCTAATGTCTGTTTCATTTTCTCTTCTTTTTATTTTCTTCTTTTTTGTTTTTTTACACGTTGTTTTTTCGGGTGATGTACACACATCATTTCGGTTCAATCAAACCTTATCATTTTTTACATATTCGCCCATGATGTTGAAATTATTTGTATGCTTTAATACCCGGCGTATTGCAGCCTCATAGTCAGCCTGGTTTTGCCATTCCAAATCTACATAGAACTCATATTCATTGCGTTTGCCCAACACCGGCATAGATTGTATACGGCTGAGGTTGATATTTTGCTCAGCGAAACATTTCAGCACATTGGAGAGTGACCCTACCCCATTGCCAGTCTGGAATGAAAGCATGGCTTTGTTGGTATTTTCTTTTTCTACTGCTTCCCTAGCTAGGATAAGGAACCGGGTATAGTTTTTTTTGTTGGTTTCAATACGTCTTTCCAGGATATCCAACCCATATAACTTCGCTGATAGTTGATTGGCAATTGCGGCGGTATCTGTTAGCTGCAACTCGCTTACCTTTTTTGCACTTCCGGCAGTGTCTTCTCCCTCGGTGACTTTGAACTGTGGATTTTCTTCAAGGAAGTCGCTGCATTGCTGTAAGGCAATGGGATGTGATTCGACGAACTTGATGTCTTGGATAGTGGTGCCGGGAACAGCCAACAGGTGGAGTTTGATGTGCAGATATACTTCACCGATGATGGTGAAGCGGTAATCGCGCAGCAGGGCATGATTTGGCAATAATCCGCCGGCGATGGAGTTTTCGATAGCCATTACGACGTGGTCGACCTGGCCATGCTTAAGCAATTCGCAGGTTTTTTTAAATGACTCGCATTCTACAGTTTCAATATCATTGCCAAAATACTTGTAAGCTGCTTCTTCATGGAAGCATCCTTTGATACCTTGTATGGCGACTTTTATACTCATGTTCTTTTTGTATGGACAAAAAAAATCCCGGCTTTCGTGCCGGGACTTTTCTACATTTATACCTTATTTCGTTATCAATGCATATCAATCCCGGCATTCACTGGTAAAGTAAAAGAAACCGAAAAACCGATATGCGTTGTTCTCTATTAACATTTTCCTTATTTGACGAGCCAAATTTACGCTATTTTTCTTTATTATCAAGGAGAAAACGTAAAAATTGTAAAATTTTAATAATATCTTGGTTTTGTATGAGAAAAACGCAGTTCCGGGGTAAGGCGGTTCTCTGTGTTTTTCAGACATTCGTGAGACGCTGTGAGACATACGTATAAACATATTCATAAATAGCCATCACTTCCTTTTTTTCGAACATCCCGAATTGTAGCATTTCGGGTGGTTCTAGAAACAGGTTGCATTTCTTCGCACTCTCTGCTACGGAATGTCCGATTGCGAGATGTGTAATCCGGTCGAATACCTTGGCAGGGCTGAGTTTGTCTGCCATAATCCGGTTGGGTGCATTTACATGTACTCCGATTAAGAACTTGCATTGTCCAAGCAACGGCTTTACAGGTAGGTTGTCGAGTATACCACCATCATAATATATGGAGCCTTTGTGTTTTACTGCGGGAAACATCAATGGTACGCTGGATGAGGCTAGAAGCGCTTCATCCAAGGTGCCCGAGTGGAAGTATTCGATCTGGCCCGATGTAAAATTCGTTGCGGCTACATATAACGGTGTTTTCAATGATTCGAAGGTGTTTGCAGGGATGTGCTTCTGTATCATTCGCGAGACGAAGTGGCTGTCTAGGAAGCCGGACGTCCGTAGCCGGAAGCTTGTTGTAGGGAATAGGTTGTTTTTTTCGATGATACTCAACATCGCATCTGCTGTATAGCCGGCGGCATAAAAGGCGCCAATTATAGCGCCCATACTGCACCCCGAAATGACCGAGGGCCGGTAACCATGTTCTTCGAGCGCTTTGATAGCCCCCAGGTGCCCGATACCCCTGAGGCCACCGCCCGAGAGTACAAGGCCCACCTTATGCGGCCGCTTCCATCGTTTCTTGAAATTGAAAACCATTTGGCAACATTACGAATTTTAGCCGATTATACAGGTATTGGCTGACGTATTGTATCAGGTGTTGGGCGTTCGTTTGAATAATTGCCCATAAAGTCTATTTCTCTATAAAATAATACGCGGTGGCGGACGAGAGCTGATAAATACGATACATTTTCGCTAAGTTTGCTTCTATGCTTAGAAAATGCTGTATCCTGCTAACGATATTCCTGAGTGGTCTTATTATCGCTTGCCAATCGCCCCGGAAACAGGAGGGGGTTCCTGTTGTTGGCTTTGTCGAGGCCTTTGAAGATGCCACCATTGCCCAAGCGCGGCTAGGCTTCATGGATGCCCTCGCCGATAGTGGGTATAGTGAAGCTGATGGTACCGTTACAATCATCCATCGCAATGCACAGGGCGACGCGGCCACGCTCAACCAGATTATCAGCTATTTCAACAGCGAGGAGGTGGACCTTATTGGTACCAGCACTACCTTGGCTACCATTGCTGCCGTACAAAGAGGTAAGGACATTCCGATATTTCAGACGGTGACAGCCATGCCCACTGTTTTAGGGCTGTTGGCAGCGGATGGCGATGCTCCGGATAATTTGTTTGGTACGGGCGAAAACCTGGATTATATAGACACATCGTTCACCCTTATCGCTGAGATGGTGAAGCCAAAGGGTAAACAGCTTACTGTCGGCATGATCTATAACCAATCCGAACCCCAATCGCTGGAGGCGTATGAACGGATAGCCCTGTTAGCAGACAGTATAGGCGTGCAATTGGTAGCACTGCCGCTCAATTCGTCGGCCGAGGCGCAACTGGTGGTGCGGACGTTATTGAATAAAGATATCGATGCCTTTTTTGCCAACCCGGACAATACGGTATTTGCAGCGTTTGAAACCATTTTGAAGAACTGCAATGATAAAGGCGTGCCGGTTTTCACCAGTGAATCCGGACTGGTAGCCAGGGGTGCTGTTGCGGCTTTCGGAGCAGACATTTACCAGTGGGGGTATCAAAGCGGTGCACAAGCCGCACGGTATCTCACGGTAGGATCCACAGACGGTTTGCAGGTAGAGATGCTCCATGTGAGGAGGCGTGTATATAATACCGAAGCGGCGCAACGTTTTGGTTTCGAATTCCCGGATACCTTTGCGCAACTAGGAGCCGGGAACTAGTAAAATTTATTAAGTACCCCAATGGAAGGCGTGCCTAGTTGGACTACTTCCCGTATTGAATATGATTACAATATATATGCAGCCTACGATTTGTCACGTAGGGCGGCCTTCACCTTCGGGACAATCTTTGTGCCGTAAACCTCGATGGATTTCATCAGGTCTTTATGGGAAGGTGCGCCCACGTCCATATGCGTTGCAAATCGCGTCAGTCCGAATAACTCCTGCACATATAAGATTTTTTCTACCATGGCATCGGGCTCACCGATGAATAATGCACCATGATTCGATTTCCCAAAATCAAATTGGGTCTGCTGGTATGGCGGCCAGCCCCGTGACCGGCCTATCCGGTCCATCTGTGCGGCGTACAGCGGGTAATAATTGCGGCTGAGCTCGTGGTCGTCATCGCCAAATAGCCCGTGCGCGTGGATGCCTACTTGAAGTTTGGAAAGATCGTGTCCATGCTCTGTGTACGTTTTTTTATAGAGTTCAAAGAGAGGCTTGAATTGGGCAGGCGACCCGCCGATGATAGCTACCATCAGTGGCAACCCTAACCTGCCCGCACGGACTACAGATTGTGGGGTGCCACCCACGGCTATCCATATCGGGAGGTTGTTGTTTAGCGCCCGGGGCAGTACTTCCTGGTTGTTAAGTGGTGCCCTGAAGTTTCCTTTCCACGTGACTCGTTCGTTTTTGTTGATAGCGAGGAGCAAATCGAGCTTTTCGGTAAACAATGCTTCATAATCCTGCAGGTCGTACCCAAAAAGAGGGAAAGACTCGATGAAGCTGCCCCGGCCAGCCATCAATTCGGCACGGCCACCAGACAATAGGTCTACCATAGCAAAATTCTGATATAACTTCACAGGGTCGGCCGAGCTGACCACTGATACGGCACTTCCTAGCTTGATGCGTTTGGTTACCGGAGCTGCGGCGGCTAATATGATTTCCGGACTGGGCACGGCATAATCTGGGCGATGGTGCTCGCCAATACCGAAATAATCCAATCCCACTTCGTCCATCAACTTGATTTCTTCGATGATTTCCTGAAGCCTTTGTTGTGTTGGTTGAAATTTACCTGTTGCCGGATCTACGGCCAGATCTCCAAACATGCTGATACCTAATTCCATAATTATCTCCGTTTGGAGACAAAGGTAAACAAGAAGTTTGTGGAGAATGTTGTCATAGGTTAAGAAATATGTGATGAACAAGGTTTATAAAAAATGTTAGCTTTGCCTGGCGATTATTGGATCTGGAAACATCATCCGTAATATTTTTATAGCTAGTTCAGCAATTAGCTTGATATTTTAAGAAATTGATGCAGATTTGTAGTGTGAACACTAGTCCTGTTACTTTTTTTTTAGTTTTTACAATTGTAATCACTGTCTTTACATCCTGCCATACGGCTGATCAACGAGTGTTGAGTCCGCAGGCGTCCCTAAAAGCATTGGAGGTCGAGGATGGTTTTGAGGTGGATCTTGTAGCTGCAGAACCGTTGGTGATTGCTCCCGTTGCTATGGCTTTTGATGAAAAAGGTAGGATTTGGGTAGTAGAGATGGATGGGTATATGCCCGATACCTTAGGCATTGGTGAAAATGCACCTGTGGGCCGAGTGGCAATCCTGACGGATCATGACGGTGATGGTAAGATGGATGAGCGTACGGTTTTTCTCGATTCGTTGGTTATGCCGCGCGCGATATGCCTTGTGGATAGCGGGGTGCTTGTAGCCGAACCGCCCAATCTTTGGTTTTACGAAATAGATGCCGATAAGCCTGCCGGCCGTACGCTTGTGGATAGTGTGTATGCCGAAGGAGGCAATGTGGAGCATCAGCCCAACGGCCTTTTGCGCGGTTTGGACAACTGGATTTACAGCGCGAAGTACGATTGGCGCTACCGGCGGCTCGCTAATGGCGATTGGCGGAAGGAAAAAACCCACTTCCGTGGACAATGGGGTATTAGCCAAGACGATTGGGGCCGGCTTTATTACAACGATAATTCGAGTAACCTTTTTGGTGATTATTTTTTACCCGGTCTCGGTTCGGGTAACCCCAATCAACGAGAAGTTGCGGGGTACGGTGAAACAATCGTTGCCGATACCCGTGTTTATCCGTTGCACCCCACTACAGGTGTAAACCGTGGGTACATGGATGGTATTCTTGATAGTTCCGGACGCTTAGTGAATTTTACCGCAGCCTGTGGTCCATTGGTTTACCGCGGAGGTTTGTTGCCTGGGATCAATGCGTTTGTTGCAGAGCCTGCTGCTAACCTTATCAAAAGGAACACGCTTGTTGAAGATGGCTACCGTACTACGGGTGAACAGGCATATCGTGGGCGAGAGTTTTTGGCGAGTAGTGATGAGCGGTTCCGCCCGGTAAACCTTTGCGATGGCCCCGACGGTGCGCTCTATGTAGTAGACATGTACCGTGGTATCATCCAGCACAGCACTTACCTAACGCCTTATCTGAAAAATGAAATTGACGTACGTGGATTAGCCCTTCCACTTAGCATGGGGAGGATTTACAAGGTGGTCCCGAAGGGTGTCAAAACTACTCGGACTGCAGTGCCTCGCGATGCCGACTCGTTAGTAATGCTCCTAGGACATATCAACGGATGGGTCCGCGATAAAGCACAACAGGTATTGATAGACCGTCATGCGACAGATGTTGTTGGGAAACTACGCGAAATTTTACAGGCAAGCGATAACGATAAGCAGGTCGCCCATGCATTGTGGACTCTTGAGGGGCTGGGACAGTTGGACCTAGCTGATATCCGTGTGTTGCTGGAGCGCCAACAATGGCAGCTTCGTGCGCAGGCTATTTCGGCAGCCGTGTCGTTGGCCGAGAAAACCCCTACTGAAAAACTGGTAAATTTGATTGCCGCCCATGTCTCGGAGAGCGATACGCTATTGATGCCTCATGCTGCGTTTGCCATTGCTGCATTTGCTGACGTAGATCGGTCAATCACTGAGCAGTGGGCCATTGCGCATGCAGACAACAAATATGTGGCCGACGCGCTGATTAGTGGGATTGAAGGCCAGGAAAAAGCGTTGCTTACGCGAATAATATCCAGAAAATTGCTCGATACATCTTCGGTGTTATACCATCGTTTGGCGGCGGTGGTAGACGATATAGATGGCAAAGCGGCTGCAAACAGCCAGCTGGAATTGGCTAAGCGGTATCCGCAGGGTGTCGCGCTGTTTCAAGCGACCTGCCAGCCTTGCCATGGCGAAGACGGCCGTGGCGTTTCATCAATTGCGCCGCCGCTGGCGGGATCGCAATGGGTAATGGGCAATAAGCAACGCCTGGCATCCCTCGTTTTGTATGGGCTTACTGGAGCAGTGGATGTTTCGGGACGTATCTATGAAAAAGCCGACGTTAGCGGTGAAATGCCAGGAATTGCACACAACCCTTCCATCGACGATGCCGAGCTCGCCCAATTGTTGAGCTACATCCGCAATGCTTGGGGAAATGCGACAGGGGACGAAGTACTGCCTGAAGATTTGGGCGTAGCGCGCTCAACATTTGGCAAGCGCACCGAGCCATTTACCCAAGACGAGTTATATCGCGTTTTTGGACGGGACTAGCTAGGATACTTACTTTTATCGATTTAGCATTCGGCTATTCCAAAAGTTTCGTTACTTTTGAATGGAATACCAATATGAATCGACAGATGCGATGCTTTTTTTCGGCAAAATGGCTTATTGGAGTTGCTATCATTTTAGTTGCGGTAGTGCTTTCGGGTTATTTTTTGTCTGTAAATAAAAGTGGTCGTTCAGTAGGGGGGGCGGCCGTGTTGCCATCGGTTGTCGATTATAATTTCCATATCAGACCTATCCTTTCAGATAAATGTTTCGCCTGCCATGGTCCGGATAAGAATGCCCGGGAGGCAGACTTGCGGCTCGACACGGAAGAAGGGGCTTATAAAGCATTGGTGGAGACCGCTGGTATGCATGCTATTGTACCGGGCCATCCCGATAAGAGTGAGGCCTTCCTGCGTATTACCAGCGAAGATGAAACTATGAGAATGCCCCCCATGTCATCCAACTTGGTGCTCACGACTTACGAAGTGAAGCTGATTGAACGCTGGATTGAGCAGGGGGCGGTATATAAACCACATTGGGCATTCACCGCACCAGAGAAGGTTGCTGTACCCAAGGTTGATGATGAGCACTGGCCCGTCAATGAGATAGACCATTTTGTGTTAGCCCGTATGGGGGAAAAAGGATTTGAGCCCAACCCGGAGGCTGAAAAACAACACTTGTTGCGAAGGATAAGCTTTGACCTGACCGGATTGCCGCCCAATGAAGATCAACTCCACCGATTCATGGCAAATCGGTCTGTGGATAGCTACGAAAAGATGGTTGACGAGCTTATAGCGTCGCCTGCCTATGGAGAGCGTATGGCGATGCACTGGCTGGATGTAGCAAGATATGCCGACTCATACGGTTATCAGGATGACGATATTCGGACACAATGGCCTTGGCGGGATTGGGTAATCCACGCGTTCAATGGAAATATGCCTTATGATCGTTTTGTAACATGGCAATTGGCTGGAGATATGCTGCCAAACGCCACGAAAGAACAGGTACTTGCTTCGGCATTCAATAGGAATCATAAAATCACTGAAGAAGGTGGTGTAATCGAAGAAGAGTATCGGGTGGCATATGCCATTGATAAGACTAACACCTTCACCAAGGGTATTCTGGGTATCACCATGGAATGTGCCCAATGCCATGACCATAAGTACGATCCTTTTTCACAGAAAAATTATTTCCAACTATACGCATTTTTCAACAATTCGCTAGAGAAGGGACTCGAGGGGTTGGTTGACTCTGGCCCATCCAAAACGCCGCGGCTCACCATTACCCAGCAGGATGTGGAAGATATATTGAAATTCATAAATAAAGGAGGTGATACATCGGCAGTATCGGTATCTGTGATGGGCGAACGCGATGAGGTGAGACCTACCTATATCCTCGATCGTGGACTATACGATTCGCCCACAGAGCGTGTATACCCTGGTACACCTGAGGCAATCCTATCTTTTGATAGTGCACAATATGCACCGAATAGACTTGGACTAGCCGAATGGACCTTTAGTAAGGAAAACCCACTCACTGCCCGGGTATTTGTAAACCAAATATGGGCCATGTTTTTCGGGCGGGGGTTAGTAGCTACCGCAGCGGATTTCGGAAACCAGGGTGAATTGCCCAGCCATCCCGAGCTATTGGACTGGCTGGCAGCCGATTTCCGCGATAATGGGTGGGATGTGAAGCGGTTAGTGAAACAGCTGGTGATGACGGCGACTTACCGTCAGTCATCAAGGGTTACCGAAAGGCATTTAAGGGATGATCCGGAGAATATCTATCTGGCGCGTTCGAAGCGGCTTCGTTTGCCAGCAGAGTCTATCCGTGACCTTGCGTTGGCCAGTAGTGGCCTGCTGAATACCGAAATCGGTGGTCCGAGCATAAAACCCTATCAGCCTGACGGTATATGGGAAGTCACAAGTTCGGGACGGGGTTCGCTAGCCAATTATGTTCAAGACCATGGCGACGCCTTGTACCGCCGGGGAATGTACGTGTTCGTTAAACTGACCGTACCGCCACCCAACATGCTCATTTTTGATGCCAGTAACCGCGATATGTGCGAAGTGACGCGTCAGCGTACCAATACCCCGCTTCAGGCGCTCGTAATGCTGAATGATCCGGTCATCCTCGAAGCGTCGCGGGTACTTTCGGGGAGGTTGTTGATGGAGGAGCCGGAGGCTCCATTAGAGACTTATCTCATACGGGCTTTTCGCCGGATATTAAGCCGGGATCCGAGTGCCAGGGAATTAACACTTATGGAAGCTTATTATAAGGGTGAGTTGGACCGCTATGAAGGAGAGCCTGATGCAGCACGTGCATTCCTGGCTGTGGGTGAAGCCCCGGAGAAACCGGGTGTGCCCCTTGCCGAGCATGCCGCACTAATGGCGGCTGTCCACGCTTTATATAATCTGGAAGAAGCGATTACGCGGACATGATGATCTGAGGGTATTTCATTAACTGTAATGAAGGATATGAATAAAGATAAGGTGATCGAAAAAGAAGTGGAACAAGCCCGTCTGTACCAGAACAGGCGACAATTCCTCTCGAAGTTGAGCATTGGTATCGGGAGTGCGGCGTTGGGTTCGCTACTAATCCCAGATCTCTTTTCGGGTAAGGGTACGGGAGGCGATCGTGGGGTCTCGATGCTTCCGCATTTTGCGCCCAAAGCGAAGCGTGTGATTTATTTGTTCCAAAGTGGCGGTGTTTCCCAATTGGAGTCGTTCGACCCGAAACCGAAGCTGCGGGAAATGATGGGGGAGGACCTCCCCGAATCGGTACGTGGCGGGCAGCGGCTTACCGGTATGACCGCTAGCCAAGCGACATTTCCGCTGGTAGGCTCGTATTATGATTTCGCACAATATGGCAAAAGTGGGGCATGGGTAAGCAGTGTATTTCCCTATATGGCTAATGTGGTGGATGACTTGTGTATCATCCGGTCGCTACATACGGATGCAATCAACCACGATCCAGCAATTACCTTTTTTCAAACGGGGGCGCAGCAAGGCAACCGGCCCAGTATGGGTGCGTGGCTGAGCTACGGACTGGGTAGCGAAAACCAAAACTTGCCTGCTTTCTGTGTATTGGTGTCGAAAGGGCGGGGCAATGGGCAGGGCGTGTATGCGAAATTATGGACCAATGGTTTTCTTGACTCCGTGCACCAGGGAGTACAGTTCATGGGCGGTCCTGATCCGGTACTGTATCTGAGTGACCCTTCCGGGACAGACCGTATAAGTCGCAGAGCATTATTTGATAAGCTGGCGGAATTGAATGGACTCCAGTTCGATGCTTTTGGTGATCCGGAGATTACTGCAAAAGTGCAGCAATATGAAATGGCTTACCGTATGCAAACCTCCGTGCCTGAAGTGACGGACCTCGCCAAAGAACCCGACCATATTATCAAACTATATGGCCCGGACTGCTTAGTGCCGGGCACATATGCTGCAAACTGCTTGTTGGCTCGTAAGCTTTCTGAAAACGGCGTTCGTTTTGTGCAGCTCTACCATCAAGGGTGGGACCAGCACGATAGCCTGCCAGGTCAGATGGCTTTGCAGGCCAAAGATGTCGATCAGGCATCAGCCGCGCTAGTAACCGATTTGAAACAACGCGGTTTGCTTGATGAGACGCTGGTCATTTGGGGTGGCGAGTTTGGACGTACCAATTACTGTCAGGGAAATCTGGCTTATAACAACTATGGTAGGGACCATCATCCGCGCTGCTTCAGCGTGTGGATGGCGGGCGGCGGGATTAAACCGGGTGTTGTATATGGTGAAACTGATGAATTTGGCTACAATATTATCAAAGATCCGGTACATGTACACGATTTCCATGCCACTATTCTGCACCAATTGGGATTGGACCATGAGAAGCTAACCTATCGCCACTTAGGCAGACGTTACCGGTTAACGGATGTGGCAGGAACCATCGTAAAAGATATACTGGTATAAGGGGAGTCAATGAAAATTATCCAGTCCCTTTTTCTGAATATTCTCATTGGCTTGGTTGTATTTACCCTGTTTTTGCTGATTTTCGAATATGCTGTTGTTATCCCGCCCGTATTGCAGGTACTGGGGCGTAGCCACCCGCTTTTGCTGCATTTTCCCATAGTACTGTTGGTTTTAGCATGGGGGCTAGCTTGCTTCCAGAACCGATTGGTGTTACCGGCGGGTTTTGCTGTACGGATGGTGTATGCGTTGCTGTTTGCCAGTGTGGTGAGTGCAGCCTTTACCGTTGTGGCCGGATTGCTGCTCGCGCAGGAAGGTGGGTATGAGGGGGCGTATTTTTTGTGGCATAAATGGCTTGGTGTGGCGTTGCTGTTTTTGTCACTATTGTTGTTGGCATACCACCGTCGGGCAATGGGCCCAACAGGTGGTTATCGCCTTTTATTCCGAGCAGGCCTGAGCATCTTATTGGTCATTCTCGTGGTGGCCGGGCACTTTGGAGCTTCGTTGACCCATGGAGGCGATTTCTTGATTGAACCATTGCGCAACGGTAAGCAGAAAACATTAGATATGGCTACTGCGGCTGTATTCCCCGATTTGGTGTACCCAATACTCGAGGCTAAGTGTTTGAGCTGCCACAGTAGTACTAAAGCGAAGGGTGGTTTGGTGCTTGCCGATACGGGTGCTTTGATGCGGGGAGGTGAGAGTGGCCCCGTGTTAGTAAGGGGCGCGGCAGGGGAAAGTCTCATCATTGAGCGCCTGTTGCTGGATTTGGACCATGAGCACCGGATGCCTCCTAAAGGTAGGCCCCAATTGAAGGCCGAGGAATTAGCGTTAATCAGTGCGTGGGTGGCTTCCGGTGCTGACTTCAACATTCCCTTGGCGTCGCTGCCGTCGGATGATACCATTCGACGTTTGGCACTAGCCCTATACCCAATAGCCGAAGATGAGTATGATTTCCCGGCCGCTGATGCCGAAATTGTCAGGTCGTTGAATACCCCTTACCGTGTAGTCAGGCCAGTCGCTGAGTCGTCGCCTGCGTTGTCAGTGAGTTTTTTTGGTAAAGCATTTTATACTGCGGAATCACTTGAGGCCCTGAAGCCCGTTAACCGGCAAGTGGTGTCGATTACACTGAGTGGTATGCCATTAACCGAAGCCGACCGTGATGTATTGCGAACTTTTACCAATTTGCGGGAACTGAAATTGAATGGTACACCGGTGGACGATACATGGTGCGATATATTGTCGGATATTCCGAAATTGCACACACTAAGTTTAAGTAGTACCTCAATAACGGAAGCAGGCCTCATGGCCGTGTTGTCGGTGCCGTCTTTGCGGTCTGTGTATGTGTGGAATACAGCTATCGATGCTATCGCTGTTGAGAAGCTACAGCGGCAGTACCCACATACTCGTATCGAGCTAGGATATATTGACGATGGACAGACGGTGCTTCCATTGAATGATCCTATCATCACACCGGTAAGTAAGTTTTTCCGCGATAGTCTGTGGGTTGTGCTGCGTCACCCTGTGCCGGGCGTGGAGCTGCGGTATACCACCGATGGGAGTGAGCCTGATAGCATACATTCGTCGGTCTATCGAGAACCTTTTCTGGTGTCTGAGTCAACTTCCGTGCGGGTAAAAGGGTATAAGCCGGGGTGGATATCGAGTAGCGAAGCCGTCCGTACTTTCCACCCTTCGGGTCACCCGTTCAGTTCGGTCGTATTGGAAACGGTACCGAGTACCAACTACAAAGGTAGGGGGAGCTACACACTGCATGACCTTGAGAGTGGAGGGAGTAATCATGCCGACGGGAAATGGCTTGGGTTTTACGGCGAATCGATGGTTGCTGCGCTGTTTTTCGATAAAGCTATAGGTATCGGGATGGTGGGCGTAAGCGTCAAACAGGATTATCCGATCCATATTTATCCTCCGCAACAAGTTGAGGTGTGGGGTGGGGCGAATGCGGAGCAAGCCGAATTGTTGGGCCAATTGCAGCCCGAACTGTTTACCTCGGCATTGCAAAGTAGAGTGATTGAGGTTCCCGTATCGGGGAGGGACATCCGTTACCTACGTATTGAGGCGAAGCCCTATGTTCCCATTCCAGTTGGGTACCCGGCAGCGGGTAATCCGGCATGGATTTTCGTCGATGAAATCATTGTCCGCTAAAATTAGCTGGTTATCTCTAAAACCAAGTACACCGTTTGAAATGTGTTTTGATAGGGCTTTTTGACGGGTTTTTAATGGTGCCCGTAAAGTTTTACGCAATCATCGGTGTTTTGGGGACGGCTTTAGTTATCTTTGTTTATGACTGGAGAAGACCTGTAATTCACAAGACGTTTTGACAAGTTTTGGTTGATACTCCGCTTGTGGGTTATTGATTAAATCCAGTAGGAGTGAAGCGGCTTTTTGTCCGATTTCATGGGGTTGTTCTTTGAGTGAGCCTAGTGGGGGGCGTTCGAGGTATTCGATGACGGGATTAGCACCATAGCCAATCAATTCTACTGAGTCGGCCTTGGCAGGGAAGTCTTGACGTAGACAGTTCAATGCGTCGAGCATTACCTGGTCTTTGAAAGCGAGGATGGCAGTGGGAGGTTTGTCGAGCCGCATCAGCCGGCGTGTCGCCTGTCTGTTGCTTGCCTGTGTAAAATCGCTTTCTTGCACGAGTGATTTATCGTAAGGGATACGGTGTTGAATCAATCCGTCGCGGTACCCCAAAAAGCGATCGCGGCTGGTGGTCCAGAAAGAAGACGCATTGATAAAACCGATGCGTCGGTGCCCCCGTGATACGAAATAGGCGATCGCATCTATTGCCCCCGTGTATACGTCGCTGCAAACGCAATGGTGTTCTTCGTTGATCGGCTTTCGCATAAAATAGACGATTGGTATCCCCGAATTGACAACATCGTTAATATGCGTGGTATCCAGTGTTTCGCGAGATATTGCAATTATGAGGCCGTCTACGCGATTGCTCTGCATCGTAACCAACAGTTCCTTTTCACGTTGGATGCTTTCGTGGCTTTGACCGATGAGTACGTTGTAACCGTGATCATACGCGAATTTTTCAAATCCCTCGACTGCAGCGACATAGAAATGGTCGAGCATGCTCGGTATAAGAATACCCAAGGTGAATGATTTTTGCTGCTTGAAACGGATAGCGGTTTGGTTAGGAACGAAGTGCAGCTGCTTGGCGAGTTTTTTGACACGCTCTTTTGTTGTTGCCCCGATATTGGGGTGATCCCGGAGTGCCTTTGAAACAGTGGAAGGCGAGAGACTCAGAGCAGCTGCAATATCTTTAATGGTAGGGCGCTTGTGGTCCATTGGGCTAATATAGACAAAAAGCCGGATTAAGGAGGAGGTCGGCATAATAAGAAAATAACGTATGATCTTTTATAATTAAAAATTGATGGAAACGAGAAGAAGATTTATTCAAAAGAGTCTTTTAGGTGTATCGGCGGCTACGGTAATGGGTACATCTACAGTACGGGCATTTTCCGGTGATTCCCGTACAGCGACCGACCGGTTTGCATTGGGTATTGCCGGCTACAGTTTTGTTCATTTCGATATCGATGCATCGTTAGCCATGATGAAGCGCATGGATGTACATTTCCTATGTATCAAGGATTTTCACCTTCCATTGAATAGCACCGCGGCTGAAATTGCGGCTTTTCATCAGAAACTGGCCGCATCGGGCGTAACGGGGTATGCTGTGGGACCGATTTACATGACGAAATCCAAGGCGGAAATCGACAATGCCTTTGAGTACGCTAAACGTGTCGGTGTGAAATTGATTGTTGGAATCCCAAACAAGGAAGATTTACCATATATTTCCGACAAAACGGCGGAATATGATATTCGGTATGCCATACATAACCATGGCCCTGAAGATAAGTTATACCCCAATGCTACCAGTATTTTTGAGTTGGTGAAAGACTTAGACCCACGTATGGGACTGTGTTTTGATATGGGGCATAACATGCGCGACGGCCAAGATCCAGCCGGGGATGTAAAGCGTTACCATAAGCGGATATTCGACATCCATTTCAAGAATGTGACGGCGGCGAACAAGGACGGCAAGACATGTGAGCTAGGTAGGGGGGTGATTGATATTCCAGCATTTGTCAAGACGTTACGCAAAGTGGGCTATGATGGGAAATGCAGTTTGGAATTTGAGAAAGATATGAAAGACCCTCTGGCGGGATTAGCAGAGAGTGTAGGTTATTTCAGGGGCGTATCGGACGCGTCTGTATAGTGATATATCGTTGAAACTAAAGTTCGATCAATAAATCAAGAATAAATGAATAAGTATGAGTACTCGAGGAGGATATTCCTCAAGCAGGCTATGTTGGCCTCGGCTGCGGCGGCTGTCGCTCCCAGCTTGCTATCGGCAAAACCTAAATTAGCGGCGCCCAATGAACGGGTCAATTTGGCGTGTATCGGTATCGGTAACCGGGGAGCACAAATCATCGGCGATTTGTATGCGACCGGCTTGGCTAATATCGTGGCACTTTGTGATGTGGATATGGGTGCCCCCCATACGGCCAAAATATTGAAACAATTTCCCGATGTACCCCGCTTCCAGGATTTTCGGCAAATGTTTGATAAGATGGGAAACCAAATCGATGCGGTTTCCATCGGGGTCCCGGACCACTCGCACTTTCCCATTACCATGCATGCTATGGGACTAGGTAAGCACGTGTATGTGGAAAAGCCTCTTGGCCGTACATTCCAGGAGTGTGAGCTGTTGATGCGGGCGGCACGCAAGTACAAAAATGTTGTTACCCAAATGGGGAACCAAGGGCATTCGGAAGCTAACTATTTCCAATTCAAGGCCTGGGTGGATGCTGGAATCATCAAAGATGTAACCGCCATTACCGCTCACATGAACTCTCCGCGTCGTTGGCACGGATGGGATCCGAATATCAAATCGTTCCCGCCCGCAGAGCCAATTCCCGGCTCGCTCGATTGGGACCTCTGGCATTCTGCGATTGCTAAGCAACACGATTATAACCACGACTACATCAATGGACAATGGCGCTGCTGGTACGACTTTGGAATGGGTGCGCTAGGCGATTGGGGTGCGCATATCATTGATACGGCCCACGAGTTTTTGAAACTCGGATTGCCCTACGAGGTAGAATGCACGAGAGCTACCGGCCATAATGACTTTTTCTTCCCGATGTCATCCACCATTGTGTTCCGGTTTCCAAAACGGAAGCGTATGCCTGCACTGGATATTACTTGGTATGATGGCCTTGATAACCTTCCACCTATCCCTGAAGGATATGGTGTGTCGGGTTTGGATCCCAATATCCCGCCCCCCAGCACGGGCGATATTGAACCGGTGAAGTTAAATCCCGGTAAGATCATTTACAGCAAGGAGCTTACGTTCAAAGGTGGGTCGCATGGTAGTACGCTGTCAATCATACCCGAAGAGAAAGCCAAAGATATGGCGTCACGGCTGCCGGAAGTCCCTGTGAGCCCTTCGAATCACTTTGCAAATTTCCTGAAGGCTTGCAAAGGTGAAGAAAAAACACGTTCACCATTTGAGGTTTCCGCTCCCCTGAGCCAGGTATTCTGCTTAGGGGTGCTAGCCCAAAAACTAAACACCAAATTGGAATTTGACCGCAAGAAAAAGCGGATTACGAATAATAATGTGGCCAACGAGTTATTGATCGGGCCACCGCCACGCAAAGGCTGGGAACAGTATTATCAAATTTGATAGCTGTCAGTTGATAGTTGGAAGCCGGTTGCTTATTGGTAATCGGCTTTCAATTATCATTTTTTCGTAGTATATTCACCTCCATGATTGGAAGGTGCTTAATACTCCTCCTGATCTCCTATGAATGCATCGCCCAAACCTACGTTGGCCCAAGCTATCAAGCTATGGGGCAAGCGGGCACTGCCCTTCAGGGGATTTACAGCTTAACCGCTAATCCGGCAGGTTTGGCGAGTTTGGACCATATTGCTGTAAACCTAGGATATCAACAACATTTTTTATCGGCGGATATTTCCACACAAGCGGCTTTGTTGGGTGGTCCCACCGGCTTGGGTGTCTGGGGGGTGATGTTACGTCGCTACGGAATCGATGGTGCATACCACGACACGAAAGCCAATTTTGCTTTCGCCAAGCAGTTTGGCCCCCGGCTATCCATAGGTATGTCTGCGAGTTACCACCAGCTTTACGTGCCAGCTTATCTAAGTGCCTATTCACTGTCGGTAGATGTCGGAGTCCAATGCCATTTAGGGCAGGGAGGTACAATTGGATTACAATATACTAACGTGAGCCGTGCCGATTACGGATCGACGGTCTACAGCACCATTCCCTCGTTTGTGAGAGTGGGCTTCAGTTACCCCTTATCGACCGCTACATTTACTGTAGACGTGGCCTATCGACGGGAGAACAGGGTGGGTGGGCACATGGGCCTTGCTTATTGGATTGGTGATATCCTGTGCCTACGCGGGGGATTGTCTGTGAACCCTATGCAACAACATGCTGGCTTTGGTATCCGTTGGTATCGCTTTTTGTTTGACACTGCGGCGACTTTCCATCCGCGATTGGGTATGTCGCCACAAATTGGCTTGGGTTATGCGTTTCAATAGCATGCTTTTGCTAGTTGTTGGATTTGTGTTTATTAGCCACCATATTCAGGCGCAAACAGAAGTGGACGCGGTTGTGGAGCGTATGACCGAGTTCGTTGCCGAGGAACTAGGTGAGGATTTTGATTTTTCAGCGCTTTCCGAGCGCTTGTACTTCTATTTGCAGTTTCCAATCGACCTAAACCAGACCGACGGCAGCGAATTGAGGGAGCTCCAGTTTGTGCCCGAACTGTTTATTAATAATCTACTGGAACACCGCCGTCGTTCTGGACAGTTTATCGATGTCCACGAATTGCAGGCTATCGACGGGTTGGATATCGAGTTGCTTCGCCTATTGCTGCCTTATATTACAGTTTCCAGCTCATCATCGCTTTCGGAGGTCGGTGTAGGCGAGTTGCTACAGGTAGGTACGCACGATGTAATGGTTAGATACGGCCGGACGTTGCAGCAGCGACAAGGATATACTGTTACAGACACTAGCCGCTCGCGTTACCTCGGCACCCCCGACCAAGTGTTAATCCGGTATCGGTATCGTTACGGCCAAGATCTCCAAATCGCATTGAACATGGAGAAAGATGCTGGCGAATCGTTTTTCGGTGGTGCGCAACGATATGGCTTTGATTTTTACTCGGGCAGTATTTATATACGTAACCAGGGGAAGTTCCAGAATATTGTGGTGGGCGACTATGCATTGCAGTTCGGCCAGGGGGTGTCGATGTGGGGTGGGTTGGGGTTCGGTAAAGGTGCCCTGGTACAGGGGGTCGCGAAACAGGCAACGGGATTGCGGCCGTATACTTCTTCAAACGAGGTGTCGTTTTTACGTGGAGGCGCAGCCACATTATCGTTAGGTAGACTTGCTGTTACCCCATTTTTTTCGTGGCGTCACCTCGACGGGTCCGTTTCACGGAAAGACGAGGGCCAATTTGTCACAGGGTCAATTGGCCAAACGGGCCTGCACCGTACGCCCACTGAAGTTGCCAACCGTCATGCGGTACAACAATGGGTATCGGGGGCGAATTTGCTCTACCAGCACGCGCGGCTGCAAGTAGGTGTATTGAGCTACTATACCCATTTTGATACGGCAATTGAACCACAAGATGTACTCCGAAACCGATATGTATTTCGTGGGAATGCGCTTTGGAACAGTAGTGTCTATTACAACCATTCCTGGCGAGGTGTTTACCTTTTCGGAGAGGTAGCACATAGTCATGGGAGTGGCGTTGCCTTTACCCAAGGACTGATTGCCACCTTGCACAACCATTTGTCTGTAGCATTGCATTACCGTAATTATCAACGCAACTATCATTCTTTTTTCAGCCAAGCAGTTGCTGCCGGAAGTGGGGTTGCCAACGAACGTGGGTTTTATAGTGGTTTAGTGTACCACCCGAGCCGCCAGGTAGAGTGGATCGTTTATACTGATTTTTTTCAGTTCCCATGGTTGCGTTACCGCGTGGACGTACCTTCACAAGGGACAGATATCCTTACCCAATTTACTTATACATGGTATAAAAAGGCACATATTTCCGTACGATACCGTTACCGGAAGCAGCAGGAGAATTTGGAAACGGCGCAACCGCATCGTTTCGTTGCTGATAAGTATCGCCAGCAAGTGCGCATTAGCGGGCAGTATAAACTTGATGACCGCTGGACAATGCGTAACCGGGTGGAACTTTTACATTACCAAAAGGAGAGCGAAGGTTCTGAATTGGGACTAATGGGATACCATGATGTCATTTACAAACCCCTCAGTGGTAAGATAAGCGGTAATATACGATTGGCTGTATTCGCCACGCCGAGTTACAATTCACGCATATATGCATATGAAAACGATGTTCTATACGGATACTCTTTCCCGATGTACCACAATAACGGTATCCGAACCTATGCTAATGCCCGTTATCGCATCGGCAGGCAAGTAGATATTTGGTTACGCTATGCCACATTTATTTATCGAGGTGTTGACGAGGTGGGGAGCGGGTTGGATGTTATCGCTGGTAATCGGCGGTCGGATGTAAAATTGCAATTGAGATGGCAGTTTTAGCGGTATCGCCCTTTGTTCGTTTCCTTGTGGCCTTAGTGGCGGGTATTGGTATGGGGTACGCTGTGACGCCAGCGTGGTCGCTCTATATTGCAGCTTGTGGGCTGTTTGTCTTTGTGCTTGTTTCTTTTATCACTATCCGATGTATCACGCGGTTGCGCCAATATCGTTATTACGGAGTGTTGGGGGCACACATTCTTCTCGCTTGGGGCTTAGTGGGCTTCCTGTTGGTTTGGAAAACCGATCCCGCGATAGACCGATCGCATTTCAGCCATTTCGAGTCGAAAGCATTGGTTGGATGGGTTGCCGACGAACCCGTCGAGCGCAGCGACCATATCAGGTTTCCCTTTGTAGTGACCCAAGCGTATGGAGACGATGGGCTATTTGAGGCAACGGGCAAACTTATGCTTACGGTACGGTTGGACGACAGCGCCACATCAATGTCGTTGAACTATGGTGATCGGCTGGTTATTCCTACAGGATATCAGGCGGTGCCTCCACCGTATAATCCCGGTGAGTTGGACTACGGTCGCTTCCTCGCGGGGAAGGATATCTGGCATCAAGATTATCTAGGTGTGGAGGAATTGGAGAAGTTGGATGAGGGAGACGGCAGCCTTATTATAGCCTATGCATTGTCACTGCGCCGGCGAATGGTTGCTAAGTTTTCGTCTTATATTCCGGATCCGGATGCCTACTCGGTGGCTTCGGCATTGATCCTAGGGTATCGTGCAGAAATAGACGATTCACTTATTCAGACCTTTGCCAATACGGGAACCATTCACGTTTTGAGTGTGTCTGGAATGCACGTGGTTATCGTCTTCTGGTTGCTGTCGCTTTTGTTGTGGTGGATGGATAACGGCAAGACTTTTCGTGTTGTTAAGTTTATCCTGTTGCTGCTGGCCGTGTGGGGGTACGCGCTGCTGACCGGCTTTTCGCCACCTGCGTTACGTGCGTCTATTATGGTGAGCTTCGTGATGGCAGCTACCATTTTCGGGCAACAGAATAGAATTTATAACAGTATAGCCGCTTCTGCGTTTTTCCTTTTGTTATATCAACCCAAGTTTATTGTGGATGTTGGATTCCAGCTTTCATATCTAGCTGTTTTAGGTATCGTTTTCTTACATCCGCTTATGCGCCGCTTTATTTCAAATAACAATCGGCTGTTGAGACCAGTAACGGATTATATTGGAATGTCTATTGGTGCCCAAGCCGGAGCGGGCCCCTTAGCGGCTTATTACTTCCATCAGTTCCCACTGTATTTCCTGCCGGCGAATTTGCTTATCGTATTGCCCGCAAGTGTCATCATGTATATTGGATTCGTTTTGCTACTCGTGCCGCCGGGGATGCTAGCATCATGGGCGGGAAAGATGTTGGAAAAACTCATCTTAATAACCAATGGCTTGCTTGGGTATATTGAGCAGTGGCCGATGGCTAGTGTTCGAGGTATCTGGATAACATGGTGGGAGACCGTATTGATGTATATATTTATCGTAGCGGTGGCAATGGCCGTATTGGTGCGCCGCAAACAATGGGTTTATAGTGTATTGGCGTGTACAGCACTGCTTGTATGTACATCGTTTTCTGCGGTGTTGAGAAAATCTGAGCGCAAGGTAATAATCTTCAATGTACGGCGGAATTTGGCCATTGGTTTGATGGATGCTGGAAGTGCGTGGTTGTACACCGATTTGCCGGCGATCGATGATCGTACGATCAGTTACTCGGTATTGCCGGCGTTGGAAGCCCAGGTGCCGCTCAAAGCCATCCATTTCTTAGCGCATGATAGCACTTATCGCGACCCTAGGGTTTATACTAGAAGTGGTATATTGCAGTTTGGGGATGTTCGTTTAATGGTATATGACGGTACGGAAATGTATGCTGGACACATTGACGTTGATATCCTTATATTACGCAACAACCCGAGGGAATCGTTGCCGACGCTTATGGAGGCTGTCGATTGTGGAAAACTGATTTTGGACGGTTCCAACTCCAATTCGACGATTGCCCGCTTGAAGGCGGAAGCTGAGGCAACGGGGACCCCCGTATATGTCTTGAAAGACAATTTTGCGTATGTTTGGTCATTGGAATCACCCATGTCATGAACAGTGTAGAAGTACTCCGTAAATATTGGAAGCACGAGTCTTTCCGGCCGTTGCAGGAAGAAGTGATCCAGTCGGTATTGGCGGGACGGGATACCTTGGCCCTGATGCCCACAGGGGGCGGGAAGTCGGTATGCTTCCAGATCCCGGCCTTGATGATGGATGGTATATGCATCGTTGTTACGCCACTCATCGCGCTAATGAAGGACCAGGTTGGAAGCCTACAGGCTAAGGGTATCCGAGCCATCGCCATTTTTTCGGGCATGACTAAACGGGAGGTGGATATTGCCTTGGACAACTGTATTTACGGCCCTGTCAAATTTCTTTACCTCTCACCCGAGCGTCTGAATAGCGATTTGGTGCAGGAGCGTATACGGCATATGAAAGTGAATCTCTTTACGGTTGACGAGGCCCATTGTATTTCCCAGTGGGGATACGACTTCCGCCCGTCATACCGCTATATTAGTATATTGCGGCAATTGCATCCCCATGTGCCTTTCCTTGCGCTTACGGCTACGGCTACTGCACGCGTTGTAGCCGATATCCAAACGCAACTTGCCTTTTCCGAGAAAAATGTACTACGGAAGAGTTTTTTTCGTGAGAATCTTGCTTATATGGCGCTTGATGAGGAAGATAAACAAGGTCGGATGTTGCGCGTTATCCGTAGGTTGGGGGGAAGTGGCATTATCTACGTACGCAACCGGCGTGAAACGCAGGAAACTACGCGCGTGTTGCTTAACGCGGGTATATCGGCCGACTTCTATCATGCCGGTTTGGACACACCTGAGCGTACACGTCGCCAGGATGCTTGGATGGAAGGCAACATAAGGGTAATTGTCGCGACCAACGCATTCGGTATGGGTATCGATAAGCCAGACGTACGATTCGTTATCCACCTCGACATCCCCGACTCCCTGGAGGCTTACTATCAGGAAGCGGGGCGAGCCGGCCGCGACGGTAAGAAAGCGTATGCCATATTACTTTACCATCAGAGCGACCGTAACCAATTGTCGAAAAACCATGCATTGAGTTTTCCATCGGTCGATTATATCAAGCAGGTTTACCAGCAGTTGGCTAACTATTACCAATTAGCGTATGGCGCTGGCGAGGGATTGGTACTCGATTTTGATGTGGCCGATTTTTGTAGTCGTTACAAGCTGGACGTCGTGATGACGCTCAGTGCACTGAAGTTTCTGGAGCAGGATGGGTGGATTGGTATGACCGAGTCGGTGTTTATCCCGTCGCGAGTGAAATTCGAGACGGACCAGCAAGATTTGTATAAATTCCAAGTGGAGAACGCAGCTTATGACGGGCTGATTAAAACCATCCTCCGTAGCCATGGTGGTGCGTTTGATGATTTCATACCTGTCCGGGAATATGAGCTTGCAAAACGGAGTGGGAAACCTTACCGAACGGTTGTTGACATGCTAGAGCACCTCCAAAAAATGGAGGTACTATCTTACCTGCCGCAAACGGACAGCCCGAAGTTACAGTTTTTGCGGGCTCGTATCGATAGTAAGCGGCTGCATATCGATAGTAGCTACATCCGCGAGCGGAAAGCAGTCAGACAGGGGCAGTTGGACGCTGTATTTGCTTACTTGGATGGCACCGATTGCCGAAGTAAGCAATTATTAGCCTATTTTGATGAGGGTAAGTCAAAGCCATGCGGTATATGCGACCGTTGCTTGGTACGGAATAAGGCTGGGAATGTGGAGGAGCACTTAATGGCAGAATTGGTGGAATTGCTTGCGGATGGACCACTGACTATTGACCAGCTGGTACTAGGGCTGCAGTCGGGCGACGAGGCAACTCGCCTGGTGTTTATACGTAAGCGGTTGGACGAGGGAAGGTTGAAAATCAACGGTGATAAGTACTATTTGGGGTGACTCCATAAACCGGAAAATTATCCTGTAGTAGTGGGTGTAATTTACAGAAGGAGTGGTTGTGATGGTATGCGATAAACGATTAGAACAGAAAATCGGGGATATTTTCTGGGAATTTGATGCTGCTGGTTAATGGATTTTTCTACAAATCCCAAAAGCGCCTAAACTTTTTCGCACAACAGTGAAATCGTTGGATAGGTTTCTGTTTGATAGGCGGTTGTGTTAGGTGAGCGCAAGTAGTGATTGGCGGAACAGTGCGGCGAGAGCTATATGTTTGAGAGGTGTCAAAAAGCCATTTTCATTCTGATCAACCTTTCAAAATCGGGTATTTTTCGTTACTTTCGCGACTGAAAATTCACTCAGATTATGTCGAAAAGTACCACAATTTCTTATACCAGAACGGACGAAGCGCCAGCGTTGGCCACGTTCTCTTTTTTACCTATTGTTAAAGCATTTACGAGTTCTGCCGATATATCGGTAGAGGAGAAAGACATCTCCCTGGCCGGGCGTATCATCGCAAATTTCCCGGACCGCCTTACAGACAATCAGAAGATTAGTGATGCATTGGCTGAATTGGGCGATCTTGCTACCACCCCGGAGGCCAATATCATCAAGCTCCCCAATATATCGGCTTCCGTTCCGCAACTTAAAGCGGCTATCGCTGAATTGCAAGCCAAGGGCTATGCAGTGCCTGATTACCCTGAGGAGCCTAAGAGCGATGAGGAAAAAGCTATTAAGTCTCGCTATGCCAAGGTGTTGGGCTCAGCAGTGAACCCGGTGTTGCGGGAAGGTAACTCCGATCGCCGTGCGCCGCGGGCAGTGAAGAATTATGCCAAGCAACATCCTCATTCTATGGGAGCATGGGTGCCGGATTCGAAGACCGAGGTGGCTTCTATGTCGGCCGACGATTTTTATGGGAATGAAAAATCCTTGACATTGTCGCGAGCAACAACATTTTCCATTGAATTTGTGGATGAGAGCGGTGCGAGAACCGAGCTAAAAGCCCCAGCGCTATTACAAGAGGGTGAGGTTATCGATTCAACGCACATGGGGCTCGCTGAGCTGAAAAGGTTTGTGGCAGCACAAATCAAGGTAGCCAAAGAATCGGGAGTCCTACTCTCTGCTCACCTGAAGGCAACCATGATGAAAGTTTCCGATCCGATTATCTTCGGTGCCATTGTAGAGGTTTATTTCCAAGATGTATTTGAAAAATATGCTGCCTTGTTTCAAGAACTCGGCGTAGATATACGCAACGGACTTGGCGAAGTGTATGCCAAGATCAAAGGCCACCCACAAGAGGATGCGGTCAAGGCTGATTTAGCAGTAGCAATGGAGGCCGGACCGGATTTGGCTATGGTCAATTCAGACAAAGGGATTACCAATCTCCATGTTCCTTCGGATGTCATTGTAGATGCTTCCATGCCGGCGATGATACGCAATTCCGGCAAGATGTGGGACAAGAGGGGTGATGTGAGGGATACCTTAGCGTTGATACCCGATCGTTCATACGCTGGTATTTATGCGGCAACGATTGCGGATTGCAAGAAACATGGTGCCTTTGATCCGTCAACAATGGGTTCGGTGTCCAATGTTGGACTTATGGCACAGAAGGCCGAAGAGTATGGCTCGCACGACAAAACATTCCAAGCACATTCGAAAGGCACTTTCGAAGTGGTGGACGGTGATGGAAATGTGTTGATGACGCAGGAAGTAGAAGCGGGCGACATCTTTAGGATGTGTCAAACCAAAGATGCCCCCATCCGCGATTGGGTGAAATTGGCCGTCAACCGGGCACGTTTGTCCGGTACACCGGCGGTTTTTTGGTTGGATGAACATCGGGCACATGATAGGCAACTGATCGAAAAGGTAAATACCTATTTGACCGAACACAATACTTCGGGGCTCGATATCAGGATTTTAAGTCCCATGGCGGCGACGGAATTCTCGCTGGAGCGTATCCGCAAGGGTGAGGACACGATTTCGGTGACTGGGAATGTACTCCGGGATTACCTTACCGATTTGTTCCCTATTCTAGAATTGGGCACATCGGCAAAAATGCTTTCCATTGTACCCTTGATGAATGGTGGAGGCCTCTTCGAAACGGGAGCAGGGGGATCCGCACCGAAGCACGTTGAGCAATTCCTGAACGAAGGATACTTGCGTTGGGATTCGCTAGGTGAGTTCCTGGCATTGGCAGTTTCGTTGGAGCATGTGGCCCAAACCGAGGGAAATGGCAAAGCCTCGGTGTTGGCAGAAACGTTGGACACCGCTACCGAGAAGTTTTTGGAAACCAACAAATCGCCGGCACGTAAGGTCGGCCAAATCGATAACAGGGGGTCACATTTTTACTTGGCATTGTATTGGGCTGAAGCGTTGGCCGGCCAAAGCAAAGACAGCGAGCTGAAGGCGTTGTTTAGGCCAATTGCAGGAAAGCTGCGTGCCAATGAAGATAAAATCAATGCAGAGTTAATCGGTGCACAGGGCAAGGCACAGGATATCGGTGGCTACTACTGGCCGGATAAATCGAAAGCTGAGCAAGCCATGCGGCCTAGCGAAACCTTTAATGCGATTATTGCATCGCTGTAGACCGTGGTGAGTGACTTAGGGTTTCGTTTTCGTAACCCGGTCACTCGTTTCCAAATAGGTGCGGAGTGCCGCTGAACCATACCAATCAAAGAGCTCCGCTTCAAGGAGCTTTTCTTTTATGGCAGGATCTGTTTGTAATAAGGTTTTCACTTCTGCTTTGTTTTTAGAATCGAAGATGAATAGCCCACGGTAGTTGTGCTCGTTTTTTCCAAGCGGTCCGGCGACGATTAGCTTTTTCTGCTCCACCAAGCGATTGATGTTTTCAAGGTGCCCTCGGAACAATGCGCTGATTTGCTGTTTATCGTCTAGCTTTGACGGTCCTGTTTTCAGGATGACAAAAACGTAGGATTTCATCCCGTACTCGTCGGCCCCCAAGGAATCGGCGAGGGCCTTGTCGTAGTTGGGGTTGGCCGTTTGGGCGATGGTACCCATACACCAAAATATTCCTATCGTACTGAAAAGTAGTCTTGCTTTCATAGTTTTGGGGTTTCCTCGCTGTTATCGGTTTCGAGTATACTTTTCAATTCCAACAACCCCTTGTCGAAATCATCGCCCATATCGAGAAAGAGCGACATCAGGTTGAGGGGATATGGCGACTTACCCGAAATCCCTCATTTGACGATGGTCTGGTGCTCTCCTTGTGCCTCGGTAAGCATGTAACAAGATGCTTCGGATTCAAATGGTTCCTTGAAGCGTAATTTAGTATCCATTCGTTCACCATCTACTATGCCGATTATTTCCTGTTCTCCTTTGCCTATTTTCTCACCATCCCAAGCATAAACAAATCCTACGGTACCATCGGTGCCACGGGTCGTTGTTTTAGCGTCAGGATCCATCTTATGCCAAACGTCATAGTTTTTCTGATTACCGAGGTACTTGATATAGTCGAATACTTCCTGCTTGGACCTATCGATGCTGATTTGTCGTTCGCTGGTGAATTCTCGTTTTACGAAAAGGGCTACGACGAGCGGGATAGCGATAATAATCACTAAGATGAGTAGGATTTTTTTTAAGGTTTTCATCATACTTGTGGTTAGTTACTAACACAAACTTAAAGAAAACACTTTTTATATACAATAAAAAAACGCTTACCGAATATTCGGTAAGCGTTCATCTATTGTGTTAAACACAATGGCTTATGCCCTTATTTTTTCGAGCGGTTGGCACTCTCTTCGCCTTCCAACTGTTGTTTCAGCTGTGCAAGTACATCGAGATCGCCCAATGTGGATTTCTCTACGGATTCCTTCACTTTCTTAACCGCGGTTGAAGCAGCCTTAGCTTCCTTCTTACGGTTGTTGAAGTCTTCCATCCGAGCTTCTGCACGTTGGTCTTCCCAGATGCGAGAATGTGAAATAACCACACGCTTGTTGTCTTTGTTGAATTCAATGATTTTGAAATCAGCAACTTCGTCAAGCTTCAATGGGTTGCCATCTTCTTTGATGCTGTGCTTAGCTGGAGAGAACCCTTCTACACCATAAGGCAAGGCAACGATGTTACCTTTTTCACCAACTTTGATTACCGTTCCTTGGTGGATGGAGTCGAGGGTGAAAATGGTTTCAAACGTATCCCAGGGGTTTTCTTCCAATTGCTTGTGGCCAAGGCTCAGCTTGCGGTTCTCTTCATCCAGTTCGAGTACTACAACTTCCAATTCTTCACCTACCTTGGTGAATTCGTTGGGGTGGTTGATTTTTTTCGACCAAGAGAGGTCAGAGATGTGGATCAAGCCATCGATACCTTCTTCGAGTTCCACAAACACGCCGAAGTTGGTCATGTTTTTCACAACTGCTTTTTGCTTCGAACCGATGGGGTAGCGCTCTGCAATATTTTTCCAGGGGTCTGGAGTCAATTGCTTGATGCCGAGACTCATTTTTCGGTCTTCGCGGTCGAGTGTAAGAATCTGTGCCTCTACCTCGTCGCCCACTTTGAGGAATTCTTGTGGGCTGCGCAAGTTTTGCGACCACGACATTTCCGACACGTGGATCAGTCCTTCCACACCAGGGGTGATTTCGAGGAACGCACCGTAGTCTGCCACGGTTACGATTTTGCCTTTCACCTTCGAGCCTACTTCCAGTGAAGTATCCAACGACTCCCAAGGATGCTCGGTAAGTTGTTTCAAGCCGAGTGCGATACGTTTTTTCTCGTCGTCAAAATCAAGTACTACCACGTTGACGGTTTCGTCAAGCTGCAATACTTCCCGAGGGTGCTCGATGCGGCCCCATGAGATGTCGGTAATGTGTAGCAAACCATCGACTCCACCGAGGTCGATGAACACACCGAAATCCGTGATGTTTTTGACCGTACCTTCCAATACCTGTCCTTTTTCGAGCTTGGAGACAATCTCGGTCTTTTGGTTTTCCAAGTCGTCTTCGATAAGCACCTTGTGAGATACGACCACATTCTTGAATTCGTGGTTGATTTTTACTACCTTGAATTCCATGGTCTTGCCCACATAGATGTCGTAGTCGCGTATAGGCTTGATATCGATTTGCGAACCGGGTAAGAATGCTTCAACACCTTTGATGTCTACGATGAGGCCACCTTTGGTGCGGCTTTTCACAAAACCATTGATAATGGTGTCGTTTTCGAGCGCCTCGTTGATTTCTTCCCACGATTTCTGTGTTTTTGCACGTTTCCGTGAAAGCACCAACTGGCCATTGGCGTCTTCCTGTGATTCAACGAAAACGTCGACCGTGTCACCAACTTTCAATTCAGGGGTGTCACGGAATTCAGAAAGGGATACCAAGCCGTCGGACTTGAAACCGATATTGAGCACTACATCCTTGTTGTTAATGGATACAACGGTGCCCGGTACGATTTCACCCCGGTTGATCGAATTGAAGGTTCCTGCATATTGTTCTTCCAACTTCGCACGTTCTTCGTCGCTGTAGTTGCCAAAACCTTTTTCGTCCTTGTCCCAATCAAAATCGTCGTCGGGTGTTTCCCAAGCAATCGATTTGATTTCGTCAACGAACTTCGAATCGGCTTCCGACTCGATGTCTTCTTTTTCTCTCACCAAGGTTTCCTCAGTGTCTTGGAGTTCAGCTGTTTTAGCTGCTAATTCCTTTTCTGCTTCTTGTTTTTTTGCCATTAATTCATTTTTCTCCTTTTCCCCGATTTTTATCGGGACTGCAAAGGTATGAAAAACTTTTATTTATAGGGAGTTATTGTTTTACTGGACTTACCCCGAAAAATAGGCGGTTCTCGATCTAATTTCCTT
>NZ_JAMXAY010000040.1 GCF_025460835.1 Parapedobacter soli | reverse complement strand
GGCGGCCTCATCTATTACGTGCGCAACGGGGTTCCCTGTGCGCGGTCGGTGCCCAAGCCCAGCGCCAAGCCCCCCTCGCCGGCCCAGCTGGCGCAACAGATGCGGATGAAACTCACCATGCGTTTCCTCGCCCCCCTGGCACCTGTGCTGGAGGAAACGTTCAAACCGGATAGCAGGCAGGTGAAGTCGGGCCTCAACTGGGCCACCAAGCAGGTGCTGCAGGATGCCGTGGTCGGGGATTACCCCCACCTGTCCATCGATCCCCGCCGGGTGATGGTGAGCTGGGGCGGACAGCTCGCCTTACAAAAACCCGTATTGGCGATTGGCGGCGACGGACTTTGCACGCTTCAATGGCACGGCGATAGTCCGTTCGTCGACGGCAATGCACCGGCATTCCTGCTGGTCTACAACGAGACGCAGGGCCGCGTGGTGGTGAGCGACGGCACGGCGTGCCGCGGTGATGGCGAGCTCTCCCTGCAATTGGCCCCGAGGCTCATGCGGGGACGCCTGCACGGGTATGGTTTCGTGATGGATCGGCGGCGGCGGGCCGCATCGAGGAGTGTGTTCCTGGGTACGTGGATAGATGGGGAACGGAAAGAGAGCGACCTGCCGGTAATGGACGGGCATACCGCGCCGAGCACATCGGATGCGTTGGAAGGAGACCGGCTATGAGGGCAATTAAAATCATCCGCGTGGCCGAGGGGAAGAACAGTACCCTCAGCCACCTCTATATTGGCGGCCTGTTTTGCTGCTACCTGCTGGAAGATACGGTGCGCGACCACAAGGTGCCGGGGGAGACGGCGATCCCACCCGGTGAGTACGGTCTCTTGCTCAACCACGGGGCGGACATGAACAAACGGTACGCCAAACGATACCCCGCATTCCACGAAGGCATGGTGGAGATCATCGAGATTCCCAACTACCGGCTGGTATTCTTCCACACGGGCAATGACCATACGGATACGCGTGGCTGCCCGCTGACGGGGTCGTATTGGGAGCTGGTGAACGGTGATTACCGGGTGATGGGGTCGGAGGTGGCGTATAGGCATGTGTACCCGCTGCTTTTACAGGAGATTAATCATGGGAACGACAGGTTGGTGGTTGAGAATAGATTGCCCCACGACGACTGGGTGCAAGCACCCTAGGCCGAAGGAAGGGGTGTTTTGGGAGCAAACAACAAACAGCAAATGGAACGAAGTGACATCCCGAAAGCAAAGCGCATCGGGAAAGCAAATAGCAAAAAAGCAATGAACAAAACAACGAAAACAGTCGGCCTGCCCGAAACGGACAAGGCGACACTTTACGACAGGATCAAGGAAACGTTGGCGGTGGCCAGCCAGCTCGTCATCGCCTCGCCGGTGACGCTGCCCCCTAAGGTGGTGGCCGTGGCACGGTACCTCGCCCTGGCGCTGGGGGTGCTAGAAGCCGTGGAAAGCGGCGTGCGCAACGAGGAAGGAGAGGACGATGAAAATGAGTAACCTTCGGCTGGGTATCGGGACGGGTAGCGGCACGTTGCTCAGCATGGCGGCCCACTTGGGTATGCACGACATGGTTAAAACCGCCGTGCTGGCCGCCATCGGTGCGGCGGTAAGTTTTGCGGTGAGCTGGGTGTTGCAAAAGGGGGTGAAGAAGAAAGGGTAGGGAAAAGAACAAAAGGAAGCAGGGCACGGAAGGGTGCCCTGCCTATTAAATCTTGGGTAAATAATTGCAGTATCTTCAATCCGCTTGGTCATCCATCACGAGTGAATGATCACTGCCTTGAAACGATTTCCGTTATTCTTTAGGGCTTTGCCCAGTAATTTCCCTAAATTGCCGATTGAAACACTAGCCCAAAATGTTTGGGGACCTATGTCATGCATAGCACTTTCCCATGATCCATAGTGGTATGACCTAAATGATGAAAGCCAGCCATTTCTTCGAAAGTTGCGTTGATACCACCAGATACTGTAATGTCACGTTACCGAAATCAAGATCCAATTCGTTGTTTTCGTTTTTTTGAACAAGCTGTTAGGCATACCAACATAAATATACTCCTAGACTGTTAAAAATCTGGCTGATTAGCGGCGGTATACTGAATTGCGTTTTCATTTTAATATGCGTTAAGTCAATTAAAGCTACCCGACATTTGATTGGGTCACCACGTCCAGACAGAATACAAAATGCAATGAGTCTAGTAAGACACAGCTAGCCTAAGCGGAAATCGAGTTAGTAATGGCATAATTAGGCTTAGTATCGCAACATGCTATCTAATCCGATAATATTGTCGCCGAATAAAACAGACCAAGGAAAGGGAACTTTTCAAGGCCGCGTCGGTTGAGTTCTCCTTTTTTGTCTTACATAAGTATAGTTACGCAAACATCGACTTAAAGCCATAATTTGGCGATTGAGTAAAAAAATATAATAAATATATTTGGTTGGATACAATAATGTTGTACATTTGTTGATAGTTAAGTCATACATATTTATTTGATGATTGATAGACCGAGTTATAAACAGTCAGCCGCGTTGCTTGAGCGAGCAAGAAAAGTTCTCGCCGGCGGTGTTTCTTCTGAATTCCGGAAATTCAGCTTTCCTCACGCGCTATTTTATAAAGAGGGCAACGGAAGCCGAATAACCGATGTTGATGGAAACCAATACCTAGACTTTACCCTCAGTCAGGGTCCGTTGATCCTCGGGCATTCGCACCCAGCCGTGCTGCAGGCTGTCAACGCGTATTCGCAGGAAGGGCAGCTATTTGCCGGGCAGCACATTCAGGAAATCGAACTGGCCGAGAAACTCAACCAATTGATACCTTCTGCCGAGTTGATGCGCTTTTGCTTGGATGGATCTGAAGCCGTCCAAACAGCTCTTCGGGTTGCGCGGGCGAAGACGGGCAGGCAGAGATTTCTGAGATTTGAAGGGCACTATCACGGTTGGTTGGATAATGTGGCGTGGGCGATCTCGGCGCCTTCCGAGGCAGCGCTTGGCGATCGGAAGAGGCCGGAAGTTTATCCGTGGAGCGAAGGACTGCCGGCAAATACGAGGGGGGAGTTTCGTGTGCTACCATGGAATGACCTGGAGCTGCTTGGTGAGGTTCTTGAAAAGGAACATAACGATATAGCAGCAATTATCACGGAGCCGGTAATGTGTAATAGCGGCTGTATCATGCCGCAAAAAGGTTTTCTCCGCGGTCTCCGCGAATTGTGCGACCAGTATGGCATCGCCTTGATCTTCGATGAGGTGATTACCGGCTTCAGGCTCGGCCTAGGTGGAGCACAGGGGTTTTATGGGGTTACGCCCGATCTTTCAATATTCGCGAAGGCAATGGGAAGTGGTTACCCGATAAGCGCCGTGGTGGGAAAGAGAAGCTGGATGAAGTTGATTGAAGACGGGGTGGTGATCCATGCGGGCACGATGAACTCGGGGAACCCAAGCGTGGCTGCTGCACTTGCTACTATCAACGAACTCGATCGAGAACAACCGTATGAGCGTATGTTCGCATTGGGTAAACGGTTGATGGAGGGGCTTCGTAAATTGGCCAAGGCAAAAAGCCTGGATGTATTGGTCGATGGCCCCGGGCCAATGTTTCACATTGCATTTACCGATTTGAACGAGTTGAGAGATTATCGCGACACGCTGGCTTCTGACAAAAGCAAACTAGGTCGATTCATAGCGGGAATGCATAACCAACGAGTTCGAATCATCGGAAGAGGATTGTGGTATATCAGTACGGCACATACGGAAGACGACATTGGATTCGCGTTGGACGCGGCTGCCAAGGTGTTCGATGAACTCTGAAATTAGGTTAAATGAATTAATTTTGATTATATGTAATACATTTTAAAAAACCAATTAACATTATGAACATTCTTATAATTATGATGCGAAGATGGCGAACCACCCCGATTGCTCGGCACGTGATGTCCAAGGGAAATAAAATTGTCCCTTTCGTGTTACTTTTTATCATGGTAGGGTTGAATGCTTTTTCCCAGACGCCTGTAACGGGTGTCGTGACCGATGTGAATGGAACGCCCTTGGATGGGATAACCATAACTGTTAAAGGGCATCAGACTGGCACAACCACAGACCAAGATGGCCGGTATAGTGTGTCTGTGCCCGATATTAATGGAACTCTCGTCTTCAGCAGTCTAGGTTTTGTCCGAAGCGAAGTTCCAATAGGGGGAAGAACATTACTCAATGTACAACTAACGCCGGAAGAAGGACAGTTGGATGAAGTAGTAGTGGTTGGATACGGCAAACAATCCAGGGAGCTGCTTACTACCGCCATATCAAAACTCGATTCAAACGTGTTGAAAAACGTTCCTTTTAGCAATGCCGGCTATGCGTTACAAGGCACATTGCCGGGCGTAAGGGTAACTTCTACTTCAGGCCAGCCGGGCGCATCACCTTTGATTGTACTCAGAGGTGGTACCGCGCTTGACCCAAACACGTCTTATCCTTTGTATGTCATCGATGGTGTGATCTCTCCCGATTTGGCTGGGATCAATTCGGCAGACATTGAGTCTCTCCAAGTACTGAAGGATGCGGCATCGACAGCCATTTATGGTGCACGCGGTTCAAACGGCGTTATCATTGTAACCACCAAATCGGGAAGTTCGGGCAGAACACAAATCAGTTACAATTACAACTTCGGATTGTCCAACTATACATCCAAGCTGAAGATGCTGGGAGCCCGTGATTTTATCTACTACAATCGGTTGGGCATTGAGACTGCGGCGAAGAAATGGCCTTTTTTTGAAGCTATTCTTACGAGCCCGTTAAGTGCAGGGACAGGCAACGATCTGACCAATAATACGTTTTATACCACCCAGTACCTCACGCCCGAAAACGAGCACAAACTCGCAGAGGGTTGGGAAAGTATGCCGGACCCGTTGGATCCCTCCAAGACTATAATATTCAAAGGTACGGATTGGCGGGACGTGATGTTCAGAACTGGACAGACGCACAACCACAACCTCTCTGCAATGGGCGGAACCGAAAAAGCGAATTACAGCGTATCTGTAGGTTATATGGACACTAAGGGTGTCGCCATTCAAACGGGATATAAGAGACTGTCATTGAATGCCCGCGGGGAGTTAAAGTTGCGTGATAATCTTATGATTTTCTCCAGTATCCGCCATTCGGGCGACGTCTCGGATAAAGTGTCTGATGAGTCAAATATATTCGGACGGATGCTCCAGGTGGCTCCCACAGTAAAGCTCACGTTCGAGGACGGAACGCTTTCGCAAGGGCAGAACGGCGGGAAGGGCAACCCGCTCTACCGCACGAATCTTTTTGTCGGCGATTCGCAAGCTGCTAATACCGCGTACTCAGTGGGCGGGAAATGGGATATTTTACCCGGCCTCAGCTTTTCACCGCAAGTATCACTGCTGAGCAGGACTTCGATAAACAGGCAATTCATTAAGTCGAATTGGGACGGCCCGAATTATGATGAGACCCGAACAGCGTCCGAATCCAGAAGGGGGTATCAACAACAAGCTGCGGACGCCGTCTTCGCATACACAAAAACTTTTTTTGACAATCACAACTTAGACGCCACAGCGGGTTACTCCTTTATCAAGACGGAAGAGTCTGCTTTCAGCGCGTCCGGCCGAGGCGCAGCGACAGATCTTATTCCCACATTAAACGCATCGGCGATACCCGTGGGAGTAAACAGTTCGAGAGCTAATTATACCTATATGGGATACTTTGCGCGTGTCAATTATAATTATAAAGAAAAGTACCTAGTGTCCATCAATTCACGGTACGATGCGGCTTCGAACCTGGGAACGAAATTCAAGTGGGGGCTGTTCCCGGGAATTTCTGCTGGTTGGAATCTGCATAACGAAGATTTTTGGACACCGTTGAGCAATGCCTTCAATCAGTTTAAGGTCAGAGCCAGTTACGGTATTAACGGTAACGTGAATGCGCTTGGCCCTTACCAAGCACAGGGCTCCTATAGTGGGGGCGCCGTATATGGTGGGCGCGCCGGCATTCTCAATACCGTGCTCAGCAACGATGAACTGCAATGGGAACAAACGGCTACGTTCGACATTGGTGCGGACATCGGACTTTTTGCTAATCGCGTATCGCTGACGGCCGATTATTTTAACCGGGTTACAAGTAACCTGTTAAGTAGCCGCGTGCTACCGCAATCGACTGGCTTTGGAAGTGTATTGACGAACCTCGGAACGGTTCAGAACCGGGGTGTCGAAGTTGCGATGACTGCTCAGCCCGTAAAGCCGAAAAAAGACCTCCAGTGGGTGCTTTCAGTCAACGGTGCTTACGTGAAGAATACTATTGTTAAGCTTCCTGAAAACGGAACAGATAGAAACCGAATCGGAGGCGAATACCTCTGGAATAATAAGACGAATAGCTATGAATGGATGGGCGGGCTGCAAGAGGGCGGCACAATGGGAGAAGCATATGCTTTTAAACACATCGGTATATACCAGACGGATCAAGAAGCGGCTAATGCTCCCTATGATATCCTGCCCGAAGGAACAGACAAAACCAAGTATGCTGGAGATGCCATATTCCTCGACCACGACCGGAATGATACCATCGATAATCGAGATAGAGTGTACATGGGGAACTACTACCCCAAATGGACGGGTGGTATTACCAATACGGTAAATTATAAGCGTATCGGTTTTACAGTGAGGATGGACTATATGACCGGCCATACCATCTATAATTATGTCAGGGCGACAACTTCAGCACAGCTTGCGGGCGATTTAGGACTTTCCTCATATGTCGCGCAATCGTGGATGAAACAAGGAGACGTGACGGATATTCCAAAGCTTTATTACGGCGACTGGCAATACAATATCGGGCGGGGCGTTTCGACGATGTATGAGAAAGGAGACTATCTCGCGCTACGAGAAGTTACGTTGTCTTATGAACTGCCTGAAGAAATGCTTCAGCGGCTTCGGATGAAGGGTGTCCGATTTAATGTGTCAGGACAAAACCTATATTACTTCACCAATTATAAGGGAATCAATCCCGAAAACGGAGGGACGGACAATGGGTCCTACCCCATATCCCGAAATTTCTTAATCGGCATTGCTTTAACCTTGTAATCGATAAAAAACTAGTTATGAGAAAGTATTTAATGATATCGGTGATTGTAACTGCAATTACACTTTTCAATAGCTCATGTGAAAGCGAGCTGAATCTGGCACCGGTGAGTGAAATCTCCAATGCGTCTTTTTGGAAGACGGAGTCAGACGCACAAGGAGCCGCGAACGGTATGTATACCATCTTACGTGGCCAAGCTGTCGACAATTTATTTATTTGGGGCGAGGCCAGGAGCGAGACCATGGGTCAAAATGCCGGAGCCGCAGTATTTCAGAATTGGTATGAGAATTTGCTCACTCCGGATAATTCCGGGAATTTATTTTCTGGGGCACCGACTACGTGGGGCGGGATGTATAATTTGGTGCATCATGCGAATTTGTTGCTGAAATACGTCCCGGGAATCAAATTTAACTCAGAAGAGACGAAAAACAACATCTTGGCCCATGCGTACACCATGCGGGCATTTGCATATTTTACGATGAGCAAAACGTGGGGCGAGTTACCTTTGGTTACCGAACCGACATCCGATTTGTCAAGTATCCAGCGGGAAAGATCGTCTGTCGAAGATGTCTTCGCATTGATTAAGTCGGATATTGAGCAGGCCGAAACACGATTTAGCGGTATGGTATTTCAGGATGGGCGAGATATGTGGTCGCTTCCATCGCTACTTGTCTTGAAAGCCGATGTATACCTATGGACGGGTAAAAGATTGGGCGGTGGAGACCCGGATTTCAATGTGGCACTTTCGGCACTGAATGAGGTCGAACAGGCGGATACGGATTTGCTTCCCGATTTTGGCAGTGTTTTCGACTACAGCAATAAACGGAATAAGGAAATATTAATGGCGGTTACGTTCAATTATGAAGAGTCACCGGTAAATACCATTTATGCATGGATGTATGCTTCCGATGTCTTCATGCCCGGCGGCGTACCAGCAGAAACCATAAACGAGATCATTCCCTACGCAGGGGTGCCGTTCTGGGGGCCTTCTGATATCGCACGTAATAAGTTCCTCGACGGCGACCAGCGGAAAGAACACTCGATTATCGAAATCTATGGTAATGACGGATCGGGACCGGTGTTCCATTCGGCCATTCAAAAAAAGTTTAATGGAACACTGGTGGCAGGACAGCGATACTTTATTGATGATTATATTATCTATAGGTATGCCGATGTATTGCTTTTGCGGGCAGAAGCAAAGAACGCATTGAATCAAGATCCATCGGCAGAAATAAACCGCATTAGGCAACGAGCCTACGGCGAAGACTTTTCCTCCCATGTGTTTGTTTCAGGCTCGCAAACAGATAACGATAATGCCATACTGGACGAGCGCCTTCGTGAATTTCTATTCGAAGGAAAACGTTGGTGGGACCTTGTTCGATTTGACGCAGCGTTTGAACGCGTACCTTCACTCGTGGGTAGACAAGACGATCGGTATTTATTGCTGTTCCCCATTGCTACACCTACTTTGTCTTTAGAACCGTTGGTAAAACAGAATCCAGGGTACCCTAACTAGTTGTTAGTGTTTGGTTTAAAAAGAAAATAATGATGTCGAAGAAAAGTAAAGGGACGATAGGTAAGAGAAAACGGCGCTTAACGCTCCTCATGTTGATCATTGCAATGGGTGGCTGTGCTGCCGTTGCAGACGATAAGGAGGGCGTACTGCAGATCCGAAGCGATCGGCAGTTATTCATTGACGACTATTTAATCAATAAGTTGACTGGAGGAGCGAATAAGCTCCTCCATCATCCCCGGCCGATGGAGGTTGCCATCACGCATGAAGAACCCTGGGAAGGCAGTGGATCGAGTTTCCACAGCGTGTTTAAAGATGGCGACAAATACAAAATGTATTACAGCGCTTGGGACTTCACCATCGTGGAAGGTAAGGTAACCGACGATTCACACCCCTATAAGCTTTGTTATGCGGAGAGTGACGACGGCATCCATTGGACAAAACCGAACCTTGGCTTGGTTGAGTTCAATGGCTCCAAAAACAATAACATTGTAATGATCAGCGGTAAGCTGGGCGATGTTTATCCAGACCTCGGCCATCCGGTGGTTTTTAAAGACTCAAACCCGAACGTAACACCAGATGCTAAGTACAAGGCAATTATTCGGGATTGGTCGGTTGAAAGTGGGCTTAAGGGGTTATTGGCATTTAAATCGCCCGATGGATTCAAATGGACGCTCATGCACCCCGAATCGGTTATTACCGACGGTGCCTTCGATTCTCAAAACTTGGCATTCTGGGACGATGCTCGCAACGAATACCGGGCCTACTGGCGTTATATGGCGGGCAAGGAGGCGATTCGGTCCATTCGCACGGCCCGGTCCGACGACTTCATTAACTGGACGGACCAGGCCGACCTACAGTATGGCGATGCACCCCAAATACAGCTCTACACAAACGTAATTAAAAATTACCATCGTGCACCGCAACTTTTGATTGGATTCCCTGTACGGTACGTCCATCGGGAATGGTCTGCCAATATGGAGGCACTTCCGGACGTTGAAAATCGTCGCTTGAGAGCAACGGGCGAGACACGCTTCGGTACCGCGTTGACGGAAAGTCTCATTATGGTAAGCCGTGATCGGGTGAATTTCCATCGGCTCGAAGAGGCGTTCCTGCGCCCGGGTATTGAACGGACCGGAACGTGGCATTACGGACAACAGTACATTGCTTGGTCGATGGTAGAAACACAGTCCGCGCTGGAAGGCGCGCCAAACGAACTATCGCTCTACGCTGTTGAGGGCTTTTGGGGTACCATAAAAAAGGGCATGGACGCTTTGCGGCGTTACACCATACGGCTCGATGGGTTTGCATCAATCAATGCGCCCATGACGGGAGGTGAATTGGTCACAAAGCCATTTACCTTCCAAGGTGGCGAACTGGAACTGAATTTTGCCACCTCGGCTGCAGGTGAAATCCGCGTAGAGATACAGGACGAAAACGGTCGCCCCATACCGGGATACGATTTAAATGCATGTGAACCGCTTTTCGGTGATACGGTGGGTCGTAAGGTGCATTGGAAGAGTGGCTCGGATGTAAGTGCATTGCAAGGCAAAACGGTGCGTTTGCGTTTCGCGATGAAGGATGCTGATTTATATGCATTGAAATTCCAGTAATGGTTGTCAAAGCTTGGTCAAGAAGGAAATTCCTAATGGCTTCTACATCCTGGGTTGCCTTTCCCGGGCCGGGTGGAGTTACGCTGAAACATGAACGGGTAACGGATGTAACTAACCGCTTGCAAGACCGCCGACCCATGACTTGGGTGTTTACAGGTGATAGTGTAACGCAGGGGGCCTTGCATACCTATGGTCACCGAAGCTACAGCGAACGGTTTGCCGAACATATCCGCTGGGTAATGAAACGCTATGACGATATCGTCATTAATTCAGGGGTGAACGGAACGACCGCAGCTTATCTGGTGGGTCAATTCGATTGGTTTGTAACCCGGTTTCAACCTGACGTGGTTTTTCTCATGTATGGGATAAACGATTGTGTGGATAGCGGTAAATCCGATGAGGACTTCGGTAAGGAGTTAAAGCTGTTGGTAGAAAACGTGCGTACGATCGGCGCTATCCCGATTTTGCAGACGCCAAACGGAATAGACTTCCTTGGGATGAAGGCAATGAAAACCGGCTCACGTGCCCGGCTTCCTATCTATGTCGATAAGATACGTACGGTCGCGAAACGAGAATCAGTCCAATTAATTGACCACTTCCGGTATTGGGGTAAACATCTCCACGAGATGCAGAACGGATGGTTAGACGACCCTTTACACCCGTCGGCCGAAGGTCACACCCAACTAGCTAATCGGATTATCAACAAATTGAAAATGGCGGGCCAAAACTAGAGGTAGCCCAGTTAATGAAAAAGAAATGATGATGAATAGTCGTGTAGTGTACTGCGCTTGTATGTTGGTTTTAACATTTTTTGTTAACCGCGATCTATTTGCACAGAAACAAGAGATTAGTATCATACCGGTGCCGGTACAGGTAGAGCAGGGAAACAAAGCCTTTACCATCAATAGCAAAACATCCATACGCACACAAGGGGCCGAAGCGACGGCCATCGGGGACATGCTCGCAGCTTATTTGCAGGCACCTACGGGGTATCCCATGCCAGTTAAAGCACAATCGGGCCGTAACACACGTAATTCAATTGCTTTAGTCGTTGACCCCACATACCAGGTTAGTCATGGCGAGGACGCTTACCGGCTACAGGTGGATGGCAAATCCATTAAAATAACAGCAAGCAGCGGCCCAGGGCTTTTTTACGGCGTGCAAACGCTGATGCAGTTGTTGCCGCCCACAATTGAAGGCACACAACCGGTTACGAATAGTGCATGGACGGTGCCCGGCGTTGATATTACCGACTATGCCCGATTTGGATGGAGGGGGTTGATGCTTGATGTAAGTCGTCATTTCTTCTCAAAGGATTTTTTGAAACGATATATCGATCAAATGGTCCGATACAAGTTTAATGTCTTCCATATTCACCTTACTGACGACCAAGGGTGGCGCATTGCATTAGACCGCTATCCGGAGTTGACCGAAAAGGGGGCTTGGCGGGTGCCCAGACAGGGCAAATGGTGGTCATTTCAACCCCCACAGCCGGGTGAAGCGGCTACCTACGGTGGATATTATACGAAGGAAGATATGCGGGAGATTATCCAATATGCAACCGAGCGCTTCGTTACCATTGTGCCTGAAATTAATTCGCCCGGGCATAGCCTCGCAGCAATTACGGCTTATCCCGAGCTCGCCTGCGTCGAAGATGATTACCATGTAAACCCCGGGAGCCGGTTTTATGGCCAGGTCTGCAACGCGCTGTGTGCCGGTAACGAAAAAACATTTGAGTTTCTAGACGGCGTGTTCACTGAAATCGCTGAACTTTTCCCCAGCGAATATATCCATGTGGGTGGCGACGAGGCGTTCCGGGGTTATTGGCAGGAATGTCCAAAATGTCAAAAACGAATGGAAGAACATGGGTTGAAAAATGTAGAGGAATTACAGAGCTACTTTATCAAACGGCTGGAGAAAATCTTGCACGACAAAGGAAAGCGATTAATCGGCTGGGACGAGATCCTGGAAGGGGGCTTGGCGCCCGATGCGACGGTGATGTCGTGGCGGGGGATGGCCGGTGGCATCGAAGCTGCCAAAATGGGCCATCAGGTCATCATGACGCCAAACCGCCATGCCTACCTCGACTTATACCAAGGCGACCCCTTAATTGAACCGGAGACTTACAGTATGCTGCGGCTAACCCAAGTGTACGATTTTGAGCCGGTGCCGGAAGGCATTGACCCCAAGTTGATTTTAGGCGGACAGGGCAACCTATGGGCTGAATCTGTACCAACAGAAAAGCATGCTGAATACATGACTTGGCCCCGGGGATTGGCAGTGGCTGAAGCACTGTGGTCGCCGAAAGACCGACGAGATTGGAACGGGTTTGTAGAGCGGGTGGAGCATCATTTTGCCTACTTTGAAGAAGCAGATGTGCATTACGCACGGAGCATGTATGACGCGATTATTATGGGGGTTAAGAATGAGCAAGATTCGATTCTCGTTGAACTGACTACCGAAATTGAGGGCCTCGATATCCATTATACATTTGACGAGACGGACCCGGGTACGTACAGCCCGAAATACAATGGGCAACTCTTGGAGGTTCCGTCGGGAGCCTCACAGATAAAGGTCCGTACATTTCGCAATGGAAAACCGATAGGCAGACAAATTAATTGCCCGGTGAAGGAGTTGGAAGGTCGGATTGGCTCGATGATATAACGGAAAGTCTATGTATATGATACGTTTTGTTTTGGCGACGGTTGTTTGGTTGGGCGCGCTTATCGTTTCATCACACACCCAGGCTGTGGAGTCGCCGATCGTTATTGCAAACGATGACATCAGTTATGCTATTGGCCGTAACGGAGAGAATATCCATTTTATCACCCATAGCGATGGAGTCGATTACCTGGAGAAAGATAGTGTCTCACATTGCGCATACGCAATCCATAATGGCAACCGCATTGCCGCCCAAACTGTGGAGTGGAAAAAGGGCCGTTTACGAATCGGGTTTGGAACAGCCGGTGTAACCGCTACGATACGGGTAACGCAGAAGAATAGGTACTTGGTATGGGAACTTGAACACGTGGAAGGCGACATTGAATCTATCACGTTCCTGAACGTTCCGCTGCGCGTGAAAGGAATGCCAGACGAGCCGACCGGCTTATGTGCACTTTCCCTTACACCTTATACCCACGTTAGGCAATTGCCGGCGCTGCAGACTTATCTGTGGGCAACCGCTTATCAACGGTTTGGTTTGGCAGGCGCACAGGTAGCTGTTTTAGGGTTGCCGCCGTCAGAGATGTTGCCGAACATACGCAGCATCATGGAAGGTGAGGCGGCAATGCCCATCTCGAAAGGTGGCGGGGCGTGGGCATTGGGCAATAAAGAAGGGTATGGATCGTATCTTATGAATTTTGGGAGTCTAACCGAAGAAACCGTTGATGAGTGGATTGAAATGTGCAGGAACTTGGGTTTTAACCAGATCGATAATCATGGCGGTGGATTTTTCAATTTCGGTGAACTTAAAATCGATGAAAGTCGGTTCCCGGGGGGCTGGAGTAGTTTCGCCCGGATTAACAAACGGTTGAACGAAGCGGGCATTTCGTCGATCTTCCATACCTATGCGTATTTTATCGACAAGAATTCGAAATATGTGACGCCCGAAGCTCATCCCGACCTGGGTTACTTCCGGGAATTTACACTTGCCCAGCCCATCGGTCCGCAAGATTCAATCATCGTTGTTAACGAATCTACCGCGGACGTTTCGACCATTATCGGTTTTTTCGTGCGTAACAGTGTGTCGCTGCGCATTGGTGGGGAGATCATTGAGTTTACCGGTGTAACGGATAGTCCCCCTTACATGTTTACGGGCTGCAAGCGCGGTGTCCACGGTACGCAGGCAACGGCGTACGACAAAGGGGAGGTGGCTTATCACCTCAAAGAGGTGTATGGCCGATTTACTGCCGACCCCGAATCCGAGCTGTTTAAAGAAATGGGCAAACGGACGGCAGAGATTGTCAACGAAGCCGGTTTTAATGGGATTTACCTCGATGCGGCCGACGGGGGTAATGTGCTCGGTGGCAGCGAGAATTTCTGGTACTATCCGTCGGCTTTTATTTTTGAAATCGCAAAGCACCTGGACAAACCGGTAGGCATGGAAATGGCTTCTATGTCGCATTTCTGGTGGCATTACCGGTCGCGCTGGCAGGCGTGGGATACTCCGTTCAGGGGGTACAAACGCTTTATCGATATTCATCTGGCTGCGATAAAATCGCCGAACGAGTTTCTCGGACAACAAATTAAGCACAACGATTTTGAACACGGCGTATGGCAGGGCGATACGGCATTGATTAATAAATACGCACCGCTGGATAACGGCGCATTGATGCTGCCGCTGACACTCGGATGGTGGGGGCACCAAATTGGAGAGTCGCCTCAATCCGAAACAACCTTTACGGATGTGGCAGAGTATCTAGCGGGTAAAATGCTCGGAAATGATGCAGGGACAGCAATATTGTCAGGTTTCGACCCGGGAACCCGGGCGCAGATTCCGTTATTCGGTCGGTTGGATTCGATAATCAGGCAATACGAGTTGCTGCGCCATCAAAACTATTTCCCTGATTCGGTCAAAGCCATGCTTCGGCAACCGGGCAAGGAGTTTCAACTTATTCAAGAGCAGGACGGTGGATGGAACTTCCGTCCGGCGAAATACGACCTGCACAAGGTGGCCCGCTTCAATGAATCGGACCAACGGCTAACGGTAACCAATGATTTTGCCGCTCAGCCCGTGAAACTTCGCCTGGAAGCGCTATTGGGAGCAGAAGGATTTGACAATCCAGAAAATACAGTCTTGGTAGCGGGTGCGCAGGACGGCTTTGTGCTTGCCGACCAGGCCGAGGGCGTCTCCGGCGAGCTGATTGCATCAAACCAGCGTGCCCCCGATGGTAGTGAAACGTTTCGCTTTACCGCAAATAGCGAAGGAAAAGTCGTGCAACGTGGCGCCTGGATCAATATGGAGAAGGTATTCGAACCTGCGCTGAACATCCAGGACCAGCAGGGGTTGGGCGTCTGGATCAAAGGCGATGGAAATGGACAAATCCTCAATATCCGACTGGAAAGCCCCATACACATCTCCCACGGTGCCCGGGGCGACCACTTCGTGAAAATCGATTTTAAGGGATGGAGGTACTTCGACCTGGTGGAGATTGAGTCGACGGAATTTTCTAATTACCAGTGGCCCAACTCTGACTTTTATGTCTACGATTCGTACCGCCACTCGGTCGACTTCAAGAACATCAATAAAATTCAGTTGTGGTATAATAATTTGCCGGCAGGGAAACCGGCTGAATGTCATGTCAGCGTGGTTAAGGCGCTTCCGTTGAGGCCCGCCGTGCTGCAGAATCCATCAATCACGATAGGAAATAAAAAACTTACCTTTCAGGTGAATATGGAATCGGGCATGTACCTCGAGTTTTTCTCGGAGTCCGATTGCCAATTGTACAGCAATAAAGGTGAACTGCTGGGCCAGGTAACGGTGGTGGGCGAGGTGCCACAACTCGAACAGGGCGTAAACGAGGTGAAGGTTCGATGCGAACAACGTGCCGGTGCGCAGCCCCGTGTGCAAGCGACCTTCATTAGCTACGGAGAACCGATTATGAATAAAGATAACCAACGGACGGAAAACGAAATATGGCGATGAGATGGAGTGTGCTTTTCTTGTTAAGTATTTTTACGTTGCCATTGGTAGCCCAGAATGGCAGTGGATTTATTTGGATGGACCCAACTGGCGCGGGCTTCCAAGTAGTTGAGGGGCACGCACAGACGGACGGATTGGAACGACCATTTGATCGTATCCCGAAAGAGATGGAGAAGGAAGTTAGGGACGTTGTATGGAGAAAATCCCGCGAAACCACAGGGCTTTTGATCAGGTTTCGCACGGATGCGCCGGAAATCCGGGTAAACTACAATGTGGATGGGGTACATGCATTTGAGCACATGCCTGCGACGGGCGTAAGCGGCCTTGATTTATACGCTGTGGACGAGAGCGGCGGGTGGAACTGGACCGGTGGAGAATATCGGTTTGAAGATACGATTCACTACCGTTATCCGAATCTGGATGCAACGAGCCGAGTGTACCAATTGTATCTGCCTTTATATAACAATGTAGAGGGGTTATCAATCGGCGTGCCCAGCGGCGTTTCATTTGAATTCTTGCCGGCGCGCACGCAAAAGCGCGTAGTGGTTTACGGCACGTCGATCGCACAGGGGGGGTGTGCATCCAGGCCCGGGATGGCGTGGACAGCCCAGTTGGGCCGTATGCTTGACATCCCGCTAGTCAATTTGGGGTTCTCAAGTAATGGTATGTTAGAAAAGCCATTGCTTGAATTGATGGCGCGTAACCCGGCAGAAGTTTTCATATTGGATTGCTTACCTAACTTAATTACGCTTGCGAACCCGGAAATTCGGCATCGGTTACGCTACGCTGTAAGCTTTCTTCAAGAGAAACGCCCCGATGTTCCGATTGTGATGGCCGAACATGCGGATGCCGGGATTGGGTTACTGGATACGGGGCTTCAGAAGCGTTTTGAAGAAGTGAACGCATTAATGCGTGAAGTGTTTGCGGAATTAGAAGCCGCCGGTCGGAAGGGAATCTATTTGCTGTCGGCGGCAGCAGTAGGTTTGGATAATGAATGCACAGTAGATGGCCAACACCCAAATGACATCGGTATGCAGCGCTATGCCAATGCGTATGCATCGCTGATCCGGAAGGTAATGATGGAGAAAAATTATCCCCAGTTACCACAGGAGGGTATTTCCGTTTCAACGTGGTTAGGCTTTAATCGGGCAGATTTCGAATACAGTGGGCGTCGATGTACGTTCGTGGCACCGAAAAATGCAGCACCCGGGCGTCCGTGGATTTGGCGTACAGAATTTTTTGGGCATGAGCCGCAAGTGGATAGCGCGCTGGTGGCAAAAGGGTTTCACTTGGTTTACATGGATTTAACCGATATGTATGGAGCTCCGGCGGCACTCGATTTGATGGACGAGTACTACCGCTTTTTGGTTGATCGTGTGGGGTTGAGCAAACAGGTCGTGTTGGAGGGATTCAGTAGGGGGGGATTGTTTGCGTTGAACTGGGCAGCGAGGCGGCCTGAGCAGGTGGCATCAATTTATTTGGATGCGCCGGTATGTGATTTCAAAAGCTGGCCAGGCAAATGGGGCAGTGGACCGGGTTCGGCAGCGGACTGGCAGAAACTGAAAGACGTGTATGGCTTTAAAAGCGATCGGCAGGCACTGCGGTATCCATTTAATCCGATAGACCACCTCAAACCCCTTGCGGATTACTGCATTCCCATTCTTAGCGTCTGCGGGGATACCGACCCGCTTGTGCCGATTCACGAGAATAGCTACCTGCTGCAAAAGCGGTATGAGCACTTGGGATGCGATATGCAGGTAATCGTTAAGCCTGGGGTGGGGCATCATCCGCATAGCTTAGAAGATCCAGCACCCATTGTGGATTTCATACTTGCCCATCTTCCAGATCAATCGGGCGGCGAGCCGGTAAATATCGGTTCGCGGTTGGAACTTTTTATCGACAACTTCCTGATTGACTCGTTAAAAGGAAGTGCGAAGCGCCGAATGCATCATCCACAACCTAAAGAGTTGGTGATTGTCCACGATGAGCCTTGGGAAGGCCCGGGGAGTGGTTACCATAGCGTTTTTAGCGACGACGAAGGTTATAAGATGTATTACAAGGCTTGGAACCGACCGCAAGGGCCCGGGTCAGAACAGCCACAGGAGGCATTTTATTTAGGCTACGCGTCGAGCAAGGACGGAGTTAATTGGGAAAAACCTTCATTGGGTTTAGTGGATTATGCCGGTTCGGCCAATAATAATATCGTTTTGGGGCAGAGAAAAATGGGTGGGGTCTTTCCGGACCCCGGCCATCCGGCGGTGTTCCTAGACCAGAATCCGAACGCCACAGCAGATGCGAAATATAAGGCGATTATCCGTGATTGGTCGGCAGCGAGCGGGTTGAAAGGGTTGTTGGCTTTCAAATCGCCCGATGGTATCCGCTGGACGCTGATGGCTGATCATCCGGTTATCACCAATGGTGCTTTCGATTCCCAGAACTTGGCCTTTTGGGACCCGGTGAGGAAAGAATACAGGGCATACTGGCGATTTATGACTGCGGATGGTGTCCGGTCTATCCGTACAGCGACATCTGACGATTTTATCACTTGGAAGGGTGAACAGAATGTAAGCATGGTTGATCCGGTTCCGGGAGAGGAATTCTATACGAACCAGATTAAGCCGTATAGCCGGGCACCGCATATTTTCATCGGTTTTCCTGTACGGTATTTGAACCATGGTTGGTCATCGACCATGCGCGACTTGCCGGACCTTGCACATAGGAGATGGCGAGCAGAAACAGAGGAGCGGTTGGGAACGGCTTTAACCGAATCCTTGCTGATAAGCAGCCGCGACGGCGTGCATTTCGACCGTTGGCATGAGGCATTTCTCCGGCCAGGTCCGGAGCGCCCAGGTACATGGAGCTATGGACAGCAATATATAGCTTGGCAAATTGTAGAAACCAAATCGGCGCTGGAGGGTGCCCCGCCGGAGTTGTCGCTCTATGCGTCTGAGCAATACTGGACAGGGCAGGCCGGCAGTGCACTGCGTCGATACACGCTCCGCGTGGATGGTTTTGTTTCCGTTAACGCACCGATGTCGGGCGGGGAGTTAGTGACACGGGCGGTGTATATGGCGGGCAGTCGGCTCTTGCTGAATTGTGCCACCAGTGCGGCGGGAGAAATCCGTGTAGAAATTCAGGATTCGGCCGGCAATGTGCTGCCTGGTTTTGGGCTTGACGATTGCTTCCCCCTGTTTGGTGATTCACTGGAGAAGACCGTGAGCTGGAAACAGGGCGCCGATCTCTCGCATTTGCAGAACCAGCCGATCAAGCTGCGGTTTGTGCTTCATGATGCCGATTTGTATTCGCTTAAATTTAAATAGACGTGGCCAATAAAGTCATTACTAAAATAGAAACGGGGATTGTATATCGCAATCCCAAACCGCATGTGCGGAGTATCCACGCTTATTTTCCATCCGTTGTGACGGTGGGAAATGACGAAATCTTGGTGTCGCTGGTTACTGGCGAAGCGTTTGAGGCTGTAAACTTGGATACTCACGTCGTCCGCTCGGCCGACGGCGGTCGCACTTGGTCCGAACCGCAGCCGATTATGCCCGCCGAACAGAAACAATTGGCATCCAACTGTGGAAGGCTGTTGGCGGTTTCCGAAACCGAAGTAGTGAGCATGGTCGTAAAAAGCCGTCGCGAACGTCACCCCGATGCCGGTTTAGCGAATCCTGAAAATATGGGGTTTGTTCCTACGGATTTATTTGTGGTAAAATCCGTCGATAAAGGCAATACTTGGTTGCCACCCGTAGAAGTAAAGCCGCCCTTGGATGGTCCATCGTTTGAAGCATGCAGTGCCATCGTCAAACTAAGCGATGGTCGCTGGCTTTGGCCGACATCTACTTGGAGATCGTGGGATAACAGGGAGCCGAACGGAATGAAAATGATTGCGTTGGTGTCAAACGATGAAGGAGCGAGCTGGCCGACCTATTTGGACGTGATGGATAATACAGATGAAGGCGTTATCAATTGGGAAGGAAAAATAGTTGAATTGACCGACGGAAGGCTGCTTGCAGTCTCCTGGGCATACGACGAGAAAAATAGCATTGATAGGCAAAATCAGTATGCAATAAGCACCGACGGTGGGCATAGTTGGACAACCCCCACCTCTACTGGTTTGCACGGGCAGACTATGGCCATCATTCAGTTGCCCGATGGCCGTATTGCAGGCGTGTACCGGCGCATGGATGAACCGGGGCTTTGGTTCAACATAGCCGAATTAGCAGGCGAAAAATGGGTCAATGTACAGGAAGCTTGCCTATGGGGCGGAACCAAGGCAGAATTGAATGCCCGCACCGGGGATATGGTCCGTGATTTTAACGAACTGAAATTCGGCGCACCGTACTTGACGTTATTGCCTGATCAGTCCGTATTGGTGGTATTCTGGTGTTATGAGCAGATGGTATCCAACATCCGCTGGGTCAAATTTAGAATATGATACTGCGAAAACGATGAAGCCAATATACGAAATCGAATCTGGGGAGGAGGGACCGCACTTGTTGATTACTGCGGGTGTTCATGGCGATGAGTATGAGCCCATGTTAGCAGTAGATATACTGGCAAAACGACTGCCCGGACAGCTGAAATCGGGAAAAGTGGTTTTGGTGCCGGTTGTCAATTCGAGTGCCTACGAAAGAGGCACACGCGAAGGAATCGATGGATTGGACTTGGCGCGGAGTTGCCCGGGGAGAGAAAACGGCTCGCCGACGGAGGTGGCTGCGGCATTAATAAGCAAAGAAATTATGCGGGCGACCCATTTAATCGACCTTCATACCGGAGGGAGAGCCATGGAGATTTTTCCGCTAGCAGGCTATATGATTCATTCCACACCAGATGTGTTAACGGCCCAACGTTTGATGGCCCGTGCGTTTAACCTTCCACTGGTATGGGGAACGGATAATTCGCCCAAAGGGCGGACGCTGTCCGTGGCACGCGATAGGGGTATACCGGCCATTTATGTAGAATATGGCGGAGGTGATAACGTATCGCAACCGGTGGTCTCATCGTATGTCAATGGCTGTATGCGTGTAATGGGGGCGTTGGGAATGCTTGTCCCCTCCCAGGCCGACCCGTCTGAGATACGGTATTGGATAGAAGATCCGCGACCCAACAGCGGCCACTTGCAATCGCGAATGCCAGCGCCTTGCGAGGGGGTATTTATACCGATAGTTGCTGTGGGCGCGCACGTATCAAAAGGTCAGACCTGGGGTACGATTGTTCGGGTATTAACAGGGGATTCGGTTGAAATCGAGGCAGATCGCGATGGTTTTGCCCTTTTTGTGCGAGCATCCGCTCGGGTTAAAGAAGGAGAAACATTGGGAGGTATTATATCAGTAGAAGAATATCGGATTAAAGGATGAACAAGAAACGAACGGTATTGATAACGGGCGCAGCTGGGGGAATCGGTAAAGCAGTTGCTTTAAAGTTTGCCGAAAAGGGGTACGCATTGGCCTTGGTGACCCGTTCGAACGGAGCCGACTTATTAAAAGCTGAGCTCGATCAAATTACGTCAGATTACACCGTCTTCCAAGGGGATTTAACGGACTTCGATTTCGTTTCGGGCGTGGTTGCCAAAACGGTGGATCGATGGGGCCGGTTGGACGTGCTAGTGAATAATGCCGCATGGCGGACGTTGGAGAGTATGCGTACCATAAGTCTTGCGGATTGGGAAAAAACGATACGTGTTTGTCTAACGGCCCCTGCTTTTCTGTCTAGATATGCGGCAGAAGCGATGGAGAAGCGCGGAATCCAAGGTTCGATTATCAATATTTCGAGCGTGATGGCAGTGCGTGCCGCGGGAAATTCGCCTGCTTACGTGGCTTGCAAAGGAGCAATGGAAGGCCTGACCCGTGAGCTTGCGGTATTGTACGGGCCGCGGGGAATTCGGGTGTTGGCACTGAGTCCTGGTCAGGTCGACACGGCTATGAGTAACGATTACACCGACGGAAAGCAGACCAATATAAGCCGGGTTTTATCGGAAAATATGAATGCAAATACGCCTCTGCGGCGCGGTGGAACCCCGCAGGAAATTGCCAACGCCGTTTACTGGCTTGCGTCGGAAGAGGCTTCCTTTGTGAATGGCACTACCCTGATAGCCGATGGCGGATTCGTAGCCAACTTCAGCGCCTATGAAATGAAAAAACTACAGTTACCGAACGAATTTTGAAAGGGATTTGGAAATATAGCCAGTTTTTGCCTCAGATCGCAGAAAAGCATCGCATCAGCTTAGGCGAGGGCAATACGCCATTGATACGTTCCCGGTATATCGGCCCGGCGTTGGGATTGGATAACCTCTATTTTAAACTGGAAAATGTCAATCCGACCGGTTCCTACAAAGATCGCTTTGCTGCTGTTGCACTAGCCGACTTGTTGAGCCGCGGGGCTACAACGTGCTTTGCCACTTCCAGCGGTAATACCGGCGCCGCGCTGGCTGCTTATAGTGCGGCGGCGGGCTTGAGGTGTTTTCTCGTGATTGTTGACGGCGCGCCCGAAGGGAAAATGACGCAGATGCGCGTTTATGGTGCAGATACATTGATGGTGAAAGGCTTCGGAATCGACCCGGAAGTGAGCGCTGATGTGATGAGGATGTTGCGGCAGGTGGCTGCGCGACACCGCTCTTCGGTGCAGATCAGTGCCTATTCGGAAAGCCCAACGGCGATGGTCGGGGTGCAGACCATCGCCTATGAATTGGCCGAAAGCCTGCGCCCACAACATGTTTTCGTGCCGTCTGGCGGTGGAGGGCTTGCGCTATCCATTGTAGAAGGATTCCGAATTTGGAAGTCTGAAAACACCGGGTTTGGTCTGCCGGCGATTCATTGTGTCCAGCCGGTGGGAAACAACACCATTGCGGGCGCTTTGGAAGCAGGGGCGGACGCTGCGACGGAAATTGCGGAAAGCACGACACGGATAAGTGGCCTGCAGGTACCAAACATACTTGATGGCGATGCCGTTATAGCCGGTTGCCGACTGTCTGGAGGCACCGGACACCTTATTACGGACGATGCAGTGTACGCAAGCCAGCAAGAACTGGCAGCCAATGAAGGCATCTATTGTGAACCTGCGGGCGCGGTGGCGCTGGCAGGGTTGAAAAGCGCGCTGGCAGCCAGCGCCGTCAACGTGGGTAGCAAGGAAACGATTGTATGCCTGGTCACCGGCCATGGTTTCAAAGATCCAGCCAGTGCTAGCCGGTTGGCGAACTTTGGTGGCCGCTCTTATTTTGAAAGTACAAAAGAGACGTTTAGCTACATAGAGAGCAAGCTGAACGATGTTAAAAATAAATACGATAAAAATTAAAAATACATGAAAGAAGGTTTTGAAGGGTTATGGCCTGCATTGTTTACTCCTGTAAAAAGCGACGGAACCCCAAACTACGAAGAATTACATAAGCTCGTTGAACTACTGATTTCCCAAGGTTTAGATGGCTTGTATATTTTGGGCTCCTCGGGTCAGGGCGTATTGTTTACCGAGCAACAAAGAAAGGAAATAGCCAAAAACGTCTGCGATCAGGTTAGGGGGCGAATCCCGGTTATGGTGCAAGTAGGTGCATTGACCACAGCCGAATCCATCCGACTAGCGCGGGATGCTGAGCACCATGGCGCCTCGGGGATTTCCTCGGTGGGGCCGATTTATTATGCGTCATCGGCTGAAATGGCGCTCGAACATTACCGCTCCATCGCTCAAGCAACTTCGCTCCCCTTTTTTCCGTACCAATTGGGGAAAAATTCTATCCCGGGCGATATTACTTCATTTATCGGGCAATTGGTGGAAATACCGAATGTGGCGGGGATGAAGCTTACGACTACCGAGTTGCTGGAAATTAGTGTAATCCACAACTATGCGGGCGATCGGCTGAAGTTGTTCAGCGGCGCAGACGAACTCATCTGCCACGCGTCGTTATGTGGAACGGTTGGGGCAATTGGATCTACCTACAATCTATGGGGGGCACAGTGTAAGTTCGCGCTGCAAGAGTTTAAGAATGGAAATTACAATTTTGCACGAGACTTCATGCTTGCATTCCAAGAAACCATTTTTACAATATTGCCTGATGTCTGGACTTTTTTGAGGAGTGCAATGCTGCTTAAACATCAGATTGATATAGGTCCTACAGTAGCCCCGTTGGGAAATGCAAATAAGGTTTGGAAACCGGAAGATGTTATTTCTATAACCGATCGAATAGACGCATTAGTGTCTGCAGAATTACCTCATTAGCTTCACTTTATAAATAAGAAAAATGGAAAGAAAAACAAAGATTACAGGCCCAGGTATCCCCAATATTGCGTTGCCCTTTTCGCCCGCCATTCGGTCTGGCGATTTCGTGTTCGTGTCTGGACAAGCGTCAGTAGACCTTGATGGGAATATTGTCAAAGCGAGTTTCGAAGAGGAATGCCGGCGTTCATTTGAAAACATACGAGCCGTGCTCAAGGCAGCAGGTCTCGGTTTTGAAGACGTCGTTCAGGTTCGGGCATACGTGGCAAACCAGGCTGACCTCCCGGAGTTCAATGCGATTTATAAGGAATACTTCAGTGAGCCATATCCCGCTAGAAGCACGCTGATGGGATGTTTAGGCGACCTCCTGAAGTTTGAAGTGGATGTGATGGCCCGTATAAAAGGATAGCACGGATGGTAAAGCGGGTGGGGGTGATCGGCATCCATCACGAGTCAAATACATTCGTCGACGGGCTTACCACGTTGGCGGATTTCAAACAGCATTATTGGCTCGAAGGCGACGATGTTGTCGGCGTGTTTCGGAACGCCTATCATGAGCTGGGGGGTATGTTTGAGGCTTTGGAGGAAGAAGGCATTGTTGCCGTTCCGCTTATCTATGCCGAAGCCCTGCCATCGGGGGTAGTATCGGGTAGTGTTTTGTCAACATTCATTAGTCGGATGGGTGTTGCAATCGATGCTGCTGGTCCGCTCGATGGCTTTTTGGTAGCGCCACACGGAGCCGCTGTGAGTGAGTTTTTCCTGGATATGGACGGGCATTGGCTCACAGCACTTCGAAATAAGATCGGGCCGCATGTGCCGGTTGTTGGTACCCTCGATCCCCACGCCAACCTGAGTAAAAGGATGGTGGCAGCCACCGATGCGATGATTGCATATAAAACGAACCCGCACACAGACCAGCGGGACGTAGGCCGCGAAGCGGCTCTGTTAATAGCGAGAATGCTTCGTAACGAAGTAAAGCCCGTAGCTCACTTCGTGGAGTTGCCCCTCGCCATCAGCATCGAACAGCAGCATACGGCTGTTGAACCCTGTAAAAGCCTTTTTGCGTATGCCGCTGAACTCGAGTCTTTAGTAGGGGTGCTTTCGGTGAGTGTATGTATCGGGTTCCCCTATTCAGACGTTCCAGAGATGGGCACGTCAGTGCTGGTTATAGAAGAAAGAGGAACCGGCGCTGGCCCCCTCGTAGCGGAGCGGTTGCGGAAGTTCATTCTGTCGGATAAATCGAGATTCAACGGTTTAAAAAAAGATGTCGTTACCGTTATATCTGAGATGGATGTGTGGGAAACCCCGATTCTTTTTCTGGATATGGGCGATAATATCGGAGGTGGTGCCCCAGGCAATTTAGTAGGCCTGCTGGAGGCCTTCGAGCAACACGGGAAGGGCCCTTTCTTTATCTCTATTTTCGATCCCGAAGCGGTCGCGCGTGCGTGCGCTTATACACCGCGTGACCGATTTACGCTGGAACTGGGGTTGCGGTACAAACAGCCGGGGGGATATCGATGCAACGTGGAGTTACAATGGATAAAAAATGGTTCATTCCACGAACAGCATGCCCGGCACGGTGGGTACACGAAATTTGAAATGGGCTTGACCGCGCTGGTTATTACGGATCACGGCAATACCATCATGCTCACTTCCCAGCGTGTTCCACCGTTTAGCCTGCAACAGCTGTTGGCATTTGACATGGTTCCTCAGGCCTTCCGGATGATTGTGGCCAAAGGTGTGAACGCGCCTATAGCGGCCTATGGGCCCGTTTGTAAGACAATATGCCAGGTGGATACCGAGGGCCCGACGCAAGCCGACATGACCCGATTTACATATATTCACAGAAAGGTGCCTTTGTATCCGTTCGAGGATAGCTGAATAGAATATGAGACGGACGATTATAGCTGATTTGCCCTTTTACACCGAAGGACCGATAAGCGACGGTGACGGAAACTTATTTTTCACTACGTTGAGCGGTGGAGTGATTTGGCGATTTGATCAACAGGGTTGTCTAACGCAATGGGCATTCTCCGACTGTCCGAATGGCCAAATCATATTGCCGAATGGAGATCACTTGGTTTGTGATAGCAAACTGGCCGCAATCAGACGGTTTTCTCCCAGTGGGCGGTTGCTCAGCGACGAACTGGCAGGCTACTGCGCGGGTGAACCGGTCCAGGTGCCGAATGATTTAATCATGGCTGATGATGGTACGTTGTTCTTCACGGATTCGATACGCCATGCGGGCCGCGTTTTTTATGTGAGAGCCAATGGTCAACAGGGTGTGTTGGCAGCGAACTTGGACTATCCCAATGGCTTAGTGTTTTCTCCGTGCGGAAATTGGTTATATGTAGCGGAGAGTTATCGTAATCGTATTGTAAAGATAGACGTAGGGGGGGAGGGTGGACTTGAAGTTTTCGCAGACCTGCCAGTACATCCTTCGGGAATACCGGAGGGTAACCTTCCTGATGGATTGAGTATGGGAGAAGATGGCAACCTGTGGATAGCACATTATGGTATGCAGGCTTTGCAGGTTATTTCGCCTGAAGGGGCCCTTGTAGATACGGTCGACACGGGAATCCCGTTAACGAGTAATGTAAGTTGGTTAACGAAACAGAGGTTGTTGGTAACCGGAGGCTTCGGCGAGCCCGGCCCGGGGCGAGTGATACTAATTGAAATGTAAATGGATTATTTAGAATACTTTGGATACTCGATACCCAGGCTCAGCTTAGGCACCGTAGCGCTTGGGCTTGATTACGGCATTGCTAATCCGGCCGGTCGGCCCGGTAAGGAGGAAGCATTCGCTGTTCTTGCTACTGCGCTTGATGCAGGCATTTCCTGTTGGGATACTGCGCGTACTTATGGAGATGCGGAGGAGTTAATTGGCGAATTTTTACAGTCGCGCACCGCCCCAGTTACATTGGTGACAAAATTTAAAATAGGTAGTGAGTCCCTAGACGATTCGAAGGTTGCGATCGATGCCGCTGTGTGTAGTGTCCGTGCCTCGTTAAAAGCATTGCGCGTGCCATCGGTTCCCCTTGCGCTGTTGCACATGGAACGCCACCTGCCTATAGTACGCGTACGTAAATTACTGTTGCTTATCCTCAACGAACTAAAGCAGATGGGATTGATTATGCGGGGCGGTATCTCGGTCGACCATCCGGATGAGGCAGTGTATTTCGCGGATGAGCCGGTCATTGACGCCATGCAAGTACCAATCAATATCTTTGATCAGCGGCTGATTCAAAGCGGTGCATTGGCCCAAATGGAGCGTGCTGGAAAGCTCGTGTTTGCCCGTAGCGTATTTTTGCAAGGTCTTTTTTTTGTGAATCCAGATCATTTGGCTGGGAATCTTCAACAGGCGGCCGAGCCTTTGCGTCAATTAGGCGAAATTGCCCGGGGGGAAAGCGTGAGTGTAGCTCAATTGGCATTTTCATTTGTTAGGGATCTTCCGGGAATTTCCAGTATTATTTTCGGAGCCGAGCGATCGAGCCAAGTGAACGATACCATGGGGCTTTATGCAGGAAAGGCGATTAGCGACGAAGGCCGAGATAGACTTCGGACGCTTTATGCCGCGATGCCAGAAGAGGTGATTACTCCGGCCATGTGGACGAATTAATAACGAATGAGAAAAAATGGAAAAACTTTTCAGCTTAACTGATAACGTAGTCATTGTAACGGGAGGTGCTGGTTACTTTGGCATGCCGATCTGTGAGGCACTTGCGGAAGCAGGCGCGACGGTGGTTTTAGCCTCACGAAATGAAAGCAAATGTGAGGCGGCCGCCGCGACGCTGCGGAACCGGGGGTTGCATGCAGAAGGCATGGGGCTTGACCTGAGTGATGGTCGTTCGATTCAGCAGTTCGTCGATCGCGTGTTTGATCGTTTCGGCCGCATTGATACGCTGGTAAATAATGCGGTATCGAGAGACGGTTACAAGGATCTAGAAGACCTTACGGAGGCCGACTGGAACCGTGCCCAAGCGGTAAATTCTACTGGATTGATGTTGATTACACAAGCTGTAATCAAGGTCATGCGTAAACAAGGATCAGGCAATATTATCAATATCGGGTCTATACAAGGGGTGCAAGGGCCGCACTTCCCGGTTTACGGACATACGGGGATGACAAGCCCAGTAAATTACACCTATGACAAATGGGCAATTGTGGGTTTCACCAAGTGGCTCGCCACTTTTTATGGCAAGTACAACATACGGGCCAATTGCATCAGTCCCGGCGGGTATGGGCCGGGTGTGGAGCTGGATTTTGGAGATAACGAATTTGTCGAAAATTACAAGCGCTTAACTCCCCTGGGTCGGTTTGCAGACGATAAGGACATTAAGGGGCCCGTGGTGTTCTTGGCGTCCACTGCAGCAGCCTATGTAACGGGGCATAATTTGATTGTAGATGGTGGATGGAGTAGCTGGTAAAGATGGTATTCAATGAGATAAAACAGGGAGCTTGCACTCGGGTTATTGCCGCTCTCTTACTAGGCCTTAGTTTTTTTTATGCTCCATCTGTACAAGCGCAGTTGCACGACCAGGTTCGATTAAACGAATACATCGACTTGCCGGCACAACGGACGGGCGCGTTTATGGCTACGAGCGGAAATACGCTGATTTTCGCTGGGGGCTTGGATGAGGTTGGAGAGGCATTCGATGAAATTTGGTTGTTGCGGAAAGGACGATGGGAGCGTGCCGATATCCGGCTTCCCAAACGTTTGGCACACGGAGTGGCTATTGGCTTCAGAGATGAGGTTTTGCTGTTTGGCGGTACGGATGGGCAAGTAGTTTCGTCTAGCGTATACGTAATTTCTACCCATGGGGGTAAGCTTCGGCTGGATAGCCTTACACAACTTCCCGTTCCGCTGGCCTATATGACGGGAACGTTGGTGGACCAGACGGTACTTCTAGCGGGCGGCCGATCCGATCTTTCCGGAAGTGGAAAGCAACATTTTTATGCGTTGAATTTAAATCAAGAGGTTCACCAGGCCGCTTGGGTAGAACTTCCATCGTGGAACGGCCCCGAGCGGGTGCAGGCGGTTTCGGCAACTTTTAAAAGCGAGTTCTTTCTTTTTGGCGGACGGGACTCCTTGGGTACGCAAGCTGAGTCATTACGCGATGCATACCGATTTGTTCCCATGTACCAAGACGGAAGGGTGGTGAGCGGGGAATGGCAACGCTTGGCAGACTTACCGGCCGACCTGGCAGATGGCCCGGGCCCTGCAGCGGCGTTTGGCCTAGACCATTTGCTATATCCAGCTCAACAGGATCACGAACAACCGGGAGAGTCGTTGCTGCTTGCTTATCATGTTGGAACGGATGCTTGGATGGATTTCGGTACACTTCCTGGCGAACAAGGCGCTTGGGGCGGTACATTGATCAAGTGGGAGCAAGATTGGCTGGCAACGATGGATGTCGGGGAATCGACCGTTTTAATGGAGCTTTCCAAAAAGAAGGAATTTGGGTGGGTCAATTGGTTGACGTTGGTGGTGTATTTAGGGTTTATGCTCTGGATTGGATTCATCTACGATAAAAAAGAAGAGCAGACGACGTCAAATTTTTTCACGGCAGGAGGCCGTATCCCATGGTGGGCGGCGGGGATTAGCATTTACGGTACGCAAATAAGTGCAATTACGTTTATGGCCATTCCGGCGATTGTATTTGCGACCGACTGGTCTCTGGCAATCGGATCGGTGTTGATTCTTGCCACGGTACCCATTGTAGTGCGTTATTATATCCCGTTTTTTCGACGGTTAAGTATTACTTCTGCATATGAATACCTTGAGCATCGTTTCCACAAAAGTGTCCGCCTTCTGGGAAGTGTTTCCTTTATTTTGTTTCAACTGGGTCGCACGGGTATCGTATTGTATCTGCCCGCGGTAGCCATAGCTTCTGTAACGGGAAGCAATATCTACGGTATTATTGCCATCATGGGCTTCATCTGTATTATCTACACGGTAATGGGTGGAATCGAGGCCGTTATCTGGACGGATTTTGCGCAGGTAGTGGTGCTTATGGGAGGTGCCATCGTGTGCCTGATTGTTGGGATCATGCATGTGGATGGGGGATTGGACGCGGTGATTTCTCAGGGGCTTGCTGAAGGGAAGTTTACTTGGTATCACTTGGGTTGGGACCCGTCGCGTTTGGTGCTTTGGGTCTGCATCGTCGGCTTCTTCTTTCTGAATATCATTCCGTATACCTCAGATCAGACAATTGTCCAGCGTTACCTAACCGTTAAAGACGAGAAGAGCGCGGCGAAAAGTCTATGGGTCAATTCATGGATCACCCTTCCGGGGACGGTGTTTTTTTTTGGATTGGGTACCGTCCTTTACGTGTTTTATACAAACAACCCGGATGTGGTCGCTGCAGATAAGGTGGACGAAATCTTGCCCTATTTTGTTGTACAACAACTGCCTGCCGGTATTGCAGGTTTGGTGATTGCCGGGATATTTGCAGCAAGCCAATCGACCATGAGCAGTAGCATGAATAGCATAGCAGCTAGTTTCACCTCAGATATTTTTCAGGCGCTTTCGCAGCAAGCCAGTGATCGATCCAGTTTGGCCGCTGCGCGATGGGCAACAATTGGTGCAGGGGTGTTTGGTACTGTAAGCGCGATGTTTATCGCATTATTGGATGTCCAGTTTATTTTTGATTTGTTCCAAGAGGTTTTGGGCGTGTTGGGCGGTAGCCTTGCCGGTGTATTTATCTTGGGTATTTTTACGAAGCGAGCCAATACGGTGGGTGCGATAACGGGTTTAATTATCGGCGTGCTTGCGGTGTGGCTGACGAAATCCTATACCGATATCAGCGTTTATTTATATGGTGCTATCAGTGTGGTTTCGTGCGTAATAGGTGGATATCTGTGTAGCTACTTTAAATCGTAGGGCGTTGAGCAACAACTGTTTCAATTTCAGATGGGCGAAAATCGTTAGAAATAAAATAAAATCGATCGGAAATGATGCGTAAAAAGAAAATAACCCAATTAATTGTTTGTTTTTCGGTGGTTTTTAGTGTCGCTTGGGCAGGTGCCTCGTTCCCTAAGGATGGATTGTTGCATCGGGATACATCTGTCAATGTAATTGATGTCGATACCAAGCGGCAATTATTGGTCGACGACTACCTGGTTGAACGGTTGTCCGGTGGTGCGGAAAGACGGCTGCATCGGCCGGTTCCTCAAGAAATAGTGATTGAGCACGACGAGCCATGGGAAGGTAGTTACTGCAATAATCATAGTATTTTTAAGGATGGTAACATGTACCGGATGTATTATGCATCGGTACACTATAATGTACAAGAAGGGAAGGTGATTGATGATGAACACGGTTTTTTTCTTTGCTACGCCGAAAGTGACGATGGCATACACTGGCGAAAGCCCCATTTAGGTCTTTTTGAGTTTGAAGGTTCTAAGAACAATAACATCGTTCTTACGGAGGATGAGACCTCAGGGGTTCGGGTTGCGGCCAGTTCGGCAGCAGTTTTTATCGACGAGAATCCGGATGCAACGGCTGATGCAAAGTATAAGGCGGTGATTGCCTCCTATACGGAGATTGGGGGGGTGCCGCGAGGGGCGATGGTATTTAAATCGGCCGACGCTATTCATTGGTTTCCAATGAGTAAGTCGCCCGTATTCAGTGGCGGCTCCTTTGATTCGCAAAACGTTGGTTTTTGGGATGCCGGAAGTCAGCTTTATCGGGCATATTGGCGCTATATGGCAGGTGAAGACAAAATTCGGTCGATACGGACCGCTACATCACCCGACTTTGTAAACTGGGATAATTACCACGACCTGCGCTATGTGAACTCTCCGGAAGAGCATCTTTATAACAACGTGATTAAATCTTACTACCGTGCACCGGATGTAATTGTTGGATTTCCTATTCGGTACATTGAACGTCCATGGTCAGTTGCTATGGAGGCATTGCCGGAGCTCGACCATCGTCGGTTACGGTCATCGTCTGTTGAGCGTTTCGGTACGGCGCTGACAGAAGGGTTGTTTATGACCAGTCGCGATGGCGTCACGTTCAACCGGTGGAATGAGGCGTTTTTGCCGCCGGGGATTGAGCGACCCGGTACGTGGAACTACGGTCATCAGTTCATTGGTTGGACGATGGTAGAAACAACGTCTGCCCTATACAACGAACTTAATGAATTATCTTTTTACGCAGTGGAGGGAAACTGGACAGGTCATAGCACCTCGTTGAGAAGATACACACTTCGCTTGGACGGCTTTGTATCCATTAATGCGCCGCTGTCTGGAGGGGAATTGCTAACCAAGCCCATGGTCTTTGGCGGGGACGAGTTGCAACTGAATTACTCGAGCGCCGCCGCTGGTGGAATCCTTGTTGAGCTGTTGGATGAAGACGGCAACCCGATCCCGGGATACAGCCAAGCAGATAGTGATCCTATTTTCGGCGATACCATTTGCCGAATCGCCCGTTGGCGGGGGAGCGCCGATCTTACACCGTTGATTGGTAAAGTCGTACAGGTTCGCTTTATTTTAGCAGATGCCGACCTCTACTCCTTTAAATTTGATAGGAACGAAGTGCGAGACAATCAAAAGTAAAGTCAACTGTCAGGTGTTCATCATTTTGATTTTTTCAAAGTAACTCATCAAGTGATGGTGCATTTTATTTCTGAAATCATGCACATCTCCATCCCTTAACGTGTTTAGGAGTACGCGATGGGAAACGAAGCTTGCATTCTCTTGTTGCTTGGAAACCTGGAGACGGTTATCCACATAATCAAAAATGGGAAGTAACATCCGCTGAAACCGTTGGATGGTTTTGTTTCCTGATATCTTGTAAAGTGTGGAGTGAAAATCCACGTCACATTTCAGCTTTTCTTGTTTGCTGGTTGATTTTTCTTCGGTTAGAACAATTTGCTCTAGGACATCAAGATTGCCGGGGTTTTTCTTAAGGAATAATAGTTCACAGATGCCCATTTCGAGTACCAAGCGCATTTCAAATATTTCGTTCATGGTCTCGCTATCTAACAGACGTGAGTTCAATACCCGCTGCATATTACCCAAAATGTCGGGTTGGGTGATGATCATTCCTCTGTTTTTCTTGGATTCAATAATTCCGAGAAGCTTGAAACGCGTGAGCGCTTCGCGTATTGCCGTTCGGCTTACCCCCATGGCATCGGCGAGTTCAACTTCTTTGGGAATAGAATCGCCGGGCATAAAGTTCTCGTTTCGAAAATATTCCTGTAACGTGATTTCGATTTTATCGACTTGAGAAAGATTCTCAATGGGCTTGAGTTTTGATAATGTATTCAATTTGTTTGCTATTATGTATTACTTATTATTTTTAAGTCGAAAAACGGCTTTTCAATCTGCTTTGTTTGGATTATAAGGAGCAATAATTATATTTGTAAATAAATAAGACATATTAACATTTTCCAATTATATGCCGGACAAATATACAATCAAAAAGCGAGATATTGTGATTTTCACTTTTCAGTTCTCCTCCTAAGTGTATTATTTATCGGTAATTTAATTTGAAGTGATCTCTTAATGCAAAGATATATAAATGTTTATGGAAAGTAGGATAAAATATCAACCACACGCATCGGATGGGTTTGATGTGGTGTTTGGATTCGACATGGAGACCGATATCGGGTCATTTACGCCGTTTTACGAAGGGGTTCAAAAAGGAACGGCTCCTTTGTTGGACATTTTAACAAAACACCGTATCCCAGCGACGTTTTATTGGACCGGTCACGCGGCGGAGCACAATCCCGAGATCGTTCGCAACGTAGCTGCGCGAGGTCATGAGACGGGGTGCCATGGATTACTGCATGAAACGCTAGGGGATCCCATATTTCCGTTGCCCAATAACTGGCCTATACTACCGGCGGAAGTGGAGGGGCGGTTGACGGAGGCTACCCGTATTGTCGAAGAAGTGAGCGGGGAGCGGCCGACGAGTTTTCGATGCCCTCGATTGTGGGGGAGTACGCGTGTTGTGAACGTGTTAGAAGACCTCGGTTATACCTCAGACGCCTCGTTCCCATTGTATTTCTATCAATCGCCTATCGGGCCGTACCATCCTTCGGCTGAAGACTGGACGAAGCCGGGAAATATGCAGCTCGTGGAAATCCCGAACTTTTGCGACCTGACGATGGAGAGCAACGACCCTTATCAGCGCGACCGGGATCAGTGGCCGCTATTTCGCACCAAGTCTGCACACGCGTTGATGGAAAAAGCCGAGGGCTTTATTTCCTATATCAGAAATCAAGGCGAGCGGCCGGTTTTGTGTTTTTATTTCCATCCCTGGGAGTTTTACGATATGCCCCAAGGTGCCATCGACTTCGGCGAATGCAGCGTAACGCCGCTTCCATTTATTGTGGAGAACTGCGGCGAAAAGGCGTTGAAGGAGTTTGATGACTTATGTCACTTACTGTTAAAGGGCGGAGCGCGCTTTCTTACTGCTGGAGACTTGGCGCGTGTGTATAAGGCACAATCTGCCGTAACCGATTAACAAGATAAACTGTTTGATATGATAAGAAAATCGTTTTTGATCCGGGCCAGGCCAGGAAAGGCTGCCGAGTATGAGAGAAGACACAATCCAATTTGGCCCGAGTTGCAGCAAGTGATGAAAGACCATGGCGTGCATAATTTCTCCATTTTCCTTCATGAAGAAACCAATTATCTATTTGGCTACCTCGAGATCGAAGATGAAGATCGGTATCAACAAATGGGCAATAATGATGTGTGTAAGCGATGGTGGAAGCATATGGCAGAAATACTGGTCTGCGACTCGCCCGATAGCGAGAAAGGGCGTGAAGACATATTGGCGGAAGTATTTCACATGGTGTAGGTATGGGACAGCTACTGGGTATCATTTTGCATTCGATTGGCGGCTTTTCCTCGGCGAGCTTTTATGTGCCGTACAACCAGGTGAAAAAGTGGGCTTGGAGTACATATTGGATTACGTTAGGGTTTGTAGCCTGGATGGTTATGCCCACCATCGGTGGGTGGCTCGTCTCGTCGGATCTGTTTGGGATTCTAAGCAGCAGCTCTTTTAGCAGCAAGCTGTGGACGTATATCTTTGGGGTGCTTTGGGGATTCGGCGGACTAATGGCCGGTCTGGGGCTGCGGTACCTTGGGCTCTCGCTGGGGCAATCGATCTCGTTGGGTGTGTGTGCGATATTCGGCACGTTGGTGCCGGCCTATCTGACGGATAAGCTGGGCATACTGGTTACCACGGGGCCGGGATTGGTCATTTTAATCGGGTTTATATTGACCATCGCAGGTATTGCGCTTTGTGGCTATGCCGGTGTTTTGAAAGATAGGCGGCTAACCGGGGCTGAAAAGGAGCAGTCGGTAAAAGAATTTTCTGCTGTTAAAGGCATTTCCATGGCAGTTCTTGGTGGGATCATGAGTTCGTTTATGGCACTGGCCATCAACGCAGGAGCCCCCATCGCAGCGGAAGCGGCAAACACCGGTACAGCTGCAGTATTTGTTAATATCCCGATATTTGTCCTCGCTCTGGCCGGCGGGTTTACCACCAACTTCATCTATTCCATGGTATTAAGCTATAAAAACCGCTCTTTCGGTGATTTTGGTTTGACCCCTGCGTCGGTTAGGTATCGAAATTACCTTTTGGCGATTCTGAGCGGAGTGATGTGGTATGGCCAATATTTCTTCTATGGGATGGGTGCGACCAAAATGGGCGATTATGACTTTGCGAGTTGGAGCTTACATATGGCCACCATCATCATTTTTAGCAATCTATGGGGGCTGCGGCTGAAAGAGTGGAAGCTGGTCGACAAAAAGACCATGGCGTACCTATGGTTCGGCATAGCCATGCTCATCGTATCGGTCATCGTTATTGGCATTGGCAACCACCTAGCCGGTGGATAATGGCAAAAACCATTTATGCAATTATGGAAAAACTAATGCACTTACATCCGCTGGATTCTGTAGCAATTGTTCGTGAACCCATCGAACAGCTGGACGTAATCGTGATTGACGGGCATCCGGTGACGTTTGCACATGCGCTGGGATTCGGTCACAAAATTGCAATCCGCCCCATCGCCAAAGGGGAACAAATTATCAAATTTGGCGTGCCCATTGGTTCGGCTACAGCAGATATTCGTGTGGGCGAGCATGTGCACCTCCATAACATAGAAAGCAATTACTTGGTTACTTACACCCATACTCATGAATTTACAGAAAAATAGTACGTGGCAGGGGTATTTGCGGCCCGACGGGACGAAAGGAATACGGAATGTGGTGGTGGTTGTGTATCTCGTTGAATGTGCGCACCACGTAGCTCGCGAAATTACGCTTCCGTACCGGGATGAGGCCATACATGTAATTGGATTCGGCGGATGCTATCCGAACGCCTATGCCGACCGGATGATGCGAATGCTTTGCACCCATACCAACGTAGGCGGCGTGTTGCTCGTGTCGCTGGGGTGCGAAAGTTTTAACCGCCAGCGGTTATTTGATACCATTCGTGAAAGCGGGCGTCCGGTTGAACAGGTGGTTATTCAAGACATTGGTGGAACGCGCGCGGCCATTGAAACGGGCCGTGCATATGTGGCCTCCTTGTTGGAGGCCGTCCGACATGTACCGCGGGTAACCATGGGGTTTGCCGATTTAATCGTGGGTACCGTATCGGGTGGGAGTGATGCCACGAGCGGTGTCACGGCCAACCCGGCTGTAGGAAAGACCTATGACGCGCTGATTCGCCTAGGAAGTACCGCAATTTTTGAAAACACAGGAGAGATGGTGGGCTTGGAAGCAACCATGAGCCGGCGAGGAGTAACGCCGGCGCTGCAGATCGAGCTGAAACGGGCGGTGGAAAAAGCGATGCGATATTATACAGTAATGGGGCACGGAAGCTTCGCACCCGGTAACGCCGAAGGCGGCTTGAGTACCATCGAAGAGAAGTCGATGGGGGCTTACGTGAAAAGTGGCACCGCTCCGATCTCCGGATTAATCAAGCCTGGCGACCGGCCGCCGGTGGCGGGACTGTATTTGATGGATATTGTGCCCGACGGCGAGCCCCGATTTGGCTTCCCCAACCCAAACGATAGCTCGGAAATTGCTGAACTAATTGCTTCAGGCGCACATTGCATATTTTTTACTACAGGAAGAGGGTCGGTTGTGGGCTCGGCTATTGCACCCGTGATAAAAATCTGTGCGAATGCAGATACCTATCGAAGAATGCAAGAAGACATGGATATAAATGCCGGTAAGATACTGACAGCGGGCGTAACGGTTGATGAGTTAGCTTCGGAGATTTTAAATAAATTAATCAACACGGTGGGTGGGATACCGACTTGCTCGGAGGCACTCGGCCACCAGGAATTTGTGCTAGGGTATAAATCTTTCGAACCGATTGGCCCTTCTTGTTTACCAAGTTAGCGAATACAATAATGCGAATTGACAGCCACCAACACTTTTGGAGATACGACCCGATTAAGGATGCATGGATCGACGACGCCCGTGCCAAAATCAAGAACGATTACTTTCCGCCCGACGTATGGCCGCTTATGCAGCAGAACCAAATTGAAGGATGCATTGCAGTACAGGCCGACCAGAGCGAGCTGGAGACCCACTATTTATTGGAGCTTGCGGATGAGTTCGACTTCATAAAAGGCGTAGTGGGTTGGGTCGATTTGTGCCGTGCCGACATCGAAGAGCGACTCGCATATTTCTCGCAATTCAGGCGCGTTAAAGGGTTTCGGCATATCGTGCAATCAGAACCTCAAGTAGATTTTCTCTTACGGGACGATTTCTGCCGGGGCATCTCGATGCTGAATAAGTTTGGGTATACATACGATATACTCATCTATCCAAAACACCTTCCTTATGCGGCGGCATTCGTGAAGCGCTTTCCTGATCAAAAATTCGTTGTCGATCACTTGGCGAAACCGTTTATAAAAGATCGGAAATTCACCGAATGGAAAAAGGACTTAGCTGTCCTCGCAAGCTTTGAGAACGTAAGCTGCAAACTAGCAGGGCTTGTTACCGAAGCCGATTGGTTGAAGTGGCAAGTGAAAGACTTTGAGATTTACATCATGGAAGTGTTGGAATTATTTGGTGTCGACCGATTGATTTTTGGTAGTGACTGGCCCGTTTGCCTTTTGGGAGCATCCTATGATGAAGTATGCGAGATCGTCGAAGAAAGTACACGTGGATTGACCGATGGAGAAAAACGAAAGCTATGGGGCGGAAATTGTCAAGTTTTCTACAATTTATAGCGATGGCGGTCGTAAGAAATTTGCTGAAGGTGGCGGTGTTTTCCTGTTTCGTGTCGGCATGCGGCTCCGTACAAACAGACTATGCTCAACAAGACTGGGCCCATACCGGCGGCAGCGAGGGGCAACAGAAATACTCACAACTCGCGCAGATTAATAAAGCGAATGTCTCACATCTAGCGGTTGCGTGGATATACCGGTCTGGCAATAAGGCAGGAAATATACAAATGAATCCATTAATCGTGGCTGGTACCGTTTTTTTAACCACTCCTGCTCAGGAACTCGTAGCGGTGGATGGAGCGAACGGGCACGAACGATGGCGTTTTAATCCCGCCCGTGATGACGAGCAATTTGGTGGCGTGAATAGGGGAATCGCTTATTGGGCGTCTGGAAGCAACGCCCGGATTTTCTTTACCAGCGGCGGGTACCTCAACGCCGTGGATGCCCATACCGGAGAATCCGTGGAGGGGTTCGGCGATCGCGGAAGAATCAACCTAAATCAGGGACTGGTTAAACCGGCCGACCAAATGGGCATCACCGCGCCGGCCGCGCCGGTTATTTTCGATGATCTGGTCATTGTGGGTGCCATGACATGGAGCGGACCGGCCAACGTGAGTGCTTTCAATGTGCATACGGGGGAGCGTAAATGGATATTCCATACGATTCCACAACCAGGAGAATACGGTTATGAAACCTGGGGTGACCCCAATTTCTGGAAAACAGGTGCTGGAGTTAACGTTTGGGGTGGGTTGAGTGTGGACAGCCAACTGGGTATGGTTTATTTTGCTACGGGGCAGCCTAAAGATGATTTTTATCGGCCTGACAATGAGGGGGAGCACTTATTTGGGAACTGCATCGTCGCATTGGATGCAGCCAACGGACACCTGGAGTGGCACTTCCAAGCAATCCACCATGATCTATGGGACTTGGATTTGCCTTGTGCCCCCATACTTACTGAGCTTGACTATCATGGAAAGAAGGTGCCTGGTGTAGCCCAGTTAACGAAGACAGGGCATGTATTGCTTTTTAATCGAGTAACTGGGGAGGTACTATCCGAAGTAGAGGAGCGCGCCGTACCGGAAAGCCCGCTGTATGCGGAGGTGGCCTGGCCTACCCAACCTTATATCAGTTGGCCGGAGCCCTTTGCAAAGCAGGTTGTCACGCACGAGGACCTGACGCAGCTTACTTCTGAAGCAAATGCATACGCAACTAAAATATTCGACAGTGCGGATGCCGGATGGTTTGTTCCGCCGTCTACGAAAGGAATTATCTATTACGGAATCCATGGTGGAGCGGAATGGGGAGGTGGATCTTATAATCCCGTGTCAAACACGTTGTTTGTAAACTCGAACGACGTGGCTTGGCACATAACCATGCGAAATATTTACGAGGAGAAAGACAACGAATCAATCCAAGAACATCCCGGGCGGGCACTGTTTTTGAAGAGTAACTGTGTGTCCTGTCACGGTGCAGACCGGAAAGGTAGGGGAGGTGTGCCCTCACTAAGTGGATTGCATGATAAATACACCCCGCATCAAGTGGTAAACATCATCAAAACAGGTAAAGGTGCGATGCCTCCTTTTTCACATATCCCAGAAGATGAAGTACAGCAGATTGCCGCTTACCTGCTAGATGAAAAGGCGTCGTTCGAAGCGGATGCCGCCGTTCGAAGTCCGTATTATCGCGCCATCAATTACATCAAGTTTCTCGATGATCAGGGGTATCCGGCTACGGCGCCGCCTTGGGGGACATTAAACGCGATTGATTTAACGACGGGCAAGATAAAGTGGAAAGTGCCGCTCGGCGAATACCCTGAGTTAACCGCAAGGGGCATAGATATTACCGGTACGGAGAATTTCGGCGGTAGCATCGCCACGGCAGGGGGATTGGTATTTGTCGGTGCAACACGTGACGAGCGCTTTCGTGCTTTCGATCAGGATTCAGGCAAAATACTTTGGGAAGTACAACTGCCTTTTGGAGGTTTTGCAGTGCCCAGTACATACATGGCAAATGGAAGACAGTATGTGATTATTCCCGCAACGGGCGGAGGGAAATTGGGTACACCAACGGGAGATGAATACATTGCATTTGCACTACCTGATAATTTAATTCAATAGACTATGACGAAGTTACCTACAAAAATGGGGTTGCCTATTTGTCAACTCCTCATTTTCGCATCCCTCGCGATGCTTTTTATTTCGTGCGAACCCGAGAAGAAGCCGTCGGTTTTTGCCAAAGATAACTTATTGGCGTGGTGTATCGTGCCTTATGATGCAGAACTCCGTGGCCCGTGGGAGCGAGCTGAAATGCTTAATGAGCTTGGTATTAAGATGCTGGCGTATGACTGGCGTGCACAACATGTGCCGACGTTTGACGAGGAATGGAAAGCATTGACTCATCACGGTATTCGGCTGCAAGCGTTTTGGATGATGACAGGCAAAGAACCCCAGAAAGATACATTTGTTCAGGCCATTTTCGATTTTCTGGAACGTAATGAAGTGGAAACCGAAATTTGGTTATATATCGACGAGGGCGAAGGGTTTGATTCGTTAAGCCAGGCCCGAAAAATAGCGGAGATGTCCATACCTATTCGTTATGTGGCAGAACGCGCTGCGTCTTTAGGTTGTAAAGTAGGTTTGTATAACCACGGAGGTTGGTATGGCGAACCGGAGAATCAATTGGCGTTGCTTAAACATATCAATCTGCCAAACATTGGGCTGGTTTACAATTTTCACCACGCCCGGTTCCACCATGTTCGTTTTGCTGAGTTTTTCCCTAAAATCGTCCCTTACCTATACGCTGTGAACTTGGCTGGTTTAAAGGCTGGGGACACAGAATCATTTTATGGTATCGGTGAAGGCGATGTGGAAGAATCGATGATTGAAATTGTGGCGAACAGCGGCTATGAAGGCCCGATAGGAATTTTGAATCACGATCGTGAACGCGATGCTAAAATCGGGCTACGACAGGAGATGGAAGGTCTGCAAAAAATCTTGACGAAGCTCGGGGATAAAGAGGCGTTAACTACTTTTAGTGATACCCACGAACCATAATAACAGTAGCTATGGACCTCTGCTTGGGATGTGTGCAATCTTATCAAAATGGTTATTTTTCCATGATTACCAATAGGGGTATGTGGTTGTAATTTAGGGCGAGGTGCTTGTCATGGGGCGATTGGTTATCAGGGTTCGGGCGTCGAATAATTAACATTCTAATATCGGTATAAATTTTTACAACCATTATGAGATTAATCCGTTTCGGTAGCCCCGAGGCAGAATGCCCGGGTGTTTTGGATGAGTATGGCGTAAGAAGGGCTATTTCCAATCGGTTCCATGATTGGGACCGCGACTTTTTCAATGGGTGTGGACTGAATCGCGTGGGGGAGAACCTGTCGATCCACTCGAGGCTCCCGGCGGTGGGCGGAGTGGGTGAACAACGGCAGGTTTGTGAGCTGGCATAAACAGGGAAGGAACATTATGAACATCAAAAAAGTATTGATCGCAAACCGTGGTGAGATTGCGATTCGAATCAGCCGAGCATGTAATGAATTGGGCATCGGTACGGTGGCCGTCTATACGTTTGAAGACCGGTATTCGCTGCACCGGTACAAGTCGGATGAAGCATATCAAGTGGGTGATGACCGAGAGCCGTTAAAACCTTACCTCGATATTGAAGCCATTATCAATGTAGCCAAAGAAAGCGGTGCTGACGCGATACACCCTGGCTACGGGTTTCTCTCCGAGAATGCGGTATTTGCCCGACGGTGTGCCGAAGAAGGCATTGTATTCGTTGGACCCTCGCCAACTGTAATGGACATGCTGGGCGATAAGGTGAAAGCAAAGGCGGTTGCCCAGCAAGCCGGCGTGCCAATTATAGAAAGCAGCAGGAAAGGGTTGGATGATATAACGGAGGCACTTGCTGAAGCCGGGCGAATCGGCTTCCCGTTGATGCTGAAGGCCGCGGCTGGCGGCGGCGGCCGCGGCATGCGCGTAGTACGGAGCGATGCGGATCTGGAAACTGCATTCAGTAGTGCCCGAAATGAGGCATTCAAGGCCTTCGGCGATGGAACCGTATTCCTGGAACGGTACATCGAAAATCCCCGTCATATCGAAGTGCAAGTGGTGGGAGACCGCCACGGCAACGTGGCCCATCTCTATGAACGCGATTGCTCGGTACAGCGGCGGTTCCAGAAAGTGGTGGAGGTAGCCCCCGCGGCAAACCTAGCCGACGGGACTCGAAGTAAGCTACACGGCTATGCGACGGACATCGCAAAACATGCGGGCTACGACAATGTAGGGACTGTCGAGTTTTTAGTGGATGCTAATGGCGATGTCTATTTCATCGAAGTAAACCCGCGCATCCAGGTGGAGCACACCGTAACCGAATTGGTGACGGGAATCGATTTGATAAAAACCCAGCTGTATATCGCTTCTGGCGACCAGCTCAGCGATCCGCGCGTTGGACTTGGCAATCAGCAAGCCATTCCGCTGAATGGCTACGCTATCCAATGCCGGATTACCACGGAAGACCCCGCCTCGGATTTCAAGCCCGACTATGGGACCATCATCACGTACCGTAATGCAGCCGGTTTCGGTGTGCGACTCGACGAGGGAAGCGCCTATCCGGGGATGAAGGTGAGCCCGTTTTTTGACTCCATGTTGGTTAAACTAAGCACCCATGGCAATACCTTGGCCGAAGCAGCCAAACGGATGGACCGTGCCCTCCGCGAATTTCGGATACGGGGGGTGAAAAACAATATCGGGTTTCTGGAAAACCTCGTGACCCACCCAGTTTTCCTGGCCGGCGAGGCCACCGTAGGCTTCATCGCGGCCCACCCCGAACTGTTCAAGCCTGCGGGGCGGCTAGACCGTGGTACCAAATTGCTCGAGTTCCTGGGCGATATCTCAGTAAATGGCAACCCGGATGTGAAAGGGGCATCGCGGCCGCCGCAATTGGAAGTGCCGCGGGTACCTCCGGTGGATCTGCATGCGGCCTATCCCAAAGGAACCAAAGACCGCCTCACCGAACTGGGGCCTGAGGGTTTTTGCGAATGGCTGGCTAAGGAGAGGCGGATACATTATACCGATACCACCTTGCGCGATGCCCATCAGTCGCTACTGGCTACCCGCATGCGTACCTACGACATGCTGAAAGTAGCGGCAGGCTTTGCGAAAGCGCACCCGCAGATATTCAGCATGGAGGTTTGGGGCGGTGCCACGTTTGACGTGTGCCTGCGCTTCCAAATGGAAGATCCGTGGCAGCGGCTGGTGAAATTGCGGAAGGCCGTGCCCAATGTTTTGCTGCAGATGCTGATCCGTGGATGCAATGGGGTAGGGTATGCGGCCTATCCGGATAACCTAATCGACGCATTCGTGGAAAAAAGCTGGGAAACCGGCGTGGACATCTTCCGGATTTTCGATTCGCTCAACTGGATGGAAAATGTCACCCCCTGCATTGACATGGTACGGAAACGAACCGACGGCATTGCGGAGGGAACGCTGTGCTACACGGGCGATATCCTCGACCCGTCGCGCACCAAATACGACCTGAACTATTACCAGCGCAAGGCGAAGGACCTGGAAAATGCGGGCGCCCACATCTTGGGACTGAAGGATATGTCTGGCTTATTGAAGCCCTACGCTGCACAGGAACTGATTGCGGCGCTGAAGGATACGGTGAAGATCCCCATCCACTTACATACGCACGATACGTCTTCCTTGCAGACGGCGACCTACCTCAAAGCAATCGAAGCGGGCGTAGACGTGGTGGATTGTGCCTTGGGATCGCTATCGGGCCTCACGTCGCAGCCGAACCTCAATGCAGTGGTCGAGATGATGCGCTTCCACGAACGAGAAAATACGTTTGATATGGATAGCCTGAACGCCTATAGTGATTATTGGGAGACCATACGCACTTATTATGCACCGTTCGAATCGGGGATGAAGGCCGGCTCGGCCGAGGTATTCCGGCATGAAATACCCGGAGGGCAATACTCCAACCTGCGTCAGCAAGCCTCGGCATTGGGCTTGGGCGATCGCTTAGTCGATGTCAAACGGAGCTACCGCGAAGCCAATGAGTTGTTTGGCGACATCGTGAAGGTGACGCCCAGTTCAAAGGTGGTGGGCGACATGGCTCAATATATGGCGGCCAATAACCTCACTGCCGACGACGTGATGGCTAAGGGGGCATCCCTGTCGTTCCCGGATTCTGTGGTTTCGTTTTTCAAAGGTGACATCGGCCAACCGGAGGGAGGGTTTCCCACGAAATTGCAGCAGATGGTACTAAAGGGACAGCGGGCGTATACCGAGCGGCCCAATATGCATCTCCCACCATTGGATATAGAAGCAGACTTTAACGATTTTCAGTACGAATTTGGCGCGGACCTTACGTTCACCGATTATTTGAGTTACAAGTTTTATCCAAAAGTATTTACAGATTATTTACAAGCCTACCGGAAGTATGGGGATGTATCTGTCGTTCCCACACAGTATTTCCTGTACGGGATGGAGCCGGGGGAAGAGACTACTATAGAAATTGCCCGTGGTAAAACACTGCTAGTGAAGTTGGTGTCTATCGGTCCGCCGGATGCCAACGGTAAACGGATTGTTTTCTTCAAATTGAACGGACAGACACGGAACCTTGAAATACACGACACCGGGGCCAACGCTACGCGTAAGGAGAATAAAAAGGCCGACTTGAGCAATTCCCGTCAGGTGGGGTCGCCGTTGCAAGGGCTGTTATCCACGGTGTTTGTGCGGGAAGGGGACGCCATAAAGGTGAATGAACCGCTCTTCATCATCGAAGCCATGAAGATGGAAACGACCGTCACCGCAGCGGTAGCGGGTACCGTGAAGGAGATTGTGTTGGGTGCCGGGACGTTGGTAAATACCGATGATTTAGTGTTGGTAATCGAATAGTAGGTGCGCTAACAGGCGCGAGTGTATTGTGATTGTCTGGTTGATAGTCAGTATGATTTAACGATTTAGTGTTTTTGCGGCTTAGGGTTGCCGAATGTTGGGTTTTTAGGCATTTTAGCACCGAATTAATGAGCATTGGCTTATATATCGGAAGGATGATGCGCAATTTGTTATACTGGACTTCCGCTCTACTGCCCGCTTGGTTTTGAGATCCTGTTGATACTGATAAAAATCTTTAGGAATGCCGACAAAAAAACTATCAATCTCTTCGATGGCATTGGAAATATCAAAAAGCCAAGCTTTTACAGCATCATCCATAGACCAATTGTTGACTTTGAGCAATAGATTGTTTGAAAAAGGGGTTTTTGATTGCCTTGGATTCCAATAGGTCAACCGGACGATTTAAAATATTCTCAAGGGAGAACTTGAGGTCGTAGTAGTTGTTCGGCGTAGTCTTCCACCGTTACTGAATCAAAATCGACGATAAGGGCCACATCGCTATCCGTATCGAATCTGTGGGTAAGTACAGACCCAAAGGCATACAGTTGTTTGACGTAATGCTTGCTGCATAATTTCCGAATGGCGTCGATATGTTTTGTGAGAAAATTCATCCTTAACCGCTTGAAACAAAAATACAACTATCGTACCGATTATGCACTATGGGTGAGGTTGCCTCACCCATAGTGTCAGGGATTTCGCTTTTAAAGTTTTAGCACCTTTTCACGGTATT
>NZ_JAMXAY010000004.1 GCF_025460835.1 Parapedobacter soli | reverse complement strand
TTGCTGTAAATCAGAAATTTGTCCCATTTTTTAACGGAGTGTTGCTCTTTATGCCCTTTTTCATAAAAAGAAAATTCGGCAGAAAACATAACCTCAACCAAACCTAGTTTGGCAAAAAAGTCACGCATTGAATCAATTAGCGTTGAATATTCTACATCATTTTCTATCGTAAAGGACAATTCTGGCAAAGCAAGGTTATCGGCGGTGGTATATATTACAATGCGTATTTTTTTCTCCAGGTCGAATGGTTGCTGCTTCAACACCTCATTTCGCTTTTCAATAAACCATTTGCAGACATCATTCAATAAATATTTCTCCCTGTTCTCCTCGTAAACTTTTATGTAATCTGTATGTGCTAACGATTTTTGAAGCATAAATGTCACATTTCTATATTCCGACAGGAAATTGTCTAGATAAGAGATATTATCGAAAAAGTTGGTTCCTTTTTCAAATTTATCCAAGCTGCTTAGAGAACTGTATAATTTATGATAGGCCGGATACAGTAAGCCCTTGCTTTCCTCTTTTAAATCAGTGCTCCCCATGCGTGCTAATTTAATGCTATAAAAATCATTTTATAGAAATCAGTAAACACATACATTTTAATTGACAACTGCTTTTGAGTTAATGGTTTCATACATGTATTCTACTTAATTATTGAAACCAAAATAGCTAAAAATAAATTGTGTTTCTATTTGATAACCATTTGAAGAACCAGCTGAATACCTGAACACTTTCAAAACCGAGTTCATATGCTATTTCAGAAATATGCAGCTTCGTATAGTGAAGCAGGTTTTTTGCCTCTAACAGAATACGGTCGTGGATAATCTGCAGAGGTGACTTTTCATCAATTTTCTTGAAAGTAATGGTCTTTGGTGATTTGTTCAGTAAACCGACNTCTAACAGAATACGGTCGTGGATAATCTGCAGAGGTGACTTTTCATCAATTTTCTTGAAAGTAATGGTCTTTGGTGATTTGTTCAGTAAACCGACATAATAAGAGATCTTATGCTGGTTCCTGAAATTTTGCTCAACAAGGAAATTGAGTTCCCGTATCAGATTGTGTTGGCTATCATATCATAGATAAAAGACATACGGGAGATTCATCACCCACTCCTGCCCGTACCTTTTTCTTTAACAGAAAAAAGAAAATGAAAGCACTATCTTGCGTTGACATCCAGTCGGGCTATCGATACCGTGGAACACACGCTCTCTTGCTCCTCATTTCGATGGTTATGTTGGTTGCAATTAATACTAATTACATTGATATCGGGCCTATTTCTGAGTCTTTTATGTTTTGATTCCATCAAGATTAAGTCTCGAAGAAGGTAACACAACCACATTCATGCGTTGCCCTGTTTACGTTTTGAACAACAAATCAGTAAACCTCTACCAATAAAAGCACCTGTAAATCCACAGACTCTTGGTGAACATATAAGGAAGAGAAGAATTGAGCTAAGGCTGTTTCAAAAGGATTTAGCAGCAATATTTAATGTTAGCGAGGACTGCATTACATATTGGGAAAACAACAGAAGCGAACCCCAAATTCAATATTATCCACCTATTTTCGGGTTCTTAGGATATTGTCCGTTTGAGTTTGACGAGACAACGTTTCGGGGACGTTTAAAAGCATATAAGTGGCGAAACGGACTTAGTAATACGAAATTGGGAAAACTCTTAGATATACATGGTTCAACTATTCTTGCTTGGGAGAATGGAAAGAGCCAGCCTCAACAAAAACACTTAGAAAAATTAGAAATGATGCTACAAGAAAGCATTTGGAATGATGCTACAAATTAGATGTTATAAGACTATCCTATTAAGTAACATTTTTAATTCATTAAAAGAGGTCGGATTCTAAATCCGACCTCATAGAAAGTCAAACTTAATAGGACAAATTCAATCCGAACCCCCAGCCCATATCGCTGTCATAATGGGTAGTAGCGGCAATGTTTCTGGTCAAAATGTATTTTAGACCACCCATATACTCTTTGTCTGTATTTACCATAAATGCCCCTCTCAATCTTGCAGTCAAAGGGATATCCTCCCTTGCTAATTGGAGGCGGACAATACCGTCTGAATATACCTCAGCTTGAAAATCGGCCAGCATAGGTAAAGTGTAAACGAAACCTGCACTTAGTTTGGCTCTTTTATTTTTCGTGTTTTTCTGTCCGAACATATTCTTTTCGATCTCATGGCTGCCAAATTCCCGATATCTCCAATCGAAGCCTACGAAAGGCATAAACCACTGCATTTTTCCGATATATCGACCGAAGTGCGTTTCAGTTTCATATCCATGGCGATTATTATAACCTAATCTCCATTCGGTACTAAGTTTCCAGCGTGTATTTTGAAGCATTGCCTGCCCGTCGTTACCATTTGTAGCAAAGTCGTTCTCAGCCATAAAATGCCATCCATTGCTCTCTTTTTGCAGTTTTTTATATGCTTTTTCTTTGTTAGGCAGGTTTGGGTTTTGATAATCACCTACTGCAAAAACCCGGTTCATACCTGCCATCATATGATACATAATATGACAATGGAAGAACCAGTCACCCTCGGTATTGGCGGCAAATTCAATGATATTCGTCTCCATAGGCATGATGTCAATGACATTCTTTAGCGGGGACTGTATTCCATTACTATTTAGGACACGGAAATCAAATCCGTGGAGATGCATTGGATGCCGCATCATAGAATTGTTGAACAGTTTAATCCTGAGAATTTCTCCTTTCTTGACAGGAATCTTATCCACTTCGGAAAGAACCTTGTTATCCATGCTCCAGACATACCTATTCATGTTCCCTGTGAGCGTAAAGGTCACTTCTTTTACCGGTTGATCTTTTGACAGTTCGGTATTGTACGGTGATTTAAGCATGTCGTAATTTAAGGTAACGATGTCAGAACTTGACATATCATGGGCTGAGTGATCCATTGAGGAGTCCATTTCCATTTTACCCATCGCTTTATTACCATTTTTATCACCTGTGATCTCGGGATACATTACCGAATTCATGTCCATCTTTTGGAGACTCATTTTCATCCCCATGTCCTTCATGTCCCCGTTCATTTTCATCATATCGTTCATCATCTTCATGCCCTCAAAGTATTTAAGTTTCGGAAGTGGGGAATGTGGTACTTTCCTTCCTTCGCCGATATAAATCGATGCAGATTCGGTGCGATCCTCAGGGGTAACCAATAACTCATAGGAATTATTTGGCTCAGGAATGGTAACGATGATATCGTAAGTTTCCGAAACCCCTACGATCAGCCTATCCACTTCAACCGGTTCGACATCATTCCCGTCACTGGCAACGACGGTAATCTTTCCACCTGCGTAATTGATCCAAAAATAGGATGAAGCACCACCATTAGCGATCCTCAACCGAACTTTGTCTCCCGCCTTAAATTGTGAGAGTTGCTGCCCATCTGCGCCGTTGATCAAAAATTTATCATAATAAACATCACTGACATCCATCGCAAGCATACGTTTCCACTCGTTTGTAACTTTCGTTTTAAAATGTCCTTCTTTTATAGCTTCCAGATAACTTTGGGTCGTCCCTTTCTTAATTGCAAACCAGTCATTGGCATTATGAAGCATCCGGTGGACATTGTCTGGATTTAAATTTGTCCATTCACTTAAAATCAAAGGAACTGTAGGCAGATCATCAATACCTTTCCTGAATGTGGGATCACCCTCACGTTTATTCATTATGAAAGAACCATACATACCTATCTGTTCCTGCATGCCGGAATGCGAATGGTACCAATGCGTACCATGTTGGATTATCGGAAAGCGATACGTATAGGTAGAATTTGGCTCAATGGGCTTTTGGGTCAGCCAAGGAACACCATCTTCTTTGTTGGGCAGCATTACACCATGCCAATGCAGGGATGTGGCTTCGTCCATAAGGTTGTGTACCATGATCTCTGCCGTGTCCCCTTCCGTAAATGTCAATGTGGGCATCGGTATCTGTCCATTAACTGCGATAGCTCTTTTGGATTTTCCGCCATAGGTAACAACGGTGTCTTTTACATACAGATGGTATTTTACAACCTTTCCGCCACCAATTATCTTCTCTGGAAGCATTGGGACATTTTCTAGGGCTTGCTTGTTCATATTCATCTCTCCATGACTTTCGTTACCCTCCATCTTTTTAGGAACAAGCTTCATCCCGCATTTGGGACAGTTTCCCGGTTTATCGGAGAGTATTTCTGGATGCATTGGACAGGTGTATGCCTTTTGTTGTTCCGTCTCGCCCTCATTTACATTTATTTGTGGGTTACCCATTTGTTGCTCATGAGATGAGTGTGCTGATTGAGCGCTACTGCTTATCGTAACAAGCATAAGTAGCAGTATTAAATTATATCTCATAACATATTGTTGTTGTTACTGTTCGACAAGGATTGATTGCCACCATCATTTTAGCGGTTTTAATTTTAAGAGGCTCGCATTGATCGCTACTACAATGGTACTAACGCTCATCAACACCGCACCCATTGCAGGGCTGAGTACGAAATTTGGATACAATATACCTGCTGCTAAAGGAATGGCTACCACGTTGTAACCTACAGCCCAAATAAGATTTTGAACCATTTTCTTGTATGTCCGTTTTCCAAAATCCACTAATTTCATTACATCTCGTGGATCACTGTTTACTAAGATAATATCCGCAGTTTCGGCCGCTACATCTGTTCCGGAACCCACTGCTATGCCGACATCTGCCTGTGCTAAAGCGGGCGCATCATTCACTCCGTCTCCGGTCATTGCTACAATTTCTCCGGCTGCCTGATACTCTTTTACCTTTTCCTGTTTTTGGTGGGGCAGAACATTGGCCATAAAGCCATCCATCCCTAATTTATCGGAAACCGATTTGGCTATGTGTTCATTATCGCCCGTGAGCAGGAAAGATTTGATGTTCATCTTTCTTAATTCATCAATTGCCTCTTGAGATCCTTGACGAATACTGTCCGCCAAGGTGATTATTCCAATTACATTATCGTTAATCAAAACAAAATTCACCGTTTCAACATCTTGATTGATCTCTGTTGGAATTTCAGGCATTGATAAATTATTTGCTTTAAAATAGTTGGGACCGGCAGCCACAACTTTTTTCTTATTTACGACGCCTTGGACACCGATACCCTGCATGTATTGAAAATCTTCTGAGTTCCATAATTCAAGGCTCCTTTCTTTCAAGGTTGTCATCACGCCTTTGGCAATATGATGCTCGGAATTTTGTTGAACCGCCGCCGCATACATGATGATGTCGTCAGCTGTATATTCATCGGTTACCGGGATTACCCTTTCCACAGCGTGAGAGCCTTGGGTAAGCGTTCCTGTTTTATCAAAAATAATGGTAGACAAATTCCGTGTAGTTTCAAACGCGGTTCGATTGCGGATCAGCAGACCGTTTGTTGCTGAAAGGGTGGTCGAAATGGCGACCACTAATGGTATAGCAACACCCAATGCGTGCGGACAGGCTGTAACCATAACCGTGACCATTCTTTCCAGAGCAAAAGCAAGGTCGCCGCTGCTGCTGAACCAATAAATAAAGGTGCCTACACCTACTGCGATGGCGATGAATGTGAGCCACTTTGCTACCTTATCAGCAAGGTTTTGCGTATTGGACTTTGCCTCTTGTGCCTCTTGTACAAGATTGATGACTTTATTGAGATAACTATCCTTCCCTACACCGGTTGCCTTTATTTTTAGCATGCCATCGCCATTAATAGATCCGGCAATCACTTTTCCACCTGCCTGCTTTTTTACAGGAACGCTTTCTCCTGTCAGCATACTTTCATTTACAGATGAATTTCCTCCTGAAATTACCCCATCAGCAGGGATTTTTTCACCGGGCCTGATGATAACGGTCTCACCGTTTTTTAGTTCTTCCAGGTTTATTTTCAGAGCTTCACCATTTCGTTCAACAGTTACTTCATTTGGCAACAAAGCCACAAGGGATTGTAATGCCTTGGAGGCTGCCATTTGCGAACGCATTTCCAACCAATGCCCCAGCAGCATGATCACGATAAGCGTAGCCAATTCCCAAAAGAAATCCATGCCGGGCAGACCAAAAACTACCGCAACGGAATATACAAAAGCTACGGTGATCGCTATTGCAACAAGGGTCATCATTCCAATCGCTTTGGCCTTGACTTCGCCGACCATCCCTTTGAGAAACGGCATGCCACCGTAAATATAAATGGCAACCCCCAAGATTAGCAACACATACTTATCTCCGGAAAATGAAATCTGAAAGCCCAACCAATTCTGTATCATTTCTGAAAGTAATAGAATGGGACCTGTCAGGATCAGCGACACCCAAAATCGTTTCAAAAAATCGTTTGTGTGGTGCCCTTCATGTTTGTTGTATCCACCGGCCGAGTGGTCTGAGGGGTCTGAATGGGTGTCGTGATGGTGGTGGTGGTGGTGCGAATGTGACTGCTTTTGTGAACCACCCATCGGCACTAAATCCATGCCGCAGATCGGACATTTTCCAGGTTCGTCCTTCATCACCTGCGGGTGCATGGGACATGTGTATCTTTTCATATTATATGATTTAGAGTTTAAAATAACAGTTGTACATTATATTAAAGTGTTAATGGCGCTACATAATTTTAAGGAGTCATCCAAGATTTTCTTTTGCCTTGATTCATTTACTCCCAATTGCTCTAACAAGATTGGATTTTCGTATACTTCTTTGCAAAGTACTATTCCTTTGTCCAACAGCTGTCTTTTTTCAGTTTTAGTGAGAGTAGCCAATGCTGTTAAAGGATATAGACCAGCTTTATCAATTCTCACCTTCAATGAATTTTGCGGGGGATAATCCCAGCTAACAAGCATTAAATCAACGCAGGTTCCATACTGAATTGCATCGGTGGTGAAACGGGTATTGGTATAAAGTCCGCCCCGGTGGAGTTTAGCGTCATGTTCAACTTGACTCTTCCATCGTTGCTTGACGTCCATGAGTCTCGATTGAACATACAGCGGCGTCTTTACATTACAGAACCGTCCTTGACCACTATGATATTTACATTCAATCATATAATGGTTGTTCTCCTTTTCTGCGATCACATCTATTTCGTGTGAAACACAGTTCCCCTGAACAATAACGCCAACCTGAGTATTAAAGCCTTCGAATTCCATCAGTTTACCTACCAATTTTTCAAAAGGAAAGCCAGTTGGACCTAATTCCATCAGGGACTTCTTCAGCTTATATTTTGAAGCACTTATCCGGGATCTGCTTTTAAGCATATTAAAAGCCATCTGATAGATCTTTTTGGTGGTCATCCCTTCTTCAACTTGATCCACGATATTACGAGCTACATGCTGGACGAGATTCTCATCTGCTTGCGATCGCCGAAGAGAATTAATAAGCTTGTTTATATCGAAAGGCTCTAGTTCCCCTGAGTATTTTTTTATTTTTACTGTTTTCATCTTTCCTGTTTAGGTTTCCTTGCTGAAAATGAGTATTTGGGTCTAAACTTATGCAACCGTTATCTTATCTTCCAAATATACTTGCTGGATAGTTTGTAATAGTTCGACCCCCTCACTAAAAGGCCTTTGAAAAGCTTTTCTTCCCAATATCAGTCCGGAACCTCCGGCACGTTTGTTAATTACTGCTGTCGTGATGGCTTCATCCATATCTGATGCTCCTTTTGAACCACCCCCAGAATTGACGAGTCCAATTTTTCCCATATAACAGTTGGCTACCTGAAATCTACAGAGATCAATAGGGTGATCCGTTGTAAGGTTTTCGTACATTTCATCATCATATTTGCCAAATTGCAGGTTCTTAAAACCATAGTTAGTGTTCGGTAATTTCTGCTTTATGATATCTGCCTGTATTGTTACTCCTAAATGGTTGGCCTGCCCGGTCAGATCCGCTGAACTGTGGTGATCATTATCCTTGGTTTCGAATGCTTCGTTGCGGGTATAGCACCAAAGGATGGTTGCCATTCCTAAACCATGTGCTTCCGCAAAGGTTTCTGCTATTTCCTTTATTTGCCGATCACTTTCATGAGATCCAAAATAAATTGTAGCGCCAATCGCCACGTTGTGCGTCACCCTAAAACCCACCGCACATTTAGCACATTTGGTTTTTGCCGACACAAAAGCCAACCCTAAAAAAACCAAAATATGATACTGCCCTTTTGTTGGACAACTAATTTCAAACCTAATATATTATTTTCATTTTTTCGGATTGCACTACCAGATATTTTTTCCTTTTCAAATCCCCTCCCCAAAGGGATCGAGGGTGTTTGAAAAAGAGAGAAAATATTCCATTGAGCACTGACGCCTTTCATTGCACAAGCTCTTTTATGAAGCCTTCTTTTTATAATACACATGATCGGGGGTCTCATCATTCAGTGAATCATGACGCCTCTGCGTGTTATAGAACTTCACGTAGTCATTTATCTTTTGATAGAGATCTACACCACCATTGGGTGGATTTAAGTAGATCTTCTCCCTTTTTAGTGAACCCCAGAACCTTTCTATATACACATTGTCCAGTGCACGGCCTTTGCCGTCCATCGATAGCTGGATCTGTGCATCTTGCAGTGCACTCACAAATATCTCCGAAGTAAACTGTGAACCCTGGTCGGTATTGAATATTTCTGGTTTGCCATGCCGCTCGATAGTTTCCAGCATCACATCCCTGCACCATTCCGCATTCATCGTGTTGGAAACAGACCATCCCATGATCTTCCTGCTATAGACATCGATGATAGCAAACATATACATAAAGCCCCGAAACATAGGGATGTAGGTAATGTCAGCTTGCCAGACCTGATTCGCCCGCTCGATCTTCAGGTTTCGCAAAAGATAAGGGAACTTGTAATCCGCCTTATTGGCCATGCTCAGGTTTTTCTTGGGATATATTGTCTTCAGGTTCATCATCTTATACAATCTCCTGACACGCTTCTGCCCCACAGAATAACCTAAGTCTTTCCTAAGATGGACGGTCATCCGCTCAACACCGTAGAAAGGACAGTCCAAAAACTTACGGTCTATAGCTTTCATCAGCCGCTGGTTGAACAGCGAGACACCCTTGGGCTTAAAATAGTAGCTGCTACGCGGAAGTCCTATAATCTTGCATTGTTTGTGAACGCTCATCTTTTTGTGGGATGGGCAAACAAGCTGGCGTTTCTCTTCTAAACTCATTTGCCCAATACTTTTTTTAAAAAATCAACCTGTATCTGGAGTTCTCCAATCTTGGAGTAAAGCTCCTTCTCTTTGGATTCGTCCTTTGACGAGGGTTTACCTGTCGTAAAAGCCGCTTCCGCATTGCTTAAAAACTCCCGCTTCCAGGTGTTGATCTGGGTAGCTTGGACCTCATACTTCGATGCCAGCTCATGGATCGTCTGCTGTTCCTTAATCGCTTCTATCGCCACCTTGGCCTTGAAACTCGCACTAAACTTTCTTCTTGATTTCTTCATTCTCAACTGCTAATTTAAACATTTATGCAGTTGTCCAGTATTTGGGGAGTATCACAAAAGAGCTAAATCACCCACCGCTGACAAAAGACTTGTTGGAAACTTTATTTAAGAATTCGCTTAAATAAGAAAACTATTTGTATCTTTGTTGCGTTATTAATCCTAAACAAGAAAATTATGGAAAACAACCAATCGTGTATCAGAGTGTTTGCCGACAAGGTTCAAATAGACAATTGTAGAGAAATACTTCAAACCAACGACAAGGCATTCACCCAACTGAGTGGACTTTTAGCATTGGCAGGAAACGAAGTAAGATTGAAAATCTTATTTCTATTAGAAGAAGAAAACGAATTATGCCCTTGCGACCTTTCAGACATTCTCGGAATGAGCATCCCTGCGGTTTCGCAACACCTCAGAAAGCTAAAAGACGGAAACGTCATTGAAGGAAGAAGAGAAGGGCAAACCATTTTCTACTCTTTAAAACAAGAGCAATTGACTTTACTTCGCCCATTTTTTAAGCATATCATTAACAATTCAAAAAAGGAAACAGTATGAACAAGAAAAACAACAAACTTGTCGGAGCGGGAGTTCTTTCGGCAGTAGCAGCATCACTTTGCTGCATAACACCTGTATTGGCTCTTATTTCAGGAGCTTCAGGAGTGGCATCTACCTTTTCGTGGATGGAACCAGCAAGACCTTATCTTATCGGTATCACCGTTTTGGTATTGGGCTTTGCTTGGTATCAGAAACTCAAACCACAAACAGCCGAAGAAATCCAATGTGATTGCGAAGAAGACGAAAAGAAACCTTTTATGCAGACAAAAACATTTTTGGGAATTGTAACCGTTTTTGCAGCCTTGATGCTTGCATTTCCAAAATACGCACACATTTTCTATCCTTCAAACGACAATAAGGAAGTGGTAATCGTCAATGCCTCTGACATTCAAGCGGTAACTTTTGATGTAAAAGGAATGACTTGCAATGGATGTGCTTCACACGTAGAAAATGACGTGAACAAATTGCCAGGTATTATTAAGGTAGATGCGATTTATGAAGAAGCGACTGCCAAAGTAGAATTTGACCAAACCAAAGTGAGTTTAGCTCAAATTGAAGAAGCAATCAACGGCACAGGTTACAAAGTGGTTGGCAAGAAATAGTATTTTTTTGCCTTTTGTATTTAAGTATTTAATTAAATAATTACAAAATGAATAAAGAAACCGTAAAATTTGACATCACAGGTATGACCTGCGACCATTGTGCCACAGGAATTGAAAAACTGCTTACCAAAAAAGAAGGCGTAAAAGAAGCCAATGTGAGCTATTCAAAAGCCACTTGTGAATGTTCTTTTGACCCTGCCAAAACAAGCAAAGAAGAAATCATCAGCACCATCAACGGTACGAAAAATTATCGTGTAAAAGGTGAAATCCCTGATAATGGAAACAGTGGAAATAATCAATTTGATTTAATTATTATCGGTGGCGGTTCGGCTGCATTTTCGGCAGCTATCAAAGCGGAAAGTTTAGGTCTATCGACTTTAATGGTAAACGGTGGGTTGGACTTTGGCGGGACTTGCGTCAATGTGGGTTGTGTACCTTCTAAAAATCTTATTCGTGCGGGTGAAACGGCTTATCACGCTACACATTCCAACTTTGAAGGCATCAAACCAAAAGGCGCTGACATTGATTTTGCGCAAATCATTAAGGATAAGAAAAAATTGGTAGCCACACTTCAAGAAAAAAAATATATGGATGTTGTAAGCGATTTTGAAAACTTGACTATGCTAAAAGGTTGGGCAACTTTCAAAGACAATAAAATCATTGAAGTTGACGGCAAGGAATACAAAGCAATCAAATTTTTAATCGTAACGGGAGCTACTACCAATATTCCGACTATTGAAGGATTGGACAAAATTGACTACTTGACCAATGTTTCTCTTTTCGACTTGGAAGAAAAACCCAAAAGCCTGACCATTATGGGAGCAGGTTATATAGGTTTGGAAATTGCAATGGCGTACAATCGTTTAGGCGTAAAAGTCCGCATTATTGAATTTACAGACCGTGTATTGCGAACACAAACACCTGACATCAGCGAAGCATTGGAAATCCAAATGCGAAAAGAAGGCATTGAAATATTACCCAATTTCAGAGCCGTGAAATTCGAGAAGAACGGAAACGAAACGATAATTCATTGCAAATGCCCTGATGGTTCATTTACGCAAATTGTAGAGAAAGGAAAGGTAGTAATTGCCACAGGAACAAAACCCCATACAAGTCAATTGGGATTAGATAACATTGGTTTGAAACTCACCCAAAGTGGTCATATTGCAGTAAATGAGAAGATGGAGACCAATCTATCCAACATTTACGCAGCAGGAGACGTAGCTAACACCCCCGCATTTGTTTATACAGCAGCCTTTGAAGGTAAAATTGCCGTTGAAAATGCTTTCTCAGGAACAGAAAACAAAGCCGATTATTCTTCTTTACCTTGGGTGGTTTTTACTGACCCACAAATTGCAGGTGCAGGTTTGGACGAAGCACAGGCAGAATCCAAAGGCATTCCGTTTGAAGTTTCAAAATTGGAATTGAAAGACGTACCGAGAGCCATTGCAGCAAATGACACAAGGGGATTTATCAAACTTATTCGCAACACCGAAACGGATAAATTGATAGGTGCAAGAGTAGTCGCACCCGAAGGTGGAGAGCTTATCCAACAATTAAGTATGGCAATCAAATACGGAATAACTGTAAAAGACTTGGCAGACAGTTTTTACCCTTATTTGACTTTGGGAGAAGGCATCAAATTAGCAGCAATAACTTTCGGAAAAGACGTATCGAAATTAAGTTGCTGTGCAAGTTAATCCGACACAAAGGCACACACTCTTGCAAGTCGCACCAGCCTACTCTTGACCAAAACTTGCAAGAGAGAGTGCCTTCCCTACCCTAAAAAATCCTACCTTTGAAAATTGACTAAACCGACTAAAAATAAAGGGCGAACGCACAACATTGTGTATAAGCAATAGCGGGTGAAGTGGTAAATCGAAGGTCTTTGCCTTTAATAAACTTTGTGCTAAACTGAAAGGTTTGTACTTTTAAATCCGCTACTGCTCATACACTTGACCGGCACCCATATCCCACGCTTCCTTAACCGTTCCAAACAAGGTCTGATCATAAGTGTTCGGGTAGGTCAAGAGCTCATTATGATTGACCTTGACAATAAAAGGGATTTTATGTGCGTACTTTCTGGCGTAAAGACCAAGTCCGCCAAAGGTTGATGCTACGGCATTGCATCCTGATTCAAGGGCGAGCCTGATGATATTCTCAGGGTCAAAATAGTCAGGGTTTTTATAAAACGAAAACGCTGCGCTATGTTCAATGCCCTGATCCACTGGCAGGATACTTAGATATCCGGTTCCGCTAAGATTCCCGTGGTTATAAAGTTGAGAGAGGCTTCTCAAAACCTGTAATTTACGGTTACTGTTAACAAATACCCTATCAATGGAATCGTTGCTAGGCAATTGAAGTTTATCTTTGGGAATCTTCTCGCTAACATGATCCAAATAATAAGAAGCATTATCGCCTAAATGATCTATTATATTTTTATACATATCCATAATGCTTGTTTTTTAATTAATTCCAAGGCTTTGGTTTGTACTACAATGGATATCGCTTTTGGAATACATATTCCAAAACCCAATCCTATTATTCCTTTTTTTCCAGCTGTTTAATTTTAGCTTTCATAAATTCAATCTCTCGATTTTGAGCAGAAATTATTTCTTCTGCCAGTTTTTTTACTTCTGGATCTTCCAGCTTGCTTTCTTCAACCATCAAAATCGCCCCAGCATGGTGTGGGATCATTGATTTAAGAAACTGTATGTCGCCTACGGCCGTCTGCTTGCGGATACCAGACCAAAACAAAAGCAGTAACACAAAACCTAATCCCATAAGAATCGCATTAAGTTTTTTGTTGGGATACATTTTCTGCATCAACAAGAGTTCTATAAGCAGCATTGGTGAAGCCATAAGACCAGCCATATAAAACTGGTTTACATTTGGTATTACATTTTCGAGTTTGTCCACCATGGCATACATTAAGATGAACATTGCTGCAAAAGAAATGAACATCATCCATAAAAGTTTCTTATAGCTCCCTGAATGATATGAATCCTTTTGTTCTATTTTTGGAGTTGTTGAGCCGTTGTTCATGCTCTCATGATTCTCTGGCTGGTGTGATGGCGTTTTCATAACTATTTTATATTTAAGTGCTTATCAAAGTAATTAATCAACAGTTGTTTTTCCTCTTTGTTTAATTGTGCACCACTGTGCATCCACGTATATGAACTCAACGGCATTTTGCCTTTCTCAATTTGCTCAATAATCTGGCTAAACTTTGAGTTTATCCTTCTCGGGCTGTAATTTGGCAAATCATCAAAGTTCAATTTCTCTTTTCCTTCGGTTATATGATCTGCCATGAACCAACCCAAAGGCTGAACATTAGTGTACCAAGGGTATTGGGTATTATTGCTATGGCAGTCATAGCATGATACCGACAGGATTGCATTAACTTTTGCATCGACCTTAAATGAATCAACAAAAACCTGGCCCGCAGGAACCGAGGATAGGTTCCTTTGGGGGGTTATAAATTGCATTAACACAAACACACTTAACAGAACTGTTAAAATTACTTTGTATGCTTTCGTTCGTTTTCCGTTTTTTTTCATGATCTAATACTAATCAAGTACCATTATCCCCGGTCATAGAGACAGCAACTCGGTAAGTCGTCATAAACCGCCTTGGGAGCCTTGTCCAGCTCTGTATCGTGACCAACATTAGCAATAGCTTTGCTTATGGCACTTTTTGAGGTTACTTTTGAATCGAAATCCAAATGGATAACTTTAGCATTAACATCCCAGTTTGCGGAAATCACCCCCTTGACACTTTTCGCCGCTTTCTCAATCCGGCTTTTGCACATTTCACAATTTCCTGATACTTTCAACATATCATGGGTCTTATTGACATTGGTTTGAGCATCGCCATGCTGATGTCCGGCAGCCGATGCTGCGCCATCGTTATTCATCATACTGATTTTACCTTCCAGCTGGGCACTTGCATCAACGGTGAAAGCTCCCTTGGTCACGATTTCCTCGCCATTTTCCAGCCCCGACATAACAACATATTGGTCGCCCAATGAGGGGCCCAAGACGATCTCCCGAAGTTTAAAAGCAGGCGTGGATGTATTTGGCTGTTTTACGTAAACTATGGAGCGTTTCCCTGTCCATAAAACAGCCGACTTGGGAATGACCAACTCATCGTTGTATCCCTTTAAAGGAGCAGTGATTTGTGCTGTTGCATACATTTCAGGTTTGAGATTGCGATCGCGGTTATCGGCTTCGACCCTGATTTTTGCCGTTCTTGAATTGGGATCAAGGATAGGGTTAATAAAGGCAATCCGCCCATTATAGACTTTTCCGGGCAAACTCCGTAATGTATATTCCAGCTGATCTCCCACCTTTAGAAATGGCAAATCTGTTTCATACGCATCAAAAACCGCCCATAACTTGGAAAGGTTTGAAATGGTGTACAAGACGCTCCCTTGGCCGATATAATCGCCCGGGTTTACATTTTTTGCTATGACAACACCACTTGTATTCGCATATATATTGACGTAGGGTGAAACTTCATTGGAGGCCAATATTTTGCTTATCTGGTCCTCTGACACCTTCCATAAACTCAGTTTCTCTTTTGCGGCTTCCAATAGGAGGGGCTGCATATCCTGCAATTTTGCAGCTTCGAGCAATTCTTGCTGCGCCGTCAATAAATCGGGCGAATAGATTTTGGCTATCAGCTGGCCTTCTCTTACCGACTCGCCGGTAAAGGTTACGTAAAGATTTTCAATACGTCCATTGACATGCGATGTTTGGGATTGTTGTAAACGTTCGTCCACCTGGATAGTCCCATACAGTTGGACGTCTTTAACAGCGTCTTGGTGGCCGACAACCGAAGTCTGGATATTCGCCAATGCTATGGCTTCTTCTGACATCTGGATGGCATCATCGTCAATTACACCATCACCTCCCCCGGATGATTTCAAGGGAATTAGATCCATAGCACATATTGGGCACTTCCCCGGCTTATCCATTCTGATCTGGGGGTGCATGGAGCAAGTCCATACTGTTTCTCCGTCCTCGGTCACTTCCATTTCAAGGTCATGGCTGTGATCATGGGACGAATTCCCGCCAAATATCGCCCAGCCAAGCAGTAGTCCGGACAATAATATAACCCCGTAAGTTACCGCCTTATTTCTAAAAATATTTTTCAGTTTATTCATTGCTAAGAATTTTAAAATAATTGCATTATTTATGGTCTGCTAATAATTTTTTTATTGACACAACCATCGTATTATAGTTGGCAAGGGCCTCAGCTTTTCTAAGCTGATAATCCAGTAATTGCCGCTGCACCTGAATAACGTTGGTCAAGTCACTTTTGCCTGTAACGAACTCTTTTACGATCAGGTTATATGTCGTTTGGGCGAGCGTAGTTTGTTTCTCGTACAGTTCCATGACACGTTCCGCATCATCCAATTGGCTTTTGAAACTATAAAATTCGCTTTTCAAAGTGTTGAAGGTGTTTTTAAAGTTCTCTTCGCTTGATTTTCGCCATAGCCTGCTTTCGTTTTGCTGGGCATTGTATTTTTTACGGAAGAGTGGCAGGCTCACTGAAACCATAGGCATAACCATATCCTTGCCGTTCATCCCGTCCATGGCAAGCATTGAATTATTCGTTCTTCCCACAACCATGTATTCCACACCGATACCAATCATGGGATAACTCATTTTCCGATCCATTTCCGCTTTTGCCTTAAATGCCAAGCCTTCTTCGGTAATCATTTCAAGCATAGGGTTGTTTGTCTCAATAACCCTCAGCGCTTCTTCCTCGCTATATAAAAAATTCAGCTTGTGGATCTCTTGTCCCAACATGACCTTTTCAGTTGCTTCCCGATTTAACAATGCATTGAATTTTGCCTTTTCGGCTTTAATCTGAGCATGTAAACTTTCAATGTTATTTTCAATTTCGGCAATTTCCAATTGGATACGAAGCACCTCTGACATACCCGATCCGGAGCCACCTTCCATTGCTCCCATGCCACCAACGGACGGCATACTCATATTCTGATTAGTAGCAGGAGCTGAAGTGCCTCCTCCCATACTCATCCCTCCCATACCCGATGGAGTGCTAGAGCTGGTTGGTGAGGAAGGCGTATTACTGCTTACGATGGGTGCTGCACTTGATTGCGAGGTGCTTGAGGGCGCAGAGAATTTCCGTAATGCCAATTGTTCCAATTGTTTAAGAAACACTTGGTTTTCCTGATTATTCTTGAGTTGCTCGTTCAATTTTTGCATCGTGTACCACTGTGTGCTGACCTGAAGGATCAGATTATTTATGGCTTCCCGATACTGTTGATCTTGCATATTGGCCATATGTGTAGCCTCTGTGCGAGCTGCTTTTCTCGTGCCAAACCATGGGAACATCTGCATCAAGCTTACATTTCCAATAGAACGCCCTCCTATAATTTCCATAGGCATCGTATATGCTTCCATGGACAATTCCGGGTCTTGGTATGCTCCGGCTTGCGGAATTTTTTCAAGGTATGCCTCATGCGCATACTTTTGTGATTTTACACCCGGATTATTTTCGATTGCGACTTGTATATAATAGGACAGCGAATCGGTGGGGTAGTCTTGGGCTAAAGCTTGCGAAAAAATGCTTAAGCTTGTTAATACAGCCACGGTTATATACCGATTTATCTTATTCGTTTTCATTCGCTATATTTTTATTATTTTTTCTATTTTCTTTTTTCGTGGCAGATTCCCTCCACCAGCACTGGAATACCGGGACTACAAACATGGTCATGGATTGGATCAGCATGCCGCCGAAAGTCGGGATGGCCATTGGTACCATGATTTCCGCACCTTTACCGGTAGAGGTCAGGACAGGCAGTAAGGCGATCAGTGCTGTAGCAGTGGTCATCGCTGCCGGTCTGACACGCTTTAAGCCTGCGTATATGACTGCTTCCCGTATTTCATCTTTTGTTCTGGGGTTCCGTGCTTCAAATGTATCGTGGATGTATGTTCCCATTAATACACCATCACTCGTCGCCAGTCCGAACAGGGCGATAAATCCTACCCAAACGGCAATGCTGAGATTGATGCTGTGCATCTGGAACAGATCCCTCATATTTGTCCCTCCGACAGAGAAGTCCATAAACCAGGGCTGCCCGTAAAGCCATAATAAAATAAAGCCACCTGCAAGTGCTACAAAAACACCGGAAAAATGAATTAACGATGCTGTAACCGTTCGGAACTGAAAGTAGAGAATTACTAAAATGGCTAACAAACTCAGTGGTATAATAAGCATTAGCCTTTTTGCGGCACGTTCTTGCTGTTCATAATTTCCGGCAAACTTATACGTCACCCCGTTGGGTAAATCGAGTTCTCCAGACGCTATTTTTTCCTTTAGGAGTTGATCCGCTTCGTATACTACGTCGACTTCCGCTATGCCACTTTTTTTATCAAAGATTACATAACCCAACAAAAAGGTATTTTCACTTTGGATCATCTGAGCGCCCTTGGCATATTCAACATCCACCACATCCCCCAATGGAATCTGAGCTCCTGTAGCTGTCGGAATGATTATTTTTCGCAACGCATCCGGGTCATCCCGTAATTCTCGTGGGTAGCGCAGGCGAACGGGAAAACGTTCCCGGCCTTCGACTGTAGTGGTCAACGTCATACCGCCGACTGCCGCACTGATTACTTCTTGAAGCTCGGCAACGGTAATACCGTATCTGGCCATTCTATCCCGGTTCAGATGGATTTCGATATAGGGTGCACCAACAGCCCTGTCGTAGAAAACGGTCGATGGCATAACAGATGGAACATCCTTTAAGGCTGCTTCCAAGGCCTTGCCACCGATTTCAATCGACTCCAGATCCGGACCCGAAACCTTTAGCCCCATCGGAGCCCTCATTCCCGTAGAAAGCATTACCATTCTCGCTTCTATCGGTTGCAACTTAGGAGCGGAAGTCAATCCGGGCAGATGGGAAACATTGACGATCTCTTGCCATATATCGTCGGCCTTTTTAATTTCAGGACGCCATCTGCGGAAAAATTTTCCGCTTTTATCTTCAATCAGACTGTCCCGTGGTATGGAACGGAAACCATCGGAAACAGCATAGGTCTTGTCACCTTTCAACACGAATTCTCCGGAACTGTTTACCTTGAACCTTTCACGATGCCCGTCTTCATCCAGATAAAATTCCGGGATATAATTGATCGTATTTTCAAACATCTGTGTAGGAGCCGGATCAAGTGCAGAATTCACACGGCCCCATTTTCCTACGATAAGTTCGACTTCCGGTATGTTTTGAATACGTTTATCAAGTGTTCTGATCAATTGCAGGTTTTGTTCAATCCCAGTATGCGGCATACTGGTGGGCATCAAAAGGAAAGAACCTTCATTGAGGCTTGGCATAAATTCCTCCCCGATACCGGGAAATGTTTCGGTGGATTTTTGCCAGAAGGCAGTCTCCCGAAATGATTTCCAACCTGTCTTTTCGAAGCCATTTGCAACAAAACCAAAACTCTTCTCTACGCCCATCCATGCTAACATTCCGAATAATAAAGTAATGATAGGGATGGCCATGAATTTCCACCGGTTGGAAAGTGACCAACGCAGGATCTGTTCATAATAGATCACCAATGCCCATAACATTCCCAGGATGGAACCAATGGCAAAGAATACGAACACAAAGTTAAGTGTGGTGCTTGCCTGCGTGCCGAGTGGCAGCCACTCAACCGTCAGGTAATACATCGCTACAAAAAGTGTGATAGCTACATTAACGTAGTTGGCAATTTTTTCTCCTTTCCATCTTGGTGTAAACAGGTTGTTGACCCCGATCAAAGTCAATGCGAACGCGACAAAAACACCTGTATAGATCCAAAGAGCGATACCGGCAACCACCAAAACGTAGTTGGCTATCCGGCGAACTTTACTCCCATTGATACGGATTGAAAATATATAATAAGCCAGTGTTGGCAAGATAATAATGCCTAACACAAAGGCTGAAACCAAAGCAAAGGTTTTGGTGTATGCCAAGGGACCGAACAACTTACCTTCCTGTGCTTCCATCATAAAAACAGGTAAAAAGCTGATGATCGTGGTGAGCATCGCCGTTGACAAAGCACCCGACACTTCCGCAACAGCGGTGGAAATCAAGTTTACAAAGGCTTTCCCCCGACTCTCAACACCCTTGGCTTTTTCTTCATCCATATGGCGTAGTATGCTTTCGATAAAGACAATCCCCACATCCACCATGACCCCAATGGCAATGGCGATTCCCGAAAGGGCAACGATATTCGCCTCGACCCCCATTTGTTTCATGATTATGAAGGTCACCAGTACGCCAATGGGCAAGATACTGGATATAAGAATCGATGCTCGCAGGTTGATCACCAGCACGATCACAACGATAATACAGATCAGGATTTCGTGTGCTAAAGCATTTTCCAGCGTCCCGATGGTTTCCTGGATTAAACCCGAGCGGTCATAAAACGGAACGACGGTGACTTTTGAAATAGTCCCATCCTCTAATGTTTTTTGAGGGAAACCTGCCTCCATTTCTTTGATCTTCGCCTTGACATTATTGATGACTTCCATGGGGTTGGTTCCATGCCGGGCAACTACTACACCGCCAACTGCTTCCACGCCTTCCTTATCCAATCCACCGCGTCGTGTGGAGGGTCCCAAATTGACAAACCCAACGTCTTTTATCTTTACGGGAACATTATTGCGCACAGCCACTACGGCATCTTCCAGATCCTGGACACTTTTAAGGTAGCCCAATCCACGCACCAGATATTCCGCTTTGTTTATTTCGATCGTCTCTGCACCGATATCCAGGTTGCTGTTTTGGATAGCCGACATGATATCCATTACGGATACATTGTATGCGCGCATCGCATCTGGATTGATATCGACTTGGTATTCTTTTACGAAACCTCCGATGGAAGCCACTTCGGAAACCCCTTCCGATGCTGCCAAATTATATTTGGCATAGAAATCCTGAATCGTGCGCAGCTCATCGGGGTCCCAGCCTCCTGTAGGTTTTCCGGTTTCGGGATTGCGTCCCTCCAGTGTATACCAAAAGACCTGCCCCAAAGCCGTGGCATCCGGCCCGAGCGTGGGCGTTACATCGGATGGTAATGTGCCGGCAGGCAATGAATTCAGTTTTTCCAGAATACGGGAACGGCTCCAATAAAACTCAACATCCTCTTCAAAAATGACATAGAGGAAGGACATGCCGAACATCGAACTGCTCCGGATTGTTTTTACGCCGGGGATGCCCAGTAAGGAGGTCGTGAGTGGATAGGTAATCTGTTCCTGTATATCTTTGGGAGACCTCCCCATCCATTCGGTCGCCACAATTTGCTGGTTCTCCCCAATGTTCGGAATCGCATCGACCGGCACAGGATCGCTCGGCAACGCATTTTGATGCCAATTAAAGGGCGCTGTAATCAGCCCCCATATCAGGACAACCACAAGTAATAACAGTGTTATTACCCGGTTCTCCAAAAAATATTTGATAATTTTTTTAAGCATAACATATACATTGTTTACATTTTAATATCAGATACCAGCCTACAGAAATCGACCGGTACCTGATATTTGAATTTCAAATCTTAATCAGCGTTTTTACTTCAGTTCTTCCTGAACTTCACCACATGTTAGCATATCTTCACCATAGTAAGGGTTTTTGACCTCTTTGCTATCGCTCAGCCAATATGCTCCTTTGTTGTCATCGTACATCGAGCAAAAAATCTTGTACATGGGCTTTTCGGTGCCGAATTCTTTTGTTATATCATAAAAATCCTTGCTCAAGATCACTAAATGTTCTCTTTGATGAGCGATATTGCCTATGTTATCACCTATGTGCTCCGAATGTTCCTGAATATCAGCAGCGATGTCATCGAAGGTGCTTTTCTGTTCTGCACTAAAGCCCTCGGTATTAATCTTGGGGAGTGCTTCCAGCATGCCTTTAGCTGCATTTGCGGCTTCTTTATCATTATCGGAAGACAAAGCAAAAGTCAGGTGCTGGTAATGGGAAAAAAGTTCCGAAAAAGTTCCCTGGTCGCTTGCAGCGTTGCTTTCGTTGGATACCGTTGTTTCAGTATGGACGTCGCTTTCTGATTTTTTTTCAGAAGCGCCATTGCATGCTGCCAAGGTCAATACGGATGAGGCTAGTAAGCCTACAAATAAATGTTTCATTGTCATGATTTCTGTTTTTAATAATTAAAATTGATTTATGTAATTTGTATATGTAGTATTATTTTCAAAATATGATACTTCCCCGTTGTTGCCCGTAATTGCTATTATAGCAGTCGCTTTATCTATCTGCTTTTTGGAAAATGGATCTATGGCAACGCGTGTAGAAGGATCTTTTGGAATACGTTCTTTACACATCTGGCAACATCCGTAATATATTTTTCCTTCAAAATTTACCTCAAATTGTTTTTTGCCCATGTATTCATTGTTGACCATGCATACCTCTTCCGACGGAACTACATCGCCCATTTCAAAGGCATTGTGGTCACGGGTATTTGTATTTGAGCTTTTTGAAGTATATGTATTGTCTTGCACCTTTAGTGTAGGGTTATTGTTGCATGAACTAAATATGACTACAATAGAAGTAACGATCCCAATCAATAGACATCTCATAATGGCTGACTAATTTAATTTTTCAATAGTACTACCGCAGGTCAGCATTTTTGAACCGTAATACGGGTTTTTGATATCCGTACTTTTACTTAACCAAGTTGCACCTTTGCCATCGTTGTACATCGGGCAGTTTTGGTAGTACATAGTTGTTTTTTGCTTTGATGCGTTTGCCAATTCATAGACATTCTTAGAAAGTAGGGCAAATGCCCTCCGTTGCTTTACGACGTCTTTCGATTTCGAGATGTTTTCTGTGTTTAAAGACAGTTCCTTCATGACCTTCATCCATACGGTATGCTCTTTGGGAGAAAGTTCACCCATATCCACTGTTTTAATAACTGTGGCTAATTCAGTAGCATTTGAAGATGCTATATTTACATCTGCGTTTACCAAAGCATCTTTTATGGAAAAATACTTGTCAAATACGGCATGTAATTGTGATAAATTTTGTGATGGAATATTCTTTGCTTGAGCTGTTCCACCATGGTTGTGATGTTGCTCGTTCTGGTTTTGCGCAAAGCTGTTTGCTGCGGATAGTAATACGGTGATTACCATCAATATTTTTGATATTGATTTCATTTGGAACCTTATTAAGTATTAAAAATGGTAAATAATCAAAAGCCAGATCTGGCTTTTAATAAAACATGTATTGCGGATAGGTGCAAAATCAACCGATTTCGCACACCTATGGCTATACAGTACTAATTTAACTTATTTTAGGCGGTTGCCAAATGGAAGATTCCCCTGAAGAATAAAAGGGTTCTTTGTATAAAGGGTATGATTTTTTACTTTTAGAAAAAACAGGATTTTGAACGTTCCTAAAAAATGGAGGTGTTGCAGAAAAACTATTAGAAGAGCTGTGGCAGGACGTAGGTCCACAATTTCCAGAGCATTCATTGCTCGTGTCATCCTTAGACTTACAGCAGTCTTTCTCACATTGATCTTCCGAATGATGCTGCTTGTTGGCACTGCAACATGACTTCTCCTTGATAACAATTTCTTTGGAATGCGATTTACACGCATAGGATTGCATTGGGATTATAAAAAAGCCCAATAAGCATATAATCATTAATATGTTTATCCTTTTTAACATGTAAAAAACAAAAAAACTATTGCAAAGATAATGGTATTTTTCAAACCCGTTCGTTTTTTTTGAAATAAATGGCAGATAAGTTTCTCTTATCCGCCATTTATTTTTATTCCATGAGCATTATAGTGTCAGTTACATTTCCTGCTAGTGTTCTTTTAAATCTTTCACTCAATAATATCGAATCAGAAATTCATTATTAATTTAACACTGAAGTGATTTAAACTTTTTGATTTCAGTACATGACAAAAATCACAACATCCTAAAAAACAGTAAATTAACTCAGAATATATTTTAATAAAAGACTGATATTCAGTATATTAAAGGATTATTTCTCACATAATGCCTTTAAAAACGAATACCAGTCCCGAGGATAAAGATACGCAACTGCTGGCAGTATTTAAAGCCCACTTGGCGGGCGATCTCAACCTGGCCAGGATCCGCCTCATCTGCCTGTTCATAACGGCGCTGTGCAAGGTAAAGTCCGTCAATTACTCCAAGCTGTCCGCTGGATTTGATTCCATGGCATCCGCTTCGAGTTGTTTTAGGCGTATCCAGCGTTTCATGGCTACTGCGGAACTACCCATGAAGCTGATCAGTAAACTGATATTCAGCTTATTGCCAAATGAGGATCCACTGACGCTGGTGATGGACAGGACGAACTGGAAATTCGGGAATAGTGACATCAATATCCTGATGCTGGGGGTAAGCTACAGGAACGTGGCCATCCCGCTGATGTTCAGGATGCTCGACAAGCGGGGGAATTCCAGTACGGAGGAACGGATCGGCCTGGTACGGGACTTCATGGACTGGTTCGGCGCGGTGCGCATCGATTGCCTGCTGGCCGACCGGGAGTTCATCGGGGAGAAATGGCTGGGCTTCCTCAATGCCAACCATATCCGCTACCATATCAGGATACGCAACAACTTCAGGGTGTTCCTGCCACGCAAGCAAAAGGAGGTGGCCGCATGGCACCTGTTCGGCGATGTCGGGATAGGCCGCGCCAGGCATTATGAACACATCCTCAGGATGCACGGGGAGCTCTGCTATCTGTCGGCAACAAAGACGGTGGTGGACGGGAAAGTGGAATTCCTCATACTGGTCTCATTCAACAGGCCCGCGGAGGCATTGGCGTATTACAGGCAGCGATGGCAGGTCGAAACGCTATTCAGGGCGCTGAAATCAAGCGGGTTCAACATCGAGGATACACATGTCACCGCTTTGGACAGGCTGGAAAAGTTAATCATGCTTACCATGGTCGCATTCATATGGTGTTACCGGATCGGCGACTACATAGACGAACACATTAAACCGATAAAGGTGAAAAAGCACGGAAGAAGAGCCGTATCGGTATTCAAATATGGACTCGATTATCTCTCTGAATGTCTACTCTCGGGTTACAATAAATTGGCCGTCAATATCTTTCGGTTTTTGTCATGTACTTAACTTTTTGATTTAAAAAGGCAAGCAGTTCAAAAAGCTGTAATTTAGAGTTACCACACTACAAATTACAGACAGATGAACTGCAAGTACACAAAGCTACAAAAAGAGGAAATGGAAAATTGCATCAAGCCCTTTATTCCGGTCAACCGAAGAGGATTCCTCAGCCGATTCAATATGGGGGATATTTTCAGGTGCATCGTCCATAAATTGAAAACAGGCTGTCAGTGGGAATTTTTGTTTGTTGATATAGGGGGTTTTAAGCCGCCGTTCAGTTGGCAGACGGTTTATTACTATTGCCGGAAATGGTGCAGGATGGATGTTTTCCGGGAAATGTTCACCGCCTACCTCTGGATACAGAGAGACCGGCTGGACACCGAACGATTGAACCTAGACGGCACGCACAGTTTAGTGGAGCGGCCAGCCGAAAGCAGCGCTTACCAGCATCGCAAAAGGGGGAAGACTTCCAATCTGCTGGTGATGACCGACGGGCGCGAAATCCTGGTTGCCTGTGGCGGTATCCTGAGCGGGAACCATAACGACCCTACCAGGTGGTTCCCCAGTACGGGATGATGATAAACCATCTCAGGGAATGCGGTATCTGTTTGGACAACAGTATACAGAATGCTGACAAAGGGTTTGATAGCAAGTCGCTTAGGCGTGCCATCCAGCGCAGGAAAATGATACTAAATATCAAGGAAAATAGCAGGAATAGGAAGATGCCCAAAGCTGGCAGGAAACGGGACTTCAATCTGCAGGTCTATAAGGAGCGGTTTGTCAACGAGCGGTGTTTCGCTTGGATGGACAGCTTCAGAACGTTGCTGGTCAGATTTGACAAATTGGATAATTCATGGCTGAATTGGCATTATCTAGCCTTTGCACTTATCCTATTAAAAGTTTAAATAAGTTCACTGATATTTCGTCCCATATTGAATACACCCATACGCCCGGTTACGGGTTTTCAGAAGCAGGGATATATTTCTTTTTGCGTATTTTCTGTTTTCTCTTCAAGGCTTATAAATGACGTCCTTTAAAATTTCATCCGCTGTATTCGTACCGCATTAAGAATAGCCAATAACGCCACGCCCACATCAGCAAAAACGGCTTCCCACATTGTAGCCAATCCACCTGCACCAAGCACCAATACAATTCCTTTTACCACAAATGCCAATGTGATATTTTGCCAAACGATTTTCTTTGTCTTTTTTCCAATATTGATTGCCATTGGGATTTTGCTCGGCTTATCGTCTTGTATGACCACATCTGCCGTTTCAATAGTGGCATCGCTTCCCAAACCGCCCATTGCGATACCTACGTCGCTCAACGCCACAACGGGAGCATCGTTCACGCCGTCGCCGACGAAAGCAACGCTTTCGCCTTTGGCTTTAATTTCTTTAACCCTGTTTACTTTATCTTCGGGCAATAAATCCCCAAAAGCATTATCTATGCTCAACTGTTCTGCTACATACTTTACAACTGTACTTTTATCACCGCTAAGCATAGTTGCTTTCACATTGAGTTTATGCAATAAACGGATGGTTTTCTCTGCATCTTCTTTGATACTGTCGGCAATCGTAATGTAACCGACAAATTTGTTATCGTAAGCAACGGCAATGGTCGTATAAACGATGCTGTTCGGATCTAAGTCGTATTGTATTCCAAACTTGTTCATCAGCTTGAAATTTCCGACCAACAAGTCTTTACCATTTACGGTTGATTTCAACCCGTGTCCTGCGATTTCCTCTGTATTTTCTAAGTGGATCGTACTATCCAGTTCCCCCACGTATTCGTGAATAGCTGTCGCTACGGGGTGCGTACTGTGGCTTTCCAATACATTGACCAATTGCAGGATTTCGTCTTGATTGAACGCTTTGTCAAATACCACTTCCTGAACCTTGAAAACGCCCTCTGTCATTGTACCCGTTTTATCCATTACCACATTTTGGATATTGGAAAGGCTATCTAAAAAGTTACTTCCTTTGAACAGTATTCCGTTTTTGCTCGCTGCTCCAATGCCACCGAAATAACCCAATGGAATACTGATTACTAAGGCACAAGGACAAGAAATAACTAAGAATACCAAAGCCCTGTACAACCAATCCCTAAACTCATAATCAGCTACGAAAAAGTAAGGCAGCACACAGATAGCGACCGCTAACAGTACCACTATAGGGGTATATATTTTCGCAAACTTGCGGATAAATAATTCCGTTGGTGCTTTTTGTGAAGTGGCATTTTGTACCAATTCCAAAATTTTACTCAACTTACTATCCATATATGCGGTTGTGACCTGCACTTGTGCAACGGTATTAAGGTTTATCATACCTGCCAAAACCGTTTCGCCTTTGGCTTTGGTGTCGGGTTTGCTTTCGCCTGTGAGTGCTGAGGTGTTGAACGATGCCGTTTCAGACAATAATTCTCCGTCCAAACCTAATTTTTCTCCCGGTTTCAATTGTATTATTTCGCCGATATTAACGGTTTCCGCCTTTACAGTTAGGGGTTGGTCGTTTCTTAAAACCGTTACCTCATCAGGTCTTTGGTCGAGCAATGATTTGATATTTGCTTTGGCTCTGGAAACCGCCATTGTCTGAAAAACTTCTCCAACAGCATAAAATAACATCACGGCAACACCCTCTGGGTATTCGCCAATGGTAAATGCCCCGATGGTGGCAATGCCCATTAAAAAGAACTCTGAAAAGATTTCTCCTTTTCTAATACTTTTCACCGCATCTGTCAATACAGGAAACCCGACGGGAGCATACGCAACCACATACCAAATAATCCTTACCCAACCTGTAAACCATTGTTGTGGCAACCAATTATCAAATGTAATGGCAACAAGCAACAATACCAATGATATGATACACGGCAAAAACATTCTCATTGGACTGCTCTCGCTATGGCTGTGGTCGCGTCCGTCATCATCGCTGTGTTCGTGTTGATGCTTTTCTTTTACTAATTCTTTTGCACTTGCTTGGGTGTAAATTTTTTCTTCCTGTGTGCAACAGGTCATTCTGCCCTGTGCATCGTATGTATGTTTATGATTTTTATCTGTATTTATCATAGCCTTTATTTTTTAGGTTCGTTACACTTTGTATTTCTTATTCTTTCCACGTTATTATTCATTATATGCCTCACGATGTTGCGAAAAATAAACAGCTTAAAATCATTTAGCTTTTGCTGGTGCTTTGAATAAAAATCATCGGGCGTGACAAATACACCAAAATCCTGATTGATACCCTTGTCTTGAATAAATGTATTGTTGAGGTCCCATTCAATCGGTGGGTTTTCAAAATTGTCGGTATAAACCCCGAAACCGCAAAACGTGGTTTTGCAATCGCTGTTCTGCTTTTGCAGTTTCGTGAGGTAAGGTTTGTCCAAAATCACGCCCTCTAAAAAATACCACTGCTCATTTACCCAAACTTCTACCCAGCTATGTAAGATGTTTTGAGGCGAAAGTTTGTACCAAATACCCGTAATAGCTCCTTTTTGCAAGGCTTTGTCAATGGTAAAACCGTGAATGCGGTTAGGTATTCCCGTGGCTCTTAATAACGCCATTAGCAAAGTTGCCTTTGTATTACATTGTCCGTAACCGTCTTTCAAAACTTCTGATGCTGGTATTTCGTCCGAAACATTATAGCCAAATTTTATTTCATCTCTTACAAAATTATAAATGGCTTTAATTCTTGAAACAGTGTCCAAATCTTTCCACCCTTTTTGTTCCAATAGCTCTTGTATAGAAACGTTTGAGTAGTCAAGGATTTTCGTTTCTTTAAAATAGCTGTCCATAACACGTTGATATTTATCGCAAAGTTACGCAGGGAGAGCCTGCAATGCTATTGCAAACTCTCCTTTAAACAATTCTCACAAATACCTTTACCAAATAGTTTTATTTCGTCAATACGGTAATTTTGGTTTCCATTCTGCGGTATTATAAAATCCTCCTTACAGGTTGTCTGTTTACAAATCTTACAATAGAAATGTAAGTGCCAATCCTTGTGCGTTTCTTCATCGCACCCATCGTGGCACAAAATATACTTAACCGTAGTGTTCTCCTGAATACTGTGTACAATGCCTTTTTCCTCAAAAGTTTTCAAAGTCCTGTAAATCGTAACCCTGTCTGCTTTATAAAAATGGCTTTCGATTTCAGATAAGGACATCGCTGTCTGCTGTTGCTCCAAGAAATCATACACCAATATCCGCATACTGGTCGGATTGGTGTTCTTTGACAACAGCTTTTGTTCAATGCTCTTTTTCATAATATACTATTTTAGTGCGCGTGACCGTGTTCTCCGGTATCATTCATTTTTGCATTCACAAAAAACGCACCTTTTATCACGATATGTGTACCGTGTGGAATTTCATCTACAGGCGTTATCGCCGTGTAACCCAATTGAGAAGCACCTTTAACGACCTCCATTCTTGTAAATTGAGTTCCATTTTCCGAACCGTGGTCCTGAGCCTCATCTTCTTTATGGTCGTGTGGCTCTCCCTCTTTATGGTCGTGCGGTTCTTCTTCCTGCTCCTTGACCAAAAAGATGTAATATTTCCCGTCTGCATTGACAACCGCTTCGTTGGGTACAGCTGTACTTAATACATCATCTAAACTTACATTTCCGGTTATGCTCATTCCGTCAATCAATCCTGTTTTATCTCCGGTAATTTTGCTGTGAACGGCAATGGTTTTGCTCTCTCCGCTAAAAGATGAACCTATACTATAAACTTCGGCAGAATGGGTCTTATTGGGATTGTTGGTTACGACAAAATCTATTTTCTGACCTATTTTGATTAGGGGAATATCTTTTTCATAAACCTGTAAGTCCAAGTGCAATGCTGTGTTCTCTATTATTTCGGCAATAGGCGAAGACACATCTACATAGCTTCCGATTTTGGCAAAAACGTTACTTACCGTACCGCCTATCGGACTTGTAACGACCAACGAGGATTTAAGGCTGGAATTTGACAGGGAAGCCGGATTAATGCCCATCATTTGGATTTGTTGTTGTAACGATGCTTTTCGTGTTCTCAACGTGTTCAATTCAGATGTGGCACTTTGCAGGTTTTTCTTTGCACCTGCATTTCCCTTGTTCAGCTCTCTTTGTCTTGCGACTTCCTGCTCTGCAAATTCTATCCTGCTATTGATGCTTAGGTATTCTTCCTGTAATTGTATGAATTCCGGATTGGAAATAGTGGCGATGACCTGACCTTTCTTCACGAAATCGCCTATCTCCACGTTGAGGGATTTGATAACGCCGCCAAACATTGAAGTTGCATTTGCCTTGTTGCTGTTGGGTACTCTCAATCCACCGTTGGCTTTCAATGTTGCGGATAATTGTTTCTGTTCAATCATCCCGATTTCGATACCTACAGCTTTTATCTGTTCATCGGTCAGTACCGCAACGTTTTCTTCTTCGTGTTCGTCCGTTGTCGTTACTGCTTCGCTACCGTGATTATGTCCGTCGTCCTCTGTATGTTTATTTGTACAAGCGTTCAAAGCAAAGATTGCTGCGAGGACAAAAACGCTGAAAACTATATTATTTATGATACGTTTCATATATTGTATTATTTGCTGATTAATGAATGGATAAGCGTTACAGTCTCATTGATTTGCTGTATGCTCTTTAAATAATTAAGCTGAATATCGGTTGTTGTCTGCAATGCAAAGAGGTACTCCACATAAGAAATATCTCCGGTACTGTACCCTAACTTTGCCGCATTGATGATTTCATCAGCATTCGGAAGTGCCTGCTCCTTGAAATAGGTAAACTGTGAAACATTCTGTTCATATTGTTTCAGGGCATTTGCCAACTCCGTTTTTAGCTGCTGTTGTTGCCATTGGGCATTCAGTTCCAATGATTGTTTTTGATAATCAAGGGAACGGATTTTCGCTCTGGTCGTAGTAAAGAGTGGAATGGTTATGCCTACATCAACAAAACTGAACCGCTGTCCTCTGCCGTAAAATTGTTCCACGCCGTTTCTATTGTGCATTCCTATCAGCGATATATTATTATAACCGAACGTAAAATCAGGCAGGCTGTTTGCCCGTTCCAACTTCTTGTTCTGTTCAGCGATTTTAGCCTCCTGATACAATAGCTGGATGCTTGGGTGGTTTTCAATAGCTGAACTGTCTATGAAAGAAGTCAAAAGTAATGGTTCATAGTCTGATTTGGGTTCAATGGCAAAATCTTCCTTTGTCTGCATCAGGTTTTTAAGATTCTGATAGGCATTTTGCCTGAAGACCTCATTTTGCTGGAGCAATATATTGATTTCCCCCTTTTTGGTAACAGCCGTACTGACTTCTATCCGCCCTATATCTCCTGTTTTATAACGCAGCTCCGCCACACGGATAAAGTCTGCATAAATACTATCCAAATACTTCAATACCGAAGCATTATGTTCCAGATACGCTAACTGATAATAATATGTTCTTACCTGCTTTCTCAGCTCATTTTCTGTCAGAGCCTTTGACCATTCCTGCCCTTTGACTTGCTCTTTGACAAGGTTTTTCTTTACCCCAAAAAGTGTTGGAAAGGGTATAGTCTGCGAAATTTGGAAACCGTCATTGTACTCAAATCCATCTGTATTCCCATATTGGAAATTTAAATCGGTTTTCGGTAGCTCATATGCTGTCTTACTCAAACTTTGGGTAGATTGAATCTCCAATTTTTTGGAACGGAGCTGAGGGTTATTTTCCATAGCTATTTCGATAGCTCTATCTACGTTTACAGGATTTTGTGCATTACTGGTTTGAGAAAAGCCTAAGAACGTAAACAGTAACAATATAGGTGTTATGGCTTTCATTTTATTATTTTTTGTAGGCTTATGATTTCTCATAAATACGAGGTATAGTAAAGGCAGTACGAATAACGTCAATGCCGTTGCTGACATCAATCCGCCGATAACGACCGTTGCCAACGGTTTTTGTACTTCTGCACCCGCACTTGTACTCAATGCCATCGGTAAGAAACCTAAACTTGCTACCGACGCTGTCATTAATACGGGTCTTAGTCTTGTTTTAGCCCCCTCGATAATTCTCGGGATAATCTCGTTCCAACCCTCTTTTTCCAATCTGTTGAATGTGGAAATCAGTACAATCCCGTTCAGAACAGCAACACCAAACAAAGCGATAAACCCTACACCTGCTGATATGCTGAATGGCATATCCCTCAACAATAGGGCAAACACACCTCCAATGGCACTCATCGGGATAGCTGTATAGACCAAAACGGCTTCCTTGAACGAATGAAACGTGAAGTACAATAAGATAAAAATCAAAAGCAGGGCGATAGGTACTGCAATCAGTAATCTGTCAGTAGCTTTTTGGAGGTTCTCAAACTGACCGCCATAGGTAAAATAATATCCTGTCGGTAGCTTAACCTGTTCAGCCAACTTATCCTGAATTTCTTCTACAACACTTGCTACATCCCGCCCTTGTACATTAAATCCGATATATATCCTTCGTTTTCCTCCTTCACGACTGATTTGTGCAGGACCTAATTTATAGTCAATGTTGGCAACCTGCGAAAGTGGAACCTGCTCTCCGTTTGGAAGTGGAATAAACAGATTGCTCACATCCTCAATAGAACTGCGGTGTTCTTCATCAAGCCGTACCACCAAATCAAATCTACGCTCGTTTTCATAAACCACGCCTGCTGATTTACCTGCAAACGCAGTACTGACAATATCGTTTATCTCCTGTACATTCAAGCCATAGTTGGCTATTCGGGTACGGTCGTATTCAATATTAATCTGTGGAAGACCTGCTATCCGTTCTACCTGCGGAGCGGTCGCACCCTCTACCGTTTGGATAATGGCATTAGCTTTATTGGCATAAATCAACAAACTGTCGAGGTTCTCTCCGAATATTTTCACGGCTACATCTTGCCTGATACCTGTCATCAGTTCATTAAACCGCATCTGTATCGGTTGGTTGGCTTCAAAGAATACACCCGGAATAACTTCGAGTTTCTCCATCATTTCATTGGAAAGTTCATCATACGATTTCTTTGTTTTCCATTCGTCTTTTGGTTTAAGAATAATCATCAGGTCGGTCGCTTCGGGCGGCATCGGGTCGGTCGGTACTTCGGCAGCCCCCGTTTTTCCTACAACCATTTTTACTTCGTCAAACTCCTTGATTATTTTAGATGCCTGCATAGAGGTTTCCACGCTTTGGCTTAAGGATGTTCCTTGTGGGAGGATACAATGAAAAGCAAAATCGCCCTCGCCCAATGTTGGCAGGAACTCTCCGCCCATCCGTGAAAATAGAAATATACTTATGGTAAAAAGTCCGACGGCAACCGCAATAATCACATATTTTATCCGAATGGCTTTTTCTAACAAAGGCTTATAAACCCCTTGAAGATAGTCCATCATTTTGTCTGAAAAATTCCTTTTGGTAATCGGTTTTTTAGACAGACACAAGGCACTCATCATCGGGATATAGGTAAAGGACAAAATCAAAGCTCCCAAAATGGCGAAACTTACGGTCTGCGCCATTGGCGTAAACATTTTCCCTTCTATACCGACCAAAGTAAGGATAGGAATATAAACAATGAGGATAATGATTTCTCCAAATGCGGCACTCGTACGGATTTTTCTTGCAGATTCATACACCTCCTCGTCCATTTCTGCCTGCGTAAGTTTTTGAGTGGATTTCCGTAAGCCCAAATGATGCATTGTGGCTTCAACAACAATCAGCGAACCGTCCACTATCAATCCGAAATCAATAGCTCCCAAACTCATCAGGTTGGCACTTACGCCAAATAACCTCATCATTCCCAATGCAAAAAGCATTGATAACGGTATAGCTGATGCGACGATTAAACCTGCCCTGAAATTCCCTAAGAAAATAATCAATACAAATATTACGATTAATGCACCTTCAATTAGGTTTTTTTCGACAGTACTTATCGCTCTATCTATCAGGTTCATTCTATCCAAATAGGGTTCTATGACCACATCATCAGGTAGAGATTGTTGGATAACCGGTATTTTTTCTTTGATGTTTTTTACGACCGTGGCGGTGTTTTCTCCCTTGAGCATCATTACAATACCTCCCACAGCATCTACTTCGCCGTTATAGGTCATTGCTCCGTATCGGGTAGCGTGACCAAACTGTACTTTTGCTACATCTTTGATGAATACCGGAACACTTTCCGTATTTTTAACAACAATATTACCTACATCTTCCAGTGAAGTGACTAAACCAATTCCCCGAATGAAGTATGCATTGGGTTTCTTATCAATATAAGCGCCCCCCGTATTTTGGTTGTTGTTTTCGAGTGCAGTAAAAATATCGGAGATACTGACGTCCATCGCTTTGATGCGGTTAGGGTCAACGGATACCTCGTATTGTTTGAGCAGACCGCCGAAACTATTAACTTCTGCAATTCCCGGAGTACCGTAAAGTTGTCTGGCGACAATCCAATCCTGCATTGTCCGTAAATCCATTGCAGAATATTTATCTTCGCTTCCTTGTTTGGGATGGAGAATGTATTGGTACACTTCGCCAAGACCTGTACTGACAGGAGCAAGTTCAGGCGTTCCAACTCCGTCAGGTATCTGGTCTTGTGCTTCTTTCAGCTGTTGGCTTACCAACTGTCTTGCAAAATAAATATCGACATTGTCTTGAAATACGACGGTTACAACAGATAGTCCAAACCTCGAAACACTTCTTATTTCTTCTACTTTGGGAAGATTGACGATACTTTGCTCTACAGGAAATGTAACCAGTTGCTCCACCTCCTGTCCTGCTAATGTTGGTGACAGGGTAATAATCTGAACCTGATTGTTTGTAATGTCAGGTTGGGCATCAATGGGGATTTTCGTGGCACTCCATACCCCCCAAATGATGAGTAATAAGGTCATTAATCCTATAATGAACTTATTCTTTATAGAGAATTTTATAATGTTATTTAACACCTTTTGTGATGATTAATGATGAATAATTAATGATAAATTGCAATGATTATAAATTCGGGAAATACGAGGTATGACCCAAAACATTTAGCTTAATGCTGTACGCAAAAAACTATAATCATTAAAAATTATGCATTAATCTTCGGCGGTTGCCAAATTTCTCCCAGATAGCGGGATATAAAGATAGATTTATAATAAACTTTTGGCTTAGATAAATCAAAGGACTTTATCTTGCCTATATTAAAAATGTTCCATTGAAGAACTACTCCGGAAACTATTCCACAACAACCGCATAAACAAAAAGGTGTACATAAATCGCTCTCTGTATGGTCGTGAGTATCTTGATGTGTTATTTCTGTAGAATGTTCCTGGTTATTAAATACATTTTTTTCGTATATATCAGCACAAGGCATTAGAAATAACGCCATCATAAAAAGTGCCAGTATGGAAGAAAAAACTTTCATATTCTTTTGCAAAGTTAGTGAAAAAGTAATGCAATGGCATTGCATTGTTTTGACTGGACTTACCCCGAAATTTAGAGTGCTAGTTCATCTTTTCGGGAGGCCTCTCTCGCTCATACACAAGCCTTTTTTTCCTAATGTCTTTCTGATTTAGATGGGTAACCATTGGTCATTTAGAATGGATGCCTAGTATCACTAGTTTGGTAAACTTATAAATAATCACGATTTTGTGGCATTTTTAGTTGTAATATCGTCGTCTTATATGAAAGCCAATGTGCATATAAACTACGATAGTCTATGAAAATGCCGAAACTCGGCAACTCTATGAAAAGACATGATGATGCTTGCAACATACCAAGACAAACCCTTGTTGGTACACTTGTTATCTCAAGCCTTCGTGGCCAATGGCAGTGTCAACTATGTCGTAGGTAGCGGCGAAGGGCAATTGAAGCGCATTCGCGCGTTAATGGAATATTCTGTCGAGGTCTGCTTCCGTTTCGGCAATGTATACCTTGACGAGGATCGTGCAGCCTGTGCATTGGTATTATACCCGCATCGCAAGCGGACAACATTGCAATCGGTAGCGTTGGATGCACAGTTAGCCTTTCGTGCTATTGGGTTGCACAGAATCCGCCGTGTATTACGGCGAGAGGAGCAAATCAAAAAGATACAGCCGAAAAAAGATATGGCTTACCTCTGGTTTATCGGCGTGGATCCCGCCCGGCAACACGCAGGCATTGGCAGTGCCCTTCTACATAGTGTGATTGGCGTGGCGTCACGAGACGGACTGCCGGTTTATCTGGAGACTTCCGTCACAGAGAACCTGCCGTGGTACCAACGGTTCGGGTTCACAATCTATAGTTCGCTCGATATGGGTAGTCATACGTTGTATTTCATGCGACGGATGCCAGCAAAGATGGGAGGATAGATGCTGCTACCGGGTACAGAGATGCATATAGTCACCTTTGTATTCACCTTGCTGGAATGCGCGATGTTCTGTGTGCAATTGGCCCTTTACCTGATACGTCCGGCTGATCGCCACCGTAGGTATTTTCTGGTGTTAATTGGTCTACTCATCGTCTATAACATCACCGGCGGCCTGTTCCCCGATCTGGCCATTCCTATACCGGTACATATCCAAAACATCATTGCCTATGGTACAGGTTTCCTGACGGCAGCATATTTTCCCTACTATTTCTACCGTGTATTCAATTTACGGTTATTGCGTTTCCATGCGCTGTATGGAGTACCGCTGTTCCTGCTGCTGCCGTTCCTCCTGTTCTTTGTGATCAGCTATGCTTGGCATAAAGATCTCTGGTTGGCCATCCGGTATGGCGTAGTAGTGCCTTTTTATTACTCCCTGGTGTTACTCTGGGCCATCCTGCGGGCCATCCGCGTTGCCTATAGGGAGAACCGGAATAAAAAGCGGTATATGGAAGAAATACTGATGTACCTGGCGGTGGCACCCTGGTCGGCCATGACGCTTATCGCATATTTTGATTTAGGGCAGCTGACCGAGGCGCTGTTTACCAATTTGGGCTTTTTGGTCATCACGGCGCTGTTCATCTCTCGATCGGTCACCCTGAGCCGCGCCGAGCAGCGGCAACTGGACAACCTTCGCCAACTAACCATGGACACGGAGGTCATCCGCATGAACTGCGCCCGCGAAATGCTTACCCCCCGGGAGACGGAAATAGCTGTTCTACTTTGCCACCGTCTCAAGCGCCGTGAGATTGCGGATAAACTGTTTATATCCGGTCGCACCGTGGACAAACATAGCGAGAATATTTTCGTCAAGGTCGGAGTCACCTCTCGCGAGGAGTTGCTCGCAAAACTTAATACGCCGTCCTGACCAGACACATAATAGGTAAAACATACCTACCCAAGTACGCTAAACTAGCGAAAGGTTCTTGTTTGCGGCACGGTAATTTTGGAGTTCCTTTTCCCTATTGTTGGGTGGGATTTACTAAAACATCGTGCCATGATAACCGAGGACATCGAAATCCTTTATTCCGGTATGACGGAACAGTTGGAATCCATCAACGGAACATTAAAAGACTCTCTTGCTAATTTGACCGATTCCCTTTCGTGCATCGCTGCAACGATACAGCATCTGCGACAATACCTTCGCGCACATCCTTTTACGGATGATGGCGACGAAATCTATTTTTTCAAGTACACCAAACCACGGTTTTATTGCTGGCATATCTATGTGGTGGAACTGCACCACATCCTCGGCGCCTTGCCTGTCGGTACGGATCAAATGGTCCGGGACTATTACATGAGCGAATTGGGTGTCATCAACCGCTTTATCCGCCAACATGCTTTCGCCCATGAGTATTACCTTGCGGACGAAACGGCAAAAGATGAAGAGTTTTTTCTTTGCCGGAATAAAACCGCTTTCCCTCCGGGACAGGGGTACCAGTCGGAGGATCATGGGTTTTCCACCGAAATGGATTATATGTTCTCGACGTTCCGGGCCTACGATATGCTGCGTGATTTCATCATACGCAGGCTCCGGCTACTTTACAAAAACCCGGAGAGTTCCATCATGGCCGAGTTCCTCGCAGGAAGCAAACGCCGATGGTCAGGAGATAAGGTTGAGCTAATCGAAATTGCCTATGGCATCTATTACACCCAACGCATCAATGAAGGCAAAGCGGAGATTTCCGATATTGTCGGTTGGCTGGAGGACAGCCTCGACGTCGATCTTGCCCAGGCTTACCGTATGTTCGTTGATATCACCCGCCGCAAAACTGTTAGCTATACGAAGTACCTAGATGAGATGCGGGGGGCAATCCACGGCCAGATCAGGGAATCCCTGAAGTACAAGCCCAGAAAAAAGGTGTACAAAAATTAGTTATCACTTGAAAACCCCCAATAATTTTCTAAAAAAAGATTTCCCAATATTTCAACCTTGGTAAAAAAAACCATTTACACGTTACCCAAAACCGTTAAATCCGGTGTGTTTGGAAGTTCCACCTGCCTTTCTTCTCAGCTTTTCCTGCCATCCACACATTTTTACCTTTCATACAGCCCGTAAACCATCCCCGCCATACCAGAACCGACCCAAAAATCCATCAAAAAAATCGATACCAACATTTCCATATTGGGAAAGCCCCGTCTCCGACCTTTTCAACTTTGACCCCATTAAAGGACTCGTTCTTTGACATTGGGGGAAGAAGCATTTCCGGCGACGAGCCGGGAATTACTGTGCAGTCGGCCGGTTCCCCGCCGCATACGTGTATGCAGCGGTACCCGTACCGATGAACCATAGGCAGCCGGTTTCGGCGGGTATGTAGTTACCCACGTGAGTATTCCCGTACAGTTCTATTTAGAGTGTCCACTCGCGTAGCGATACGTCAATGAGATTAATAAATAACCGATTGATAGAATCACAGTACAACGATATAACTAATGAATGGGGGCTACAGCCCCCATTTTATTCCAACATACACCAGAAAAAGAAATCATTATGGCTAAATGGATAAACGCAGAACAAATCAAGGATCAGGTATCACTGGTCGATTTGCTCGCCCGTCTCGGCCACATTCCGGCCTACCATTCGGGTGGGGAACTGTTTTACAAGAGTATGCTCCGCGAGGAACGTAGCCCTTCGTTTTGTGTCAACGACTCCATGGATGTATGGTTCGACCATGGTGGTCCCGGCCGATCGGGCATCAAGGGCGGCAACATCATCGATTTCGGGATGGCTTACTGGCATCCGGCAACCTTTCCCGAGGTTATCGAACGCATCAGCGACGTCATGGCCATCCCCGAGCCAAGGAAATCACTGGACTACCCACAGCAGAAACGGCCCCGCCAACAGGCCAAACGTGTGGCCAACTACCGCATCGAGACAATAAAGGAGCTGGGCAGCCATCCCGCTATCACCCGGTACCTGAAATCCCGTGGTATTTGGAATGCCGCCCAAGGCAGGGTCAAAGAAGTATATTATGCCATCGATAGCGGCCCCAAGCAGGGCAGGCAGTTTTTCTCAGCGGGCTGGCAGAATGAAGCCGGTGCGTGGGAACTACGCAACCGAATCGGCAACCGGGATTTCAAGGCTTGCCTCGGCCGCAAGGCCATCACTTTCATACCAGCCGATCCATCGCGTCTTTCCATATTCGAAGGCTTCATGGACTACCTGAGCTGGATCGCTGATAACCCCGGCGCCGCCGATACGGTCATCGTCCTCAATTCGGTCAACCTAATCAATGCCGCCGTGGACCGGGCACGTACCTATAAGCGGATCGACCTCTATTTTGACCGCGATGGGGCGGGCGAAGTGGCACTGCGGACTGCGCAAGAAGCCCTGCCACATGCCATTGACCGTTCCGATACCTACAGGGGGTACAACGATTATAACGAGATGCTCATGGCACGACGGGAACGCAATCTTCCGTGGGAGGAAGACCACATCTTCGAGAAGATGATGGCAACCTACCGGCGCTGATGCGACAACTTTTTTTATCAATAAGTACATCGCCAATGGGCTGGGTAAGCAACTAAGCGATTGGCTGGGTAACTCCTTTGCCAATTGGCTTTATGGATAGCTAAGCAGCCAACCAGTCCATTAATTGGCAACATGGCCATTGGGCCAGCTTAACAATAGGCCGTTTGGCCGATAACCTGCCTAAGCGATTGGCAGATAGGCTAAACAAACAGTAGGCTGGTTTGCTGATAGGCCATTCAGCTTGCAAAGCAGCTAAATGATATCGTAACATGCCGAAGGGAAGTATAGCGCTAATAAAATCCCATCACAAACCCTCCGGTATTTTAGTACGCAGCCGCTAGCGCATCAGCAAGCTAAACTACCGGTCGGCAGCCAAAACGCATGGACTAGCACCCCGTTGTTTTGTCAGCTGCAAGTTGTGTTTTCGGGTCCCCCGAAAACCACCTTGCCTTTGCCCAATGGCACCCCTACCGGGGAGCCTCGGACAAAGGGCGAAAAACCTGCGCAACTTGGTTTTTCTTTCAAAACGAAGGCTAAAGATAATATTCAAACCTATGGACAAGCCTAAAAGAAAGCCCGGAAGGCCCCCTATGCTGACCGGAAAGCGAACCCGCCTGATAAAAGCCAAACTCACGGAAGAAGAATATAACAGGCTGTTGGAAATCCAGAAAGCCTCCGGCTTGAACCGGATGGAACTCATCCGCAGGCAGGTACTCGGGAACCGTGTGGCCATGGCCGTCAACGCCAATGAACTGCTGACCGCACTTGACGCTATCGGTGCCGAGCTGGGACGGGCAGGCAATAACATCAACCAGCTGGCAAGGCATGCCAACCTGCTTAACAGGCAGGGCAGACTTAGACCGGAAGTCGTGGCTGAATTCAACCGCCTGTTCAATGGCTATATCCATACCCAACGGGAACTGGAAAAACAAATCCGCCAGTTGCTCAGGCATCTCAAGAGGTGACACCTCCACGATGCTATTTATAATCCATAAACCCTTTAAATCAAAAGCCATGAATACTGCTTATAAACCCCATCGGAAAGATACCGGCCTCATTAATATTTTACCGACACTAACCGGCTCCACAGATGTTTAAGCATGGGAGTCTGTTCAGCGGAATAGGGGGATTTGATGTCGCCGCAGAATGGGTGGGATGGAAAAATGTTTTTTCATGTGAGAAAGACCCTTTCTGCCGGGCCATACTCAAACATTATTGGCCAAACACCAAACATTATGAAGATGTTCACAGATTCAATGCAACTCAGTATCGGGGACGGATTGACATCATCAGCGGAGGATTTCCCTGCCAGCCCTTCAGTCAGGTCGGGCAAAGAAAGGGTAAGGATGATGACCGTTACCTCTGGCCTCAGGCATATAGAATTATTACGGAAGCAAGACCGAAGTGGATTGTTCTTGAAAACGTTACTGGTCTGTTCACCATTCTGGAGCCGGAAAGTTTATCTGAAATGGAAATCAAAGAGGTTGAGCTTTTTTGTTCGGACAATGAACAGAAAACAAATTCCACCATTATCCGCATCCAGCAGCGAGTCATTGGAAGCATTATTTCAGAAATTGTCTCAGCAGGATATATACTACCGAAACTCCAAGATGGCACCCCAGTCATTCTGTGTATTCCAGCTTGCGCCGTCGATGCCCCGCACCGGCGGGACAGGGTCTGGTTTGTTGCCCACTCCCGTAGCGAGGGACTGGAAAGGGCCTACGCCGGGGAGGGAGCCAGACAATCTTCCCGGAGCAGTGAAATACCTGATTGGAGTAAATGGCCAACTCAGTCCCCGGTTTGTGGGCGAAATGATGGGATTTCCGGAACGCTGGACGGAATTACCTTTCCTAAGTGGAGAAAAGAAAGCATAAAGGCCTACGGCAATGCCATCGTTCCTCAGATAGCACTTGAAATATTCCGTGCAATCGAAATGGCAGAAAACGGATATGGGACAGTTTAGATTCATCCAAACCCCGGAACATGATTGTAAAGATTCTCAAGAAGTCCGCCACTTTCAAGTCCGTCCGTTACAACACGGGCAAAGTCGGGAAGGACCGCGGGGAGTTGCTGCTCGTCCGGAATTTCGGTGCGCTGGAGGGGATGGAAAACCTCCGCCCCCAGGATTACATCAACTATCTGGAAGCGGTATCGGCACGCAGCACCCGTACCAAATACCCCCAGTTCCATGTAGCGATTTCCACAAAGGGAAGGCAGCACAGTAAAGGGGAACTGGCCGATATCGCGCAGCAGTGGATGCAGGGCATGGGCTACGGCCAGCAGCCCTACCTGCTCATCTTCCACAAGGACACGGCCAACAACCATGTCCACTTGGTATCCACTCGTGTCGGACGCGACGGCAAAAAGATATCTGACAGCTACGAGAAGCTCCGGGCGTACCGCGTACTGAACCGGATCATGGGCAAGGACGAAAAGAGGGCCGTTGCCAACGACCTGCATAAGGCACTGTCCTACAGTTTTTCCACCCGCGCCCAATTCATGATGGTCCTGGAAGCCCAAGGGTACGCACTTGCACTGAAGGATGCCCGGTATGCCGTCTCCAAATACGGCAGGGAACTCGCCAGACTCGACGTAGCGAAAGTGGACAACCGGATTTCGGCACGGGAACAGGACAAAGGGAGGGTTGCCCAGATACGGGCCATTATCGAGCGGTACCGCCACGAATACGACCCGGCCCCTAATCCCGACGATGGCGGATACTCATCGGCACTGGCTGAATTCCTCCGTGAAAAATTCGGGTTGCAGGCCGTTTTCCACGGCAAGGGTGGAAAGCCTCCTTATGGATATACCCTTATCGATCATGCTGGCAAAGCCATCTACAAAGGGGGAGAGATTATGCCGCTGGCCGAATTTACAGGCCATGCCCCCGCACACGTACCCCCCGCACGTACCAAAGCACACAGCGAAACCCCCATGTACCGGCCGTGGGATACAGACGGGCGATACGATACCGTTGGCCGGAATCCTTCCGACGACGGACCCGATGAAACAAGGCAGGCCGGGCAACCGTACGCCGACCTCGGTGTAGCCGCTCCCGAACTGGACATCAGCATCTCGGACGATATCGACGATGAGGCCGTCCTCGGGCGTAACCGCCGCCGAAAGCGTAAGGCACGCACTAACACCAGATAGATTTTTAACCCAAAACACCCGCACCATGGTCATATTGATAGGAAACCAAAAGGGCGGCGCAGGCAAGAGTACGCTCACCCTGCTGCTGGCCAATTACCTCACCGAATCCCACAAACGCAAGGTCACCGTGCTCGACATGGACTACCAGCAGTCCGTCTCCGCAAAATACGAAAAGGCAAAAGTGCTGGATAACGACCCTCCCTATGAGGTTATGGCGGCCGACCTGACCCACTTCCCGATGATGCTCGAAGTACTCACGGTAAACCCCGATGAAACGGTATTGATCGACCTGCCCGGCAAGATGGATGACGATGGGCTGATACCCGTTATCCTTTCGGGTGACCTCATCCTATGCCCGTTCAATTACGACGAATTTTCCGTCGACTCGACCCTGCTCTTTGCCATGGTCGCAGGCAGGATCAACAACCGCGCACCCACGGTCTTCATCCCCAACCGCATCAAGGCCAACGTCCGCTACGACACCCGCCAGCAGGTGGACAGGGTGCTGGCCGGGTTCGGTACGGTGAGTCCGGCAATAGCCGAACGCATTGACTTCCAGCGCGTGGATACCCTCCACACGCCGGCAATCGTCCTACCGGCCGTGCTGCCGGTGCTTGACCTGCTCTACAGCAACTATATCGATAAAGGAGGGGCAGTATGAATGAAATAAAATCCCTCGCGGACCAACTCCGGGAACGGATGAGAACCGGGGAAGCGGAAAAAAAGGCATCACCGTATTCAAAAGAAAAGAGTATCGGCCCCGCTTCGGATGCCCGGCCTAAAAAACCTCCGAAAACACCTGCCACCGGGCAAAAGGCCGAGGCATTCTTCCGTGACATTGAAGCCTTCAAGATCGAGGTCACCGAAAAGAGCATGATCCGTGTCGACGCCCGCACCGTGAACCTGCTCAAGCGCATCAAACTTGTCAAAGGCATAGATATGAACCGCTTTATCGTCTATGCCCTGCACCAGTACCTCAGCCAGCATCCCTGGCTTCCCGGACACATCCAAGAAACCCTTAAAAAATCAGAACCATGAACTGGACAACTTTCCTCATTACACTCACCCTCGCTTATCTGGCCTACTATGGCCTCAACCTCCTATACGACCTGCTGGTCGCCCGGAAACTACCGAAGGCGGACAGTGCCGACGAAGTGCTCTATTTCGATGAGGACGCCACACCACAGATCATCGAGCCTTCCGATACACCTGCCCCGGACATCGGTCCCGCCACAGCACCGCAATCCGAATCCCCGGAACCGGAACCGTCAGCTGCACCACCCGCACCGCCACAGGGTCTGTCGGGCAAGTTATGGTCCACAGGTGCCGTCGGGATCAAGGAACTCTTCGGACTGGCAAAGGACAACCTGGTCGAGTATACAGGAGACATATCCTATGGATAACATGCCGGGACACGCCGCGCCACGGGTGGCCGCGGCCGTCCTCCTTTCCTGCCTGCCGGTTTTCACCGGTGCCCAGCCGGGCATCAACGAATTCTACAGTGCATCGGGTGAGATGCACCGCTGGTATTTCTCCCTGTCCGATCTGGTACTGGTCATCGGCGCCATTTCAGGGATACTCGGCGGCCTGCGCATCTACGCGAACTGGCAGTCGGGCAAACACCACCACATCGACGCGCAGGTCATGGGCTGGTTTCTATCCTGCCTTTTCCTCATCCTCGCCGGCACTTTCCTCAAAGCCCTCTACGGGGTCAACTGAACTGAATTTTTACAACCATCTAATTTTCATCCAATGACATCACGAATCCAGAAAATGTCCGTGTCCGCGGTACTTATCCTTGCCGCGGTCCAATCCGCCCTCGCACAGGCCGGTGGCGGTACCACAGGTATCAACGCCGCGACATCCTCGCTCACCAGCTACGTCGACCCCGTCTCGACACTGACACTGGCCATCGGTGCCGTTGTCGGCATCATCGGCGGCGTCCGGGTCTACATCAAGTGGAACTCGGGCGATAACGATATCAATAAAGAGCTGATGGGGTGGGGCGGCTCCTGCCTCTTCCTTGTCCTTGTATCGGTGGTCATCAAGGCTTTCTTCGGCGTCTGATGATACGCAGGTTCTCCATATACAAGGGGCTTCAGAAGCCCCTCGTATATCGGGGGTTCAAGGGTAAGTTCATCGGCTGGGGTATCGGATCGCTGGCAATGGGCCTGGTCGGCGGCGGGCTGACCGGCGCACTCACCAACATGTACCTCGGCGGGCTGGTGACCATCCTGGCCATCGCCGGTGGGCTCACTTTCACCTTCCATCGCCAGAAGGACGGCCTCCACGACAAAACCCGCAGTAAAGGCACGATCATCCATCCCGTACACCTCAAAAAGAATTATGCAGACACATCACCCTAAGACGGCATTCCGCATGCCCTACGCAGGCATAGACCACTATCGGGGGGAAGCCCTGCTCTATGGCGAACGGGGCGACTTCTCCGCTGTATTCCACATCCGCAACCCCGTCATGCAGTACGGGGCCGACCCGGAACCCTACACCGCCTACCACGGCGTACTGCTCAACCTGATCAAGATACTCGGGGAAGGATACATCATCCAGAAACAGGATATCTTCTCCCGGAAAACCTATCAGGCGGCTGCGGCAACCGAATTCCTCGGGCAGAAGTACAACGAGCACTTCCACGGCAGGGAGTATACAGCCATCACCACCTACCTCACCATCACCCGGCAGGTCAAACGCGGGGCCTTCTACGTCCACGACCCCCGGGCATTGGCCGATTTCGGCCAACACATGGAGAAACTGGCCGACCTGCTCCACGGGGCGGGACTGCAGCCGTACCGACTCAGCGAACGGGAGATCCAAACCTACGCATCCCGCGTGCTGTCCATGGACTTCGCATCGGAAAACATCGTGCTGGACAACCTGCTCACAGGCGACGGCCAGCTCGGCATGGGCGACCGTGCCGTGCGGAGCATCAGCCTGATCGATACCGACACCATCGACCTGCCCGGCGAAGTGGGTACTTATTCGCAGCGGCAGGATGGCCGCACCCTCCGGGATTTCCCGGTGGACAACCTCTTCTTCCTGCACGGTGTCCCCGATTACCGCTGCATCATCTACAACCAGCTGATCGAAATACCCGGGCAGCAGGTAACGCTCAATAAACTCGAACTCAAGCGCAAGCGGCACTCGGGCGTGCCCGATCCGGCAAACCTGATGTGCGTGGAAGACATCGACCAGCTGCTCGTGGATGTGGCACGTGAGAACCAGCTGCTCGTGAACGCCCACTACAACATCGTCCTCTGTGCCGATGAAGGGAAGATCGGCAAAGCGGCCAACTACATCGAAGCTGCCCTCTTCCAGCAAGGGATCATCCCCTCGCGCAACGCCTATAATCAGTTGGAACTGTTCAGGACAGCGTTGCCGGGTGGGGGCGTGGAACTCAAAAAGTACGACTGGTTCCTCACCACCTCCGATGCCGCTGTCTGCCTCCTCTTCAAGGAATCCCTACAGACCGACGAGGACTCGGACTTCCTGATACGCTTCACGGACAGGCAGGGCCTGCCGGTTGCAATCGACCCATCGGATCTACCCATGCGGACCGGACGTGTCAACAACCGGTCAAGGTTCACTTTAGGGCCGTCGGGGTCGGGGAAATCCTTTTTCATGAATGCGCTGGTTGAACAGTACTGCCGCTATAACATGGACGTGGTCATCGTTGACACCGGGGACTCCTACTCCGGGCTTTGCAGTTACTATGGCGGCAAATACATCACCTACACCGAGGAAAAGCCCATTTCGATGAATCCCTTTGCCATTTCGCAGAAGGAGTTCAACCTTGAAAAGAAGGATTTCCTAAAGACCCTGATTGCCTTGCTTTGGAAAGGTGCGGAGGGGCAGCTTTCCCAGATCGAGGATACCGTGCTGTCCAATGTCCTCTCGTCCTACTATTACGAGTACTTCTGGCTCGATTCCGGCCCGCAGAACCCGCGCAGGCCCGATAGGCTTGATTTCGACTCCTTCTACACCTATTCGGTGGAACGGATACAGGAGATTACCGAACAGGAGGCCATCACCTTCGACCTTGACGAATACCGCTACGTGCTACGCAAATTCCACACCGGTGAGGAATTCGGTACCGTGCTTAACGAGGACGCTGACTCCTCGTTGTTTTCCGAACGCTTCATCGTGTTCGAGATCGACAACCTCAAGGAGAACAAAACCCTGTTCCCCATCGTGACCCTGATCATCATGGACGTCTTCCTACAGAAGATGCGCCACCGCACCTCGCAACGTAAGGCACTCATCATAGAAGAGGCATGGAAGGCAATTGCCAGCCCCCTGATGGCCGGATACATCCTTTACCTTTACAAGACCGTCAGGAAGTTCTGGGGCGAGGTCATCGTGGTCACCCAGGAGCTGGGCGACATCCTGGGCAACCCGATCGTCAAGGACAGTATCATCGCCAACTCGGACACGATATGCCTGCTCGACCAGAACAAGTTCCGCGAGAACTACGACGCCATCGCCAAGCTGCTCTCCATCACCGAGACCGAGCGGCGCAAGATTTTCACCATCAACCAACTTGAAAACAAGGACGGGCGCGGCAGGTTCAAGGAGGTCTACATCCGCCGGGGATCGACCGGGGAAGTCTACGGCGTGGAAGTCTCGCTTTACCAGTATCTATGCTACACCACCGAGAAGCCCGAGAAAAATGCGGTACTGGCCTACGTCAGGGCACATGGTGATTACCAGACGGCTCTCGAAGCTTTCGTCAGCGATATGCAGGCCAGCGGCCTCAAACTAAGTGCATTCGTCGCGGCGGTCAACAGATCCGGCCAACCGCTGGTGTCCGAAAATAATCCATCCATTAACACATAACAGATTTTCCTGCAATGAGAACACTATCCACCCTTATGGGCATGGTATTCCTTTCGGTACACCTGCATGCCCAGATTTATATCGACCCCGCAGTGGCTGCCGCCACCGGCGCACATGCTGCCGTCATCAACGGCCAACTCAACACCACGAATGATAACCTTACGCTCATCCAGCGCGGGCAGCTTGCCGTAACCGGGCAGCTGGTCATCGTCAATGACCTGCAGGACAAGATTTACAAAGGTCTCAGCGAGGTGTCCTCAGCGGTACGCAACCTGTTGGCCATAAAGGATATCGCAGACATAGGGACCGACATTATCCGGGACGTGGGAAGGGCAACGGATATCGCCCGCAGCAACCCCGCACTGCTTCTTTTTGCAGAGGAAGGCGCACGGGAGTTCAAAAACAGGGCAACGGCACTGGCCACCGAGGTCGGCTCCTTCGTCACCCGCGGCGGTCGCGATAACCTCATGGACTCGGGCGAGCGTGCCAAGCTGCTGAACCGGATCGTCACCGAACTGACCATTCTCCGGGGTGTGGCCTATGGCATGTACCGATCCATGTATTGGGCACAGCAGCGCGGTATCCTGAATTCGCTGAACCCCTATGCGGGCTTCATCAACATCGACAAACGCATTGCCGACGACATCGTCAGGAACGCCAAATACCTAAAGCAATGAGAGCCTTTATTTTCATTGCCTTTCTCTTTTTGACAGGGATATCCAAGGGTGGCTACGCCCAGCTGAACGTCGAACTGCTGCACCAGCTCGTGCAGCATAGCAAAGACGAGTACGAACGGCAGACAACCGCCCGGAACAGGCAGGCCGTTGCCTCGGCAAACGAAGAAGTCAACCGCTCGAAAATGGATGCGCTTAAACAAAAGTACCGCACGCTGCAAAGCCGGTTCCACACCATCGGGCTCGCCATCGATGCGACCCGGATCGGTTTGCAGGCCGCGCCGATTATACGGGAAATCGTCGAACAGCAGGCATCCATCGTCAGGTTGGCAGGGCAGGACCCGCTGCTCATATCCCTGGCATACGGGGCGGAGGCCGATCTGGCCGACAGGGCATACCGGCTCAGCCGCTACCTCTACGCGCTGGCCATCAGTATCCGTGACGTCAACCAGATGAAGGCATCCGACCGAAGGCTCCTGTTCGGCCACGTGCTGACGGAACTCCGGCTGATTGCCGGGACTTCACGGGGACTTGCGGCCAGTATGTACCATGCTGGCCGGAGTCACGAAAACCCATCCATGAATCCTTTCGGAGGATACGTCAACCGTGACCACCAGCTGGTAGACAACATCCTAGACAAACTCAAACAGACCCGCCGATGAACACCATGAAGACAGCCCTGCTGCTACTGGCAATGAACGTGCTGGGAACGTCTTTTGCCAATGCGCAGAGTTACGTTACCATCATCTACGACAGCAAGCACCTAGCCATCGTGGGCGCGAACGCCGCTGTCCGCTCTACTGCCGAGATTGCCCACAACAGCTACCTGAAGACCATCAGGGAGCGTCTGGATGACATCAATATCAATGTAAGCGCCGTGGTCGCTGTACAGGATATGATCTATCGCTCCCTTACCGAAGTCGACCAAGCCCTGAAATCCGGGCTGACCGTCCAGCAGATCGGCCGTATTAGCAGCGAGATCATCCGCGAATGCAACGGAATGGTACAGACGGCAAGGGATGCACCCCATCTGCTGCTATTTGCCGAAGGCGTTGCCCGGCAGATGAAGGACCGTGGGGTGGCGCTCGTGGCGGAAGTTTCCGATTTCGTACTCAAAGAGGGGCAGAACGTACTGATGGACTACGGAAAGTGCGATGCCCTGCTACGCAAAATCGTCCTCGAACTCCGTGTCATGCGCTCACTCGCATATAGCATGCACCGATCCATGTACCTCGCAAAATTCAAGGGGATATTCCGTACGCTCAACCCTTACGGCCAGTTCGTCAACCGGGACAAACGCTTGGTGGACGGCATCATCTTCAACATCAATTCACTAAATGACAATTGACCATGAACATGCACCTTTTCATATGGCCACTGCTCTGCCTGCTGCTCCTGACGGAAGCGTCGGCACAGACCGTCAAATACCAGACCGACAAACATATCGTCAACCAGCAGGAACGCATGGTCTTCAAACAGTGGGACCGCGATAAATTCACCCCAAAAAGAGGCTTCCTAAGCCTCAATTACCAGTATTGGATCACATGGGCGTTGCATCCCCGTTACCCCCGGACCGACAGGCGTCCCCTCAGCCTGTCAGGTCCGCAGACACTCCGGCTGCTGCTCGTGTCCGCCATGAAGAGCACCGAGGAAGCCTACAAAAAACATGCGGATACCCTACGCCGTACCGCCGTCACCGAACTGGCGAACCATGCAGGTGCCGTATCCGCGGCCGATCCGCTCTGGCTGCTCTATTACAGCAACGAGTTCCGGCCACTCACCGGGGGACAGGGGGGCGATGCCCTCGACGGCAGCACCGCCGAAGTACGGGATTACCTTACCCGTACAGGCGCACTGGAGTGGTACCTTGAGGAATCCACGGCACTGGCTGAACGGCTGGCAGGGGCAAGAACCGCCGATATCGACCGCGGCTCGCGCATCATGGCCTACCACCGCATGCTCGGCGAATACCGCCAGCTCCGATCGATATGGGAAGCAAAGAAGCAGCGTGCCGGCCTGTACCTCAAACTGGCGCGGGCCAACCGGGAGATCCGCGGATTCCCACAGTCCGTCAGCGTTATACCGGGCAGGTCGGACATACGGATTGCCGACGACGTCCTCCGGAAATCGAAACTTTAAAAACAAGCAAAATGAACCTTACGAATCTACTAACGGGCAGCTTCGGGTTGCAGGGGCAGCCCGTCAGCGTGCCGGACTCCTTTAAGGATACCTTCAACTTCCTACAGGGGAACGGCGTCTACGAGGAAGGCATGATGCACTTCCTCAGGCAGATGAAGAATACCATCTGGACACACTACGATGCCTTCATTGCCGATGCACAGGCGCTCAGCGCCATCTTTATGCTCATCTTTTTCGCCATCAAGATCTACGAGATGATGGCGGGTGATAAGCAGCTGGAAATCATGCCCCTGCTCCGGCCATTCGGGCTGGTCATGGTCATCCTCTGGTGGCCCATCTTCACGCGCGTGGTGGCGTATCCCACCGACATCGTATCGGCAAAGACCGAGGCCCTGTTCGATGGAAGCCAGACCGAGGTCAACAACCTCCGCCTACAGCGGGCCAAACTCATGGTGGACATCACCGACCAATTGCTCACCGTGGAGGCTGAGACGGAAACCGCAAGGATCGAAGCCGATACGTGGTACGAAAAGTCCTGGGAGTCCGTCAAGTCTTCGGTAAAGGAGGGATTCGCCGCGGTATGGAACCCCATCGTGGAAATGAGCAACCGGCTCAAGGTCAGCTGGCAGCTCCTGATGACATCCCTCCTCGAAACCCTTGCCGTATGGCTGCTGAGGATCTGCGTATACGTCATCTTCATCATCCAGATCATCTTCTCGACGGTACTCATCATCCTTGGCCCCTTCTCGGTAGCAGCAAGCATCCTGCCCGCTTTCCGCGATTCCTTCAGCACTTGGATAGCCCGCTTCATATCGGTAAACCTGTATTCCGGCATCGCCTACCTTGTCCTGTACGTATCCTCGCTTTTCCAGCAATACGCCATGGAAGCCGAAATCACCCGCTATCAGGAACTGGTCGGAACGGCAGGCCCGGACATCGAAAAACTAAGCTGGTTCGCCGGCAATGGAATCCTGTCATTCGGCATGGTCATCGGCACGTTCATCATCGGTGCGCTGACCATGCTCACCGTCCCCAGCATCTCCACATGGATTATCTCGACCTCCGGTATCTCATCGGCAGCATCCACCATGGGCAGGGGGGCTTCGGGCATGTCGCGCATGCTCGGCAGGGTATTGACAAGGGGAATCAAAAAATAGAAAACACACATGATCATCAAGAACATAGAAACCAAAGTGAAACTCGCTACGTTCCTCTCGGCGGGCAGCCTCATCGCCGCAGTGCTGATGGTGCTGGGCGTATCCTTCTTTGCCTATAGGCAGGTGGTGGACGCACGGAAAAGCATCTATATCATGGACGCCGCAAACGTCCCTATGCCCGCAAGGCAGACCGATGTGCAGATGAACCGCGAAGCCGAATACCGCTCGCATGTGGGCCGTTTCCATCGCCTTTTTTTCTCATTGACACCCGACGACAAGTTCATCGAATACCAGATGAGGCAGGCGATGTACCTGATCGATGAGAGCGGTGCCCTCCAGTACAACAACCTCAAGGAAAAGGGTTTTTTCAATTCCATCCTTTCCTCCAGTGCCGTACTGACCATCCGCACCGACAGCATCCTCATCGATATGTCCAAACGCTACTTCCGCTACTACGGAACACAGAAAATCGATCGCCGCAGCTCCGCCATCATGCGCTCGCTGGTTACCGAAGGCTACCTCAACGACCTCGAAATCCGCTCTGAAAACAACCCCCATGCCGTACTGATTACGGGATGGAAGACACTCGAAAACAAAGATATCCGACATGTACAGAAAAACACCTTCTAATCCCGATACGGATGCCGGTCAGGGCCGGGACGTCCGCCTCGGTATCCAACAGTTGGGCAACGGCTTCCGATTATGGGTAGAGCGGCACCCCCTGCATGCCCTTGCCGCCATGCTCGCCTGCATCCTGGTTTCAGGTATCGTCGCCTTTACCGTCATGCGCCCGGGTCCGCCACCGGGGTTGGCGGCCCTTCCACAGCCTCCGCCAAGCAGCGCGGGCCGTTCCATCGGTGGGATTGTGCGCACATACGGAACGCTACGGGAGATTTCCGGAATACAGCAGGAGATACAGGCCATCATCGAAAAGGGCAGCCTCGGAACGGCCGATAGCGTCCGGCTCATCGAAGCATTGCAACGCTACGAGCGCTTGCAGCAAAACATATCCGAAAACAAAAACAGTGAACCATGACCATAGATTTCAGAAAACCGCGGTACGTCATACCGCTCATCGTGTTACCATTCCTCTGCATATTCTTTTACATATACAAGAGCAGCTTCGGTAAGGAACGGACCCCGCACGCGGGCAGGGAATCCCTGCAAACCGATCTGGCCGGGGTATCCGAACAGGTGCGGAGCCGCACCCTGTCCGACAAACTGGAAGCCTACCGTGACCAGTACCGGCAGGGCGACGGTTATACCGCCATCGGGCATATCGGGGAAGAGCAGGTGGAAACCGAAGTCCCCAATACCCTTTATAACGAACAGGAGCGCCGTATGCTGGACTCCATCGACCGTGCCATGAAAGCACGATACGGCAGTCCGCTAACCGGGGAACCTCCCTCTGCGGCAGACCCGCAACTGCCCGCGGTTTCGGGCGATCCCCACGAAAAAGCGTTGCAGGAAGCGCTCGCTGCCGTAGGCCAACCCTCCTCCCAGAAGCCCGGAACACCTGTCCGGGCCGATCAGCCCGACCCCATGGAACTCTTCCGGCAGCAGATGGAAATGGTCGACAGCATGGCGAAAGCGAACGATCCCGAATACCGTGCCGAACAGGAACGCATCAGGCAGGCCGAGCTGCACGCCCAGCAGGAGCGGGAAGCCATGGCCAGCAAACTCGATGTCACCAAAGTATCCGGCCCGGCCGCGGTATTCAACACGGTAAAGCCCGAAAACGAAGAAACTCCCATCACGGCCATCGTCGATCAGGATATAAAGGGATACGCCGGATCAAGGCTCCGCATCCGCCTGCTTGACGACATGATGGCCGGGCGCTTCCTTATTAAAAAGGGAACCTATATCTACGCACAGGTTTCCGGCTTTACCGGACAGCGCGTCAACCTCACGGTCACTTCCATCATGAACGGGCAGCATATCCTCCCGGTAACGTTGGAGGTCTATGACCATGACGGATTGCCGGGGCTTTACGTTCCCGCCTCGGCCTTCAGGGAGTTCACACGTGACCTCGGCGGCGGTGCCGGTCAGGGAATCTCCCTCCAGCAGGCGGCCGAGAACAACAGCCAGCTGGTCATGAGCATGCTGCAGAAGATGTTCCAATCGACAAGTACCGCCGTAAGCAGGGTCATCCGCCAGAACAAGGCCAAGATAAAGTACAACACGCTCGTTTACCTGATTGACCCCGAGGAACTCCGAAACAATCAAAGCAACTATTAAAACCCACATATAATGAAGACATTCATCATGATCCTGTCCCTGATATTCTCAGGGACCCACCTTTACGCACAGCAAAATACCCGGACCTACCGCAGCGAACTGCCCGGCATCGTCATGGATGGCCGTAGCTCCCTGCACATCATCTCACCCGAACCCATCCGTTACGTTGACATTTCAACGCATGGGGTAGTGGGCGACCTTCCCGAACCCAACGTCCTGCGGCTTAAATGGCTACCTGACTCCGTAGAGGGAAACGCTGGCCCACCATATGACCTCGGGGTGGTCACGGTCATCGGCGAAAGTTTCATGGCCCAATACGGACTCCGGGCAAACCGGACCGTATCGGGTGGTTCACTGACCACCAGCTTCCGCATACTGCCCCATCACACCCAACCGCTCCACGTTCCGGTGGAACTTACTACCCCCGAACTACGCCGACACGCGATTTCGCTACTTGCTTCGCGCAATGCATCCCCTGTCAGCAAGGCAAGCGATTACGGTATCCACGCCCGGCTGAACAGCGTTTACACGGTCGGTGACCTCGTACTGCTGGACATCACTTACCTCAATACGACCAACCTCATATACGATATCGACGAGATACGTTTCAAGATCGAGGATAGAAAGATAACCAAGGCTACCAACGTGCAGTCCATCGAAATCAAACCCGTCTGGCAGCTTTACCCGCTTGGGACATTCAAGCGGAGTTACCGGAACATCTATGTATTGGAAAAGGTCACCTTCCCGGAAAACAAGGTGCTGAATGTCGAACTCTCCGAAAAGCAGATTTCCGGCAGGACGATAACCTTGAAGATAAGGTACAAGGATATCCTCCGGGCTGATACTTTTTAACGCCTGATGTATTGATTATGGAAAATTTGGAAGGAACCGTGGTCATGGTCCATCCCGGCCTCACCACCGATCCCGTGAACATGCAGGGACATATGGGAACCATTACCCATCTCGTCGGCGAAGGCCGTCTCGCCTACGTCAGGTTCAAGGATAACGTAATCGGCCTTTACAACACGGATGCCCTGTTGATGCTAATCCCCCCTGACATGGTGGTGGATAAATTACGCGGTGACATTGAATTATTCGAAATGGATGCCGCGGAAGTCGTCGACATTTTTGAAATGTATCAGCTTCATGCGACCGGGATACCGGAAGTCCAGCGGGAGGCACTTGATTGGGCAATGACCCATGATAGGATTTCAAAAGTCATCGTATTCACCGTCGATGAACGGATCGGGTTTATAGTAGACAGACCCGACCAGCAACAGAAACCGGGGAGGGGGCTTTAATAGCCCCCAATCTTTTTCCATTTATCCACGGAAACGTGGGCTTGGCTTCCGGCCGTTCAAACCACATCATTTATGGATGAAACCAAAGAACAGCAAGCGATGCACCGCTTCCTGCAATTCGCGATATACCTATCCGTGGCCATCGATGTCCTGATGTTCATCTACGCTGAAAAGGTTATCATCAGCCCCATAAGCGAACGCTACGGGCTTTCCCACTTCCTCGCGCGCATGGCGCGGATTGCAATCTATGATTTCCCGTTGAACAGTAAACTGTTTACACTGGTCCTGATCTGTCTGGTATCCATCGGGACACTTAGCCGCAAGGAAAAGGACCTCAATCCCAAAAGCGCCATCGCCTATCCCCTCGCCGCTGGATTGGTATTGCTGATGGCAAGCCTTTGGTGCTATGGCAGGTCCGGTCATTGGCCCATCCCTTATACAAGCTGGTACGATCTGGGCTACATCGCATGCTCCGTCACCGGGACACTGCTCCTGCACGTTGCCATGGACAACGTATCCAAAATCATCGGCTCACGGTTGGGCAAGGACCGCTGGAACGTGGAAGAGGAATCTTTTATGCAGCCTACCAAACCCAAGACCACGCCCTACGCGGTCAACATCCCAATGCTCTTCTATTATAAGCGGAAAGTACGCAAGGGATTCATCGTACTTGAGAATTTATTCCGCGGCGCGTTGGTCGTAGGCACACCGGGATCAGGTAAGAGTTTCTCGGTTTTCATGCCGATTATCCGCCAGCTTGTTGCCTTGCAGTGGACACTCTGCATATTCGATTTCAAGTTCCCCGATCTCGGAAAAGTGGCCTACTACCACTACCTGCTCGGTAAACAGCAAGGGAAACTGAAAGATTTCCAGTTCCATGTGATCAACCTGAATGAACCCGAGAGAAGCAGGCGCGTCAATCCGTGGCGCAGCGATTACCTCCAGACCCTAGCCGATGCTTCGGAAACCGCGGAGGGGCTCGTGGAAGCCATGAAAAAAGGTGATAAATCGGGTGGCAGCGACCAGTTCTTCACCCAGTCCGCCATCAATTTCCTCGCGGCCTGTATCTACTTTTTCAGCAAGTACGATGAAGGGAAGTATTCCAGCTTCCCGCATGTGCTGGCCTTCCTCAACCGTTCATACGAGGAAATATTTACGGTGCTGTTCAGCAATAAAGAACTCCAATCCCTGCTCTCGCCCTTTATGACCGCGTACAAGGCGCGTGCCTTTGACCAGCTCGAAGGGCAGGTCGGTACCCTCAAGATTTTCATCAGCCGCCTGGCCACCAAGGAGACCTTCTGGGTTTTCTCCGGTGACGATTTCGATCTGAAAGTCAGTAACCCCGAAGCACCCTCCATATTGGTGCTTGCCAGCAACCCGAATACACAGAGCATCAACTCGGCGTCCTATTCGGTCGTCATCAACCGGATCAGCAGGCTGGTCAATTCAAGGGGGAATATTCCGGTGGGACTCGTGGTGGACGAAGCACCTACCCTGTATATGCACCGTGTCGAAAACATCATTTCCCAGGCGAGAAGCAATCGCGTGAGCGCCATATTGGGAGTGCAGGAATTGACGATGTTCAAGCAGCAGTACGGTAAGGAAACCGCCGCAACCATTACCTCCATCGTCGGTAACATCCTCAGTGGTTCCGTCCGGGACAAGGATACCCTCGAATGGATGGAACGCCTATTCGGAAAGGTCAAACAGCAGGGGGAAAGCATCGCCATCGACCGGACGAAAACGTCCCTGACCATCAACGAAAACCTCGAACCGCTCATACCCGCAGGGAAAATCGCTTCCCTTAAAGCTGGCGAGATGGTCGGCATCCTCGCATCGGACGCCGTGGATAAATACACGGGCAAGTTTGAGACTTCCGCGGTGAACTGCCGTGTTGACCTCGACCTGAAGGCCATCAAAGCCGAGGAAGAAGCCTACCGGGAGCTACCCGTCTTCTACGACTTCCGGGGGCGGAAGGATGAAATCCTGCTTCAGAACTTCCACCGCATCAATACCGAGGTGCAGCATATCGTGACCCGGTACAAACCACCCGCACCACCCCGGCCCCCGCAGCGTGGTCATGGTTCCATGCGCCCCGGATTCAGGAAATAATCTATTCGTCAAAAACACATCCCATCATGAAAGATTTAATAGACAAACCCGTACTTGTGCATCCGCACCTCACCACCGACCCCGCCGAAAGGCAAGGGCAGCTCGGCACGGTCTCCCATGTGAGTTATGACAACGAGGTCATAGAGGTCAGTTTCGCGGACGGACGCAGGTCGCTCTATGACACCGATGCGTTACTGGTACTCAAGCCGCACAGCGAACTGTTCCGCGAATTGATGGATGCCCTCAAACAAATGGGGCCGCAGGATTTCAAAACCCTGCTCCGCATCAGTATGATTCTGGAAAACGGCACGCCGCGCCAGCACTACGAGGCGCTGGGCATGGCACTCGTAAACGAACAGGTCCTCCGTTTCGCCACGACCCCTTTATCCAGCAGGCTGGAACTCACTCTCCCGCAGGACAGGGACCGGTTTTGGGAGAAAGGAGCCGGACGATGACCAAACACGGGTTGTATCTGCTATGGTTTGCCCTCTCATTCGTCCAGTTGCTACTTTGCCATGTCTCAGCCGCGCAGCCGTTGTTGTCCGGGTACAATGTACCCAATCCAATCGGGCCAACGCGGCCCGGACCGGTGGTACCGGTTACCGAACGATGGTTGGAGCCAAAAAAGCATATCCCCGCACAAACGGAGACCCGCATGCCATTGGATACCTACCGGATTACTTCGCGCTTTGGCTGGCGTACGCACCCCGTGACCGGAAGGCCGGATTTCCACAACGGAGTCGATCTGGCTGCACGTGCGCAGGTGGTCCACGCCATCATGGAAGGGACGGTAACGGCCACCGGGTACCAGCCGCAATTGGGCAACTATGTCCGCATCGACCACGGCAGTGTGCATAGCATATATGGCCACCTATCAGGTTCGGTGGTCAGGCGCGGGCAACGTGTTGCCGCAGGACATCCCTTGGGGGTGACAGGCAGGACCGGACGCGCCACGGGCGAGCACCTCCATTTTGCCATCCAAAGGAACGGGACATACATCAATCCGTTGAAGTTCCTCCGGACCCTCATCGAAAATAACGTAAACAAATAAAAACGATTAATTATGGACAATCAATTTCAGGAAAGCGATCTCCCGATAGGGGAACTCCGCAAACTCGGTCTCATCCAGAACGGGAAACCCATTCTCTCCGGCGAGGACATCGATGCCCTGCTCGGGGGGCACCGCACCGAACTCATCACCCTGCATAACCTCCACGCCGACGGTATCAATATCAGGAAAATCGATGCCAAGCTCTCGCTGGAGCGTATGCCCAATGGTCATGTAACCGTCCAGCTGCATCCCATCTACCGGGAAACCAAGAAGCATCCCCTGCTGATCGATATCGAGGCCGACCAACTGGAGCGGGGAGCGCTGACGAATGTGCTCAAGACCTATCAGGCACCCGATGGGAAAAAAAGGTCGTGGCTGATTGAATACGATCCCCAAACCCGGGAGTTTATCTCCTCCGACCCGGAAAAAGTGCAGATACCCGAGCAGGTCAACGGGGAAACACTGACCGAACTGCAAAAGGAACACTACAGGGACGGCAGCGTAATCGAGCTGTCAGACGGTACGCTATTGCAGCGGCGGGCAAGCAGCCGGAGCGGTGTAACCTCCAACAGGTCGGCACTTGTCTTTTCCCTATTGCTCGACGGCGGTATATCCTACCTGCTCCTGCGTGGGCTTGGCAATATCACAAATAGCTGGACGGAACAGAAAGACCCTTACACCGAGGGCTACAAAAAAGCCATGCAGGAGATGCACGAGCGTCAACAGGGAACGGGAAAAGACGTGGAGGACAACCAGCGTAAGAACCAGCATAGCCGCAGCCTCGGTAAATGGCGGTTCCGGTAGTAACCCATGCCATTGCCACTATACATCGATACCGGGGTACTGGAATATTTCGCACCTTGGATCGGTAGTGATGGATGTAGCCTTACAGGCACCGCAGGCACATTGGAACCTTCAATGGCGCGGCAGCATTTCCTGTTCCATACGGCTATGGATACATTATGTTTCTGCCAACTGCACCCCAAACTCCTTGAAAGGCCGGGCAGCAACGTTTTTACCGCCATAGGGTTATGGCCCACGGCATCCCGGATGCTGGAACTGAAAACCCTGTTCCCCAACGCAAGGACAGTCGGCGTTTTCGACGACGACCTCTGCGGCAGGGTACTGGACTGTAAAGTAGCGCTCTGGCAGATGCGGAGGGATGCCTCCTTTTTCCTGCATAACCATAAGGTAACGATCATCTACAGGAATAGTATTTTCAACGTCCCTGTCCCGAATTTTTCCCTGCACCGATTCCGCAAGGTCACCGGTATGCGGTCCACCTACCGTACCGTCAAACCGAAGGGATGCGTGTCCTTTTCGGTCCTACTTGTCGGACGCCACCGGGATGGGGACAACCCAATCAATACACTATGATACCCGAACAATTCAAGCGGAATACGCTCCTTGAAATCAGGGTCTTCGGTTTTCCGGTAAAGGTTGATTACCGGTTCTACTGGCCGGATAAAAAAGAAGACGACCAGCGGGACCCGTTGGTAAGCCACATCGAGTACCGCGCCGAATCCGAAATCATCAGCGGGACGGGCTACCGCTCGTATTTCTTTTACACGGAGGCCCTTAAAGACACCGATTACACCTCCATTGAAGAACTGGTTACGGGCATTGCGGAGGAACTCGCCATCGAGAATGGCCATAAGCGGCCGCCACGGGAGCAGATGACTTTATTTTAATAATCCGATTTTATCACCATTAATTTCAAATGACATGAACGAAAACAATCTGGAGTACCTCAAGAAGACACTCGAAGGACTCGGTTTCGGCGTTAAATTAAACGGCCTGATGGAAGATGCCATCAGGCGCGAACTGCCCGCTTTCAGCCTTGGTATCGAGACGATGCGCAGGCCGGTGGACAGCAAAAAAATGGATGACCCGCGGACGGACAGGCTTGCTTTCACGCTGAACTTCAACCGGTCGAAGCAAAGCGATATGTATTTCCTCAATGATTATACGGTGCTGCTTAATAAAAAAGGCGAATTCAAAGCCGTAGCGCAGACCCTCAGTCTCGAACGGGATCACCGTATCACGGCCTACCAGGCACATAGACTGCTCTCGGGAATGTCCTTGGAAAAAGAAGTATACCTGCGCGAAAAAGCGGTACCCGGTCAGGAGCCCGTCCGTGCGCAGGAAAAAACACCGCTTTGGTTCAGCATTAACCTTGATGTCACCGATGCGTTCGGTAACCACCCCCTGCGCACTTTCCGTCCTGAGTACGGGTATGACCTTGGCGAAGCACTCGCTAAATACCCCCTGAAAGGATTGGATACCCCTGATAAATTGGGAGAGGCCATGAAAGCGCTTCGTAACGGGAATTATGTCGATGCCACCTTGACCCTTGGAAGGAAAAACGTACCCGTCTCGATAGCTGCCAACCCGCAGATGAAGACCATTGATATCTACGATAAGGACATGGTGGAAATCCGTAATGAAACCATATTCCCCGAAAAGGCCAAATCAAAGGGGCAGGAACAACAGGTAGCCGATAAGGAAACGGCCAAGCGGGACAACGGACAGCATGGCAAGGCCCAACCGTGGGAACAGGAACCCGAAGTGGACACCGGCCCGAAACGCGGAAGGTGACCGTCAAACCCAATCGAAATCGACATAGGATTGTGATACCCTTTGCCCTGTAGGACTGCGGACGCCCACATCGCCGAGCACCACGCTACCGCTGGGTGCGTTCGTCGCCATGGTCACCCGCAAACCTTCGGGCACCCACGCGTGGAGGTCTGCAGCGCCCCACCCGATGGCATTTACCGCCCGCGCAGCAGACCACCACGCCTTTTCCAACCCGCAGACCACCCCATGACGGGGGAACCATTAAGATAATTTGTATGAAAAAGCTATTCCAACGTGTAGACCGGATCAGGGCATCCGGCTACGCCACGCTCAACCTAAATCCATCAGCACCGCACTACCACCTCAATGGCAAGCGGTTTCCCGTACTGGATATGGATAAGCCGGGGCTCAGGAGCCGTGTTACGCTGCTGGTGGACGGCAATCCTATGGACTTTACGATAAACGATATTCTCTGACCCTTTTTATCCACGAACGAAAATGACCAGACTACGGACACCTATCAGCTACTATGGCGGGAAGCAGAAACTCGCCGCACGTATCGTGTCGCTTATACCTAAGCACACGCTATATTGTGAACCTTTCGTCGGGGGAGCTGCAATATTTTTTGCTAAACGCCCTTCAAGGGTCGAGGTGATTAACGATACCAATCGCGAGCTTGTCAACTTTTACCGGGTTGTCAAGGAGGATTTCACCTCGCTTGAGGCGGAAGTCAGGACCAGCCTCCATAGCCGTGACCTCCATGACAAAGCTTGGGTGGTCTACAATCATCCCGATTTATTCACGGATATCAAACGTGCATGGGCTGTCTGGATACTCAGTTCGCAATCTTTTGCGGGAATGCTGGATGGCAGCTGGGGTTTCGATATTTCCTCGAACACCACGACCAAACGGTTCAATGCCAAACGTGACGGCTTCACCAAAGTACTGGCAGCAAGGCTGCAGCGATGTCAGCTTGAATGTGCCGATGCGCTCTATGTCATCGCCAGCCGGGATACGCCCGACAGCTTTTTTTACTGTGACCCTCCTTACTATAATTCGGATTTGGGACATTACGACGGCTACAGCGAACAGGATTATGAAGAATTGTTGTACCTACTCAGTAGGATTAAAGGCAAATTCCTGCTCTCGTCCTATCCCTCGCCGCCGCTCCAGCGGTATATCAAAAAATTCGGCTGGCAGAAATGGTCGGTGAGGCAGAAAGTATCGGTCAATGCCAAAGGCGGCGACCAAAAAACCAAGACCGAGATGCTTGTCGCCAACTATCCGATTGGCGAGCAACTGGCCGCTTTCAAAGAACCCATAAACCCGGAAATAGATGTATAAGTACCAAAAGTTGGATATCCCTTCCAATATGCCGTTTTATCACGGTACCCATGCATTCTTTGAACGATTCGAAGATCACTGCCGTGGTTCCAATTCAGGATGGGACAACACCGTCCACGGTTTCTTCTTTGCCGACAAAAAAGAAAATGCACTCTTATTCGGCGACACGATCATCACCGCCCATTTGGACATTCAGAAAACACTTGACCTAAGAATGCTGTCGATTTTCAATGAAGAAAGCCAGGCATCTCTGATTTGGGACATTCTCTCGGGAGAAAAATTGGATAACCGGACGGCCCTCCAGACAATATATGATGAAATCAGCTTGGGGGAATTGGGCGAGATGTGGGACGCCCTGAACAGTGATTATGGGCATGAAAAGATGGTTGCGGCAGGTTACGATAGCATCGTTTCCAACCTAGGTGACGGCCAGTTTGAGTACATCGTGTTCAACGCATCCCAAATCGATATTCTCTCTATTGACAGGAAACAGTATAATCGCTATTCTCGCTAAAAAGAAAATGATTTTTTACCTATAAACACCGATGAAATACTCTCGAAAGTAAAATCTTACTGGCAAAAAAGAAAAAGACCCTGTCCAGGCAACACAAAAACTTTCGGAAAATCAAACGCTCCAGTACTGTTAACTCTCACGCCACGTTAGTACTACCTGCGACCGCGTGTTTGCGATCGAAGGAAATCATCGAGCATCCGCTCACGCTCCCTATGCCGCGCCGCTTTCCGGTCGTGTTTCGCCAGCCACCAAAAGAACAGAATCCAAATACCGAAACCTACAGCGAACAAAGGCCAGGGCTCTGACATTGTAGTCGCTGCAAGTAACGCCCCGGCGGAGAACACAGAAGTGATGCAGAAATAAATAAAAATCTTCATGGTACTTCCTCGTTGTTAAAACAAATATACGAAATAATAAACTGTATATCAAATGCTTAATGGGGTTGATAACGTGATTGTGGCATCGCTTATTATCGTCTTGCCTTTGACGGGCAATGATGAGTTTATTAATTAAAGAAAGGACTCTCCCTATGAATGACCAAATAAACCCTTCTCGTAAAGAGGAAGAAGAACAAATGTCTCCACTTGATGGCAAACGAATAAATAATGGCAGAAAAGTCACTGTTACCAAAGAATCTGTAAAGAGATATAAAGTTATCGTGCAATACGTTCAGGTTACCGAAGAAGAAGCGAAAATCAAGAAAGCAACAATTGAACGTATCATGAGGAAACACTTCTCAAAATAGTGATTGGCAATTCCACTTTTTAAACAGGTTGAAATTTGACAAAATGCTGTGTTTAAGTGTTTTAATTGTGTTTTGTTTTGGACTTCACCGCATTTTTCATTATATTTATACAACAAAAAAATCACCGAATAATGGAAGGAAAAAAGCAGGTGGGTATTTGGATTAGGGTATCCACAGACCTTCAGGTCAAAGACGATAGCCCTGAACATCATGAACAAAGGGCAAGATATTACGTGCAATCCAGAGATTGGCAAGTGGCCGAGGTTTACCGGCTTGAAGCCGTGTCCGGAAAAACGGTAATGAACCACCCCGAAGCACAGCGAATGCTTAGGGACTTAAGGGCTGGACGTATCACTGGCCTAGTGTTTTCCAAATTAGCGCGATTGGCACGTAGCACGAAGGAACTCTTAGAGTTTGCGGAAATATTCAGAAAGGAGGGGGCTGATCTGGTTTCCTTGGCGGAGCAGATAGATACAAGTACTCCAGCTGGCAGATTATTCTTTACAATTGTCGCTGCCATGGCAGAATGGAAACGGGAAGAAATTGCCAGTCGGGTTGCAGCATCAGTGCCTATACGGGCAAAGATGGGCAAACCATTGGGTGGACAGGCTAGTTTCGGTTACAAATGGGAAGATAAAGAGTTGGTAATTGATGAGAAAGAGGCCCCTGTTCGCAAATTGCTATATGAAATATTCTTGGATTGCCGCCGTAAAAAAACAACGGCCAGTAGGCTCAACGAGTTAGGTTATAGAACCCGAAATGGCGCACGCTTCTCGGATACTACTGTAGATCGGCTATTACGGGACACCACAGCGAAAGGTGTGCGTATCGCAAATTATACTAAAAGCACGGGCGAAGGCCGGAAGTGGGTTGTCAAACCCGAAGAAGAATGGATACTGCTTCCGTGTCCTGCCATCATCGATGAAAGTCTTTGGGAGAAATGCAATGCCATACTGGAAGAACAGGCGGCCAAAAGAACAAAAAGAGGTAGGAGGTCAGAATACTTGCTTGCCGGATTGGTGAAGTGTGAGTGCGGAGTTTCCATGTATGTACGGAGTACTGCAAAGAAATTCACTTGTAGTGCCTGTAAGAACAGTGTGCGTGTAAAAGATGTGGATGATATTTATCAACAGGTGGTTAAGGCATATTTGAACGATACGAACCCCGAACTTTACATGGAGGATCTCCAAGCCCAGTTGAAGGAGCAGGAATCATTACTTGGCACTACGGCGAAAAAACGTGCTCAGCTGCGTAAAAAAATGGACGATCTCGTTCCGCTGAGAGTGAGTGGCGATCTGGACAGCGAACATTTTGCGTCAATCTACCAACCACTGGTTGCGCAAGTCAAACAGCTTGACCAATCAATCCCGGAACTTGAGGAAGCAATAGAGGATTTGCGGACAAAACTTGCCTCTACAGACAACGTATTAAAAGAAGCAAAGGAATTATATAAAGAATGGTCAAAGATGCTTTTTCCTCAGAAACGTGCAATAGTTGAGTCTATTACGGAGCATATTACCGTCCGTCAGGAAACGGTTGTTGTGGGAGTTTCACACCTTTCTTCATCCCCAAAACAAACAAGTCAACACGACTTCAAGGGTGTGTTGCTTTCTTCGGCATATAAAAAAATGGATAATCCGCTTGAAATAGTCCATAATATAGTCTGCCCGCGTGTATTTAGATTATATGCAAGGCGTAGTACAATTAAACAGGAATTATTGCAGTGTGCTTAGTTATTTTTTAGCCAAGCTTGCTTAACGATACTTTCGATTGCAGAGCGCTTGATCTTCCATTGCTCTTCCGAAACTTCAATATATTTAACCTTAATCGTGTAAGTTTTTTCGCCTATTCTCCGTTTGAACGTTTTCTGTTCCGGAGTAAGCCTATCACTTTCAAAATTTGGCTCATTACCGTTCTTTGACTTGGCACCTTTGGTCCTATTGAGGCGCTCTATTTGAATCTTTTTCATATATGATGTTTCGGTATTAATGAGTTGATTTTTAATTGTTTGTTGCTTTTTTTTATAAAGTTAAGAATTTATGTGCAAAAAGAACAGGATGATTTAGCATGGCAATCCCCGTCATATCGTTCGCGTAACGTTTATATATGAAGAGGATAGTAAAAAAGCCTATTTAAAAAGATTTGAGGTGCCCATTAATTTATCGAAGGCCAACATCGCTATGTGTTGGCCTTTCTCTATTAAATAAGATACAATGATAAAAGTCAGGATAGAAATCTATGGTATAAGCCAACCGACGATTCCCTTTTTGGATTTTGTTGAGATTATCAGAAAGGTGGGTGGTTATGGGGGATGACATTGAAGTGGCTGAGATACAGAAAAATAACATAGAAGATGGTGAGGGTGATTTTTCAATATTGGAATTAAAATTGCTAAATTTGATAGCGGAAATAGTTGTTAATATTTCAATCAGGGAAGCCAATGAAAAAAGCAATTAGATACTTACGTTTTAGTGATAGGAAGCAGAGTAACGGTTCAATAGAAAGACAGGAATTATACACCGGGCAGTGGATAAGAAATAACGAAGTTGAGCTTGTGGATACTTTCATTGACCGGGGTCATAGTGCAAAAACATTTGATAGGCCTGATTTTAAGAAATTACAGGAATTTATCTCCAAACATCATAACAGAGTAGATTATCTCATTGTTGACCAATTGGATCGCTTTAGCAGGAATGCCAGTGAGGCGATGGAATATGTTAAAAAATTACAGCGGTCATATAGCATACAGATTGTTAGCGTTACCGAAGGGATCACTTTTGATTACGATACACCGGGGAGTTTCTTCCGTGCCGGATTACAGCTTTTACTCGCTGAAGAAGATAATATTAACCGCAGTATTAAAGTCCGTGGTGGAATTTATACTGCAAAAGCCAAAGAAGGCAGATACATATACAAAAACCCACCATTTGGCTATTACAAAGTTGGAGAACGCAAGGAAAGAAAACTAGTCGTCAATGAAACGGAAGCGACTATAGTTCGGTTTATTTTCGATGCCTACCTGAAAGATACACCGATCTATATTATTGCGGAGCAGGCGAAGGAAAAGGGCTTTAAAAGATCAGGCAATGTTGCGATTCAACGTATTTTAAGCTACCCGGTTTATGCAGGTATGCAATATGTAGAACCATTTAAAAACTATCCTGGTGGTTTATTCCCGGCTATACATGAGCCTATCGTGGATCTGGCCACATGGGAGCAGGTGCAACGGAAACTTAAGAAGCCTGTAAAAGAAAAAGTGGTCGTCAGTGAAGAAATGCCTTTGAGGGGTGTGTTGAAGTGTTCATGCGGTAAACTATTGACCGGTGCGCCGTCAAGGGGCAAACTCGGGAAATATTACTACTATTATAAATGTAATAAGACCACACACCTCAATTTAAGTGCGATTAAGGCACATGACCAGCTTCAGCAGGTGTTTGCACTGATGAGTATTCCAGAGAGGGCAATCCGCGTTATTCGCGATAGTTCCGATCGGATTTTTGAGAATAAGATGGTGGAGGATAGGCGTTTGGTCGAGGAAAAGAAAAGGGAGCTTGAAGCGGAAGAAGCTAAGCTGTTCTCAATAGAGGAAAAGTGGATTACAAACAAAATAACGCACGATACTTATGAACGATGGTTTTCTACCGTTAATAATAAAAGGATTGCGTTGAGAGGTGCTATAGACCGGCTCAGTGGAGATCAAGACAAAACATATAAAATCCTTCAACGAAATCTGGAAAAGTTAACAGACCTCGAATTTGTTTTTAAGAAAACCAATGTGTTAGAGAAGCAAGAGTTAGTACGATTGGGGTTCGAGCAAAATCTCTACTATCAAGATGGCATGTATCGAACCCCGACTATGATAGATTTGTTGGCTCATAACTCTGATAAGATGAGAGAGTTACGTCTATTAGACTATACAAAAAAGCGGGAGAATTTTTCAATTCTCCCGCTCAGCGGTCCGGACGGGACTCGAACCCGCGACCCCATGCGTGACAGGCATGTATTCTAACCAGCTGAACTACCGAACCGGATTTTCATTATTTCAAAGTTGCCCATTTAAAGTCCGGGCGGGACCTGAACCCTTTGGAGACCGAGCCCTCGGTCTTCTTTCGGGAATGCAAATATAGCTTGTTTTATCTATTTGCAAACAAAAATTTCAAAATATTTATGCCGTTGCGCCTTCTTTCATTTTCTCTGCATTTTCTGCAAACTGGAGTGCGTCTATAATCTCCTGAATATCACCATCCATCACTGCCGGAAGGTTGTACATTGTCAGCCCGATACGGTGTTCGGTTACGCGCCCCTGTGGGTAATTATATGTCCGGATTTTAGCAGATCGGTCGCCAGTGGAGACCATCGTCTTCCTTTTGGCCGCGATATCACCGTGTTTTTTTTGTACTTCCAGCTCATAAAGCTTAGATCGTAGCATCTCCATAGCCAGCTCGCGGTTGGCCAGTTGCGAGCGCTCTACTTGACATACGACCACGATGCCGGTGGGCTTATGGGTAAGCTGTACCTTAGTCTCCACTTTGTTTACATTCTGCCCGCCTGCTCCGCCCGATCGGGAAGTCTGCATCTCGATATCCGCCGGGTTGATTTCCACGTCTACTTCTTCCGCTTCCGGAAGCACGGCCACCGATGCGGCTGATGTGTGTACACGCCCTTGGGTCTCGGTATCCGGTACGCGTTGTACCCGATGCACTCCCGACTCATATTTTAACTGGCCGTATACATCCTCGCCGGTTACTTTCAGGATCACTTCCTTATAACCACCAGCCGTGCCTTCTGTCACATCGAGTACCTCGGCACGCCAGCCCTTTTCCTCGAAAAAACGGGTATACATACGGTATAAGTCGCCAGCAAAAAGTGCAGCCTCATCCCCACCGGTGCCACCGCGTATTTCCAGGATGGCATTCTTTGAGTCTTCGGGGTCTTTCGGAATAAGCATCAAACGTATCTCTTCCTCTTTCACCTCCTTTTGCTCCAAAAGGATATCCAGTTCTTCCTTCGCCATCTCCCGTAGCTCGTGGTCTTTTTCGTTGGCAAGGATTCCTCTGTTGGCCTCAATGTTACTTACCATATTCTTATATATATGGTACTGCTCGACAATTTTTCCTAAATCTTTGTATTCCTTATTTAGCCGGGCAAATCGTTTCATGTCACTGGTAGCTTCCGGGCTGCTCAATTCACGCTCCACGTCTTCCCAATGATCCTTGATGGCTTTTAATTTTTCTAACATAATGTATCGTTTGTGGTTTTGCCGATCTGCTTTTCACATGGTATCCCCGCCCATACATAAAAACAAAAGCACGGGAATGCAGAAAATTGACTCAGCAAACCGTGTGCAAAAGTACGTTTTTTTATGATTTTCAAGGTGTAAAATTCAATTATGGGGCCATTTACTGCGATGCAACAACCTTAAGGCCAATGATAGAACCGATGAGTGTGGTGATGAAAATCAGCCGCCATAACGTAGCTGGTTCATTGAAGAAAATGATACCTACCAATACCGTACCCACGGCACCGATACCTGTCCACACGGCGTATGCCGTACCTAGCGGCAATGTCTGCGTGGCTTTAATCAATAATACCATGCTTACCGTTAAACAAACCGCAAAACTGCCGTACCAGAGGTATGAGGTCATGCCCGTCGTTTCTTTCGCTTTGCCCAGGCTAGTTGTGAAGCCGACTTCAAAGAGGCCGGCAATGATTAATATTACCCAGTTCATATAATGTCGTTGGAATTATGTGTGCCATGTTTTCAACTCCAAGTTTTCGCCGTCAAATACGGCGTATGTGTTGTAATTGATCCATTCGCCAAGGTTTACATACCTGCTACCTTTAGGTAAGGGCAGGTCGATCGGAAGGTGGCGGTGGCCGAAGATGAAATAATCAAAACGGTGTTGCTGGAGGAGTTCTTTAGCGTATGCCACTAACCACTCATTGTTTTCTCCCTGGAATGTTTCCTTGCCCCCCGAGGCGATTCGGCTATGCGCTGACCACCGCTGGGCGATGCCAATCCCCAAATTGGGGTGTAACCTTGCGAACAGCCACTGGCAAAACCGGCTGCGGAATATCTTTTTGAGTATTTTGTACGTGTTGTCGCCCGGGCCCAATCCGTCGCCATGGTGTAGGTAGAAAGTTTTATCACCTCGTTCAATGATCAGTTCGTTGTCCACGATGGAGGCGCCGATTTCACTTTTTAAATAGCCGAACATCCACATGTCGTGGTTGCCTTTGAATAGCGTGATCTTTATCCCTAAATCGGCCAATTCTGCCAATTTCCCTAAAAACCGGATATAACCTTTCGGTACCACTGTGGCATATTCAAACCAAAAATCAAAGACGTCGCCCATCAGGTATAGCTCAGCGGCGTCTCCTTTTATGTGGTTTAGCCAACTGACGATACGCAACTCCCGCTCACGCGTAGTGGAGCGGGGGTGTGCACCCAAATGAAAATCTGAAGCGAAATAGATTTTGTCGCGTACGGCCATGCGGCCAAACTTAGATAAAATTCTTTTATATGCAATGTAATTGCGGGACATATAGAAAGAAATTTATCGCGCTCTTCGCTTCCATGGAGAACCAGGGAAATCGCTTTTAAGATTTTGGGATTAGGAATAGTATCCGTATATTTATGGAAATGGTTAGGGTGAAAAAAAATGCCCTTTTCAAATCCGACTAATAATCCATACCAAGTTTTTTCTCATTATTTTTCCGGGGTGAAAGATCCCCGACGGACCAACCGCGGTCATTTCCTGTATCCACTGGAAGAGATCCTGTTCCTGTGCATTTCGGCTGTGCTGAGCGGCATGGATGACTGGACATCGATCAGTATGTTCGGCCGCTCGAAATTGGAATGGTTACGGCAATATTATCCTTACCGTCACGGCATTCCCTCACACGATGTATTGGGGAAGGTTTTTGCAGCGCTTGACCCGGAATCGTTCAGCCAGGCATTCAGTGCCTGGGTTGCCTCGATTGCGGAACTGACCGGAGGAGAGGTGGTGGCCATCGACGGTAAAACGATCCGGGGTTCGGACAACAAAGCGGGCGGGAAGTCAGCTTTCCATGTCGTCTCAGCCTATGCTTCGGGCAATCGGATCTGTTTGGGCCAGCGGGCCGTTGATGAGAAAAGCAATGAGATCACCGCTATCCCGGCACTGCTGGATACCCTGTCGCTTGAAGGTTGCATAGTTACCCTTGACGCGATGGGATGCCAGAAAACGATCGCAGGAGCGATCATTGAAAAGAAAGCGGATTATGTACTGATGGTCAAAGACAATCAGGAAGAACTCAGGGAACAGGTCGTAAAAGTGTTCGGGATGAAACCGGCGGTTGAAAAAGAAGTTACCCTGGATGCCGGTCACGGACGAATTGAGCGAAGAACCTGCCAGGCAACCGATAATCTCACGTTTCTGGACGATCGGGAAGACTGGCCGGGATTGAGGACCATCGCCAGAATCACCTCTGAACGCACCGATAAACGATCCGGTCAATCAAGCACCCAGGCCAGCTACTACATCTCTTCGCTTAACGCTGGGCCGGGAGTGATCGCCAAAGCCATCCGCAGCCACTGGGCAATAGAAAACAATCTCCACTGGAACCTGGATGTCATATTCAGGGAAGATGCAGCCTTGAAGAAGAAAGGAAATGCGGCACTCAATTACCAGATCATCGCTAAAATGGCACTGGCCATGATCGAACGGGAATCCGAATCAAAGTTAAGTAAGCCTAAAAAGAGGCAACGCGCTGCCCTGGATGACGATTTCCGAAGCATCCTGCTCGCCGCGTATTTTTAAAAGCGATTTCCCTGCATGGAGAACTTTTGTGTCGTGAAAAAGTAAGAAATTCTTGCTAGCTTTGTACTAACCGGGCATACACCCCAAAGACTGTTTTCAACATGACGAAGAACCTCGGAATTATCGTATTGGCTACTATTGTTACCGCCTGCCAGAACCAGCGGATTGTACAACCTGCGGAAGAAATCACCCTGGTGCCGTATCCGGCAACGGAAAAAGGAAGTGTGACCGAAAACTACTTCGGTACGGAAGTACCTGATCCCTATCGCTGGCTCGAAAATGATACAGCGAACGAAACAAAGGCATGGGTAGCCGCACAGAATGAAGTTACCAACGCTTATTTGGAGCAGATCCCATTCCGCGATGCGATTTATAAGCGGTTAGAGAAGCTGTGGGATTACGAGAAGTTCTCCGCTCCGTTTAAGGAGGGAGAATACACGTATTTTTATAAGAACGATGGGCTCCAAAACCAGAGTGTGCTATACCGCCAAAAAGGCGAGGATGGCAACGTTGAAGTTTTCCTAGATCCCAACAAATTTTCGGAAGATGGTACTACTTCATTGGCGGGTATTGCATTTTCTCGCGACGGAAGCCTTGTTGCTTACCAGTTATCCGAAGGTGGGTCCGACTGGCGGAAGGTGATTGTAATCCGTGCCGAAGACAAATCTATCGTGGGCGATACCTTGGTAGATATCAAATTCAGTGGATTGGCGTGGCGTGGTAATGAGGGCTTTTATTACAGCAGCTACGACAAGCCCGAAGAGGGTAGTGCGCTCTCTGGTATGACAGACCAGCATAAGCTTTTTTTCCATAAGCTGAATACCTCGCAGCATGAAGATGAACTTATCTTTGGCGGCTCAAGCATCCCCCGGAGGTATATCGGAGGTTATCTCACCGAAGACGAACGGTTTCTGGTGATTTCGGCTGCCAATACTACTAGTGGCGGTGAGCTGTATATCCAAGATCTGTCCAAGCCGGGTAGCGCTATTATCAATGTGGTCGATAATTTTGAGAGGAACCACAGTGTGATAGACAATGATGGTGATAAGCTGTTTATCTACACCAACCTGGATGCGCCGAACGGGAAGGTTGTTACGGTGGATGCAGGGAACCCTAAGCCTGAAAACTGGATAGACTTAATCCCCGAAACCGAAAACGTACTTAACCCGGGTACGGGAGGCGGTAAAATTTTTGCTAACTACCTCAAAGATGCCACGTCTATGGTACAGCAATACGACCGTGACGGGACATTGGAGCGTACCATTGACTTGCCCGGCGTCGGCTCTGCCGGAGGCTTCAGTGCGAAGGAGGATGAGAAAGAACTTTATTATTCGTTCACCTCGTACATTTACCCACCTACGATTTTTAAATACGATATCGCATCAGGTAAATCAGTGTTGTATAAGGCGTCGGAAGTCGACTTCGATCCCACCAAATACGAGTCGAAGCAGGTGTTTTATACCTCCAAAGATGGTACGGAAGTGCCTATGATCATTACCCATAAAAAGGGGGTGGTGCTTGACGGGACGAACCCCACTCTTTTGTACGGGTATGGCGGATTCAATATCAGCCTCACACCCTCGTTCAGCACCTCGAACATCATCCTACTCGAACAGGGCGGTGTATATGCGGTAGCTAACCTTCGGGGCGGCGGTGAGTATGGCCAAAAATGGCATGATGCCGGTACAAAATTACAGAAGCAAAACGTATTCGACGATTTTATCGCTGCGGCTGAATACCTTATTGACGAAGGGTATACGTCGTCCGATAAATTGGGTATCGCGGGAGGATCTAATGGTGGGTTATTGGTGGGAGCAGTAATGACACAACGCCCTGAACTCTTTAGCGTGGCCCTGCCCGCTGTGGGTGTGCTAGATATGCTGCGATACCATAAGTTTACGGCTGGTGCAGGTTGGGCTTACGACTATGGTACGGCCGACGACGACGCCGAAATGTTCAACTATTTGTATACGTACTCTCCTTACCATGCCTTAAAAGCAGGGACAGCATATCCCGCAACAATGGTTACCACGGCCGACCATGATGACCGGGTGGTGCCCGCGCACTCATTTAAGTTTGCGGCGCGACTGCAGGAATACCATGTCGGGGCTAACCCGGTGCTTATCCGTATTGAAACCAAAGCAGGCCATGGCGCAGGTAAACCCACAGCGATGATCATCGCCGAGCAGGCAGACAAATGGGCGTTCCTGTTCCAGAATACCCATACTCCTTATACGGAATGAAGGCGGGGCTCAACGGATAGATAAGAAATGGTAATCAGACGTGACGATTTTATTGTTGGGATACTGCTTTCTTCGGGAAAATGAGTGATGCCACTATACTGATGAATAATATTGATACAATGATAATCAGTGAGTGGGCTGTGGTAAAACCTATCGTGGACAACCAATCATGCAGCAACATTTTTCCACCGATGAATACCAATAGAAACGATAGTCCGGTTTTGAGGTAATGGAATTTATGAATGATATTGACCAATAAGAAAAACATAGACCTCAGCCCAAGTACCGCAAATATATTGGAGAAAAATACGATGAAGGGATCTTTCGTTACGGCAAAGATGGCCGGGATGGAATCCACGGCGAAGATGAGGTCGGTAAATTCTATGACCAGTAACACCAGGAACAGGGGTGTAACGTATCTTTTTGCGTTTTCTCTATGAAAGAACTTTCCGTTTACAAATGTAGGGTATACCGAAAAGTACTTCGAGGCGAATTTAACTACCGTATGGTTTTGTGGATCTATCTCTTCCTCCTGGTTGCGGTGGACAAACATCATAATGCCGGTATATACTAAGAAGAGACCGAATATATAAAGTATCCACCCAAACTGACTGATCAAAGCCGCGCCCAAAAAGATAAAAATGAACCGGAGTACGACGGCACCGATGATGCCCCAGACCAATACTTTATGGTAATATTGTGCGGGTACGCCAAATGATCCAAAAATCAGTACCATTACGAATATATTGTCTACCGACAGCGCGTATTCCACAACATAGCCGGTAATGTATTCTAGTGCGAGGTTACGCCGGTACAATTCGAGACTGGCAACGAAGTCATCGGGTATCAGTCGAATATTGTGCAGGTGTCTTTGGGTGATCTCTGTCAAGCGGGCAAAATCGTCGATGCTGTGCAATTCGTGGCCCCATACCCGTAATACTACATAGAAACCGAGGGCAAAGCATACCCATATCGCACTCATGATGGCCGCCTGTTTAAAGCTCACCGCTGTATTGCTTTTGCTGAATAGACCTAAGTCTACGGCTAGCATAAGGACGATGAAAAGTAAAAATCCACCAAAAAACAGAAGTTCGTTACTCATATTTATTTATTTCTTTCGGTTGTGTACTTCACGAGCTGCTCCAAACCACGCCGATAGGTATTATCCGGTAGATGGGTGAGGATGTCAAAGGCCTCCTGCTGGTAGGCCAGCATTTGTGCCATAGCGTACTCCATGCCACCATTCGCCTTTACGAAGGCGATTACTTCGGCCACTTTCCCTTGGTCTTCGCTATGGTTTTTCACCAAGTTGATAATGCGTCGCTTCTCCACTTTATTCACTTGTTTCAATGAATGGATGAGTGGCAATGTGAGTTTCTTTTCCTTAATGTCATTGCCTAGTGGCTTTCCTATATCGTCTAGTCCAAAATCAAATAGATCATCTTTGATTTGGAAAGCGATACCCACTTTTTCACCAAATAGACGCATCTGTTCCACCGTTGCGTCGGCTGCACCTGCCGAAGCTGCCCCACATGCGCAGCAGGAGGCAATAAGTGAGGCCGTTTTCTGCCGGATCACCTCAAAGTAAACCGCTTCGTCAATATCCATGCGGCGTGCTTTTTCGATTTGCAGTAATTCGCCTTCGCTCATCTGTTCCACGGCATGCGTTACGATCTCAAGTAAGCGGAAGTCGGCGTTACGGATGGAAAGCGAAAGGCCTTTAGCTAACAGGAAATCTCCCACAAGTACCGCTATCTTGTTTTTCCAAAGTGCATTTACAGAAAAGAAACCGCGACGTACGTTCGCATTATCTACCACATCATCGTGTACCAAAGTGGCAGTGTGTAGCAACTCAACCAAGGCTGCACCGCGGTGTGTGGCATCATTGATCGCTCCGCATGAACCCGCAGAGAAAAAGACAAACATTGGGCGCATTTGTTTGCCCTTTCGTTTTACAATATAATGGGTGATACGGTCGAGTAGCGGAACCGAGCTTCGCATCGATTCTTTGAATTTATCTTCAAAAATTGCTAGCTCCCGTTCAATGGGCCTCTGTATTTCGCTTAGTTTGAGCATGTAAGACGGTCGGCAGCCATGAATTTAATTTGCCAGTTTTAAAACGGCGCAAGATACTAAGAAATCCACAATAACCTATAGTAGTGCGATGGATTCTTCTAATTCATTGTACCACTGTTGACCGTATTTACGGATGAGGGGCTCTTTTAAAAAAGCATATACCGGTACTTGGAGTTCGCGGCCAAGCGAGCACGCTGCATGGCAGATATGCCAGCGGTCATAATGCAATACGTCAAATTCAGGGTAGGCTGTGGTGCGGATAGGGTAGAGGTGGCAGGAGAGTGGCTTTTTCCAGTCGATTTCTCCCCGTTCGTATGCCTTTTCGATGGCGCATTTGGTGATGCCGTTTTCCCAGGTCACATAGGCACATTCCTTATGGCCATCTACACAGGGGGTGGTAAGGTCGCCATCGGCATCGACTACATGTGTTCCGTGTTCTTCCACCGTAGCGATACCCTTTTCGGTCATGTAGGGACGTACTTTTGGATACACCGCGGCTAGGATATCAAGCTCGTCTTGCTGGAGTGGAGCGCCGGCATCGCCCTCTACACAACATGCGCCCCGGCATTTGCTGAGGTTACATACGAATTCTTCTTTTATCAATTCTTCGCTCACGAGTACGGAGCCAACTTCAATCATCATGGTTGGTTGCGTTATGAAAACTTCATTTAATTTGATCGTGCCTAAGGTGAGGCGGGTTGGCCGAGCGGGTATTTTAAGCCTTTTGCATCGGTCAATTCTAATGTTACTGAGCCGACTAAAATTTCCACTTGAGCCTTTACCGGGATACGGTTGCCGTCGTTTGTTACCCAAAGGTATAAGCGGCTATCTTTACGGAAAATCCGGCCCGGCTTTATTTCGGGGCTGAATTTCAAACACTCCAACCTGCCCAATGACGTATTGATAGTCTCCACACCGATATACTCGATGCCGAGGGCCGCTACCTCGTCGTTGAGAAAATAGGTGAGCTTAAACGACTGCCCTTTCTTCACGTTGGATAAATCGAGGTTGCGGGCGAAATAATAGGCTGACAAGAGATCGAATGTTTGGTCCGATGGACTTTTGAACGTGCCTTTATTTCCCTTTATCGTGCGGTTCCCGTGGTTAAAGCTTACGATATCTGTACGGCGGTAACTGCCTTCCCTGATATTTTCGGTGTAATAGTGGGGTAAGAACGTGCGCGAATCGATATATGAGTCGTACCGGTTATCTACTGTGAAGAAAATGCCAAACGCACTGGAAGTTCGCCCACGTGCCGATAAGTGGAAACTATGTGGACTACTGAATTTGATTTTGGAATCTTCCACTTTCAGCGTCCCAGTAGCGGCAGAAATCACACCGTAGCGCAATCGGTAACTCAACTCCTCCCCCGCTTGGAACGCAGGCTCCTTGAGGTAGGGAAGCGGTTGTGCGTCTACAAGAAAAAATGCGGCGAGCATCGTCCATACGAAGGCAGAGATTTTCTTCATATCATTCGATGTACAAATAAAATGCCGCTTTTATCCATTAGCCGCCGCTGCTTTCCGTTTGAACACCGGCACAGTAGAGCAGGGTTCACCATACATGATGCTCTTGGCTACCTTACTTACCATGGCCGTGAATTTGACGAAAGCCGATTCGGGAATTTCGATATCGCCGCATCCTTTTACCACCACCCGTTGGTCGCGGTACTTTTCCAGGTCCAGTTTTTCCAACGCACGTTCATAGAGTAAGGTCTCTAACGTTGCTAGGTCACCAAAAACGACGGCCGCTGCATAAGGCTCCAGTCGGTTGGCGAGCAACATGTATGCCCATGTAGGCACAATGGCATCTGCCGTACATGTGATCGCTACGTATTTGTCCTGGTATTGGTGCCAATCGTGTGTTTTTACGAACTCCCGGAAATCCTTTTCTCTCAATATAAGGCCTTGGAACAGGTTGTCTTTGATATCATAGACCACTCTTTCGCCTTGAGAGGCAAAATCGGCAAGGTCCACGGTCATCAACCCGCTTTGTGCCACTTTATTAACAATCGTTTCCTGTATTTCCATAATGACAAAAAATCCGGATAACGATTATCGCTATCCGGACACAAAGGTACAAAATAAAGTTTAGTGCCTGCCGTTAAAAGAAGCGGGCACGATTGTCTACCACGTCTGCTTTGTCTTGCAACGCTTGGAATGCCAGCGACCAGATACGTTGTGATAGTGACTGGGCAAGTTGCTGTTTTTGAGCGGATAAATCGGTTGGTGCCTCCGGATTGACAAAGCCGTTTACTTCAACCACGTAAACGCCCTGTGAGCCCCGTATAGGTTTGGAAGGCTGTTTGGGCTGTAGCCCGAATACTGTGCCTATCACGGCATTTTCTTGTGCTACACCAGGTATAACAGGGTTGGCGAACACGATGTTCTCAGCTGCCTGTGGAGTTTTGCCCAGTTTCTGGCCAATCTCTGCCAGACTATTCGCTCCGCTAGCCGCTTCCTCGGCTTGAGCAATTAGTTTCTTGGCTTTTACCCGTTTCCTCACCTCGTCTTCGATATCACTTTTCATCACTTCCAATGGCAGCTGGCCTTCTTTGCGTATGCCGGTGAGCCGCGCTACGATATAGTGGTTTTCAGATTCATATATCTTGTCGGTGACGTCCCCTTTATCGGCATCAAAAGCCCAGCGCACCAAGTCGCGCGGTATATCAACGCCCATCAGCATTGTTTCCATGGCAGTCACTTCATCGGCCTTGAGCACAGATAGTCCCTGAGCGGTAGCTGCCTCTTGGAAACCGGCATTACCGATTTCACCAAAGAACTGCGTCGCCTGGCGGTAGGCTGCCTCCAGCGTTTCCCTGCCACTGGTTATCTGCTTGTCTATGATAGCTGCTTTGACGAATCTTGATGAGCCGATCTGATCTTCTATTTTGATGATATGGATGCCGAACTGGGAATTAGCAACCACTACTTCTCCCTTCCGGGCATTAAAAGCAGCGTTTTCAAAAGCAGGAACCATCATGCCGCGTCCGAAAGTGCCAAGTTCGCCACCGTTTATCTTACTGCCTTCATCCGAGCTGAACTGTATAGCTAGACCGGCGAAGCTTTCTCCATTTTCAATCAGTGTTTTGATAGAGTCTGCTTTGGCAGCGGCCTTATCCATGCCACCCTCGATGGCTGGGTTGAGCAGGATATGGCTGGCCTTCACCGAATCGGGGCCAACCACTGCCTCCACTACTTTCGCGATTTCAAACCGGCCATTAGCAAGTACCGGGCCCACTGTAGTGCCAACGGGCGCATTGAATATCAATGTGTCTAATGACGGACCGAGCTCGCCTTGCTTACGGAAAATATAGGGGTATTTCGTGTCGGAGTTGACTGCAGAAAACAACGAGTCGGTTTTCGTTTCAGCCAACTGTATTTTCAGCTCTTCAATGTTGGCTCTCACGCGAGCCGTGTCTTGGGCTGTTGGGCTGGCATCGAATACTACATATTCCAAGGCTCGGGTTTCTTCTGGGTTTTTGAACACCCCTTTATTCTCGTTGTAATATTCCTTGTAATCCTGCTCTGTGATGGCTATAGCACTGTCGGGCACCGACTGGTAATCGAGCAGCACGTATTCGAAGTTTGCAAGCTTGTTACGTTGGTTATAGGCATCATTTGCTTCAAGCGAAGTGACGTAAACACTATTGCTGACAAGATTAGTGTACTTGGTGCTTAGGCGCTCGTCTATGATATTTTGTAGGAGTGCTTCCCATTGCCCATGAGCCTCGTGTCCTTGGGGGAGCATGTTCACCTGCGAAATGAAGGTGTTGAGTTGATCGCGGTCGAAAATACCGGTCTGTGGGTTGCGGAAGGCTTGCTGAATTTGCATAGACGGGTTATCGCCCTGCACGAGATCGTTCAGCTCCGTCTTTCCAACTGAAAGGCCGATACGCTCAACCTCGTTTTTCAGTAGCTCACGATTGAGGTATTGGCTCCAGACCTGTTGTACGGCCCACGATTTCATTTGTGGACTCAGTGTACCGCCACCCATCTGCTGGCGGAACATTTCAGAAGTTTGGTCTACCTGAGCATTAAATGTATTGATATCGATAGCCTCACCGTTTACGCTTCCAACCTCGTTTTGATGGCGTGCCCAAAAAGGTGTGCCGTAGTTGATTATATCCCCTAATAAAAACGCAACGATCGCAAAACCAATAAACCCGACGATTACCACCCCCGCTCGGTTGCGTAAATAATTCATCAATCCCATAGCCTGTGTAAAACTGTTTTTTTTAAGCTGTTATTTGTTGTGTCAAATTCTTGTTTTCAGGTGGTTGTCCCCACATTTTTTTAAACGAGGCGCAAGATACGACTTTTATCAAAAAAAGTGTAAAAACTTAAATAAATTGCTGCCATTTACCGGAAAGTAGGAGCCAGGCCATCTTCGAACTTGTGCAATCCGGTCATGTTCTGCACCACAATGTCTTCAAAGCTAGCATCTGATGTGAAAGACGTACCCATCAGATTGCCGCGGCCATCTTTGAAGTAAGCTTCAATTGGTACATGGTTGTAAAACGTGTTAGCTTTTTGGTCGTGAATGAGCTCTTCCGTCTTGATAATAGACCCATCGGCACGTGTAATGACCACGTTGCCCCTGAATTCAATCAGCTCGCTTGCTTCCTTTTGGATGGCATAGTCGGAAGTGATACGCTGGGTTTCTGCCTGGTTTTCGTCGTAGAAAACAATGGTGACACCTTTTTGAAATTCGTAATAGGGCTCCTCTACATTATAATGGCGCATTTCGGGTGAGGTCAGCTGTGCTTTCACCACAGCCGAATCGCTATACACCACCGTTACACCAAGCGATATATCCACTGGTTCCTCTGCTTGTATCGCGGCAATCCGGTCTACTTCTTTCAGGTCGGTTTCGCAGGCCACCAATAATGAGGCTACCAGCGGGACCCACATTCCCAAAATCCGCAGATTCTTGCCAAGATTATCCATCATCGACAGCTATGATGCTGGTTGCCTAGTCATAATACCTCCGCCTGAACCAGCGATCGTTGAGTGTAAAACCCAGATTGAAATTAATATACCGTTCGCGCACCAGGTTATTGGACAAGGTGCCCATCTGGCCAAACTCGGTGGCAAAATTGACTTTATAGAATGATGTCCCAAATAACGAAGGGAGTGGAAAGCCGAAACCAACTGTCAATGCCATCCGTTTAATGTCTTGGTCGCTAATATTGATATATGACTTGTCGTATTTGAAACCGAGTCGGTAGTCTACCACGCTGAAATAGTTTACGGACGTTACGTCGGGTGTGATTTGCCCGCCAATGGCAAAGCCATAGCTGTCGGTCAGCTGGGGGTTACGATTGCCTACCCGGTAGTCGCTCCATTTAGCGTAGTTGAAATCACCGCCAATTAACCAATTACTTCCCTTAGCGATGCTAAAGCCTACACTGTGTTTCATAGGCATGGTAATATCTTGTTTTATGCCCTCTTCTGAAGAAATAGTATCTACAGGGAGATTTTCCTGATCGTCTTCCACACTGGTTGGTGTCCGTGTAATCACCCGTGACGTGTTGGTGCGAAGGGACGGCCCGGCAGTTCCTGTGTAGCCTATGGTCAGATTGACGTTGTTACCCAGCGGCTGAAAATACTGCACACCATAATCGAAGTTAAATCCCCTCACGTACTGGCTACTGTCGATGCGGACATTCAGCGCACCGACGTCATCGGGGAACTCAACCGAATTTATCCGTTCCAATGTGCCGAAGATGTACGACGCGTTGACCCCGACACTGAAATTTTTCGTTATTTGAACACCGTAGCCTAAATATGCTTTGGTGGTGCCGCCCGCACCGGCATATACGGTGCGGATGGCCGTGGTATCAATGGCGCCCGAAATGGCATAGCTGAAACCAACGTCCGAAAAAGGCATGATCCCGAAGCTAATACCGCCAGGGCGGCCCATGGGGATTCCGAAATTGATGTGGCTTAGGGAAAAATTGTATGAATTTTCAGAAAGGTTGTTGTTGCTAAGCTGGGTGATATTGCCAAATAGACCCACGTCGATCGTAGTTAAACCCAATGCAGAGTAAGAGGCTGGATTGGCAACATTGATGTTCCCGTACCCATTCAAATAGCGGATACCGGTAGAAATACCACCCATTGCACGCAGTTGTGGTAACAAATCGCCGCGCATCTCTCCCAGCCCGTAACGAGAATAGGGTGAGCTAGTGGTGGCGCGTTGCGCCTGCGTAGTGGTTGAAAGTAGGAGGAGTATGGAGAGTGCGAAAACGCCGGGGGCAAAGTGCGTGACAGTATAAAATAACTTCGATATGCGGTGCTGCATGTGCTAATTTAAAACGGGACGTTGATGTCGATAAATACCTATTAATTGACAATCAGTAAACTTAATAACCGAAAAATGTATGCAAAGCTATCTAATTTTTACTTGCTACAGACCATCCTTTTTGTTAAAAAAGGTTAAAACATTGCTTATAAAGCAGTTAGAAAAACTGGAAGTAAATGATGGTGAGCAGTAATAAGGCAAAGATACTTTCGTAGAACCATCGCTTCGATGCGTAGCTAAAATAGTATGTCATGTAAATGGCTATCGGGGGAACTGCCAGCAGAAAATGGTTGATGGACCAGTTCGCGTTGAGATAAAATGAAATCACTGCCAGCACGAACATACAAAATAATAGTTGGAATGATTTGCGGATATGCACTACGCTTTTGAAGAGGTTTTGCCTTAGGGTGATGGCAAAAAGCACCATAATAGCGATTAGCGGCAGTAATACCAGGTAGTCATAAATGTCAATATGTACAGATGTGGGGAACGGATAGGTTAGGGGAAGCCATATCTCGTAAAAGGCGTCCATCCGATCGAACCATAGGTAGATGACACCAAGCAAAAAATAAACTGTGGTGAAGCCAACGGGAACAGCCACCCACTCGCGCCAGTTGAACGGGCGGAAAATCAGTAAACTGCACCACAGCAACAGCAACATTACAATGAATGGGAAGTAGACCAAGCTGCCTAAGGCGACAATCATACCTAAATCAAACATCAACGGTTTGATATCTGCACGGCGGTAGATGCTGAGTAATTTATCAAGCATCCATATAGTGAGGAAATTACAGATTAATATTGGCGATAGCACGAGGAAAGGCAGCATCAGGCTTGCTAACGTCAAGTACATCAGTGCCGGGAGGAAACTGGATCTTCCGACCAAGTTGAAACGGTTGACGATGTTATTGATAAGCAATGCCTGGATAATGGTGAGTACCAGCGTGATGAGTACATTTGCTTTGGGGGATATGTTTTCTGGCGAAAGTTTGCCTGTGAAGTTGCTGATGGCCGGCTCAAAGAATACCGGCATGAGGTTATCAGGTAGGTGTAAAAATACGCCGAGGCAGAGCACGACCCCTACCGCAGATAAAAATAAAATATTGAGTGGAGTATATTTACGAAACTGATCGATCATCTTGCATACGCCCAATGGCGTTACAATTATAGTGGTTATTTTTTATTGTCAGTAGTTAATTGTCAATTCTTAATTTCAGACTTACCGTCTAGCCATTGCAGATTGACCATTAACCATTAACCATTAACCATTGACCATTAACCATTGACCATTAACCATTAACCATTACCCATTGACCATTAACCAATAACCATTAACCATTACCCATTGACCATTAACCAATAACCATTAACCATTACCCATTGACCATTAACCAATAACCATTAACCATTACCCATTGACCATTAACCATTGACCATTAACCATTAACCATTAACCATTGACCATTAACCATTAACCATTTCAAATCACTGGTTCCGATTTCAGTAGATCGAGCAGTTGCCGGATATCGAGTTTGTCGCTTAAGTTGTCATTTTCGGATAAATCTGTCTCGGGCTCCGCCATGGTGTAATCTGCTGGATGGTAACGGTAGATTTGCCAAGCGCCGCGATGGTATTCTAGGGCCGTAAGGTTTTCTATCCAATCGCCCGAATTGAGGTAAGTTACCTGGCCTTTCTCGGTCTCAATTACCCGGATTTCGGGCTGGTGGATGTGGCCGCAGATGACGTATTGGTACCCTTTCTCAATAGCCAGCGTAGCCGCCGTTACCTCAAAATCGTTGATGAATTTCACGGCATTCTTGATGCTGTTTTTGATGCGTTTGGAAAGGCTCATCTTCTCGCGGCCCAGTTTTACCAGTGCCCAGTTTACCACGCTGTTCAACAAAATCAGGCTATCGTACCCAATGGCACCCAACCGGGCCAGCCACTTGGCGTGCTGCATCGATACGTCGAACACGTCGCCATGGAATACCCAAGCTCGTTTTTTGCCAATGCGCAGGGAAAGTTTGTTGGTCAGCGTGAGCGAACCGAGTTTGAAGTCGGCGAACTTGCGGAGCATTTCATCGTGGTTGCCCGTGAGGTAAGTTACCGGTACACCTTCAGCTACGAATTTAAGTATTTTGCGTACCACTTTCATGTGCGACTCGGGCCAGTACCGTTTGCTGAATTGCCATATGTCTACAATATCGCCATTGAGGATGATGTGTTTCGGCTTGATGCTTTTCAGGTAGCGCAAGAGCTCTTTTGCGTGGCAACCGTAGGTACCTAAGTGCACGTCTGATATCACCACCAAGTCTACATTCCGTTTATCCATAAGCTGAGGCAGTTAGTTGTCGTCCGGGTCATCGAATACCACGTCTACGTATTTGATAAAAAGGTAGGTTAGTCCTGCTGCACATAGGGTAACGCTGCAAATGATTATTTCCAATATAAAGGCCATCATTGCGCACAAACATAGCAAGTGAAGATGAGTTAACTGTTACGTTGATGTTAAATTTGGGTCGGCATGGGCGCTGAAAAATAATACTACAAATCCACATGAATGTAATAGACCCCCTCTGTTGGTCGACCTACCTTTGTTACCAATTCTTTTTAGCTGTAACGAGAAAAGTAGATATGAGTAAACAAAAAATCGTGCATCCGGATCGGGATGCTCATTTCGTAACCGGAGCATATTCCGATGGGATTATCGCAGGAGATTTCCTGTTCATCAGTGGCCAAGCCGCCGTCGATTTTAAGACGTCGCGGTTTGTACTGGGCACTATCGAAGAAGAAACCACCCGTACACTCGATAATATCAAAGCCATCATCGAGGCGGCCGGAGCCACGATGGATGATGTGGTCAAAAGCACCGTCCATCTAAAAGACATTGCCGAGTTCGACCGGTTCAACGCGGTATATGGCACCTATTTCACCGGCGTTCGGCCAGCCCGTACCACGGTGCAGTCCGTCCTTGCTGAGGGCATCCGCGTAGAGATTGATTGCATCGTTAAACTTGCTTAGTGTTTTATGGGAATAGCTGATATCAAATCCACGGCAGTAGGGGTTGTGGGGCTTGGACTAATGGGCAGCAGTATTGTGGTATCCTTACTGGCCTCCGGTCACCGCGTGGTAGCATTGGCACCGATAGCAGGCGAAAAGGAAAAGGCATCGCGTCATATCGCCGATCTGCTCCGCCATGCCAATGCAGCGGGTATGTTGGCCGAAGGAATAGCGCCTTGCGTTAACCGCCTTCAGTTAGTTGAAGATTATCGGTTATTGGCCGGTTGCCGCTTGGTCATGGAGTGCGTTATCGAGGATAAACACGTTAAAGAAACCGTATATCAACGGATAGCCGACGCTGTGTCGGCAGCTACCATTATTGCGTCAAATACCTCGGCCATCCCGATTAGCGAACTGCAGGTGTTGGTGCCACATCCGGAACGTTTTTTAGGCGTCCATTGGGCCGAGCCGGCGTACATCACGCGTTTTCTTGAAGTCACCTGCGGTCGCGATACCAATCCCGCTGTGGGCCAATTCATGCTTTCGTTAGGCGAAGCCTGGGGCAAAGAACCAACACTGTTATTGAAAGATGTCCGCGGGTTCATTACCAACCGCCTGATGTACGCCGTTTATCGGGAAGCGCTCACCTTAGTTGAGCAAGGCCACATCACGTTAGCTGATGCCGATAAGGCATTCCGCTATGACGCGGGCTCGTGGGTTACCATGATGGGGATTTTTGAACGGATCGCCATTACAGGAGGAGCGGATTATATCGAAGCATTAAAGCGGATCATCCCCCGATTAAGCGACCGAACGGATGTGCCGGAAATCATGCAGCGGATGGTGGACCAAGGAGCAAAGGGCATCCATAATTTAACCGGATTGTACCCCTATACCGAAGCTTCTGCAAAGCAATGGGAGGCCGCTTTTGCTCAATTCAATAAAGACATCTACGAGTTAGCGGCCCGGTACAATGCCAAGATCCTAGTAGAAGAAAAAGAAATTAATGTATCATCATAACATATGACGAATCATCGATATCAAGAATCGGCCCGTTTACTGGCGCGGGCCAAAAAGGTGTTAGCCAGCGGTGTTTCTTCCGAATTCCGGAAGTACAACCATCCGCATGCTATTTTTTACACCCATGGCGTCGGGAGCCGTATTTTTGATGTAGACGGCAACGTGTATCTCGATTTCACCCTTAGCCAAGGGCCATTGATTGTGGGCCATTCCCACCCGGAGGTTGTAGCGGCCATTGCCGATTACTCCGCTACCGGACAGCTTTATGCAGGTCAACATATCAAGGAAATTGAGCTTGCCGAAAAGCTCCATGAGTTAATCCCATCGGCCGAACTGATGCGTTTTTGTTTGGACGGATCGGAAGCTGTGCAGACCGCTTTGCGGGTAGCGCGAGCCAAAACGGGCAAGCAAAAATTCCTCCGCTTTGAAGGGCATTACCACGGGTGGTTGGATAATGTGGCATGGGGCATCAGCACGCCTTCGGCAGAAGCATTGGGCAGCCGTGAGGAGCCATCCGTATACCCCTGGTCGGACGGCTTAGCGTCGCACAGCCGCGATGAATTTATCGTATTGCCGTGGAATGATTTGGAATTGGTACGGAAAACCGTGGCCAAGCACTATACGGAGTTGGCGGCCATCATCACTGAACCTGTTATGTGTAACAATGGGTGTATCCCGCCTGCCGATGGGTTTTTGCAGGGGCTGCGTGACATCTGCGATGAATATGGCGTCGCATTGATTTTCGACGAAGTCATCACCGGCTTCCGGCTGGGGTTAAGCGGGGCACAAGGTTATTTCGGGATTACGCCAGACCTCTCCATCTTCGCCAAGGCCATTGCCAGCGGCTATCCCATCAGCGCCATCGTGGGCAAGCACGAGTGGATGGAAGAGATCGTTTCGGCGCGGGTAATCCATGCTGGTACCATGAATAGCGGCAACGCCACGGTGGCCGCCGCACTGGCTACTATAGCGGTATTGGAAAGCGACCCAAATACCTATGCGCGGATGTTTAGGCTGGGCCAACGCCTCATGGATGGTTTGAGGGCGGGCGCCCGGGAAGCCGGTCAGCCGTTGCTTGTTCAGGGCATGGGCCCCATGTTCAATACGGCGTTTACATCGCTCGCTGCCATGCGCGATTACCGGGATACACTCCAGAGCGACAAGGCCAAGCTCGGCCGGTTCGTGGCGGCGCTGCATGACCGGGGAATCCGTGTCATCGGCAGGGGGTTGTGGTACATCAGTGCCGTGCACACGGAAGAAGATATCGATGAAACTATTTCCGTGGTTCGCGATGTATTGCAAACGCTTTCCTAAAGTGATGAAGGAGAATGAGATGAACAAACCAAAAGACACCCAAGACCGCGTATTCCTCGTTGGCGATGGTGAGCCAACGTATCGTGTTGCGGGGATGATGGCGAATGCCGGGCAGGAGGTTGTGCTGCTTACCATTGACCCGACGGCGGCCTCGGTCGCGATTGAACGGTGCAGTAGCCCATCCGCGTGTTCACTAACCCTATTGACCGATTGGCCCGATGCAATCCCGTGTGATCTTGCTGTAGCTATCACTCCGGAACAGCCTGCTGCCAAACGAAACATCATCCAGCAGTTGGCATGTCGCTTGGATGACGATGCCATCATTGCCATCAATACGGAAAGCGTCTCGTTAGAAGAATTACAAGCAGGGAACCCACGGCCAGAACGTATACTCGGGCTGAATTGGTGCTATCCGGCAAACCTCACCTTCTTTTTAGAAATCATCGCCAATGCCATGTCCGACGCCAAATCGATCGACCGGCTGGTTACGATGGGCCGCGAGCGGTGGGGCAAAGACCCCTATACCATACATAGTGGCTTTAGTGCGCGCGCTCGTATGATGGCTGCATGGGCGCGGGAAGCTATCCACCTGGTTGAGCAAGGGTACGCGTCAATGGAAAGTATCGACCGTGCCTGCCGCAACGATGCCGGGCATTACCTCCCTTTCGCAGGTAATTTCCGGTACATGGATTTGATGGGAACGTACGCTTATGGCATGGTGATGAAAGACCTCAATCCGGACTTAGCTCAGCTCACTACGGTCCCGGAAAAATTGGCGGAAGAACTAGTTGCTTACGCCGTATCCGGATCAGCGGAACGGGAAGCTGCTTTCCAGCGCTTCAGTGAAGAAATCCGCGCACTTATTTTAAAATATCCCCATCCCTATGAAACGCTTGATCGTTGATGCTCACCTAGACCTGGCGATGAACGCCATTGAATGGAACCGGGATTTGTCGTTGCCGTTAACCGACATCCGCCAACGGGAATCCAATATGGCCGATCGGCCGGACCGAGGCAAAGGCACGGTTTGCTTGCCCGCGTTGCGGGAGGGTAACGTGGGGCTGGTTGTCGCTACCCAGCTGGCGCGGTTCCGTCCGTCCAGCTATGCACCCACGGCTTGGAATTCGCCGCAGCAGGCTTGGGCGATGACACAGGCACAGCTGGCGTGGTACCGGGAGATGGAAACATTGGGTGAAATGGTGCAGATCACGGATTTGGCCACGCTGGATACCCATTTAACGCTTTGGGCAGACGAGCAAATAGCAAACAGCAAAAAGCCGATCGGCTATATACTTAGCCTGGAAGGGGCAGATTCACTGGTCGATATTGATTACCTTTATCGGGCACATGGTTATGGGTTACGCGCTATGGGATTATCGCACTTTGGGCCGGGGCGGTATGCGGATGGCACGAAGACAGCGGGCCCGATCCATCCGAGCGGATTGGAGTTGATGAAGGTCATGGGTGAGTTGAACATCATTCTGGATGTGACGCACCTTACTGACCGGGGGGTCGACCAGGCATTGGATGCGTATGAAGGGCCCATTTGGGCGAGCCATCATAATGTAAGGCAGCTCGTACCCAACCAGCGGCAGCTCACCGATGAGCAGATTAAGAAGCTGGTTGCCCGTGGCGCGGTCATTGGCGGTATGCTAGACTGTTGGGCAATGGATATTCGGTTTATCGACACGGTGTCCGATCCTTGGCAGTTGGATATCCGGTTGGAGCACTTGGTGAACCATTGGGATCACATCTGTCAATTGGCGGGTAATAGCCAGCACATCGGCATCGGGAGTGATCTGGATGGCATCTTCGGCACGGAGCAAAGCCCATGGGATTTGGATTCCATTGCGGATTTGCAGAAATTTGAGCATATTTTACAACGACGCGGATATAGCGAGTTGGATATAGACCATATTTTCCACGGCAACTGGTTGCGGTTTTTGCGGACAGCGTGGAAGTAAAAAGCCATACCGTCCTTGCAAGCGCATCGGGCTGGGCGTATGGAGCGAAGCAATCTTAGATCATAGAAGTTATTTTTATTGACAATTCGATCATGCAATATACATTCAAAGCAGGCGCAGCCCAAATCGATATCACTCCGCCGTTGGGGACGGTCATCAACGGCGAGTTTACGTCGCGCTATGCAAACAAGATAGCTGATCCGCTCTATGCCAAGGCGTTGGTGTTGCAAGGTGTGAACAGCACACTGCTCATCGTCATGGTGGATACCTGCGCGATGCAACGCGACTTCTTGGATGATATCCGGGTCACCATTGCCAAAGAAACCGGTATTCCGTTCTACAATCAGCTCATCGCCAGTACCCACACGCATTCGGCCGGCTCGGTTACCGACCTGTTAATGGGCCATGTCGATTGGGCGTATCGCAAACGATTGTCTGGGCTGATAGTCCAAGCCGCCAAGGAAGCCTATGCTCGGCGTCAGCCGGCCAAAATCGGGTGGGGTAGCGTGGACCAACCCCAGCACCTGCTGTGCCGTAGGTATCGGATGGCATCCGGCTATCGGGCCATCAACCCGGTTACCGGTGGTCTAGACGCGGTCAAGACCAATCCATTCGGCGATGAAGGGCGCATTATCGAGCCTACATCGGTGCCAGATCCCGGGTTGCGTTACCTGGCCGTGCAGGGGGTGGACGGCCGGTGGATCAGCCTACTGGCGAATTATTCGCTCCATTACGTGGGCGATTGCCCGCGCGGCACGATTAGTGCCGATTATTTCGGCCATTTCGCCAACGCGGTTTCAGCAGGCCTTGGCGCCGATACCGATTTCGTTGGCATGATGAGCAACGGTACCAGCGGAGAGGTCAATATCTGGGATTTCCAGCATCCCGACCGATATCCCACAGGTGATCACAGGAAGAGTGCGCTCATCGGCAACGAGCTGGCGGCTGCGGTAGTCGATTCCGTGCCGGGTATCGATTGGGAACGGAACCCTGGGTTAGGGTTCTCGTGTTCGAGTTTTTCGGTAGGTGTCCGGAAGCCTTCGCCGACCGAGTTGGATCGGGCCAAGGAAGTCGTATCGGCAACCGATTACGAAAAGGTCGAATTCGGTCAGCCGGGATGCTTTGAGCAGGTATACGCGCGTGAACAGGTGTTGCTTGCGGAATTCTCGGATTACCGGGGTATTGCTGTTCAAAGTTTCCGGATAGGTGATGGGGCTATCGGCGCGCTAGGTGGTGAGTTTTTCGCCGAGACCGGGCTCAAGATCAAGGCCAGTTGGCCTAATGAAAAGTATTTCACGATTTGTTTTGCCAACGATTATGTTGGCTACGTGCCACCTGCCCATGAATTGGAAAAGGGTGGGTACGAGACCTGGCGTTGCCGCACGAGTTTTTTGGCAACCGAAGCCGAAGAGACCATACGGGAAACGTTGGTCGAACAATTGAAGCGTCGAGTTAAGGAGGCCTGATATGGAAAACTGGTATGAAATCGATAATGCCGGCGAGGTGGATTCGCCGGCATTGCTCGTGTATCCGGCGCGGATGCAGCACAACATCGCTACAGCCGTGGCCATGATCGGCGATGTGGACCGGTTGCGGCCGCACGTGAAAACCCATAAAACCAACGAAATCCTGCAGCTCCAGCTGGATGCCGGCATTACCAAATTCAAATGCGCTACCATTGCCGAAGCCGAAATGTTGGGCGAGGGTGGTGCTCCGGATGTATTGCTGGCGTATCCCGTGTATGGACCGAAGCTGATGCGGTTCCTAGACTTGGTAGCGCGTTTCCGGCAAACGAAGTTTTCGGTTATCGTGGATAATGAAGAAGCTGCAACGGCATTGTCGGAAGTAGCTTTGGCCAGGGGCGAGACCATCGATACGTATATCGATCTCAACGTCGGCATGGGGCGAACGGGTATCGCGCCCGGCGCTGGTGCGTTGGCGTTATACCGCTTATGCGCAGCATTTAAAGGGATATCCATCAAAGGGTTCCATGCCTACGATGGCCATGTGCGCGAAATCGATTTCGGGAAACGGAAAACGATTTGCGACAGGAATTTTGAACCGATTGCCGAGATGGTTCGCGTGTTGGAATCGGAGGGTTTCGAATCTCCAGGCATCGTTATGGGCGGCTCGCCATCGTTTCCCATTTACGCCGAGTACCCCGAAGTGGAATGCAGCCCCGGCACCTTTGTCCTGTGGGACAAAGGGTACGGCGATACGCTACCCGAGCAAAAGTTTTTGCCCGCTGCCGTGTTGTTGTGCCGCGTGATTTCACTGCCCGAGCGGGGTCGCATTTGCGTGGATCTTGGCTATAAGGCCGTGTCATCCGAAAACTTACTTGAGCGGCGCGTATATTTCCTCCATGCGCCGGATTTAAGACCTGTAGGCCATAGCGAAGAGCATCTGGCGTTGGAGACGTCCATTGACCATGGTTACCGAGTAGGCGACGTGCTTTACGCGTTGCCCATCCATATCTGCCCGACCGTAGCGTTGTATGATCGGCTAACGGTGGTTCAAGATGGCAGTGCCGTCGATCATTGGTCGGTAGTCGCCCGCCAACGGTCGTGATTATGTTAAAATAACCACAGATAATCGGATTTATTCCGATTATTGTGCTTATATTTGACATTATGGAGTTGAGACAATTGGCGAAAGACGTTATGAATGCGCCATTCACGCGTCATGTCATGTTAGATTTGCTGAAAGGCTACAGTCGACCGAACGATAAAATCAGTGAGTTGTTGCGAAATGGCGAGTTGGTTGCTGTCAAACGAGGACTCTATATCCCAGGCCATACCACAGGTTTGCCTCTTCCAGAACCCTTCGTCGTTGCCAATCACCTCTGGGGTCCCAGCTATGTTTCGATGGAATCAGCGCTATCCTATTGGGGAGCCATTCCGGAGCAGGTATTTGAAGTCAGTTCCGCGACACTAAAAAATTCGAAAACCTACCGCACACCTATCGGTCGGTTCAGCTACCAACATTTACCCTTTCCTTATTACTCCTTTGGTATCACTCGGGCATCCTTTTCCGCACAGCAAGCCGCGTTGATTGCTTCGTTAGAGAAGGCATTGTGTGATAAAATTGCTTTAACACCGGGAATTGTGTTGAGAAGCATTAAACAAACGGCTGCGTTACTTTTGGAGGATCTTCGAATCGATGGTGAGGTGCTCAAACGGGTCGATCTCGCCCGTATACATTCTTGGGTTAATGATGCGCCCAAAAAAAGCAGTATCCGTATGTTAATCAAAACCATTGACCACTTATGATCCGTGAATGGCTGGCCGAGTACAACCCGCAGACCGGCGAAGAGCGTTTTGCCGCATTACGTGAAATAATGCAGGAAATTGTCCTCGCTGGGTTAGCACGTACCGATTTCTTTGAGCAGGCGGCCTTTTACGGCGGCACTTCGCTGCGTATATTTTATGGCCTAGACAGGTACTCCGAGGATTTAGATTTTTCCTTATTAGCACCCAACCCGGCATTTTCGCTTGAGCCCTATTTTGGTTCGATTATTACGGAGTTTGCAGCCACTGGTATGACGGTTAACATCCGTGAGAAAGAGAAGGCCAGGGCATCAACTATCGAATCCGCCTTTCTGAAGTCAGAAACCATTTGGAAAGAATTAATCCTCGAAGGAATGGTGGAGCAAGCAGGGGCTCTTTCCAATAGGACGGTTAAGATCAAAATCGAGGTAGACCGCGTCCCCCCGCTTGGTTTTCAAACCGAGGAAAAACTCTTGTTAAGGCCATTTTCATTTTATGTAAAATGTTTTTCCCTTCCGGATTTGTTTGCCGGTAAAATGCATGCCCTGTTGTATCGTAAATGGAAAAGCAGGGTCAAGGGCAGGGATTGGTATGATTTGGAATGGTATGTAAAAAAAGGCGTTTCGTTAAACCTAAACCACTTTCTGTTACGTGCGCAAGATACCGGTGATTGGCCAGAAGACGGTATCAGCCCTGAGCAGGTTAAGGAGTTGCTCATCACGAAAATCGAAACCGTGTCTTTTGACCGTGTTAAAGAAGATGTTGTGCGGTTCATTAAGGATGACCGGGTATTGTCCATTTGGGGCCCTAGCTATTTTACGGATTTGATTGGAAAGTTGAAATTCCAAACAAGCAAATAGCAATCACAGCCCGTGATTTTGTCACTATCATAGTGACAGATTTATGTTAATTGTCTTTTTGTGAGTGACAATTATGGTGTGTGGTTTTTCGTTGTGCGCTGTTCAGTACAAGCAGTTAGCTAATTAGTTAGTTGTTTTGATTTTATGTAAGTTTGTGAGAGATAATAGACATGATGAAAACGACGAAAAAAATAAATGGCAAAAATATCGATGAAGCCATAGCAGAAGCAGAGGAGTTGGTCAAAGCGAAGAAAATGTCTAAAACCTGGTTGGCGTTCCTGAAAGCTGTGAAAAATCCGGGCATCGAGATCGTGGATAGGAAAGCAGTCTTAAAGTAATCTACCATAACCCCTTCGACTATTCCATTATATCCCAAGCCATCGCCGAAAAACTTATACTCGTCTCTTCCGACCGCAAATTTGAAGGTTACACTGCCCAGAAGCTAAATTTCGTTTTCAATAAGCGATAAAGAAAGCGTCTTCGAAATATTATACCAACTATTTATACATAAATAGTAGCCAACGTAATAAAACCCGACTACCTTTAGCCTCATAAATTTTGGGTTATGTCACATCATACATTCAAGGCCGGCGCAGCACAGGTGGATATCACGCCACCACTAGGCACGGTGATCAATGGCGAGTTTACAAGCCGATACGCCAACGAGATTGCCGATCCATTATTTGCAAAGGCTTTAGTATTGCAGGATGCGAAAACGACGTTGCTCATTGTCATGGTAGATATATGCGCCATGCAACGCGACTTTTTGGACGAAGTTAAAGCTACAATTGCCCATTCGTTAGGGATTCCACGCGAATGCCAACTTATTGCTGCCACCCATACCCATTCCGGTGGTTCGGTGGCGGAGCTTTTAATGGGACATGTAGATTGGGCTTACCGTCAATGGCTACCCCAGCGAATTGTCCAAGCAGCTACGGATGCTTACGCAAACCTCCGTCCCGCCAAAATCGGCTGGGGTAGTGTGGATCAGCCGCAACATCTCTTATGCAGGCGCTATCAAATGGATGGGGGCTATGAAGCAATCAATCCAGTTACAGGCGGTATGGATGCGGTAAAGACCAATCCTTTTGGCGACGAGAAGCAGATTGTTGGTTCAACCACCATGCCAGACCCAGGACTGCGATATTTAGCCGTACAGGGCACCGATGGCCGTTGGATTAGCCTGTTGGCCAACTATTCGTTACACTATGTAGGCGATTGCGAACGCGGTACGCTCAGTGCAGATTATTTTGGATATTTTGCCCGGTCGGTGGCTTCCGGCCTGGGCACAGACCATCGTTTTGTCGGAATGATGAGTAACGGCACCAGTGGTGAAATAAACATTTGGGATTTTCAAGACCCGGACCGGTACCCATCGGGCAATCATGAAAAGAGCAAGGTGATTGGTGCCGATTTGGCATCAGCGGTTGTGGAGTCACTATCCGATATGCATTGGGAGGAAGCACCTGTTTTGGAGGCTAATTATACTGATTTGCTGATCGGTACACGTAAACCCACGGCAGCAGAATTAACCACGGCCGAACGAATTGTTTCCGAAACCGATTATGAAAATATAACTTTCGGCGAACCCAATTTTTTTAAACAAGTTTATGCACGTGAGCAGGTGTTGTTGAGTAAGTTCGCGGATGAAAGGCTCTTTCCCATTCAAGGCTTTCGTATCGGTTCGGGGGCGATTGGCGCTTTGGGAGGTGAGTTTTTTTCAGAGACTGGGTTGAACCTGAAAGCCCGTTGGCCGGATGAAAAGTATTTCACCGTTTGCCTCGCCAATGATTACGTAGGTTATGTTCCACCGGCACATGAACTCGAGAAAGGCGGCTACGAATGCTGGCGATGCCGAACTAGTTATTTGGTGGAAAACGCAGAGGGAAAAATTAGGAATGTGCTTGGACGACAGTTAGTGGTCTGAAGAGAAATATAATGAATTGTTGGAAAAAAATGGAATCCAATTCCAGATTTTTCCTGTTTTTCGAAATCAACCCACAAACTCTTCATCGACCATTCTTTCCAGAACCTAATAGCATATTTCAACCCATTTCCGCCATTGAAATATTGTACCAATAATACATAGGAAAATTGTAGTACTACATTCGTTAACACGTTATTTTTGGTTAATCATTAAGGGTTATTATATCCAACGAGATATCCAAGACCTGCAGTATGGACTAGATTAAAAAATACGCTTATGTTGAACAGCTTTTCTGAATAGAACCGCTGCCTAAGCGCGAATGGCGTGAGGTGTATATGTAGTCTTTAATTTATACAAGTTGCAAATCCGCCAAAAGAGGGGCTTATTTTTTTGAAAAAGTTTATTTTTATGAAGAAGTTTATTATTACGCAGCTCACGCTTATTGTGATTTTTATGCCGGATCGCGCTCTTACTAAAACAACGAAAACTGCCGACGAAAACTGCAAAATGTCGAGTGTTTTAAAAAGCCTATTATATTCTGAAAGTGGTTGGGTAAAGGTCCACGTGGCTGAATATCTTATATGGTCCATGTCGTTTCTACCGGAAGTCAAAGAAGAATTTATGAAAGAAGAAACTCTGTTTTCCGGTGAATTTCAGTATCGCATAGGCATTTGGCGAGTATTGGCACAAGTCGCTGATACACCTGAGGAACGTCAAACATGGATTACAAAAATACGTGATGTATATGACACGATTGACAGTCCAGATCGGCTTCACGCGATCGAAACGTTGGCCAAACTAAAAGTTCCCGTGATAGGTTCTAACCCCCCATTGACTGAAATCGATATACGTACAATTAGTCCCTTTAATATCTATTCTCTTTGGAGCGCGGCGTATTCACTAACAATCGGGATGGACTTTGTACGAACGCAATGTTTGGTATGGCTAAAAATGTGCCAGACATACGATAGAGAAGCGGTTATCCCAATCATTTCCTATGTACTCCGCTATTTGCGTCCATTTTCCGAAGAAGATTGGCAGGAATTACTAAACATTACGGAGGAATTCGACGGAGCGACTTCCACTAGAGCCAGTTTATGTACTACCGCGTGGATTACGGCTCCGAATGTTAATCATAAAGACTTGGTAGGTATTAAACAGTGGTTGATGGCGTCGCGAACAGACCCGTCCACTTTAATTCATGTGTTAAATGGGATTTCGGAAAGAGGTGGGCCAGGAGAAGCTAGAATATTGTCTAGTATATACGCATCTGTATCTGATTCTTCCAAACCCGGATATGATGCAGATACCCATGCGACAGCAGCGTATGCGGTTTTGATGTATTCCTCCCATGATTAGAAAACGCAGATATTACCCCTGGTTGCTTTTGGCACTACTTTTTGTAGTTGCTGCGCTGAATTATTTGGATCGTATGATGATCGTAACTATGCGGGGTAGTATTATTGCGGAAATACCAATTTCCGATGCACAGTTTGGGTTGTTGACATCCGTTTTTCTTTGGATATACGGCATTTGTAGTCCTTTTGCGGGTTATTTAGCAGATAGGTATAGTAGAAGCAAAGTAATTATTGGGAGCCTGTTTTTCTGGTCATTGACTACGTGGTTGACGTCTTTGGCCACGTCATTTGGCGAGCTATTATTCGCGCGTGCGTTGATGGGGATCAGTGAGGCGTTTTATATCCCAGCGGCCCTGGCGTTGATTATGGATTGGCACACGGTGAGAACAAGGTCTACGGCTATCGGTATCCATGCAGCTGGGATGATGATTGGTCAGAGCCTCGGGTTTGTTGGCGGATGGCTTGCCGAAACTCATGATTGGTCTTACGCCTTCAGTATTTTTGGGATTATGGGTGTTTTCTACGCCGTTGGACTTGTCTTTCTCTTGAAAGATTATCCAAAGAAATCGGATGAAAAAATGGCGTCGACCTTTTCCGAAATAAAGAAGCCAACGTTTGGGAAAATGCTGATTAGTCTATTTCGTAACCCATTTTTTGTAATCCTCTTAGTTATTTGGGGTATGTCTGGGGCTATTAGTTGGATTGTAAATGGTTGGCTTCCGACATACTATCTTGAAAAATTTAACCTATCTCAGACGGAGGCAGGAATTTACTCCACTGCCTATTTCTTTCCGTTTATGCTTGTAGGTGTTATTTTGGGAGGAGTTATAGCCGATTGCTGGTTCAAAACAAATGTTAACGCTAGGATTTGGTTGCCCGCAATCGGCTTTCTCATAGCCGTTCCAGGAGTGTTTATTGCTAGCTATGTCTCCGTATTGTGGGTGGTTGTCGTCGGCTTCATTTTTTATGCATTGACTCGACCATTCCTAGATGCGAATATGATGCCTGTACTGGGGATGATTGTCGATAAGCGTTATCTCGCCACCGGGTATGGCTTTCTGAACTTATGTAGTTGTGTGATTGGAGGTATAGGCATCTATGTGGCGGGTTTGCTTAGGGATGAGCAGGTAAATCTGAGCCTTATTTTTCAGGTTGCGGCAATTGCTATGGTATGTTGTGCGTTTCTGCTATTTCGCTTAAAGCCGAAATGGCGACTATAAGTCAATAAAATTTTAGATAGATGATTAGAAAAAGTAAGGTGCTTCAAAGGTTGCGATCTGGAGATATGGCCAGTTGTTTGAAGGTTAATTTGAAAGATGCCCAGGTTTCGGAAATCGCAGCCATCTGCGGCTTTGATTGTGTTTGGGCGGATCTCGAACACATCGGTCAGGATTGGTCGGTCATTGCATCTCACGTTTGGGCCACCAAAGCACATAATGTAGACCTTATGGTTCGTGTACCCAGAGGACATTACAGTGATTATATCAAGCCTTTGGAGTTAGATGCCGCTGGGATTTTGGTGCCACATATCATGGGAGTGGAAGATGCAAAGACCGTCATTCGGATGACGCGCTTTCACCCCTTGGGGCGTCGACCTATTGATGGCGGTAATGCGGACGGTGCATATACGGCCATGGATTTCGATGAGTATCTCTCATCCACTAACAGCGAACGGTTTTTAGCATTGCAAATTGAGGATGTTGAACCGTTGGATGAATTGGAAGAGATTGCGCAGTTGGAAGGGTTCGATATGCTGTTTTTTGGTCCAGGCGATTTTAGTCAAAGTATTGGAGCCCCAGGGCAGTGGGATCACCCATTGTTGATTGAAACAAGAAAGCGGGTAGCGAACGTAGCGAATAAGTACGGGAAATTTGCAGCGACGGTGGGTACCGCTGCTAATTTTGATGAGTTACGAGCTATGGGGTACCGTTTCGTAAGTATTGGGGCGGACGTAGTTGGACTGAAAAACTACTGCCAAAATATTCTAGGTGCGTTTGGCAGTTCACGTGGAGATGGGAAATCTTACTTAGAATAGTGACGGTGTGGCGTCCAAAGCTAGGGATGGGAAGCTATGGCGATGGAAAGAGCACAATTATGTTTGGACATAATGGATTAACTAACATAAATAATTAATAACTTAAATGAAAAGAAAGATGAAAAAAGTATTAATAGGCATCCTGATGTTGTCTGTTTTTCTTTCTTCGAATCCCACATTCGGGGGTACCGCTTGTATGTCTAATGATTGGCATTTATTTGCTGCAATACATGGAGTCGATTACGAGCTTACCATAGAAAATTCGAAGGTAGAAGGAACAGTCGTTTCTTCAGATGGAAGACCCCTTTTCGGTGTGAATGTTTTGATTAAAGGAACTAGCAGGGGAACGATAACCGATAGCGAGGGAAAGTTCTCGTTGGAAATCATCGGGGAACGCGCTACATTGGTAATCTCTCATACTGGCTACCAAACACAGGAAGTGTTAGTAGATGGGGGTGCTCACATTGCTGTTACATTGCAAGCGGGTTCGCCAATTTTGGATGAGGTAGTTGTAGTCGGTTATGGAACGCAAAAGCGGGTAAATCTGACAGGTGCGGTGGAACAGATTGGATCGGAATATCTTGAAAATCGGCCGGTACCCAATTTGTCCAGAGCTTTGCAAGGCCTGATACCAAATCTTAACATCCGTCACTCGAATGGGAGACCCACGGCGTCTCCGGCACTCAATGTGCGGGGGCTTACATCCATTGGCGCAGGGGGGGAGGCGCTGATTTTAATAGACGGCATACCCGGTCATCCGGAAACAATTAATCCAAATGATATCGAGAGTGTTGCCGTTTTAAAAGATGCCGCTTCGGCTGCTATCTATGGCTCGCGTGGGGCCTTTGGCGTTATACTAATAACTACAAAGAACCCAAAAAACGCTAAACCCCAAATAACCTATTCGGGAAACTACTCATTTAATAGCAGAACCGAAAATCGCAAGTATGTTACGGACCCCTACATTAGGGTTAAATTTGGTTATGAAGCAATTAACGCTTTTTATGACGGCGATTATCTCCCCGCTGAATTGGGGTCGAGTTATGTGCCGTTTTCGTTGAGCTATTTGGATGAATTGAAATATCGGTATGAAAATCCGGATCAAGATTTCGAAGTCGTTGAAGTCGATCCAGTGACGGGGAGATATATGTACTTCGGCAATCATGATTGGGAAAAGGAGTACTTTAATAGCAGTATTCCTTCCACAGAACATTCGATAACCGTTTCGGGAAAGGGAGAAAATACGCACTATTTGATTTCGGCTAATTATTTCGGTCAAGACGGCTTATATAAAATTAGGTCTGACAAATTCAACCGATATAACCTTCGAATAAAGGGCGGGTTAGAAGTGACCGATTGGTTGGCTATTAATACCAATACGAGTATGAACAGGCGGGACTATTTCGATCCATTCAATTTGGAGGGATATAATATGTTTTATCAGCTAAATGCTACGAATGTACCTGTGATGGAAATTTTTAATCCTGATGGTACCTTTACGAGGGGCGCAATTGTCGACGGGCGTGGGTTAGGATCGTTGTATGGCGAAGGTGGAATATGGAGTGCCTACAATATGGTTCAACAAGACATTAGTTTTATAGGAAAGCTCATGGGAGAAAAACTGAGAATACGGGGTGATTTTTCGTATCGGGGGATTTACGGAAAAGTAACCAAAAAGCGAATATCCCAGCCGTATAGTATACGTCCGAACGAGACAATTGATTCAGGTATCAGTGAGCTTTCGGAGGAAAGGACGACCAATGATTACTTCAGCTCCAATGTTTATGCCGAGTACCAGTCAACGTTTGGTAAGCATGACCTTAAAGTGTTATTGGGTGGAAATTACGAGACAACCCTAAACAAGAGTCTGTATGTCTTCCGAGATAATCTTATCGTTCCCGCGTTAGACGATTTCAATTTGGCCGTCGGCGATAATAGCGTTATTCGAGGAGGCGGGAATCAATGGGCCACGGCGGGTGTATTCTCTCGGATTAACTATAATTATAATGAAAGATATTTGTTGGAAGTGAATAGTCGATTAGATGGTTCATCTAAATTCCCGCATTCCCAGCAGTATAGTTTTTTTCCATCTATTTCAGTAGGTTGGAGGGTGTCTGAAGAGGCATTCCTGAAAAACAAAGTATCGTGGATGGATAATCTAAAGATCCGAGCATCTTATGGATCATTGGGGAATAGTCAAATTGCGCCTTATTTGTTTTTGGAACAGATTGGAACAGGGTTTGCCAGAAATATCATCTTGAATGGCAAACAAACGGCGTATACATCTAGTCCTTCAGTTATACCCGAAAGCCTTACATGGGAAACAGCTACAACCATCAATGGTGGACTGGATATGAACTTGTTCAGAAATAGGTTTTCGTTTTCTCTCGATTTATATAAAAGGAAGACGTCAGACATGATTACCAGTGGCCCTGCACTTCCGCTTGTATTTGGCGCGGGCGTTCCTCGAGGCAATTTCGCCGACTTAGAGACAAAGGGTTTCGAATTGTCCCTTGGATGGAACGACCAAACACACCTAGCTGGTAGACCACTGTCTTATAATCTGCGTTTTATACTTTCGGATAACGTATCAACTATAACTAAATTCAACAATGTAAGTGATGTAATTAGTATTAACACAAGCACCTTTCAAACAAACTTGTATGAAGGACTTCGGTATGGCGATATTTGGGGTTTGGTTACCGAAGGTATTTTTGAATCTCCGCAAGATATTGAGAGCAGTGCCGATCATAGCGAAGTTCAATACTCACTTGGCAATATTGTGACACCGGGAGATGTTAAATTTAAAGATTTAAACGGAGATGGAAAGATAAGCAAGGGAAATCAAACGCTTAGTGACCACGGCGATTGGAAGATTATTGGCAATTCCACCCCTAGATATAGCTATGGGTTCAATGGAAGCGTAAATTGGAATAATTTTTCTGTTTCTATTTTTGTTCAGGGCGTAGGAAAGCGAGATTGGTATCCAGGCAATGGAGCAGTAAATTTCTGGGGTCCACTAGCGGGGAGTTCCTATGCGATTTTTCCAGAGTTTTTGTATGATGATTTTTGGACGCCTGATAACACGGACAGCTATTTTCCGCAAATCAAGTTTGCGGGGGTGACCCCAACTCGCCAACTTCAGCCACAAACGCGATATCTGCAGAATGCCAGCTATGTTAGGTTAAAGGATTTGACGGTTATGTATAACATACCTAACAGCACTTTGAGCCCTTTTGGTATCCAGAATCTTAGCATATTTGTTTCAGGGCAAAATATTTGGACATATTCTCCAATGTTTAAGATTACCAAAGGTTTTGTGGATCCTGAATTCATTGAGACATCTGAGGTGCAGTTTCAGGGTAACGATTATCCAATTTTAAAGACCTACACTATAGGGATTAAGATATCTCTTTAACATTTTTATCACTAATAGTTATGAAAGCACTTAAAAAAATACTTACGATTATAGGGATATCGTTAGTAGTATCATCTTGCGAGGCTTTATTGGATAAAGACCCGCTCGACAGCCTTACTTCGGGTCAGGCTTTTGCGACAGAGCAGAATTTGGAGCTTTACACAAATGGTTTTTATCAAATGCTGCCCCCGGTACCATGGGCTAGAAAGTATTCGGGGAGTGGGGTAGAAGGTTGGTTTTTCAATCAAGATGTTATGAGCGATTTGACTGGATGGGCATTTGTCAATACGTATTTAACATCCAACTTTACCAGTAGGAACGCGCAAAACTGGACGTGGGGAAATCTAAGAAACATCAACTATTTTTTAGCCAATTACCGAAATAACGATGTCCCTGATAACATCAGGGATCACTATGCTGGTATTGCAAGGTTTTTTCGCGCTTGGTTCTATTTCGATAAGGTTAGTTTCTTCGGGGACGTGCCTTGGTATGGAGAGCCTTTGGAACCAGACAGTCCGCTTTTGTTCAAGGGCCGGGATTCACGAGAGATGGTTATGGATTCCGTCTTAGCCGACTTGGATTTTGCTGTGGCTCATATCAGTGATCGTAAAGACCCAACAAGTTCGATTATCACAAAATGGGTGGCACTCGCTTTGAAATCGCGTATCTGCCTATTCGAAGGTACGTTCAGGAAATATCATCACGAATTGGGATTGGCTTCCACGGCCGATTCTTGGTTGGAGAAGGCAAGAGATGCAGCGCTTTCTGTAATCAACAGTGGAAATTATTCTATATATGAAACGGGAAGTCCTCAAAGCGACTATCGCGAGCTCTTTACACGCGAGAATCCCATTAACGAGGAAATCATACTTGCTCGTATATATAACAATAGTCTTCAAGTATGGCATGATGGAACCCGCTTTTATGCAGTAAATGATGGTGTTTTTTTAACAAAACGGTTTGTTAATACTTACCTGAATATTGATGGAACGCGATTTACTGATAATTCCGATTATAATTCGACGATTTTTGTAGAAGAAGTTAAAAATCGTGATTACCGATTATCTCAGACCATTCGAACCCCCGCGTACACCTATTCCGACGGTTTTAAAGCCCCAATCAACTTTGGGAGAGCTCGAACGGGATACCAGGTTTTGAAATTCTCGTTAGATGATAAGCTATATGAAACGCTGGAACAAAACTATAACTCGATACCTATCTTTCGATACGCTGAAGTGCTATTGAATTATGCGGAAGCTAAGGCAGAACTCGGGGAGTTTACTTCCACTGACTGGGAAAATTCAATTGCACTGTTGAGGAAACGCGCGGGCATCCAAGACCTTTCCATGCCAACGGTAATAGACCCCTATATGAAGGAACAGTTCTACAGTGATTTGAATTCTGCGTCGCTGATGGAGATCCGACGGGAAAGAGCAATCGAGCTGTTTGGTGAGGGCGTTAGGTATGATGATCTAAAGCGATGGAGGCAGGGACATTTGCTTGAACGGGAAAAGGATGGATTTTACGTGCCCGAATTGAATGTCTTGATGGATATAAATGAAGACGGTCGCTCGGATGTGATGTTTGTTACAGGAAGTGTTGCAAATCCCGTAACAGGTGTTTATTATTTTGTTATCAATAATGCTACCCTGAAGCTTTCAGAAGGAGATAAAGGACGTATTCTTTGGCAGTCCAACGCACCGAGACTGTATCCTGATCATAAATATTTTGCGCCATTGCCGTTCAACGAATTGGTCGTAAACCCAAAACTGGAGCAAAACGACGGATGGGATCGCCCTTAAAGAAATTTTATCTAAAGAAATCTATCATGATTAGAAAATTGTTTGCGCTATTAAGTCTTAGTTTCATTATCGGTTTAATACAAGCTCAAGAGTTATTGGATGTTCGTCCGAAAGCCCTGAATATTGCGTCACGCTTAGAGTTATTTGTTGACGATTACCTGATTGACGAACTTAAAGGCTCTGCTCAGTTAATTTTGCACGAACCTGTCCCCAAAGAAGTCGTGATTGTGCACGATGAACCGTGGGAAGGAAATGCAACGAGTTATCACAGTATATTCAAAGATGGTGATACGTTTAAAATGTTTTATAGAGGAGGACATATTGGGGGGAATTCGGGTAAATTTCATCATAAGAATCTTTGCTATGCAGAGAGCAAGGATGGGATTAATTGGACGAAACCTGTTTTGAACTTATGCGAATTTAATGGCTCAACCAATAATAATATTGTTGTTATTTCTTATGGCAAGGAGAAAGAATACGAGGGAATGTACGTCACATGGAGCGGAGGTTTTTTCAAGGATACCAATCCCGCAGTCCGAGAAGATGAATTGTACAAAGGCTTAGTCATCCTTCATGGTGGGAAAGGCCCTGTACACAATAAGGGATTGTTGGCCGTGAAGTCTCCCGATGGAAAGCATTGGAGTCTATTGAGCAATAATCCAGTCATCGAAAAGGATGACGGAGGCTTCTTTGATTCACAAAATCTTGCTTTCTGGGATGCGGAGAGGCAAGAATATCGTATATATTGGCGTCATGGACAGGATGGCACACGACTAATCCGAACGGCAGTATCGAAAGATTTCATTCACTGGCACGGACATACCGATGTCAACTACATTGACTCACCAATCGAAGAGTTGTATCATTTCCCCATCAAACCATACTATCGGGCACCGCATATCTATGTGGGATTCCCCAGCAGATATGTAGAGAAGGATAGGTTCAGGTTTTCCCAGAAGGAGAGTTATGAACCTTTAGAAAACTTAACCAGTTCGCTGAATGCGTTACCGGGATACGAAGGTCGAATGACTAGAATGAAATTTAGTCAGAGGTATGGTACTGCTTTGACTGATGGGCTGTTCATGGCCTCAAGGGATGGCGCTCACTTTAAAAAGTGGAATCGAGTCTTCCTTCGCCCCGGCATAGAACGCGTCGGAAGTTGGACGTATGGTGATGGCTTTGTAGGGTGGCATCTCATTGAAACAACAAGTGAGTTTGAGGGCGCCCCTAATGAACTTTCGATTTATGCAGTAGAAAACTATTGGATTGGTGATGAAGGTACTAAACTGCGGCGCTACACGATGAGAGTAGACGGATTTGTTTCGGTAAATGCCGATATGAATGGAGGGGAGCTCATTACTAAGCCTATTCTTTTTGAAGGTGATGACCTGTATATCAATTTTTCTACTTCCGCAGCAGGTGAAGTGCGTGTGGAAGTACTAGAGGAGAACGGTTTTATTCCAATCCAGGGTTTTGAAGCGATTAATTGTTTCCCAGTATTCGGAGATTCCGTAGAACGGAGAGTGGAATGGAAGCGAGGAGAAGGGGAGACCATGTCGCTAAGTACTATTAACAAACCGGTTCGATTGAGGTTCGTATTAAAGGATGCCGACCTGTATTCATTCAGATTTAAATAATTAAAGTTGTCGTAAGTTTAATCTTATAAATCATGATATTTTATAAACATTTACGTGCCAGCAGCTTACTTGGTAGTGTGTTGTTGGTTTTGACAGGTTTCTTCGATGTAGGTAAGCTTGTGGCGCAGACAGTAAACGGTATTCCTGGAAAGACATTAGCAAACGGCGTATGGATTCCAAAAACGATTGATGAGATGCCAAGCGTTCCTTTAGGGCCATTTGTGCGACTTGATAATGGCAGCATTTTGGCAGTCGAAGATTCTCAGTCCCTCATCAGCAATGACGAGGGAAAGACATGGGAACGCCATAGGATTTTTAAAGAGGGAGATAAAATTCAATTCAAATATCACAATGCGTTGGTGAAGACCAAAAGCGGTGCAATTATACTTGCATTCATAAACTATGAGGAGAAAAGTTCCTATTGGAATCCAGAAATTAGAGATTGGAACGAACATTATGCCATTAGGCCAACCTATACAATTAGGAGTCTTGATGGTGGAAAAACCTGGCAAGATCTACAGAAGCTTCATAACGAATATACTGGTTGCATTAGAGACATGATAGAAACCCGGAACGGAAATGTCATTTTTACGACTATGATGGCTCGCCATCACCCGGGTCGACATGCGGTTCTGACTTATACATCTAGAGATGACGGTAAAACCTGGGAGCGTAGCAATATTATTGATTTGGGTGGGATTGGGCATCATGGAGGGGTTTCCGAATCGACCATTGAGCAATTGAAGGACGGGAGAATTTGGCAATTGATGAGGACAAACTGGGGTACATTTTGGGAAGCTTTTTCTGACGATGAGGGTTTGACTTGGAAGGATATCAAACCCACGATGATTTCGGCCAGTTCCGCGCCAGGAATCTTAAAGCGGATGTCGAACGGGAGGCTCGTTCTGATTTGGCATCGGCAGTTCCCTGAAGGAAAAACGCACCATGAATTGTGGGGTGGGGATGGCCAGTGGTCGGAAGTCGCAGCTAGCAATTTTAGAGAGGAGCTTTCCATGGCCTTTTCCGACGATGATGGGAAGACTTGGAGTAAGCCAAAAATCATCGCTAAGTACTTAGAGGATGGTTCAGGTAAGCGATTCTTCTTGAGTTATCCCTACGTTTTTGAAGTTAGTCCCGGAATTTTATGGGTTACTACGCATCATGGGAATTTACGGCTTAAATTAAATTATCGAGATTTCCTTTGCATTTACTGCCCGACTAATTAGACACGGCTAATTACATCCAAAGGGGTTCATGGAATTTGGTGAAATAGATATTTATCTTATAATTTCGAATTTTGCATGTGGAATAGACAGGTCGTATATGTGGGTACTGCCTTGGTTTTGGCGATTATAATTGCTGTTACGTTTTACCACTCGAGTTGTGGTAGCAAGGACAAGGCCAATAGGCCAAATATCATATTGATTTTGGCAGATGATATGGGTTTTTCGGACTTGGGAAGTTACGGAGCCACAAGAATTCGTACCCCAGTCTTGGATAGCTTGGCGTATCATGGCCTAAGGTTTACGCAATTTTATAATGGAGCGAAATGCTGTCCCACGAGGGCATCATTGATAACAGGGTTATATCCACATCAAACCGGGGTTGGGGGTATGGTTGCAGCCCATGATATACCGCCGCCGGTACCAAATGGTCCGTATCAAGGATACCTCAACCGCAATTGCGTAACAATAGCCGAAGTGTTGAGGGAGACGGGGTATTCGACGCTAATGGCCGGTAAATGGCATGTGGGCGAAAACCGCCCGCATTGGCCGACCGACCGAGGCTTCGATAAGTATTTCGGATTGATTAGTGGGGCCGCGAACTACTTTGATATTACCAAAACCGTGTGGAAGGGCGTCAAGCGAAAAATGGCCTTCAATGATTCGCTATATACTCCACCGAAAGAGGGGTTTTATATGACCGACGCGATTACAGACTACGCAATCCGATTTTTGGAAGAAGAGACGGGCAAACGCAATCCTTTCTTTCTATATCTATCCTATACAGCACCTCATAGTCCGCTTCAAGCGTTGGAATCCGATATAAATAAATATGAGGGGCAATTCGATATTGGATGGGATCGCCTAAAAAGGGAGCGGTTAGGAAGAATGCAGGAGCTTGGATTATTTGAAGGGCATGATCTATTTTCTGTACTGGAACGAGATGCTGCTTTGCTCTGGGATAATGTCGAGAATAAAAGAGATATGGCGTCGAAAATGGAAGTATATGCTGCTCAAATTGACCGGATGGATCAAGGTATTGGTCGAATACTAACCCAACTGAATAAGATGGGGAAAGATAAGAATACGCTCATTTTATTTCTATCGGATAATGGAGCCTCACCTGCGGGTGGGTATAGTGGGTTCGACTTTGGCCAAAATGGATATCAATGCGGTCATGAAGATTCTTACATGAGTTATGGCCAAGGATGGGCCAATCTCTCCAACACACCTTTCCGATCGTATAAAGGACACATGTACGACGGGGGAATTTGTACACCATTTATTGCATATTGGCCGTCCGAGATCAAGGCGGCTCAAATAACCCAACAACCGGGCTACGTCGTTGATATTATGAAGACCTTATGCGATGTCGGTCGCGCAACATATCCAAGTGAGTTCGCGGATAATCCAATCACCCCTACCCCTGGTCGCAGCTTATTGCCGATTTTTAGAGGGGAAGAGCTCAAAGAGCCTGAGTTTATGTTTTGGGAACATGGAGGTAACAGAGGGCTTCGTCATGGCAACCTCAAGCTCGTAGGTGACTTCGAGAGCCCTTGGGAATTATATGACCTGAGCAAAGATAGATTTGAAACGCACGATCTTGCCATTTCTAATCACGATCAGGTGTCAAGATTAGATACGATATATGAAAGTTGGGCACGTAAAGTTGGTGTTTATCTATACCCAAACCGGGATTTCATATATCGCGGTCAAAGTAAAGCACGTTGAGGTTAGACGCGATTTTATAAGGAAGGCTTTTCATGGTGTTCTTTGAGAGGGGGCGTTAATATGGGGACATATTAGAAGTTCTTATAGATAATTTGGGACATCCAAAACTAACTTACTATGCCAATAGCATGGTCTTTCAACCTACTTGGGGAGGAAGTGATAATGTAGATGTCGTTTGAGGTCCTGCTGATGGGATCAGGCCTGTAATTCATCATCTAGGCGAAGAAAGTGAAGTGAAGTTAGAAGTGAAATTGACGAATGCCCGCGGTCAGCTATTAGAATTTCGTATCTTCATCGGTATCAATCTTCCTGAGGGTCGTCATAGGAGTCCGCCGTTTCAATTTAAGCAAGTAGTAAACGGAACTTACTTTATACAATATGAAGCCAACATGAGATTATAGCACACACAGGGGCATGTAAATGGAGTTGCGTACCTTTCTTGAAATCATACAGCGATGAAGAAAGCACCAACATCAGAAGTCCCTAGGGTTCACTTCGAACAGGTAGTGAGCCGGGGTTGTGGCCTGGACGTTCATGAGAAGAACGTTGTTGCCACAGTAGACGGGGCGGAGTTAATCCGGGAGACGCGGACCTTCGACACGTACACGGGTTCTTTGAATGACTTACGCGATTGGTTACAGGGCCATGGGGTTACGCACGTTGCGATGGAAAGCACGGGAGTTTACTGGAAGCCGGTATTCAATATTCTGGAGGAAGACTTCACGGTCATCCTGGTGAATGCCCGGCACCTGAAGAACGTTCCAGGCCGGAAGACGGACAGAAAAGACAGCCAGTGGATATGCAGGTTGTTGTTGGCCGGTTTACTGAAGGCGAGTTTCATTCCGGAGGAGAAGATCCGCCAGCTGCGGGATGTGAACCGTTACTCGACGAAGCTGACGCAGCAGCTGGCCTCGGAGAAGAACCGGATCCAGAAGGTGCTTGAGGACGCGAACATCAAGTTAAGCAGCGTTGTGAGCAACACCTCGGGCGTTGTTTCCACGGGTATCATCGAGGGTCTTATGGCTGGCCGGACAGACCTGGAGGCGCTGATCGATGAACACTACCATGGCAAGCTGAAGGTAGGCAGGGCAGAGTTGCTGAAGGCGATCACCGGCCGGATGACCGACCACCACCGGTTCATGCTCCGGCAGATCAAACACCACATGGCTTACCTGGAATCGCAGATTGCCGTGTTGCAACAGGAAGTGGAGCGGTTGCTGGCAGATGACCGGGAAAGTATTGAGCTGCTGAAAACCATACCGGGTGTCAATACACTGAATGCGGTGAAGATGCTTGCCGAGGTTGGCACCAGTCCGGAAGAGACCTTCGGCAACCCGAAGCGGCTGGCCAAATGGGCGGGCATCTGTCCGGGCAACAATGAGAGCGGGGGCAAGCGGATGAGCGGCCGGACAACCCATGGCAACAAATACCTTAAGAGTTTACTGGTGGAGGCGGCATGGGCGGCTACCCGGACGAAGGGGACTTACCTCAGGGCCAAGTACGACAGCATGGCGGCACGTAAAGGACGCAAAAAGGCGCTATTGATAATAGGACACAAGATCCTGACCGCTGCCTATATTGTCCTGACCGCCAGGCTGTCGTACATGGCTTACTCGGTGGAGGAGTTTGAAAGGCGCCGTAACCAAAAGCGTATAGCACATTTGCAGAATGAATTGAAGGGATTGGGCATCCGTGTCTGATCCCTGAAATGAAAGCCGGAATAGTTACTGGTGGGTTGGACCCCGCATATGAAACAGGTGTTGCACAGCTAAGCACACAGGGTTGAGCCTAGAGCTCGCAGATGAAATTTTACAACTCTTGGCTGTGCTTTATTAACAGATTTGAAACCGTTAGCTGATAACAGCCGACAAATTATTTATAGATGAAATCTTTGAGATTTAGTGGAGAGAATCGTTTTAAGGAAATGCAAATATGGGTGTTCTATGTTGTCGTGAATGCATTGATTTTATCTTGTAATGAAAGACAAACTACTGGACTAGTTGTAGTGTTCCCTAAGGTAAGTGAGCCAATACAATTGACGAAAGGGCCGTATGATCATTTGTATGCTAGCTATTATGGTATTAATTCTTGGAATAAATCTCAACGTCATGTGACGGTACTGCGAACGTCTGTCAAAGATCGCCTTCCAAATGAAAATGATGCAGCAATACTGGGATTAGTGGATATTAATACATTTAAATTTATTCCTTTGACGGCTACACGAGCTTGGAACTTTCAAGAGGGGTGCATGGCCCATTGGCTGGGTAGTTCACCGGATTCATTGATTATATATAACGACTATCGAGAAGGAAAATCGGTGTCGGTAATTTTAAATGTACACACAAAAGAAGAAATCCGTACTTTTCCGTACCCCGTAAGTTCGGTCTCACCGGATGGGAAATATGCAGTAAGTATAAACTATTCGAGATTAAGACTAACTCGGCCAGACTATGGCTACGGCGGCAACGGGCAGGACGTAAGAAGAAATGTGATGTATCCGGAAGATGATGGTTTGTTTTTGATTGATCTAGAAAATGGCACATCGGAACTGCTGGTTTCCATAGCGGCGATCGTTGACTACATTCCAAAAATAGACAGTCACGAAGGTCTAGAATATTTCTGCCATACGTTGTTTAGTCGTGACGGATCAAAAATTTCATGGATGGCAAGGGGATTCCCGAAGCGGAGTACCACGGCATTTACTGTTAATTTGGACGGGAGTGGCTTGGAACGCTGTTTTCCAGATGGCTGGGATGGTTCACATTATGATTGGTTGAATGCCAATGAACTGATGTTTACTGTTAGGTATAAAGGGGCTCAATATGCGCACGTGTTATTCGAAGTGGGAAAGAAGAGATACAAACGATTGGGAAGTGGTTTATTGGATTACGATGGACACGGTACCTTTTCCCCTGACGGGAAGTGGATGATCACAGATTCTTACCCATCAGGAGAATTAAGAGAACAGAAATTATACCTTATGGATATGGCGACGGAGGCAGTCCTTCCGCTTGGAAGATTTTATCACGCACCACAATATGATTCGGATAACGACTGGTTAAGGTGTGATTTGCACTGTAGATGGAGTCCCAATGGTGATATGGTTGGTTTCAATTCCACTCATAATGGCACTCGGCAGGTTTATATGATGACAATGGATTTGCCGGTAAAGTGATACGTAGTGTAGGGCGAACTGTCGTGGTCAATACCATTTATGCTATAAACTCCTTTGAGGAATCGGATACATAAAACTTTTGTATGAATCCAAAGGTTTCGTTGTAAAATATAACCATAATACCGTAATCTACCATTAGTTTTCTAAGCGCTTGATTGCTATCTTTGCAGCACCAAAAATCCGTTTGCCTTCCTAATGAGGACAAACCAAACTGAACACTGCAAAATTGCTGGCAGATGCAAAAACATTTTCTACGGATGCGGCATTTACCGCCCATCCAGATTCAATATTTCGACGGCTGGATATCCGCCATCGTGGCACTTTTTATTGGCTTATTCATGGTGCTTTACACCGGAGATGATGGTTTCGGCAAGGCCATCCGGGATTGGGATTTTTACAAGGCTGCCGGACCAAGCTGTTTGGTCGCTTACATAGTACTGAACCTCGTATCCCGAAGCTTTAAACAATTGGATGTCTCGCACCCGTGGTATGCAAGGCCTCTGATGCGTACAGCGCTGCAACTCTACCACGGGGTCATCATCCCGTCGCTGGTACTGATGGGATTTTTTGCTATTTATTTCATCGAGCGGGAAGCGCCTGATGCCATACCGCGGTACTACCACATCGATTATCCCTTTGCGGTCGTGATGGTTCTTGCAGTCAACGTAATCTACCTGAATTATTTCATGCAGAAAAGTCGATCAGCGCGGCGGGCCATACGGAACTGGTGGGAAGCACAAGCGGCAAGCATGGCCGCGGACGGGATTGGAAAACTCCCGCCATGGCAGAGGCGTAAGGGATTGGGGGCTGGGCCGCGGAGGCTGTTGCTGGCTGTTAAGTCGGTAGTAATTCCGAAAAGGAAACGTGGCAGACCGGTACGGGGAATCCTGGAGCATGTCGATAAGGAGAAATTCCAGCAGGAAGCCAAGGTGGATGTTGCTTGCTATGATAATAGCGGACTGAAGGAATCGGTCTGGGAGTACCGGATGGATGGCACGCGCGAGTTCAATATGAAACTATCGGTGATGGACCTATACGAACTGCTGGATCGTCAGCAATTTTTCGAATATGACCAATTTAAGTTGGTCAATCGTGATGCGATTGCCGAGCCTTACAAAGAAGGCATCTATTGGTACCTGCCACTGAAGATGCGGTTTACCGTTGATGGGCGAAACCAAGCCAGGGTGCTAAAGGTGACCAAGCGGCGAGGGAAGGAGTTTGAGGCTTGGTGGTTTGGTGTACCCACCGATTCCGATTGAGTGGGCAGCACCCATCCAATCCCTTTAAATCCCTAAAAACATTGGTTTTTCTTGCGCAGGGCGATAGGTTTGCAATGGTGACCGACGTGTGTTCGGTCGTTTCATTAACAATAATCAAACTTACGTCATGGAAAAGGACTTAACAGTACAATTTGATTTTACCCCCGCGGGGGTGGTACAGTACAACGCTTGGTTGAGCGGCTTAAGCGAACATGACCGGCAAGCGGAAGCGATGCTGGCCATTAGCGGATTAGGTGAATTTTTAGAAACCCGGTTTGTCCTCACCGAAGAGCAACTGGAGTACGCGGAAAACTTGGAGGAAGGAATCGCGTATCTATGGGCGCGGCAGATTGCTTATGCCATCGATTACCAGCTGCCGCTTGAACTTGTTAAACCTGAACAGTCTATACGGGCTAGCACGAAGTACATCCGCTCGGAATCAAATACGTCTGCCGGTGAGCCGGCGCCGACCGCCCGGACGGGCGATTTCCTCCGTTTCGTGATCACCGAGCACGGCGATTCCGCATGAAAACCGTTGCCGCATCAGCGTTTCCGATGTATGACGCATCGAATGCCGAACTGGAGCAGGTCATTGCGGCACTGCATCACCTGTACCGGCCATTGCATAAACCATTGGACGCAGCATTTCTGGAAGCACTGCGTTATTCGCTCCGTCGGCAAGAGTTACCCAAAGCCACCGTATTGGTGGCCGCGGGTAACTTTCCGGAACGTGTGTATTTTCTACTGGATAGTAGTGCCGTAGCGTATGAAGGAGTGCGCGGTGGCGCTGTATTATGGATACGTCGGCAAGGCGATTTCATCCTGCCGGATACACTGCCTACCCGGGAGAAAAGCCATTATACGGCGATTGTGGAGCAAGAGGGAACGGTGCTATCAATCGGTGCAGAAGCCTATTGGCATTGCTGCGACACACACCCGGATGCATGGCGGCTCACAGCGCTGTGGCTATTGGCCATGCGTAAACGCGAATATGAACGACTTACGGCCATTCGTGCCGCGACATCCGTTGCCGAACGGGTCTGCTGGTTGTTGCAACAATGGGACGATGCACTGGCCGTGTTTCCCGACGCTGTGCTGGCAAGCTACCTTGAAACGACACGCGAATGGTTGAACAAACAGAAGGATGCCGGCTTCAGTCTCTACAGGAGCAGACGGCAACGTTAATACCTAACTAAATCGTATAATAATGAAGAACATGTACACCCTTTGGGAAGAAATTCTCCGCGAACACCAACGAACAAATGACCTACTGGAAGTGCGGCTACCTAAACCGGTTAAAGAAGTGAAAATACTGCCGGAATTCATCGACACCACATGGGCATGCAGCGAATTGCATATCGGCCGCACCACGTTTTATGCTTGGGTGCGCGGGCGACTGCTACACCCGGTAGACCGCCAAGGGAAAAGCGATTACTATAATGCCGAGGAGGTGAGACGCTTGTATCAACGACACCGGCAGGAGCGGCTGCCTTATCGGTATATGCAACCTGAGGAAGCGAAAGGCGCAGCGTAAGACCACGGAATCGACGGTTGGTTTTCATAAAACAAACAACGGTTGCTTGGATAGACCGGTCGGTGCTTAGTTCTCTTTGATGGGTGATGGGCTGCTACTGGCTATACGTTTAAATCCCTGCCCGACGAAAGTAGTACAATGATGATCATATGGCGATTCCCGGTTGGGGATTGCCATGTGCCAACATGTGGTTTTAAACGTTCGGGCGGTTGCGCTGGATCTCCTGTCGGTTAGCTACTACAACCGATCGCCGATGCAAAAAGGGATGGTCGTTCGGGCGAATAACACCCTTGTAGGTTACATATAGCGATCGGTAGTTTCCATCCATCCATCATGACGATACAATCATCGACCGGTTTCCCACGATTTCCGGTCAGCGATTTTCGAGAAGTCGCCGTTGAAAATGGCCGTTTTTTGAAAAGAGTGAAGCGCTTCACACCCGATTCGGTTTTTCTGTGAAGCTGTTCGCATCCAAAAGGTAAAACGGCAGTTTACCTTTGCTCTATAATCCTAATGAACGATGAAATTGCTGATGTTGATAGCCTGTTTTGCTCTTTTTGTTTATTCCGGCGTGGACAAGCTGGCACACCGGACGGCATTTGAGATCCAGGTGGGCAAATCGCCCATCCTCACGGGGCATGAAACATTCGTGTCGTGGTCGATTCCTATTGCCGAGTTGGCTATTGCGGTATTGCTTTTCCTTCCGTGGACGCGGCTTATCGGCTATTACGGGTTCTTTACACTGATGGTGGGTTTCACGATTTACATTAGCGTGCTGATGAGCGGAGCAGACCGTCCACCTTGTGGGTGCAATGCGCTGTTCGAGTCGTTATCGTTGAAGGACCATGTGTATATAAACCTGGCATTTATCGGGATGTCGGTGTATGGCATATTGAAGGAATAAAAAAAACCGGGGACGCCGAAAACCGGAGAAATAGAGTAGGTGCTTACATAATTTAACTTGCTTATCTCATGGGAAGAAAGCAATTAATCGCACTCGTACTGGCCGCAGTGGTGTCAGTGGGAGGCGTGGTGGCCCAAGGGGTCATCCAGAAACCGTCGGCTGTGGACGAGCCGGTGAGGAAGTATTTTGATCCTGAAGCGGGGATACCTTGTCAGGATTGCGTAGAAGAGGAGGAACAAACTTGCCAGACCAATGTGACGGATTTTCCGTGTATGTGCGAGGCGACGGCCGGATCCCAATCTGGGAACTTGGTGCAGGCACACTTGGAAAACGTCGCGTCTGAATCGTGCGTTGCGTTGTATCGGTCCATCCAATAATCTTCACTTCTATCTCCTATTTAAAGGGGGAAGGGGGCGCTGGGACATTGGTTTCCGGCGCTCATTTTTAAAATCTTTCTGATATGCAAGGCAGAGCGAAATTCATATGGCTTGTTGGATGCACTGTTATGGCTGTAGTTTGCATAGGCTGGTTATATTATAACAGGCCGTTACGCGCAAACCAACAATTTCTTGGGTTCTCGCGTACCCTACAGTCTACACTCCAACCAACAGTCCGTCTGACCCTGTCCAACTACGATTTTTATTTGGCCGGTATCACAAGCGACAGCCTTTACCTTGGTAACCATAACCGCATCATGCATAGCTGGCAGGCAGGGCTCCATACGCTAGATATCGCGAGCACCCCGATTCAATCGGCCCGATTTGGCTTTGAGCAACTCGCCCTGCGCGTGCAGGGCAATTATTTTTATATCCTGGACGGCATCAAACCTTTCGTACGCTACGGCTGGCGCGGTCAATGGTGGGCCTATGAACTAATGGATAGCGTTTATTTCTTGCAGGCGGCGCCTACTTCTGATCGGGGGCTTGTGATGCTGGGCATGGTAAACAGCGAAAATGCACTCGGTAAGTGGCAGGACGGCATGAAAGCCCCCAAATGGCATACCGACCTTTTGGAGAAGCAGGTGGACGGTTTTTTCTGCACTTATGGTAAGCTACATGCCGATGGCGCGAACAACCGGGTAGTATACGTTTACACCAACCGAAATCAATACCTCGTTGCAGATACGAATCTGGTGGTTCAATACTGGGCAAACACCATTGATACCATCAGCCAAGCGAAAATAAAAGTGGGGCGTCTGGATTCGATGACGACTACACTTGCCTCGCCGCCCATGCCGGTGAATGTGCACAGTGCGGTGGATGGCAATTTGTTGTATGTGCACAGCAACATCATGGCCGCCAATGAAAGCAGGGATGATTTTGAGCAGCATATTGTCATTGATGTGTATGATTTAGATGAGCGTGGCACTTACCAATACAGCTTTTATATTCCCAAGATACCGATGAAACCGTTCAAAGGTTTTTTGGTGAAAAAGCAGCGTTTGTTTGCGTTGTTTGGAGATGAGTTGGTAGGGTATGGGCTGTAGGTGAGGAGTGTGTCAGCGTCATGTTCGGATAATCGGTACGTAATGTTGGTACCCTTCAAACTTTTCATCTGTCGACAGGATTGCCAAATCATGTGCCTTTGCAGTAGCGATAATCATTCGGTCAAAAGGATCACGATGGTTTTCATGCAACGGGACCTGAGCGTATTCGGCTATCGTTTCATGACTAAGCGGTATGAAATTGAATCCATCTTCTTTTCCTACCGTTATGATGTCCGTAATATCAACATTGAAGTCAGGGAGCTTACTAATCGTTTGTTTAATTGTGATTTCGTAGAGGCTGATATCAGATACGTAAATAGTATGTTTGCTGTCAGTAATCAATTCTAAAGCAGTCGCTCTCAAATTTGGATGGTTAAGCTGAAACCAAATCAGGATTTGTGTGTCAATTAGGATTTGCATTACATATAATCCTTCATGTCCTCAATGGGGTCGTTGAAGTCTTCAGGAATATCGAGAAGCTTACCTTTGTGATGCTGTAAGCGCAGAAGTCCCCCTGGCTTCCTAACCTTTTTGGAATTCAATCTTTCCTCATTAAGAAACGTGATCACTACGTCAGCCTTCTTGATACCGCGGACAGGTTCTAAAAGCCTAAGTACACCATTTTCGTAAACACCTTTAATCGCCGTATACATGCCAATTCGTTTTATGCGAAAATAACGAATAATTTTGACAAAACCACATTATTTGTCTCAGTACTTTTAGCGACCATAACGGTCTGGAGCTATTTAAGGACAAGCTTTAGATGACGCGGCAGAAGGAGAAGTTTTACCTATTTCTTCCTATACCTTTTAGGCTTCGCCTTTTCGTCCACCGCTAGCCAGCCTTTTTTTACGGCATTGTCTAGGGTGTTGGGTGTGCTGGAGGGGAGGTATTCGAACTTGTATTTTGTTTTGCAATAGGAAATGACCTGCTCGGCGGTGACCCACTCACTGAAGAGGTCGGTTGCTAAAAGCCTGAACTCAATAAGGTCGATAAGATCAGGTCGGTCATAGATGATTTTGTATGCGTCGGAACCGATGGCCTCGTGAAACCTTTTCATCCGGCTTTTTAGCTGCCTTTCGGTAGGCAGCGGTTTGTCGAAATCATAAAACTCCTTATGCGTGTAACCGTAGAAAAGAATCAATGCGCTGAGTTTGTCTGTGTGACCGCCGGTCTCTCCTTCTTCAAGGCTGCCAATTGTTTGTCCATCAACACTTATCTTTTTACCTATTGTTCCTCTTGATAAAACCAATATCGCTCTTGTTTTGAGTAGCTTGTCTCCTGATTTCTTATTTAATTCTCTGATTATATCTTTGTATATCAATGATTTGTTATCCATAAAAAATATTTTTAAACGAATATTTTTGATTTACTATTTGTATGCGTATCTTTGTTCAACCATCCCCACGAAGCGGATGCAGCATGAATGAGTTGACAAGAAAAACACAGTGCCTATGGCATAAATGAATGATTACATATAACTGATGTAGGTAAATACATTGAAGGTCTCGTTCCCCAAAAATCCGATACAAGAGACGAGGCAACAGGTATATACCCATATCCACACATTTGGCTATCTTTGCCACTAGTGGATTGGGTCCTGTTGTAGAAGCGTGTCTTGTGTCGGAAACATAAGGGGCCACGTGGAGGCAGGATTCCAATCCATACTTTTTTTGCGACCGTATGGAAGCCTAACCAGCCCTTTTATGTACCCTACGCCACTTACTAAACCAAAGGGTAAAAATGAAGAAAAAATCCGACAAAATAGGCGGAATGGATGCCTTTTGCATTCTTTTTGCCAAGAAACCTAAAAAGCCGAGTTAGCTGTCGAGTTGAATCGATCGAAGACTCGTTAACCATTATTGATGACCTAATAACTCATGATGAATAAGAAACAACACCTATTCATACGGGCTGGCTATGCCCTTATCCTGTCCTTTCCATGCGTAAGCACCTGTGCCTGGGCGGCCGGCAACACGCCGGCCCCCGCGGCTACGGGCTATCGCGCAGATACCGTCAACATACGGAAGGACACGCTCGCCATCGAAGAAGTAGAAATCAATGCGGGGTACTATACTGTGAAAGACCGCGAACGGACCGGAAGCATCGCCCGTGTAACGGCAAAAGAAATCGAGCAACAACCTGTCCTAAATCCGTTGGAAGCCCTCAAAGGCCACATGGCCGGTGTAGACATCCAGCAACAAAATGGTGAAATCGGTGCCGGATTTACCGTTCGCATCCGTGGACAGAACAGTTTACGGTCCGATCCAGGTGTAAATGACCCGCTGTATCTGATTGACGGGGTGCCGTTCACTTCAACTTCCCTGCAGCAGCCGGGCGGTTACATTCAATCCAATCCGCTCAACACCCTCAACCCAAGTGATATCGCCAGCATTGAGGTGCTCAAGGATGCTGATGCCACGGCCATCTACGGAAGCCGTGGGGCCAATGGGGTTGTGCTAATCACCACAAAAATGGGTCAGCTTGGAAAAGCCCGCCTCACGGTCGGCACCAATTTCGGCGCAGGGAAAGTGCGCAAATTCATGGACTTGCTCAATACCGAGCAATATTTGGAAATGCGGCGGGAAGCGTACGCCAATACCCCCTCGGCCTCGATGACCGGCAACGCAGCGCGCGACTTGCTGGAATATGATCAAACCAAATATACCGACTGGCAGCGGGCACTACTGGGTGGCACAGCAGGTCGCACGGACACCCGAGCCTCGTTGAGTGGGGGCAGCAGTGCGGTGCGCTACCTGCTCAGCGGCAGTTTTTTGAAACAAGGCAATGTTTACCCCGGCGACTTCGGCTATAGGCGCGGAAGCGGACATGCATCACTCAGTACTGGAGGAGAAAACGACCGCCTACGGGCACAACTGGCCATCACCTACAGCCAGGATCACACGAACTTGCCCAACTTCCGCAATAATATCACCCCATTGGCACTGACCCTCCCCCCAAATGCGCCAGACATGCTTGACGAAAACGGGGATATCAATTGGCCGGGCACTACCTTCAACAACAACCCGATGGGGTATCTGCGCCAGCCTTACGACCAGACTAATCGCAACAGCAATGTGCTGGCATCAATGGCCTACCGAGTATGGGAGCGGCTGGAATTGAAGGTGAATATAGGGTTTAACCAACTGGAGATGGATGAAGAATTGACAAACCCCGGCAGTACGCGGAACCCAGCGTTAAATCCGGAAAGCCAAGTGGAGTGGAAAGATAATAGGTTGATTACTTGGAATATCGAGCCTCAAGCGACTTATCGTATGCGGATAGGCCCCGGTCACCTGCTCGCGTTGGTGGGCAGTACGTTTCAACAGATGGACAGTGAAGGCCATGCGTTCCGGGCATTCGGCTTTGCCAATGAACAACTTCTGCGCAACAAAAGAGCAGCTGATCTGCTTCAGTTTAACAGTAATCCGCAGACCGAATACCGTTACCTCGCGGCCTTTGCGCGCATCAATTACGCATTAAACGACCGCTATTTTCTAAACCTGACGGCGCGGCGGGATGGCAGTAGCCGCTTCGGGCCGGGCAAACGTTGGGGCAATTTCGGTGCGGTGGGGGCGGCTTGGTTGTTTGCCGAGGAGGTTGGCATAAAGCGCGCGCTGCCATGGTTATCGTTTGGCAAGCTACGGGCCAGCTATGGCATTACGGGCAGTGACCAGATTGATGATTATGGCTACCTTGCCGCTTATTCGTTTAGCAACTCCTTTCTCTATCAGGTATCAGGGGTTACCCCCACCCGCTTGGCCAATGCCGACTATCAATGGGAGACCAACCGGAAGCTCGAAACGGCACTTGAAATCGGCGTGCTGGATAATCGGGTCCGCGGCACTCTGGCTTGGTACCGCAACCGGAGTGGTAACCAGTTGGTGGGGTATCCACTGCCCGCCATCAGCGGCTTTACGTCTGTTCAGTTTAACTTGCCCGCCGAGGTGCAGAACAGCGGATGGGAGATGGAGGTCTATTCGGTTAACCTGCGAAGCGACCAATTCGAGTGGAATACTGCAGTTAACCTGAGTTTCCCCCAGCGCAAATTATTATCATATCCAAACATCGCGGCGAGTAGTTATGCAACAACGTATCAGGTTGGTGAAAGCATGGATCGGAACCGGGTATATCATTACGTCGGCGTAAATCCCGAGACCGGAAAGTATGAATTTGACGACGTGGACGGAAACGGCAGTGCCAACGATGCCGACCGTATCTGGCGCGATAAATACCGTACCATTTATGGTGGCGTGCAGAATAGCTTTCGTTATGGTGGGATAACAATCAGTGTCGCACTGCAATTAGATAAACGAGAACGTCGTTATGAACAGGCGTTTGCCGCCCCCGGAGCGGCAATCGGTAATCAACCCATAGGGGTGATGGATCGTTGGCAGCATCCGGGCGATGAAAAACCGATCCAACGGTTTTCGACTGGCTTTAACGAATATTACACCCAGCATAGCTACCTGAGTTTTAATAGCAATGCCTGGCTGGAAAACCTTTTTTTCGTACGACTCTCAAATGTAGCACTGGCGTGGCAGTTGCCGGAAACGTGGTGCCAGGCACTGGGCATACAGCATTTACGACTATCGGTCAACGGACAGAACCTCTGGGTACACGATCGCCGGAATCGTCTGGATCCCGAAGTGGGTGGTTTGAACCTGCCGTTATTGCGGGTGATTACGGGAGGTATACAGCTAACGTTTTGATAAACCATAAATGTCATTTTATAATGAATAGCTTAAATAGAAAGAAAAATAAAGTAGTAGCTATCCGAAGTGTACTTGTCGCGATCGTAATCACGCTGGGTGGCTGCGAATCGTACCTTGCAGTGGATATGCCACATAATCAGCTCGTGCCGGAAGCGGTATTTCAGGATGATGCGCTGGCAAATGGAGCGGTGGCGGCTATCTACCAGGATATCATGGTGTCCCGAACTAGCCACTTTGCGAATGGGGGCGATAATAGCGTAACGGCCTTGACGGACGTGGCTGCCGGGGTATTGTTGTATAACCTGAATAGTGCCAATGTAGGTGAATTCGCTGCGCGAAATTGGTTGCCCGACAATGACGCGGTGAATACCCTCTGGGCGAGCGCATATAAAACGATTTTTCAAGCCAATGAGGTGTTGGATGGGTTAGCGACATACGGGGGCGTAACGGCCGCATTGGCTTCGCAATTGCGCGGGGAAGCGCTGTTTATGCGGGCTTTCTGTCACCATCAACTGGTGCAGTTGTTCGGCGGGGTACCGTTGGTGCTTACGAGCGATTACCGGGTAACGCAGCAGTTGCCCCGGTCCGCCCCACAGGTGGTTTATGATCACGTGGAGAACGATCTGAAAGAAGCGGTCGACCTGTTGCCAGGGGATTATAGTCATGCGCTGGATGAGCGGGTACGGCCCAATCGCTGGGCAGCCCAACTGCTGTTGGCGAGGGTATACGCCTACCAGCAACGGTGGGCGGAAGCGGGAGATGCGGCGGCTGCGGTAATCGGGCAAACCGGATGGTATGATTTAGTGCCAATTGAAGAGGTGTACCTAAAAAATAACCATGAAGCTATCTGGCAACTATTCGTATTGGAAAATTCGCGGGCTTCGCACGAGGGAGCACAGGCGCTTCCGAATGACGCATTAACCACGCCACCCCGGTATAGTTATGCCGCGGAGGTGCTGGACGCGCTGGAACCAGCAGACCTGCGCCTGCGGGAATGGGTAGGCAGTTATACCATGCCCAATGGGGTCGATGTTTATAATTATGTTGCCAAGTATAAAATCCGGCAGAGCCCTATGGGCGAACGACCAGATGAATACAGTATGGTATTGCGCCTAACGGAGGCTTACCTGCTCCGGGCAGAAGCGCGGCTAAAGCAGGGCGACGTGGGTGGCGCGATAGCCGACGTGAATGCGGTGCGCGAGGCACATAGCGGATTAGAACCACTGGCGGGATTAGAAGCTGGCGCAGTAATGGACGTCATTGAGCGGGAGCGGCTCATTGAGTTTACCTACGAGTGGGGTCATCGCTGGGCAGATTTGAAACGCTGGGGACGCAACGACCTATTATTGCCCATCCCGCAGCGAGAACTCGAAGCGAACCCATTTTTGATACAAAATCCGGACTATTGACAAAAGACTATTAAATGAAAAATTTGATGCTAATACTTGTAGGCCTAATGATGACGGGTCTACTTACTGCTCAGGAGCCGCAACTGGAAGTAGGGGAGAAGGTTCCCCCTTTGGAAGTGGCCGAATGGTTGCACGGGGGACCGGTGACCTCCTTTGAGCCTAATATGTTGTATCTGGTAGAGTTTACGCACTTGGCCTGTAAGCCCTGTCGGGAAGCGATCCCGCATCTCACAGATTTGCAGAAGAAATATGCCGGTTATCTGGAGGTAGTAAGTATATACACCTATTACCCACGTGATAAGCGAACGGAAGCGGCATATCGTAGTGCGATCTTAACACTGAAAGAAAACATGGGAGACCGTATGGAATATACCATAGCACTCGATACGCGCGATCGATCCGTCAACCTATCGTGGGGAGGCATTCCGGCGTTTCCAGTTCTTTATCTTATAGACAGCAAGGGAAGATTGGTATGGCAAGGATCGGGTGATTTTGCTGCCTTAGATTATGTAGTGCAGCAATCAATGGGCGGCCATACGCAGACCGGCGAATTGCAGCGGCGTCAGGAGCGTTTTGAAGAGGCTTATAGCGACAACATAGACAATCAAAAAAAACGACCCCTAAACGAAACTTTGGCCCACGCCGACTCGCTGATTGTAGCTTTCCCCGAACGGCGGGATTTTGGGCTTCGCCTGAAATTCTATGCCTATCTCAAGCACGATCGGGAGAAGGCAAATCATTTCCTGCGTACCACGCAGGCACAATACCAGCACTGGACATTTGCCTCTGAGATTTTTGATTACGACCCGTATCTAGGCCTTGAACCTGAGCTTGCCTTGGAAAACATCTATCGAGAAATACGAGATAATAGGGACAGCACCACGGTTGCTAACTTGAATTTTAAGAAGGCGTTTTTACTCGTGTGGTATGGCCGTTATGCGGAAGCCTTGACACTACTTCGCGATGTCGAGGTATCTCGCTATTCATTGGGGAAAATGTCACCTGTTCTAAGGGAAATGTCAAACGGATGGCGTCATGTAGCATTATTTGGTTTGATGAAATCCCAAGGAGAGGCTGCTGCTACCTATTGGCTCACATATTACACTAAACATAATGAATTGCCCTATTTCGCAACGACAACTATTATGCGGGTATTTAAAGAAAAACTAGAACCGGAACAGCGGCAACTATTGCAGATTTACCTGAAAAAGCAATTGGAACAACGGCTGAAAGCACCGTAACTGTCCGCCATCTATCCACTTCTTCCGTTTTCCGTCCACGTTGTCCGCGGATTTTGAGCGGCTAGTGGTGGAGTCTATGTTTGCCGTAACAAAAAAATTAAACGCTTATGTTACAGCAAACAATAATGAACAGACACCTGCGGCTGGAGAAGCCGGCAAGCCAACCGGCAGAGCGCCGGCTGCGCAAGGTGGACGATGCGGAGGACTATGTGGATTTCCTCCATGAACAAGCGGTACGCCCCGAACCGCGGCTTTTCCCTTGGCCGCTCGTAGGCGTACCGCTTTTATTGATTTTATTCCTATACCTCGGGCCGCTACTATGGTGGCTCGATACAACAGCGGCCGTACCCGATATCGGCGTGCTCAGCATCATTGTGCTGGCTGCGCTTGCTGTCGGTTTCTTTTGGCTCATGGCTGCTTGGCTGGTATGGGTATTCTTTAAACGCCTCGCGGGATTCGACCGCGCGGATTTCCGCTCATCTTTTAACGTATTGAAACCATGGAAGCAAATTGGGTATTACCTGCTGCTCTTGCTATCGCTCTTCTGGGGCTTGGTAGTAGCGTTGGTAGCGTTAGTGTGATGATTAGCCGCCAGACGTTGGAGCCAGGAGCGGAAATAGTGCGTGATGGGCTGCCTGCCGTTTACCGTGCTGAGATCGGCGTGCAGGAAGCGGCCGGTAACAATGATGGTCCGCGAGTAGGGCAGTACCTGCATTACTGCGGCTTGGGCGAAGGCTACGAGTGGTGTGCGGCATTCGTAAGCTGGTGCTATGGCCAGGCCGGATATACCGAGCCGCGGAATGCGTGGGCGGCAGCGCTTTTTCCATCTCAAAATATTATTTGGACGAACGCGCCGCGATTGAGAAACCAAGAACCAAAGGCAGGTGACGTATTCGGCATTTACGTCGCTTCCAAAAAGCGGATTGCCCATTGTGGCTTCGTGGATGAGTGGGATGGGAAGTGGGTGATTACTGTGGAAGGTAATGTGAACAATGCCGTGGTGCGTAAGCGGCGATGGATAAAAACGATTCGCGCGGTATCGCGATGGGCCAATTGACCGAGTGAACTAGCGAATAAATGAGTAGCAAAAAAGCAAAAAGCAAATAACAAAAACGCAAAAAAATGAAAAAAAGAATAGCCAGGAGTGGCTTTAAACACATGAAAGACCAGGAATTATTGACCTTTGGCTATACCGTGCACGCGGCGATGGATGGGAATGCATACTTTGCAACCCCCGATCCCGATCTCGCTACGGTGCTGACGGCGACCGATGATTTCCGTGAAAAAATGGAAATGGCGAACCGAAAGGGAAGCCCGCTGGACTTTAGCCTGAAAAACGACAGCCGTGAGGTGTTGATCGAGCTATTGAGACAGCTTGCTTTTTATGTAAACAAGACCGCCGACGGTGCATTGTCTGTAATTTTGAGCAGCGGCTTCCGCCCGGTTGCCCTGCCTACCAAATCGGTGCCGCCCCAAACGCCGCTGTGGGTGACATTGACCGACTACCGGCAAAAAGGACAAGCTAGGCTCGACTTTGAAGCTGTGGATAATGTGCGCCTCTATGAGTATCAATATACCGACGAGGTGGACGCGAACGGCCAGTTGGTATGGCCTGTGGAAATATTGGATACGCCCCGGAGCAACATCAACGTGTTGGCACCCCTGCAAAAAGGGGTGGAGTACTATGTACGCGTACGGGCCAAGAACGGCGTGGGCGCGAGCGACTGGACGGAGCCGGTAAGTATCCTGGCCCGATGACAGCTGGGACGATGGAGGCGATAAAGGTTATGGTGCGCATAGTGGCCATATTGATTGGTCTGCTGGCCGGTTGCGCTACGCGGAAGCAGTCGACCAACGAACGGACGGCGTTGCATACCCGCGTAGGGCAGACGGCTAAACAGGAAAGGCGGTTGCGTCGGCTTGAGCAGACGAGCTCGGCCAGCATCCGGCTGGAATATGCGAGTAACGTGGCAGAGATCATCCCCGTAGGCACCTTCCGGTTGAGTGTCGATAGCGGCTACGTGGGGCAGGCCGAACGGGTGGTCATCCACCGGAATAGCGGGAGAATAGCGGCGGCCGAGTCAGACGTAGCGATTGCTGTTGTGGATAGCTCGGCAGCCTTGGCGGCAACGCGTGAACATACCGCCGTACAACGGGATACGCGTATGAAGCAGCAGGAGGCTGATGTTTCGCCGCTACTGAAAATTCCCTGGTGGGTGTGGCTGGGGGTCGTTTGTGGCGTTATTTATCTCGTATGGCGTCTGTGGAAGCGATAAGCATGCCTATTTGATGGTACAACGAACCCTGGCTTCGGCCGGGGTTTGTTGTTTTTAATGCTCACGCAAACCGGCGTGCGCATCGGGGAATGCTGCACGGCTACGTTATCAAATCTTATCGAAATAGCATCTTATATTGCCGTTATAGGGCTACACGAGGTGGGCTTATTTACTTTTGGGAATTGGCGCGTAACAAGATAAAAAAATAGGCAACGATATAAGTTTACATCATTATGAGACTAATCCGTTTTGGTAACCCGGGGGCGGAGCGTCCGGGTATTTTGGACGAACACAACACGAGAAGGGACGTTTCTGACCGCTTTAAAGATTGGGACCGGAATTTTTTCAGTAACGGCGGCATGGAGAAACTGCGCGAATTCCTGGCTATCAACCCGCGGCCAACTGCGGTGAACCAAAAGGAGCGCTGGGCAGCACCCATTGCCCGCCCGGGAAAAGTTATCTGTATCGGGTTGAACTATTCAGATCATGCCCGGGAATCGAACATGGCGATTCCAGAAGAACCGATTGTTTTTCAGAAAGGATCGAACACCGTTGTGGACCCCTATGATTCGATTATCATTCCGCGTGGCAGCGAGAAAACAGACTGGGAAGTGGAACTGGGCGTGGTAATAGGCAAAGAGGCGCGCTACCTGCAAACCAAAGAGGAAGCAAAAGACTATATCTTAGGATACTGCGTTGTCAACGACGTATCCGAACGCGCTTTCCAGCTGGAACGTGATGGGCAGTGGACAAAGGGGAAATCATGCGATAACTTTAGCCCTACGGGACCTTGGCTGCTTACTGCGGATGAGGTGCCGGATGTCCATAGCCTTCGCCTGCAACTCTGCGTAAATGGGCAGGTAATGCAGGATGGGAATACCAAAAACCTGATTTTCGATGTGTACCATATTATCCATTACCTGTCGCAGTTCATGACACTCGAAGCTGGAGACCTGGTCCTGACAGGTACACCCGCCGGCGTTGGTCTGGGAATGAAGCCACCACATTACCTGAAAGTGGGCGACGTGGTGGAACTACGTGTGGATGGACTCGGAGAGCAGAAGCAGGTTTGTGAACAAGCATAACCTTATAGGTAAAACGATATGGACATAAAAAAAGTACTCATCGCCAACCGCGGCGAGATTGCTATCCGGATTAGCCGTGCGTGTAATGAATTGGGTGTTGGAACGGTAGCCATATATACTTTTGAAGACCGGTACTCGCTACACCGATACAAGGCTGACGAAGCTTACCAGATTGGGTTAGATAGCGAACCACTTAAGCCGTATCTGGATATTGATGCGATTGTCGCTATTGCCCGGAATTGTGGTGCGGATGCTATTCATCCCGGGTATGGTTTCTTATCTGAAAATGCGGGTTTCGCCCGCCGATGTACAGAAGAAGGGATTGTCTTTATAGGCCCGTCACCAGAAGTGATGGATATGCTTGGGGATAAGGTGCGGGCTAAATCGGCGGCGCAAGAGGCCGGGGTGCCTACAATTGGCAGTAGTCTCGAAACGTTGGATGTTGTTGAGAAAGCGCTATCTGAAGCCTGGCGCATCGGCTATCCGTTGATGCTCAAAGCCGCGGCAGGAGGCGGTGGGAGAGGAATGCGGGTGATACGTAATGACAGTGAATTGAACATTGCATTTGCGAGCGCGAAGAACGAGGCGTTGAACGCCTTTGGCGACGGCACGGTTTTCTTGGAAAAATATATAGAAAATCCGCGACATATCGAAGTGCAGGTGGTGGGCGATCATCATGGAAACGTGACGCACCTTTACGAACGCGACTGCTCGGTGCAGCGTCGGTTCCAAAAGGTGGTGGAAGTAGCCCCGGCGGCGAACCTGCGTGCTGAAACCCGCGAGAAACTATATGCTTATGCCGTAGCCATCGCCAGAGCGGCGGGGTATGACAATGTAGGTACCGTGGAGTTTTTGGTGGATGCTGATGGACAGGTATATTTCATTGAGGTGAATCCACGTATTCAGGTAGAACACACCGTGACGGAAATGGTGACTGGTATTGACTTGGTAAAAACGCAACTGTACATCGCTTCCGGATACAAACTGTCCGACCAGCAAGTGGGGTTGGGCGAACAGAACGACATCCCACTCAATGGGTTTGCCATACAATGCCGCATCACGACGGAAGATCCGTCAGACGGTTTTAAGCCCGATTACGGCACAATCATTACCTACCGCAATGCAGCTGGTTTCGGTGTGCGGTTGGATGAAGGCAGCGCTTATCCGGGAATGAAGGTGAGCCCATTCTTTGATTCGATGTTGGTGAAAGTCAGCACTCACGGCAATACACTGGCAGAAGCCGCTAAACGGATGGACCGGGCATTGCGGGAGTTCCGTATCCGTGGTGTGAAAAATAACATTGGATTTCTGGAGAACTTGGTAACCCACCCCCTCTTTTTATCGGGAGAGGCCACGGTGGGGTTTATCGCTACACATCCGGAACTGTTTAAGTCTACAGGTAAGCAAGATCGTGGTACCAAGTTGCTGGCCTTTCTCGGGGATATCTCGGTAAACGGGAACCGCGATACCAAAGGGGCGGTACGGCCGTCGAAACTGGACCAACCGGTGATACCTACCGTCGACGAACAGGTGCGCTCCCCGAAAGGAACCAAAGATCGACTGACCGAGTCCGGCCCAGACGGATTATGCCAGTGGCTAGTGAATGATCAGCGAATACACTATACCGATACGACCCTGCGCGATGCGCATCAATCGTTGCTTGCTACCAGAGTCCGCACATTTGACATGTTAAAAGTCGCCTCCGGGTTCGCGAAAGCGCACCCCCAGACATTCAGCATGGAAGTGTGGGGTGGGGCAACTTTTGACGTATGCCTACGCTTCCAGTTGGAAGATCCTTGGAAACGGTTGGCAAAATTGCGCGAAGCGATTCCTAATGTCCTGCTGCAGATGCTTATTCGCGGGTGTAATGGCGTAGGGTACGCCGCATATCCAGATAACCTCATCGAAGCATTCGTGGAAAAGAGTTGGGAAACAGGCGTGGATGTATTTCGCATTTTCGATTCACTCAATTGGATGGAAAATATTGCTCCCTGCATCGAAATGGTTCGGAAACGTACGGAGGGCATTGCCGAGGGGACTTTATGCTATACCGGCGATATCTTGAACGTGAAGCGTACGAAATATGATCTCAAGTATTACTTGCGAATGGCGAAGGATCTGGAGAACGCCGGAGCCCACATGTTGGGCATCAAAGACATGTCTGGTTTGTTGAAGCCGTATGCCGCATCGGAACTCATAACGGCATTGAAGGATGCGGTAAAAATACCCATTCACCTCCATACGCATGATACGTCGTCTCTGCAGACAGCTACCTATCTGAAGGCTATTGAGGCGGGAGTCGATGTGGTCGACTGTGCATTAGGGGCGCTATCTGGCTTAACTTCCCAACCCAATTTCAATGCGGTTGTAGAGATGATGCGTTTCCATGAACGGGAAAATCCTTTTGACATTGGCAGTCTGAATGCATATAGCGACTATTGGGAAGCCGTGCGGACTTATTACAGCCCTTTCGAATCGGGGATGCAAGCTGGATCGGCCGAGGTGTTCAGTCATGAGATACCCGGGGGGCAATACTCCAACTTGAAGCAACAGGCAAATGCACTTGGTTTGGGCGATCGAATAGATGCGATTAAACGCAGTTATGCAGAAGCGAACCGATTGTTTGGCGATATTGTCAAAGTAACGCCAAGCTCTAAGGTGGTTGGTGATATGGCCCAATACATGGTGGCAAACAACCTAACCGGGGAAGATGTATTACAACGGGGTGGTAGCCTTTCGTTCCCCGATTCGGTAGTGTCCTTTTTCCGCGGAGACATCGGTCAACCCGAAGGTGGTTTTCCAGTTAAATTACAACGGATGGTATTGAAAGAACAAGGCGCCTATTCCGACCGCCCCAACAAACACCTGCCGTTGCTGGATCTCGATTTGGATTTCAAACGCTTCCGAAGGGAATATGGGGAAGATCTTACCTTTACGGATTACCTGAGTTATCAGTTTTACCCGAAAGTATTTATAGACTATTTAACTGCTTATCGAAAATACGGTGATGTTTCTGTGGTGCCCACGCAGTATTTCCTCTATGGTATGAAACCCGGCGAAGAAACGACCGTAGAGCTTGTAAAGGGAAAAACACTGCTGGTGAAGTTGGTATCTATCGGTCCACCAGATGTTGACGGTAATCGTACGGTATTCTTCAAATTAAATGGACAGACACGTAATCTGGAAATACGCGATGGGCAATCGGAGGTTGTGCGGAAAGAAAATAGAAAAGCGGATGCTTCCAACCTCCGGCACGTGGGCTCACCGTTGCAAGGAATGTTGACCGCGGTGTTTGTGGCCGTCGGCGATGTAGTAGCGGTAAATCAGCCACTCTTTGTTATTGAAGCAATGAAGATGGAAACTACCGTTACGGCTGCTGTGGCGGGTACGGTAAAGAGGGTTGAGCTGGAGGCAGGCACCCTGGTCAATACCGACGATATAGTGTTGGAATTAACCTAAATGGTAAATGGGATATTCCGCTGTACCACATCGCAATCAGTCAATATTTTCAAACATACTTTAATATTGCCTACATAATGTAATAAAGTTCAAGTATGTTTGGTTTTTATTGCACGTTTGCATGAATATAACCGCTGTTATCCTTGCGGGATAACTATCGAAAGTTTTTTGAGAGCGATGAAAACATTGGTGTGGAGTGTGGGTTTTTAATGTTCACGCAGAAGCCGGGATAAGCATTTTCCGGTATTCGCTGGGTGACATGCCTTTTAGCCGCTTGAACTGCCTATTGAAGTTGGCGAGGTTGTTGAACCCGCATTCATAGGCAATGGTAACCACGTTGTCATCGCTATCGGCAAGCAGCTTGCAAACGTGGCCGATACGGATGGTGTTGAGGTATTCAACGAACGTCATCCGGTAATGCTCCTTGAAGAAGTTGCAAAACGTGGTGATGGCCATGCTGGCTTCGGAAGCGACCTCGTTTAGTGTAATATCGCGGTGGTAATTGCGTAGGATGTAATCCGTGATTTTACTGAACCGATCGGAATAGTAGCCCTGCGTGTGCTGCATGTAGGTGGGGCTGGCCAGTGGCTCATACTCCGTGCTGTGGGCCAGGATATCAAACATGGCGAAAAGCGACGACAATCGGCTCAGACCGCTCTCACCGATCATACCATTCATCCGGCTGTTGATTTCGTTTTTGGTCTTCCCGGTAATCACCAACCCACGCTTGGATAAATCCAATATCTTTTTAAGGGGCTCTAATTCGGGTAAGGAAAGGAAGTTCTCACCAAGGAAATCCTCAACGAAGTGGACAACCACGGCATCCGCCTCCTGTTGCGCTTTGCCCTCTAGGTAGGTGGCGTCGTTGACCCATACATGCGGGAGGGAAGGGCCCATGAATACCAAATCACCCTCATTGAAGTGGCCGATATGGTCGCCCACCATGCGCCTACCGGTACTTTTGTTGACCAGTACAAACTCATATTCGGGATGGTAATGCCAGGGGCAGGGGAAATACGTGCCACGCTCGGTAAACACGATGAACGACTTGTCAAACTCCTTGGGCAACCTGTATTCTACTGCTTTCATAATGCGGGTGTATTACGTTAGTAATGCTAACTTACCGATTTTATGCATATAAAGCAAGAGATTGGTGGCTTGATTGTAAAATAGTATCAATAAAATGGATATCGGTATTAAGTCCAAAGAAAAAGGGGCTCCGCCAACCGGCGGAGCCCCTTTTCTAATTTCTCAATCCGATTAATTAGTTTACCAACGAATCCAACGAGTCGATCGCAGCGTCACCGAGTGAATCGATAGAATCGGTGGTAGCGTCAACTTGTGCTTCGATTTCAGTTGCCAACGAATCGGCAGTGTCTTCGCTCTCAGAAGTTGTGGTGTTGCAAGCAGCGAAAGCTACAGCAGCGAACAAACCTAAAAAACCGAATTTGAATGCATTTTTCATGTTAATTTCCTTTTTGATGTTTAAAACAAACCTGTTTAATTACGTTTTAATACCACTTGAGCCAAAAGGTAACCCAAAAAAGTAAAAAAGTACCGAGATAAAAAAAATGCCGTATCTTGTGAACCATGATAAACCTTGAGTTTAACCAAAATGAGGATGTGAACAAGCAAGCGTTGGCGGCACTTAAGCACCGGTTGAAGAACGTGTACCAAGGAGGTGGCGCCAAGGCAGCGGAAAAGCAGAAAGCCAAAGGGAAAATGCTGGCACGCGAGCGGATCAACCACTTGCTTGATGCCGAACGGCCCTGGCTCGAAATCGGTGCCACGGCTGCCGAGGGCATGTATGCCGAACATGGGGGGTGCCCATCGGCCGGCGTGGTCGCGGGTATCGGTTATGTGGCCGGCCGCCAGTGTGTGGTGGTGGCCAACGACGCGACCGTAAAGGCAGGAGCGTGGTTCCCGATGACGGCCAAGAAGAACCTGCGTGCACAGGAGATTGCCATGGAAAACCGGCTGCCAATCATTTACCTGGTAGACTCCGCAGGCGTGTACCTGCCCATGCAGGATGAGATTTTTCCCGATAAGGAACATTTCGGACGCATTTTCCGCAACAATGCGCGCATGAGCAGTGAGGGAATTGTGCAATTGGCGGCCATCATGGGGTCGTGCGTGGCCGGTGGTGCCTATTTACCGATCATGAGCGACGAAGCCATGATCGTGGACGGCACCGGATCGGTGTTCCTGGCAGGCTCCTATCTCGTTAAATCGGCCATCGGTGAGTCGGTGGACAACGAAACGCTGGGGGGCGCAACTACCCATTGTGAAATATCGGGCGTAACCGACTACAAACAACCGGATGATAAAACGTGTTTGGAAGCCATCCGCAGCATCATGGACAAGCTCGGCAAGCCGAAAGACGCCGGGTTTGACCGGATAAAGCCAGCTGCCCCGAAATTGGACGAACGGGAAATCTACGGCATATTGCCCGCCTCGCGCGAGAAACCGTACGACATGGATGAAATCATCCGCCGGCTGCTGGATGATTCCGACTTTGAAGAATATAAGGCCGGCTACGGCCAAAGCATCATCTGCGGCCTGGGCCGCGTAGAGGGGTGGGCCGTAGGTGTGGTAGCCAACCAGCGAAAAGTGGTGAAAAGCAAGAAAGGGGAGATGCAGTTTGGCGGTGTCATCTATTCGGACGCTGCGGACAAGGCCACCCGTTTCATCATGAATTGTAACCAAAAGAAAATACCGCTGGTCTTCCTGCAGGATGTAACGGGGTTTATGGTAGGGAGCCGGGCTGAGCAGGGCGGTATCATCAAAGATGGCGCTAAGATGGTCAACGCGGTAGCCAATTCCGTGGTGCCCAAATTTACCATCGTTATCGGAAACTCATACGGGGCGGGCAACTACGCCATGTGCGGGAAAGCATACGATCCGCGGCTTATTTTTGCTTGGCCCTCGGCCAAGATCGCGGTAATGGGGGGCAGCCAAGCGGCGAAGACCTTGCTCCAAATCCAGACTGTATCGTTAATGAATGCCGGAGCCGAGGTCGATCAGCAGCAACAGGAAGCGCTGCTTAAGGAAATAACCGAGCGGTATGATCAACAGACAACGCCTTACTACGCCGCGGCACGCCTGTGGGTAGATGGGATCATCGATCCGTTGGATACCCGGAAAGTCATTTCGATGGGAATCGAAGCAGCCAACCAGGCACCGATTGAAAGGCCTTTCAACGTGGGGGTGATACAGACTTGAGACTTGAGATTTGAGACACTAGACACTAGACATTAGACATTAGACACTAGACATTAGACATTAGACACTAGACACTGGACAACAGACACTAGATTTAGGCAAACGGCAAAAAAACAAAAAATTATGTTTTCGAGAATCAAAAAGGCATACCAGTTGTTTAAGCGCATTGATTTCGAGCAACTGGATAAGTTATCCCAGAAGGTAAACCTGCCAAGAGTGATGGATGCATTTTCCAAGTTGGACGACAACCAGTTCAACGCACTGATGAGAATGCTCCGGGGCGGACAGCCCAAGCGCGAATTGCCACCCATCAATGGTGACTTCTACGAGCTGCACATGCGGCTCAGCGAGGAAGACCGCGCACTGCAACTGAAGGTGCGTGAGTTTATGGAGCGGGAGATACGTCCACTGGTAAACCACTATTGGTTGCGTGATGAGTTTCCATTTGAGATTATCCCGAAGTTGGCTGAGCTGAATATCTGTGGCCTTACCTATGATGGCTACGGCTGTGCCGGTAAATCATCGTTGATGGAGGGGATTATTGCCATGGAGATTGCTCGGGTAGATGCATCGGTGGCCACGTTCTTCGGGGTGCAGAGTGGCTTGGCCATGGGGTCGATATACCTTTGCGGTTCCGATGCGCAGAAGCAGGAATGGTTGCCCGCTATGCAGCAGATGAAACTGATCGGTGCCTTCGGCCTCACTGAGCCCGAGGTGGGATCGGGTGCCGCCGGCGGACTTACCGTTACGGCCCGTAAAACGGAAAATGGCTGGTTGCTCAATGGCCAGAAGAAGTGGATAGGGAATGCCACATTTGCTGACGTAACCGTCATCTGGGCAAAAGACTTGGCCGACGGGGAGGTGAAAGGGTTCCTAGTGCGCAAAGGTACCCCCGGTTTTGAAGTAGAGAAGATAAAGGGAAAGATGGCCCTGCGGATTGTGCAGAATGGTTTGATTACGATGACGGATTGCCTGGTAGAGGAAAGTGACCGGTTGCAGCATGCCAATTCGTTCAAAGATACTAGTAAAGTCCTTCAGCTTACCCGCGCTGGTGTGGCTTGGATGGCGGTAGGGTGTGCTAGGGGAGCTTACGAAAATGCCCTCGATTATACCCGTAAACGTAAACAATTTGGTAAGCCTATCGCATCGTTCCAATTGATTCAAAACCATTTGGTAGAGATGCTGTCTAACCTTACCGCTATGCAAACATTGGTATATCGCTTATCTGAATTGCAGGATAACGGTATGCTGCGCGATGAACACGCATCGCTCGCGAAAGTGTTTTGTACACTACGCACCCGCGATATTGTAAGCCAAGCCAGGGAGGTGATGGGCGGTAACGGTATTTTATTGGAATATGATGTTGCGCGCTTCCTCGCTGATGCGGAAGCGATTTATTCGTACGAAGGAACGAAAGAAATCAATTCGCTGATTGTAGGCCGGTCAATCACCGGATTCAGCGCGTTTGTATGAGGTTCCATCACGTAAAAAATAAAAAAAGAGTTTTTTATCTTTTATTTCATTGTTTTGTATATTTGCCCGCAATCTAAGTAGAAGATGTTTTCAAAAACATGTGAATATGCGATTAGAGCGATGATTTTTATCGCCAAGCGTTCCAAGGAAGGGGAGAAAGCTGGTATCAAGGAAATTAGTAAGGAGATAGATTCACCGGAATCATTCATCGCAAAGATATTACAGGATTTGAGCCGCAAAGGGTTAGTGCTCTCCACGAAGGGTCCCAACGGTGGTTTTTTCTTGAATGAAGAGCAGCTTGAAAGCTCTTTGGCCACGATAGTAAAATCGGTGGATGGCGAGAAAATATTTTATGGTTGTGGACTGGGGTTGAAACAATGTTCTGAAGTGAAGCCATGCCCCATCCACTACCAATTCAAGGTTATTCGTGAAGAAATGCGGAATATGCTTGAAAATGCAAAGCTCGGTTCATTCACTGAGGAGTTGGACAGCAAGTTGACATTCCTTAGGCGAGATTAAACGGCGACGGGAAGGTTTCTTATAGTTAGCCGTGTATATATAGAGGATAAAAAGGTATTAATATAGTTAGGTTTGGGTATGGTTAAGATGTCATCATTAGTTACATGCATTGTTTTATTGGTGCTGTTTCCGGTATTCCTCTTTGCACAGGGGGAGATGCGCCCGTTCTCGTTTACGTTTAATCGTACGGAGGTGATTATTTTGATTTCACTGGTGGCAGTGGTCGTTATTCTACTGTTTTCGATATGGCTATTGCATCGTATCGAAAACATTAAACGAATAGCTGACCGCCGGAATGCAGTTGGACGATCGGGGTATAGCAAGTACCTCCAGCAATTGGATACCCACCAACTCGGCCGATTGATCGCAATCGTCCGCGAACGGCACAAAAAGCATACAGCCTCGGGCGACGATTCCTTGCGGAAAGCAACACTTGTCCTTTTATTGTCGTCACTCAGTTTGATGTCATGGGCACAGCCTGCCGGCAATGGTCAGGGCGAATCCCTTTTGGGTCAGGCGGGTATTATCATTACTATAGTGCTGCTGCTTATACCGATTCTCGTGGGTTTTGTGATCATGGTCGGCAAGGCCTCACGCGTGCTGAAGCGGTACCGAAAGAAGATGGATATGGCAGAGGCCGACGAACTGGCGGCGTACCTGCGTGAGGTAGATAGTGAGGCTGCCGAACGTGAATTGGTAGAAAGGAAGAAAGCTCTGGACTTCAAGCTTACGAATAATGAGTTGTCGGGATCTGAAAAGCCTACCGATCATCTGGGAGTAATCAGGCTCCGCGAAAGTTCAGGGTTACCTTTTGTTGCCGTGAAGAAAAAAGCACAACCACGGCCCAATATCGATCCGCAACTTACCAAACTGATCGTATGGTATCTAATAGCTGCTACTTTTTGGTTACTTTTCGGGACCACTGTAGGCCAATATTTAGGCATCAAGTTTGTCGCGCCCGATGCCGACCAAGTGAGTTGGCTAAGTTTCGGGCGCTTACGTCCGGTGCATACCAATGCGGTATTCTGGGGATGGGCCTCACTGGCCATGATAGGCTTGGGATATTATGTTGTGCCCCGTGTAAGTAACGTGGCGATAGCCAGTTTGAAAATGGGGTGGTACTCGTTTTACCTCATCAATGCGGCAGTGATATTAGGCTCATTGTCGTTGATGGCTGGTATTAATAATGGCGGAGGCGAGTATCGGGAGTATATCTGGCCCATCATGCTGTTGTTTGGCATCGGTCTGGTACTCACATTAATCAATTACCTCAAGACCGTTGCAAGAAGAAAGACCCATGAAATCTATATTTCCAACTGGTACATTATTTCGGCCGTGATTTTTGCCTTGGTGATATCCATCGTGGCGTATATCCCGTGGTGGCAAAATGGTCTGGGCGAAACAATCGTGCAGGGGTACTACATGCACCAAGGGGTAGGCATGTGGTTTATGCTGTTTATGCTGGGTGTAGTGTATTATTTCCTGCCGCAGCAGTTGAATAGGCCTATTTATTCATATAGCTTGGGTATCTTGGCCTTCTGGACACAGATCCTTTTTTACACACTTATAGGTACCCACCATTTCGTCTTTAGTGCCATACCTTGGTGGCTGCAAACGGTGGCCATTGTAGGTAGCATGGGGATGGTTATCCCCGTCGCGGCCGGTACTGCCAACTTTTTGCTGACTTTCAAAGGCGGTTGGTATAAGATTAAAGACAGCTATACGCTTCCGTTTTTTCTCATCGGTATCATCTTTTATTTTACCGGATCGCTACAGGGTACTGCCGAGGCATTCAGATATACCAATCTATTGTGGCACTTTACCGATTTTACGGTAGCACACTCGCACCTTACCATGTATGGTATCATCAGCTTCTTCCTATGGGCGGCAATCTATGCATTAGTACCAAGGCTGACCGGCCGTGAGGCACCCCAGTCTACCGTGGGTGCGCACTTCTGGATGGCATTGATCGGGCTGATGTTTTACACCGTGCCGTTGATGTATGGCAGCACACTGAAGGGCCTGATGTGGATGGATGGCAAACCATTCATTGAAAGTGTGACGTTTATGATGCCTTATTGGCTCTGGCGGGCAATAGGTGGCAGCTTAATGTGGTTGTCACACCTGTTTTTTGCATATAATATGTACAGAATGCTATCGGTGGATAGAGAGACACTCGATATCAGGGAGACGGCAATCCAGCATGCCAAACAGGATTAATTCAGCGACTTGACAGACAGCATAATACTCCAATAGAAGATGGAATTTTTTAATGATCATAGAAAGCTTTTTACTGCGGCATTTTTGTTGTTCTTTGTGCTGACATTGTTCGTAGCCATCCTTCCAGCGCTACACAACCAGCAGAAAAACGCACCCCTGCCGGGGTATGAGCCGCTGAGTGAGGCGGCTGAGAAGGGAAAATCGATTTTTATTGCCAACGGCTGCGTGGCCTGCCATACCCAGCAGGTGCGTAATGTGGATATGGATAGGCCTTGGGGTAAACGGCCAAGCGTAGCGGCCGATTATGCCGGTATCAAACGTACCGACGTATGGCGGAACACCGCCACGCTGATGGGGACTGAACGTACGGGCCCCGACCTCACCGACGTGGGTAACAGACAGCCCAGCTTGGAGTGGAACCTGGTACACCTCTACAACCCACGCATCGTGGTAGAAGCCTCGGTAATGCCGGCATATCCCTGGCTGTTTGAGTACAAGGCATTTCCCGCAGACAGTGATGTGGTGGTGAATGTGCCCGATGCGTACCTTAAGCCCGGAAAGGGCAAGGTGGTTGCTACGGAAGAAGCCTTGCAATTGGTAGCCTACTTACAATCGCTCAAGCAAGTGCCGCTGCCCGATGGAAGGCCAACGCCGGAGTTTCTCTATGCCAGGGAGAAAGCTAAAGCTGAAGGGGGAGAAGATGCCGGCGGACTAGATGGCGGACTACTGTATGCAACCCATTGCCAAGCTTGCCACCAAGCCAACGGCCAGGGCCTGCCCGGTGCGTTCCCCTCGCTCACCGAAAGCACCGTGGTAAACGGGGACGACCTGGAGCTGTATGTGGATATTATCATGAACGGTTATGATGCACGGCCCGAATTTGCGGCAATGCCCGGTATCGGTACCATGATGGAGCTTACTCCTGCGGAGGTAACTGCTATCATTAACCACGAAAGGACAAGCTGGGGCAATTCTGGTGCACAGGTAACCGAGGATGAGATTAAAGAAATTATGGATTTTCTGGCACAAGGTGCCAGCGAATAATATAAACGATCATGTTACAAAAGATGAAACGTAGTAATCTGAAGGCAACAGCCTTGACCTTGCTGCTATTAGTGGCCGCAACTGCCGGGTGGGCATGTCCCGTATGTGAAAAACAACAGCCTAAGGTACTGCGCGGAGTTGCCCATGGTGCCGGGCCCGACAATAACTGGGATTACCTCATTGTTGGAGTGATAACGGTGATTGTACTGGTTACACTGTATTACTCCATGAAGTGGCTGGTGAGGCCCGGGGAAGATACGCCCGACCACATCAAACGGAATATATTAGACCTTGATTGATTATGGAAGGTAAAAGTAAGATACGCATTTTTCTCGATGATCATCCGCAACCCATTGCGGAGGTGATGTCGCCGATCAATTTCGAATTGGATACCAGAAAGCTGGTAGACGGCCCTCATACGCTGAAAATCGTAGGGAAAGACCCTACAGGCAAGGAAGGTATCCGGGTCATCCCGTTCGTTGTACGAAATGGGCCGGCAATTGATGTGGAAGGAATAACCGAAGATGCCGTAGTGGATGGGGTAATCCCCATCATGATCAATGCATATGGCAAAGGCAACCGATCGTTCCTCATCGAGGGTAGCGAAACGCCGCAGAGTATCCCTTCGTGGGTATGGGTACTGATCATCGCGTTTACAGGCTGGGCGCTGTATTACCTCTTCCGCTATTTCGCTATGCCCTAAACCACTTTGGCATGCCCCAAGTGGGGGCATGCCAAAGTTTGATTAATTGTAACCTATATAGTTGCTTTCCTATTTTTTTCCTTTGGGTTTAGGCTTAGGCTGATTTTGCTGTTGACGCATGTAATCTTCCATCCGTTGCTGGAATTTCGACTTTTTCTTAGCCTCCGGTTTTTTCTTATTGGCCTCTATGATAGCCAGTATTTTGTCATCGTTTACCATTTGGCGGATAACGAGTTGCTGTCCGAAAGTAAATATCGTTGAGAGGAAATAATAGTAGTTCAAGCCGGCCGGGAAACTATTCAATACGAAGAGGAAAATCAGTGGCATAAAGTAACCGATGTATTTCATCTGTGCATTGGCAGCACCCGAAATGGAATTGTTGTACCAAGTAGATAACAATGTGGCGCAGGTCATCAAGATACACATCAAACTAATGTGATCCACACCGATAATAGGCAGCGGTGAAAATGAAATCACCGAATCGTATGTGGATAAATCCTTTATCCACAGAAAACTTTCGCCCCGCAATTCGAACAGGTTAGGGAAGAAAAAGAAAAATGCGATGGTAAACGGCATCTGCAAGAGCATGGGAATACATCCACCCAGGGGGTTTACACCCGCCTGCTTATATAATTTGAGGTATTCCTGCTGAAGCAACGTCGGGTTATCTTGGCCCACTTTTTCCTTGATTTCGTCCATTTCCGGCTTCAGTACACGCATCTTAGCCATAGATACGTATGATCGGTAGGTGAGTGGCGACAGCAGGGATTTCAACAGTACGGTAAGGATAAGGATGACCAAGCCGTAGCTCCAATTGAAGCTGTCCAAGAAATTAAACACAGGCACAGTGATAAACCTGTTGATCCATTTCATGGGCCCCCACCCCATATCGATTTGTTTTTCCAACCCGTACCCGTGGGCTTTCAGAACCTTATATTGGTTGGGCCCGAAGAAGAAATGCATAGGGTAGGTGTTGATGTCTTGGCGGTTGAAGTCGAGGCGTAGGTTGGCGGTAAATAGTTTTACGATATCCGAGTCCGCACTGGTATAAACATTCACCTTCCCACCATCAAAGCCGTTCTCAGAAACCAAAACATTCGAGAAAAAATGCTGCTTGAACGATACCCAGCCGATTTGCTCGGTGAGGTCTTCGCTATCGTCCTTGGAAACACTCAAATGGTCTATATCATCAGCGGCAAGGGCATAATATAAGGTAGAACGTTGGCGCTCACTATCCATGTCTTTCTCCTTTTGGGTAAGTGCCGTCTCCCAATTGAGCACCAGCTGGCTTTCGGTGGGTGCTACCACGTCTTGCATACCCTTTGTTACGATGGTGAAACCAACATTATGGTCGCCGCCGCGGATGGAGTAAACGTAGTCTATGTACTTGTCAGTGGCATACGTCAGCCGGAACGTCACCGATGCCGAGTCTTGGCCCGTTACATGGATGTTATTGCCCTCTGTAGTAAAATACAGGTCGTTGGTGATGATGTTTTTGCCTGCTGCCGAGAAAAAGAGGCCGAATTTGTTGTGCTCACCGTCAAACATAACCAGTGGTTGCCCGTCGTATGTTTTCTCGTCTTTGAGCTCGACGGATTTTATCCGGCCACCTTTCGTACTGATTGTAGCTTTAATGTTCTCGTTCTCCAGGGTAACAATCCGGTCTTCGCCGTCAATCGCTTGCCCAAAGGGCCCGCTTAGCAGTACGGAGTCAATTACAGGTGTATTTGCTGCTGCCGCGGTATCGGTGCGATTTTGTGATACATTTTCAATGGCATTCCGTGTGTTGGCAAGCGAATCTTGCAACTGGCGCTCACGTTTAATTTCTTCGTCCGAAGGTTGTAGCAAGTAGAAAGAACCTGCAATGATGACAAAAATTAAAACCAGGCCCGTCAGTGTATTTCTATCCATTTCTTAATCTGCGCTGTTCGCTATTTTTGTTTTGCAACTTTACTATGGGTTAAAGAAGCGGCTACAAAGCTAACAAAAAGTGGGTGAGGATTTGCAACCGTTGATTTTAATTCTGGGTGGAACTGCCCGGCGACGAAAAAAGGGTGGTTTTTGAGCTCTACAATTTCAACCAGGTTATTATCGGGGTTGATTCCAGATGCAATCATGCCGGCAGCCTCGTATTGTGCCAGGTAATCGTTGTTAAACTCGTAACGGTGGCGATGCCGTTCGGATATCCTGCTCTTGCCATAGATGGAAGCAGCTTTGGTACCTTTCTTGATCTCACAGTCGTAGGCCCCCAAACGCATGGTGCCACCCATGTTTTTCACTGTCTTTTGTCCTTCCATCAGGTGGATTACAGGGTATTTGGTCTTTGGGTCCATTTCCACGCTGTTGGCGTTCTTCAATTTCAATACGTTCCGCCCAAATTCAACTACCGCGCATTGCATACCCAGGCAGATGCCGAAAAATGGGATGAGGTTTTCCCGCACGTATTTGATGGCCGTGAGTTTGCCTTCCAGACCACGTGAACCGAACCCCGGAGCTACCAATACGCCCGACATCTTTTTCAACTTTTCATTCACGTTGTCGTCGCTGATGCTTTCAGCGGCGATATACTTCACGCGCACTTTGCATTCATTTATCGCTCCGGCGTGTATAAATGCTTCATTAATAGATTTGTATGCATCCGGAAGTTCTACGTATTTCCCCACCACGCCGATGGTAATCTCGGCTGTTGGGTTTTTGAGCTTGCCCAAAAACACCTTCCAGTTGGCCAAATCGGGTTCGCTTTTGGTAGAAAGCTTTAACTTGGTCAGTGCCGTTTTATCCAATTGCTCTTTGAGCATCATCAGCGGTACATCGTAAATGGACGGCGCATCGATCGATTCGACCACAGCATTGATATTCACGTTGCAGAACAACGCGAGTTTCTTGCGGATCTCCGAGTTGAGGTGGTGCTCTGTACGGCAGACCAAAATATCGGGTTGTACCCCGTATTCCAAGAGTGTTTTTACAGAGTGTTGTGTGGGTTTGGTCTTCAGCTCGCCCGCGGCAGCAAGGAACGGAACTAACGTTAGATGGATCACCAGTGAGTTGCTGCTCCCCAATTCCCAGCGTAGCTGCCGTACCGCTTCAATAAACGGCAGCGATTCGATATCGCCCACAGTACCACCAAGTTCGGTTATTACGATATCGTAATAACCGTTCTTTCCGAGTAGACACATCCGACGCTTTATCTCGTCTGTAATATGCGGTACTACTTGTACCGTTTTACCGAGGTACGCGCCCTCTCGCTCTTTGTCGATAACATATTGATAGATGCGGCCGGTGGTCACATTGTTGGCCTGTGAAGTAGGCGTGTTGAGGAAACGCTCGTAGTGGCCCAAGTCCAAATCGGTCTCTGCCCCGTCTTCGGTAACATAGCATTCGCCGTGTTCGTACGGGTTAAGTGTGCCGGGATCAATGTTGATGTAGGGGTCGAATTTTTGGATGGTTACTTTGTAACCCCGTGCTTGGAGCAGCTTGGCTAAAGAGGCCGAAATAATACCTTTCCCTAACGACGAGGTAACGCCGCCCGTAACAAAAATGTATTTAGTCATGACAAATTTTGGGTGTATGCTATATGTTGTACAAGCCAAAAAAGCTTCAAACATCACGTTTGAGTACGGGGTACAAAGGTAGTTCTTTTTCCGGGAATATCGATAAAAGATTTTTGGGTAACTTTCCTATTACGTGAGGTGTTTTTTGCTTTCTTTTTTAAAGGAACCGTTTATATTTGGTTTAAGCCGTGCTTTCCTGTTGCAGTAACCGTTTCGGGCTAGACGCTGCGGGTAATCTGGCATGATTAATTACACATGATTCCCCTAAAGATGAAGAGAACCTTACTGTTATTAGTGGCTACCCTATTGTGTGGTGCCGCGGTTGCACAAGAAACCTACCCGGTAAATGGCTCACACGATGAAAGGCCGCAACTGTTTGCCTTTACGAATGCAAACATCGTTGTCAAAGCTGGCGAGGTCATCCGCAACGGTACCTTGCTGGTTGATGGTAAGCACATAGCTGCACTGGGCAGGAACCAATCGGTGCCCAAAGGCTACGTGACCGTCGATTTGCAGGGTAAGTTCATTTATCCTTCGTTTATCGATGCATTTAGCGAATACGGCCAAGCTAGCAGGAGCCAGCGCAGCCAGTCCGTTTCCGGGGGCCGCAGGTCGCAGATTTTCGAATCGACTAAGCAAGGAGCTTACGGTTGGAATGAGGCGATACGTCCCGAAGTAGCTGCCAAAGAGACGTTTTCAGTGAACGAAAAGCAAACCGAAGAGTTGCGGAAAATCGGTTTTGGAGCGGTGCAGTCTATCGTGCGTGATGGCATCGCGCGGGGTAGTTCTGTGGTGGCCACGTTGGCTAATGCACGGGAAAACGAGGTGATTATCCTGCCTGATGCCGGAGCCCATTACTCGTTCAATAAGGGGGGAGCCGAAACCAGCTACCCCTCGTCGTTGATGGGTACCATCGCTCTTCTCCGTCAAACTTATTACGATAGCCAATGGTATACCACACAACACGAAGAATACAATATTTCGCTTGAAGCATTTGGCAAACTGCAAAACCTACCTCAATTTTTTGAAGTAGACGATGTGCTCGACGTTTTGAGAGCAGATAAAATCGCCAAGGAATTCGGGAAAAGCTATATTATCAAAGCGGGAGGGAATGAGTACCAACGGTTGGAAGACGTCAGGGCTACGGGAGCCAGCTTGATTGTGCCGCTTGTTTTCCCAAAGGTGTATGATGTGGAAGACCCGGCCGATGCGCGCAATGTGACACTGGCCCAGCTTAAGCACTGGGAAATGGCGCCTGCCAACGCAGCGATGCTCGAAAAGGCAGGTGTACGTTTTGCCCTCTCCCCAATAGGGCTTGGCAATCTCCGTGACTTCTGGACAAACCTACGGCTTGCGCTCGATAATGGGCTCTCGCAAGGATATGCGCTGCGTGCCCTTACCGAAATCCCGGCAGAAATGCTGGGTGTATCGGATAAATTGGGGACGCTCGAACGTGGGAAGCTGGCTAACTTCATCATCACCAGCGATACGCTGTTTAAAGAAGGTACCATTATATACGAGAACTGGGTGCAGGGAGAGAAGTTTGTTGCTACGAAAGTCGACGTACAATACATTACCGGAGAATACGCTACAACGCTACCGGGTGCCGGTGCCGCGCGTCTGTTTATCGGTGAACGCGATGGCAAACTTACGGCCCACTTGAAGGTAGGAAACGACACGGCAGAAACCAAGGTTACCGCCACACGCACGGGCGACCTGCTGTCGTTCAGTTTCAATCCGAAAGGACAGGAGGGCACTACCCGTATCAGTGGCTACATTGCCGATGACCATCCGCTCTCGCTGAGGGGAGAGGCTGTGCAACCGGATGGTACGGTGTCGGCATGGGCCGCGACCCATACCGCTGCTTACACTGCAAAGGCATCGCCGAGGCTGCGTAAAACGAATGCCGTTTCGGAAGGAGAGGTAATCTACCCCTTTGTGGCCTATGGCAATACCAAGTTGCCCGAAGCGAAGACAGTACTGATTACAAACGCCACCGTGTGGACCAATGAGGCGGACGGTATCCTCGAAAACACCGACATATTGCTCGCTGGCGGAAAGATTAAGGCTGTGGGTAAAAACCTGTCGGCAGCCGGCGCAACGGTAATCGATGGTACCGGTAAACATGTAACCCCAGGAATCATCGACGAGCATTCGCATATTGCCATCAGTCGAGGCGTCAACGAAGGCTCGCATTCGGTCACCGCAGAAGTGCGGATCGGAGACGTTGTCAATTCGGAAGACATCAACATCTACCGTCAGTTGGCAGGCGGGGTTACCACCTCGCATCTACTGCACGGGTCGGCCAATTCCATCGGTGGGCAATCGCAGCTTATCAAACTCCGCTGGGGCAAGAACCCCGAAGGGTTGAAGTTCGGCGGCAACGACGGGTTTATCAAGTTTGCTCTTGGAGAGAATGTGAAGCAGAGCAACTGGGGTATTACAGGCTCCCGTTTCCCACAAACCCGCATGGGTGTGGAACAAGTATACTACGATGCATTCACGCGCGCCAAGGAATACAAAGCCCGGATGGCGGCTGGCGACCAAACCCTGAGACGAAACCTTACCCTGGACGCATTGGTAGAGATACTGGATAAGAAACGCTTTATCACGTGCCATTCTTACGTGCAGTCTGAAATCAATATGCTGATGCACGTAGGAGATAGCATGGGCTTCCAGGTAAATACGTTTACCCACATCTTAGAAGGGTATAAGGTGGCTGATAAGATGGCCAGTCGGCAAATTGCCGGAGCATCTTTCGCCGATTGGTGGGCATACAAAATGGAAGTACAGGAAGCGATACCGTATAATGCCTACCTGATGCATAAGCAGCATGTTTTGACCGCTATCAATTCTGACGATGCGGAGATGGCCCGGAGGCTCAACCAGGAAGCCGCAAAGGCAGTGAAGTATGGTGGCGTTAGCGAAGAGGAAGCACTCAAGATGGTAACGCTCAACCCGGCTGAAATACTCCATGTGGGCAATCGCGTAGGTAGCTTGGCACCGGGCAAGGATGCCGATGTGGTAGTATGGAGCGATAGACCGCTCTCTATCTATGCAAAGGCAGAGAAGACATTCGTAGATGGTGTGAAATATTGGGATATCGAAGAAGATGCGGCGAAGCAGCAGGCGCTTGCCGCAGAACGGGCACGGCTGATCCGGAAATCATTACAGGCGAAAAGTGGTGGTGGTGTAACGCAACGCCCCACGGCGCAGCCCAATATGGAGTACCACTGCGATACCATCGGTGAGATCGGCGAGTTTGAAATACACACCCATTAATACGATAATGATGAACTCAATCAGAACATATTTATTAGCCGGAGGGGCAGCTAGCCTGCTATTTGCTGGTACTGCGCTGGCGCAACCAACCATTTACCCGGCAGGGGCCCAAGCACAGCCGGTGGCCATTACGGGTGGTACCATCCATGTAGGCAACGGTACGGTCATTGAGCGAGGTGCCTTGGTGTTTGACGGGGGGAAGATTACCTACGTGGGCGACGCTCCCAGTGTGCCGGGAAATGCCGTAGTGGTGGATGCTACCGGCAAGCATATCTATCCCGGATTCATAGCGCCAAACACTAACTTGGGTTTGGTAGAAATCGAAGCCGTAAGAGCCACTGTAGACGATACGGAAGTGGGTGAAAACAATGCCCATGTCCGTTCACTGATTGCATACAATACAGATTCAAAGGTAATCAATACGCTACGGTCTAATGGTATCTTGCTGGCGCAGGTCACGCCTCAGGGTGGCCTGGTGTCGGGGCAGTCGTCTGTGGTCCAACTCGATGCGTGGAATTGGGAAGACGCAGCTTACAAAGTAGATGAGGGGATCCATATCCATTGGCCTACGGTTCGGTTTTCCCGTTTTGGCAGCAGCTCGGCTACCAACACAGATGCCCAGAAGGAGCGGGTGCAAACGGAGATTGCCAAACTGGAAGATTTTCTGGGCCAGGCCAAAGCCTATGCCGAACTTGGCAACGTACGGATTTCCAATGCACGGTTCGAGGCATTCAAGCCGGTCTTTGGGGGCGAAAGGCAGGTATATGTGCACGCCAATAGAGCAACGGATATCATTGCTGCTGTATCGGCCTTTAAACGGTATGGCATCACCCCGGTATTGGTGGGTGGGGCCGAGGCCCATCTCGTTGCCAGCCTACTGGTAGATAATAACGTGCCGGTAATCATGCAACAAGCACACGCCCTGCCCTATGCTACGGATGTGGATGTTTACCTACCGTACAAACAAGCGAAAATACTAACCGATGCCGGCGTGCTGGTTGCCTATGGCATAGAAGGGTTTTGGCAACAGCGTAATCTGCCTTTTATGGCTGGTACAGCGGCAGCCTACGGTTTAACCAAGGAGCAAGCGCTAGCTACCATTACCAGCAATACTGCGAAAATACTGGGTATCGATGGCTACACAGGCACGTTGGAAGTAGGTAAAGACGCTAATGTAATTGTTTCGGACGGCGATGCGTTGGATATGCTCGGCAACGACATACAGCGCGCCTTCATCCAAGGACGGGATATCAATCTTGACGACTTGCATAAACAATTGTTTGAACGTTATGAGTTCAAATACAGCCTATCTGACGAGACAGAACGTTGAAGTTTATTATACTAATAAATTAGATTCGTTTTAAATAAGCTGGAATTTAGCTAAGTTTGCTGCATGAAAACACGATATTTCAATGAGATATCAATGGCAGTAGTAGCGTTGATATTTTCGATAACGGCCCATGCGCAAGAGGTTAAAACCATAGCAAATATAAATGCAGCGACCGAAACAGCGTATTTCAACTTCACTACGGGTAAACAGGTTCCCACGGCATCGGATGAGTGGGATATTGCGTTTAACCGCACGACGGTATTGATAAACGGAGGGAGTAGCGGTAGTGGGAAAGCACAGGCTGCCTTGCTGAAAGAGACGTCGTTTGACAGTGTGACGCAGCGCCCTACCGCGGGGTTCAAGGCCGACACGGAGTCAGAGAAAGCAATCCCAACAGGGAGTGGAAACGGATGGTATGAATACGATATGGGCGACCATAGCATCAACCCGATCCCCGGCCGTGTGTTGGTAATCAGGACCACAGCAGGCGATTACGTGAAATTAGAGATTCTAAGCTATTATAATAAAGCGACCCACGATTCGGCCAACTATTCGTTTAAGTATAGTTTTCTAAAGTAAGCCTTTCGTGTCACCGTTGCTCGCGTCACCCAACGGTCATGAGTTGTGAAGACAAATATTTTTCGAAAAAAAAGAGAAGCTGGCTTGTTAAAAAAGCCAGCTTCTCTTTTATGCTTTACAATGCAGGGCTTCTTAGAAGCGCCTTGACTTGATGCGTGCAGCTTTGCCCGTAAGTCCACGCAGGTAGTACAATTTAGCACGACGTACTTTCCCGTGGTTGTTTATTTCCACTTTCTCGATGTTGGGCGAGTTTACGGGAAAGATACGCTCTACACCAATGCCGTTTGAAATTTTACGTACCGTAAAGGTTTGGTTGGTGCCAACGCTATTCCGTTGGATAACAACACCTTGATATACTTGGATACGCTCCTTGTTTCCTTCGCGGATTTTATAGTGAACGCTAACAGTATCCCCTGCCTTGAATGCGGGAACCTCATTTTTTGTTACCGCCTGATCTTCTACAAACTTTACTAAATCCATGATTTTGAGTAATTAATGACGATTATTATCCCGTAAAAATCGAGCTGCAATATTAGCGATATTTTTTGGAATACAAAAGGTGTTTTTCAAAAAAGAATTATGATGTATTTTTTGGAAATAAGATTAAATTTTTACCTTTGCAGACCCTCGGGGCTCGGGGTGTAGCGTAGCCCGGTTATCGCGTCCCGACGGTGAGTCGGGAAGGTTGAAATACGAAAAAGGTAACCAGTTCGGGGTGTAGCGTAGCCCGGTTATCGCGCCTGCTTTGGGAGCAGGAGGTCGCAAGTTCGAATCTTGCCACCCCGACAACACTTACACTAAGTGAAGTCAAAAACCCGCAAATTGATGAAATTTGCGGGTTTTTTGTTGTGCGCCCGGCATGGGCGATAAAATGGGACCTATTCGGTTACCCCTTTTCCTAAGTTTGGGTCCCTTAAAAGGATTCAACAATCTGAAAATCAGATCACTGTACCTGTTTGTTTTGGTGCTTTTTGTAGCTTTCCGGTACCCCTGTTCCATGGATTCTGGAACCCATTCCGAGCCGGATACTTACAAACGGAGCCAAAGCAGAGGACATGCAACATTAGAACAAAGTTGATATGAAACCGAAAGCCGACGTAGTCGGGTGAGCTCTCATCATCCATTAAAAACAAACAAATGATGAAAACACAGAACTGCACATTCGGGGTAATCTTCTACCTCAAGAAACAAAAGACAACGGCACAGGGAAAAGCACTTATCTATGCAAGGGTAACGGTGAATGGCAAACGTACGGAAATATCCGTCAAATGTTCGGTAGCCGTTTCGGGATGGGATGCAAAAAGGGCTTGGGAAAGGGAAGCTGTGATCAGGAACTAAATGGGATTAAAAGAACATTGGCTACACAAGAATTGGTGGATTTAGCAACCAAAGGGTTGTTGGAAAAAAGGGCAGTATTGGTCGATACAATCGGCGATACAACAGATAAACACCCAATTAAGCCTTTTAGGGGCAATTATTTTTAAATTTGTACTTTATACTTTCAGCAATGGATAAAAGATTTATCGACATCATACAACTCATACAGCAGTCCCGAAGCAATGCGATAAGGGCGGTCAATACCGAACTCATTAACCTGTATTGGAATGTGGGAGTATACGTCAAACAAAAGTTATCTGTTGCCGAATGGGGCGATAAAACGGTAAATGAATTAGCAGATTTCATTCAGAAAAATAATCCCGAATTGAAAGGGTTTAGCAGAGCAGGGCTTTACAGAATGGTACAGTTTTATGAAACTTATACCCAAACCAAATTTGTCGCACCATTGGTGCGACAAATACAAAATACTGATAGTCAGAAAAATAAAATTGTATCACCGGCGGTGCGACAATTTCAACCGCAAGACATTAAAAATACGCTTTTAGCAGAATTGAGTTGGACACATCATCTTACAATCTTTTCGCGCTGTAAAACCGAAGAAGAACGAGAGTTTTATTTGCGTATGGCTATCAAAGAAAAATACACGAAACGAGAGCTTGACCGTCAGATTTCCGCAAGCCTTTTTGAGCGGGTTATGTTAGGAAATGCAAAACTCTCATCATCGCCGAGAGAATTAAATACCGATATAACAAACCCTTTCAAAGACAGTTATGTGTTTGAGTTTCTGAACCTGCCCGACCCACACAGCGAAAGCGATTTACAAAAGGGCTTAATCAAACAGATGAAAAACTTTATCCTTGAATTGGGCAGCGATTTTATTTTTATTGATGAACAATACAAAGTGCAGGTAGGCAATAGAGATTTCTATATTGATTTGCTGTTTTATCATCGTGATTTACAATGCTTGATAGCCTTTGAACTCAAAGCTGATGAATTTCAGCCCGAACATTTGGGGCAACTGAATTTCTATTTGGAAGCACTTGACCGTAATGCAAAGAAGAAACACGAAAATCCGAGTATCGGTATTTTGCTCTGCAAGGGCAAGGAAAACGAAGTCGTAGAATTTGCATTGAGCCGTTCGCTTTCCCCTGCAATGGTTGCCGAGTACCAAACCCAATTGCCCAATAAAAAGCTATTGCAACAAAAATTACACGAGATTTTTGAGAACAGTAATACCGAGAATATATAAAGAATCGCTTATAGTTGATAAATCCCCTCGCTCTTTTGCGGCCTGCGAAACCCCAACGTTCTTGTCCTGTGCTGTTCTCGCTTTGGGCATTTACGGAATTGATTTGGTGTACTATTTTTATGGCGAAATAGATTGCCATCATTCGGATAGTTTTGGTATCTTTACGGCAACAGATGTACATTGACTGGTTGAAACAGGTTCTGCCAGAGGAACAAACAGCCATAAAATAGGCTCGATAATATGAGACCTATTCGGCTACCCTTTTTGGTAGGTTACTTGTCAACAAACACAATATCAACATATTAGAGGTATGGCGGAAAATCTTGCCACCCCGACACAGAGGAGGTCAACAGACCACAAAAAGCCCTTAAATCTATGATTTAGGGGCCTTTTCCTTTTATTCAGCTCCAATTTATTCAAGTTATACCAAAGAAAATGTGCCCTATTCGGTGCCCCTTTTTAATATTCTATATTTGGGGTACAGATAGCGTATTAATATACTGATAGTCAATTTGTTATTTGATTTATTTTAGTGGTTTTTGTGTCCCTTTTGGGTGCCCCTAAAATTACGGAAGGTGCCCTCCATGACGAAGGGATTGCTGGTGTCGCTTTCGAAGCATCTTTGCCCAATCCGTCCGTTTTCCGGCAAGCCATGCCAACGTAATTGGTGTGGGTGCTATGAACCCGAGCAACCAAAGAGCTGACTTCTCAAATTGGGGGAATGGTATAGATATACTGAAAGTATCGTAAATTCGATAAAAAATGAGATTGTATAATTTTTTAATTAATTTATTTACAGCAGATTAATGTGAATTTTAAAAAATATTTCAAAAAACATTTGACCCTAACGTTACGTCATATCATACCTTTGTACTGTCGATAAATAATAAGAAAGAATGAAAACTCTTACAGTTAAAAAATTGGCGGAAATATCGGGTGTGAGCGTACGCACACTTCATTATTATGATCAGATTGGTCTGCTTCGTCCATCAATAAGAACAGAGAAAAAGTATAGACTCTACGGGAATGACGAGTTATTGCGTTTGCAACAAATTCTGTTTTTCCGGGAAATGGACTTTCCGCTCAAGGATATTCTTGAAATGATGGACACTACTGACTACGATCTGGTTAAAGCGCTAATGCAGCATAAGTCGGCACTGCTTAACCGTAAAAGAAGGATTTCTGATTTATTGAAAACAATCGACACTACTATTGATAATCTTAAAAAAGGAGAAACAATGAAAAATCCAGAAGAATTGTACAAAGGTTTTCCGGAAGAAGTTGGAACGACCTACAGAAAAGAAGCAATTAGTAAGTACGGCGTACAAACGGTTGAACAATCTGAAAAAGAGCTAATGAAACTTGGTAAGTCGGGTGTTGAAGCACTTCAAAAGGAAATGGAAAATGTCTTTAGTGAACTATTTGTACTGAAAAACGACAACCCGGAATCGGACATCGTACAGGAGCACATTGCAAGGCATTATGGGATAATTAGCAAATTTTGGGGCGATTCAGTTGTGTCTGATCAAAAACCCGATGCTTATGCGGGGCTTGGCGACCTGTTTGTGAATGACGAGCGCTATTTAGCTAATGTTACAGATGGAAGTCCGCAACCTGAATTTGCGCTATTCTTGCAGAAAGCAATAAAATATTTTGCCGAAAATAATTTGGAAAAATAATGTAAACAAAAAATAGTTAGGGAAAGCCTTGATAACATTGGGCTTTCCCTTATCTAAATAAAAAAACAATCAGTATGAATGAAACAGATTTGATAAAAGTATTTCAAGGCATTGAAGACAAATTCAACCAGGCGATTGTTACCAATGACATCGCAGAAATAAAAAAATGTATTACCAACGATTGGGTATTGGTAGACAGTCAAGGTGGAATTATACCGCAAGTGCGGTTTTTTGAAGTGCTGAAACAAGGTTTGCTTTCACATTCCACGATGACAAAAAGAGTTCTTCGGGTCAAGGTATACGATAACATTGCTTTGGTAACGGGTCGTGGGCAAAATACCGGAACGTGGCAGGGAGAACCAATGGAAGCCGACGAATGGGTAACGGACGTATATAAAAAAGAAAGTGACAAGTGGCTTTGTGTACTGACACATCTGACCCCTGTGAAAAATTAATTAAAATATGATAACGTTCGACACCTTACGGGAATTAGCGCTTTCATTTCCTGAAGCGACAGAAGAGCCGCACTTTGAAAAGATCTCTTTCAGGGTGAAGAAAAAAATATTTGCAACGTATGACGATAAGCAAAAAAGAGTTACCGTCAAGTTATCAGAAATAGATCAGGATGTCTTCTCTTCGGCAGATAAAGTCGCAATCTATCCTGTTGAAAACAAGTGGGGTAAACAAGGCTGGACAATTATAGAAATGGATAGCATTAATGAGGATCTTTTTATTGATGCCCTGACCAAATCTTACTGTGAGGTTGCACCAAAAAAACTAAGCATCTTAGTTAGATCAGATGCCAATGGACAAACCAGTTAAATATACGGCAGCATACTCATTAAATGGGTTTATGTCGAGCAACGACCGGTTAATATTAAAACAGCTAACTGAAAAAGATACCGTTGCATTTCACGCTTTGTACTTCCCAAAAGTCGAGCAGCAAAAAGAAGTGGCCGCATCAAATGTGGATAGTAGAAGTCCTTTTGAGTTTGTTGAACAAATAGTTTCACGATGCAATGATATTTTGCAGAAAATTTTGTCAAACGAACAATGGGAATTATGTGAATTTGTGCATACTTGCAAAACATCGCAAATATACAATGGTTGATAATAAAGAGCTTATTGAAGCTGCTAAGCTACGCAAAGCCCGTAGGGCCACCCAGTCTGTTTTTCTGGTTTGCGGAATTGGCATTGCAAGCTGGGCGCCCATGGTGCCCTATGCCAAGGACCGGTTGCAACTCGATGACGCTGGTTTGGGTCTGTTACTCTTGTTGTTGGGAGCCGGCGCGTTGCTCATGATGCCCATTTCGGGGGTGATGGTACATCGGTTTGGTAGCCGTATTGTTATTGCTGCCAGCGTGGTGGTGGTGGCCCTTACATTACCACTCTTGCTGGTGCTGCCCACTATCGTTCCAATGGCAATAACCTTGTTTTTGTTCGGTGCCGGTATCGGTGCCGTTGACGTGGCAATGAATGCCCACGGCGTACAGGTGCAGAACCTCTATGGGAGGCCCATCATGTCGTCGTTGCATGGACTCTTCAGCGTTGGCGGCCTACTCGGCTCGCTGGGGCTCGGTTTTTTGATTTCGCTAGGGTTGCATCCGGTACATGCCGCCGTAAGCATATCCGTATTGTTGGTTGTTATCGCAGTTGCCAAGTATAAGCACCTTTTTTCGCTGGATGTCGAAACTGCTGCTACATCCCGGTTTTCTTCGGTCGCAGGAAAGCTCGGTAGGTCTGCACGCTTTCTGTGGTTGCATGGGAGTGTCTTGTTTCTGGGCGCCATGTGCTTTGCTGTTTTCCTTTCGGAAGGGGCAATGCTCGACTGGAGTGCCGTGTTCTTGCGCGACATAAAAGGGGTGTCTCCCGAGTTTGCCGGAGCAGGTTATGCTGCTTTTTCCGTGGCAATGGCTGCGATGCGTTTGCTTGGCGACGGCATCGTAGCCCGTCTGAGCAGCAAGAAAGTGGTGGTTTACGGTGGGTTGGTGGCCGCTGCCGGGTTATTCCTGGCCATAGCAAGCCCCTGGGTATGGGGCTCCCTTGCCGGCTTCATTCTGTTGGGTGTCGGTGCTGCCAATATTGTACCGGTCTTTTTCAGCGAAGGAGGCCGTATCCCCGGTGTACCGCCCCAGGTCAGTATCCCGGCCATCACCACCATAGGGTACGCAGGCCAATTGGCAGGGCCCGCACTATTGGGTTTCATTGCCTACTATTCTTCGCTGCCCATCGCACTTGGTTTTACGGGCCTGCTGATGCTATTAGTGTCGGTGGCATTTGCAATAAGGCGGCAGCCAGCCATATAAAGGGAAAGCTATGCCAGGAGAACGGATGATTTGTCCCGGCGGGGCGACTGCGGCAATCGGGACGGCTTCCGGGATAAGGAAATAATTGGTTTAAGATAATCGGTATATGGGTAAAGTAACGAGTATTATTTTCGACTGTGACGGCGTATTGGTGGATACCGAGCGCGTGATGATTTCGGTGTTACTGGAGATGGCTTCGGCACTTGGTGCAGAGGGAATGGACCTCGACGATGCGGTTTATGCATTCAGTGGCCGGCATATGGCAGAAACAATCAAGGTATTGGAAGCGCGTGCCGGCCGGGTATTCCCGTCTGACTTCGAGCAGGAGTTCCGGACACGGGCTTATGATCGTTTCCGGCGGGATGTCAGACCTCTGCCGGGTGTTCCCGAGATGTTAGCGAGGCTTACCGTGCCGTACTGTGTTGCTTCCAGCGGGCCCAAGGAAAAGATTCTGCTCAATCTTGGCCTTACGGGGCTTATCCGATATTTCCCCGAAGCTCATATTTTCAGCTCGTACGAGATTAACAGCTGGAAACCCCACCCGGGTATCTTTCTGCACGCTGCCGAGACCATGGGCTTCCATCCACAAACCACCGTCGTGGTGGAAGACAGTATAGCAGGGGTGGAAGCGGCCATAAAGGGAGGCTTCAGGGTGTTTGCCATTGCTGCCGACGGAAACCGTGATGCACTGGCTGCGCGGGGTGCAACCACGTTCTCCCGTATGCAGGAACTTCCTACGCTATTAAGGCTTTGAGATGCTTTCTAACAAAATTTTGACATTTCTTTTATAACTATTTACTGCATCACACGTTAAAAGTTAAACAATTGCAGCAACGCAAGTGTTATAAAATTGTCTTTTCATAATTAGTCAACCCTTAAAAAGCCCAATATTTCTTTTTTGAAG
>NZ_JAMXAY010000039.1 GCF_025460835.1 Parapedobacter soli | reverse complement strand
CCCTGCAAATCCAATCCCCAAAATTCTTAAAAGCGAAATCCCTGGCCCAATCCCGGAGGCCACACTTGCCAAGGAATGCGCGAGAGGATGAGTATCAGCGCGATAAGATAAAAAGCGAGTACCGTTCCGTTCTGTTTTTTGGGTATGGTCAGCTTCTTTGCCCGCGAGTAGCCCACCGTGATGAGTACGATGGCAATGAGCATCACAAGCGGGTGCTCCAAGAAGTAAAGCCGGGCTGTGCTGTTCTTCATAGCTTCGCCCGATGCGCCTTGGAGGCCCAATGGCGACACGAAGTAGACAACCAAGCCCACTACAAGCTGTAGGTGCGCGCATATCAAGCCTAATAGCGCCATTTTACGGTTGTAGCCCTTGTTTTGCAAGTAGGCAAATAACACATATAAAATTGAAATCAGCAGTCCCGCCAATAATACATAGGCTAAGGTAGAATGTAAGTGTTTGAATCCGGTGTACATTTTTTTGTTGTTAATAGTTATTATTTAGTCGCTAGTATCTGGTATTTAGACAAGTATCTTTTGTCTATCGTCTCCTCCCTATCTCAATCTCTGCTCTCCGAGCTCTTTGAATTCAGACCCCGCTTTCCATTTCGGAAAAGTCCTTTCACGGCTCAGTGTATAGCCCACGTCGAATGCGACTTCGATGTCCGCGATCATACCGCCTACATCCCATAGTTCGTCATATTCATCGCTTACATGGTGATACCGTTTACCGAATGCTTCCCGAAGGCTGGCAATCTCTGTACTGTCTTTGCCGATGACATCGCTCCCGCTTCCGGTGTACAGTGCGGGGATACCGACTTTGGCGAAATTAAAGTGGTCGGAACGGAAAAAACTTCCAGAAGACGGGTTGCCGCCCGGCACAATCGTCCGTCCGTGCTTTTCAGCTGCCCGGCTAGCATAGTCGTCCATTTCAGACTGGCCCAGCCCAATCACAGCGAGATCATTGGTACGCCCAATGGCACTCAATGCATCGATATTGATGTTTGCCACGGTTTTGTTCAGTGGATAGACCGGGTTACCGGCATAATAAGCTGAGCCGAGCAATCCTTCCTCTTCAGCCGTGACCGCGAGAAACAGTATGGAACGTTCTGGAGGTGTTTCTATAGTTTTGAAGGCTTTTGCCAACTCAAAGAGTGCCGCAACACCGCTTGCGTTGTCAATGGCACCATTATAGATGGAGTCGCCATCTACGGGCTCGCCTACGCCGAGGTGATCCCAATGGGCGGTATAGATCACATATTCGTCTGGGTATTTGCTACCCGATACTTTGCCGAGTACGTTGTTTGAAGTCGACTTGCGGACTTGGTTTTGTATGGAAACGCTGGTCGTGACGTTGAGTGGCACCGGCTTGAATCCCGGTTTCTTAGCTTGGGCTATTAAGTCGCCATTGCCTGCCAGGTCGAAAAGCTTTCCTGCGGTTTCCGATGTAATCCAGCCCTCGAATGCGGCCCGCGATGCTCCGCTATCAGGTGTTTCCAAGGTCAACTGCGGGCCGGTCCATCCGCTCCGCACCACATTCCATCCGTAGCTGGCGGCCCCGGTCTCGTGGATAATCAGCACGCCGGTAGCTCCTTGGCGGGCGGCCTCTTCAAACTTATACGTCCAACGGCCATAATAGGTCATCGTATCGCCCTTGAAAAGGTTGTCGTCATAGAAACCCGGGTCGCCGACCATTACAACGACCGTCTTGCCCTTGGCATCGAGCCCGGCATAATCATCCCATTGGTATTCGGGGGCCACAATGCCAAACCCCGCAAAGACGAGCTCCGTTTCGGGAATGTTTATCTGGGTGTCGGTCCGTTGGCTCCCGATTACGTAGTCGTCAAGGTAAGCCAGTCGGAATTGGTTGCCATTTCCACGGAATACCAATTCGCCGGCCGGGTCTGACGTGATTTCAACCATCGGGACTTCCTGGAAATAACTGTTGCCATTTCCCGGTTCCAGTCCGATTTTTTCGAATTCATCCGCGATGTAGTTCACGGTAAGCGTATCGCCTTTGGTAAACGGTTTACGGCCCAGGAATTCGTCAGCCGAAAGTGTCTTTACGTAAGAGATGAAGCTCTCGGCATCAAAAGCAGGAGAGCCGGTATCCCGAGAACTGCTGCCGTCCGGGCTGCCGCATGATGCGAGCACGGCTGCGATACCAAGAAGGATGAATCTCTTCATAGCAATGAAATAGGTGCTAAAGTAACAAATAAATATTTGATAATGTTTAATAATTCCCCGCTTTCTCATCTTCCACTATTATTACTTCCGCAATTGGACTGAATAGGTATACTCGTTGGGTCTTCACTTCGATGCATCGGTATCGCTTTCTGATTTTTTCTTTCCTCTGGAATACCCGCCCGTTCTTTAATGCAAATACCGTATTTTCAGGTAGTTGCTCCACCGTCTTTGCCGGGCCGGTAGTTGTATCATACCGTCTCAGAACGCGGTACAGCTGCAGGTCGGTACAGCTGGATGCCGCGGGGTTGTCCAGGTAGCGCATGATAGCCTGCTGCACATCATCAGGAAACAGCCCCGATTGGACAAAAGGGCGCATGAGTTGCCTGAAATCCGCTTTCCATTCCGATCCATGGGGCTTTACCTTGTTCTTATAAGTATTCCATGTTTTCAAATGGGCGAACTCATGCACGGTAGTGATTAGGAATGCGTAGGGATTAAGGTTGTGGTTTACCGAAATGCGGTGCCCATGCCCGCCATGTGGCGGGCGGTAGTCGCCCAGTTTCGACGTACGGCTCCGGCTGATCCGGAAAAGACAACCGCTGTCGTTGATCCAACGCGAGATGATCGGTGCAGCCGAAGCGGGCATGTATTTGCTGAGCTGTGCGGTGTAGTCCTGCATCGGTGCAAACATAAGGTAAACAGAGGAGTAATCATAGGCAAAGAAGCGCCCGGTGTGAAAAAGTTGAATTCCCACCGTTTAGTTACGATAATCATGTAGCGTTACGCGATAGCCGGCTTTCCCGGATAGGAAAGCCGGCTTGTCTGCTAAGAAAGCTCGCCTTTGGAACCTATCGGCGGGCACACATAGACTTATTTCACACGGAATGCGGATAAGACCCTGCCGAACAACTTATCGATTCCGTTTACCGTCAGCTCCCGATCAGAGAGTACGCTGGCAGGTTTGATGCGGACGCCGGTTTCCACCGGTACGCTGAATACTTGTTGAGTGGCTACATTGTTGATTCGGGTAACCACCTCCACGTTGAGGTCCTTGCGGCCACCCCGATTGAGTAATTCTATGCCCCCAATTCCTTGTTTAATATTGAACTCCAATTGGTTGGATGGGCCTATCGGGATGTTTTTGATGCGGATGGTGGCATGGTCGCCACCCACGCCCAATTTGTTTTTGATTTCCAAATCGACATTTTTCGCACGTGCCGCATCCAGTTTTACCCGGCAGAAGTTTGTCGCCAGGTCGGCCACTTCAACCGTATGGCTTTCGTTGGCATTGAGCGTACTCTGGAGGCGGATTTCACTGAGCCCACTCTTTACTATGTAGTCCAATTTACCTTGCCGCGATCCCTTGATTTTGTGGATGAAATTGCGGTTTGCGTTGGCGTTTACCAATTTCAACAGTGCAGTTTTTTCCGCTTTGGAGATCTTTTTCAGCATTTCCGGGTTGTTTACCACGTAGTGGGCGTAACGGCCCTCGGCCAGTTGCACGGCAGCCTTGGCTTTCGGCTGTGCCGTTCGGCTCACGCTGGCAGTGAGTAACGTCTTTAGGGTTTTGCCGGCCAACGGTGTGGCCACGATGTCTTTGAGGCCGGCCGTTTTCGGGAGCTCGCGCCGAACGAGGATGCTGCCCGGCTTGATTCCCGATTGGAGGCCCGTGTATCCCATAAAAAATTCAGATGGATCGCCGCCACCCTTTATGATGTTGCGTGCACGTGTCCCGAATGCATCCAGGTCTTTGCCATTGGTATCGGTGATCGACACGGTTTCCCCGTCATCGGCCAAAATGATGATGGTCCCGGCGAGTAGGAGCAGAATCAAATCCCATATCGGTACCCGTTGCTTGCTGTCTAAAATGGAAAAAGGAGCATAATGGAAGCGCCCGCCCGACCACTGGCCGCCTGTGTAGGTCCGCCCGCCTACGTACCGGAACGTATTGTTGTCGGGGTTCACAGTCAACACTTTCTCCTGTCCGGGGAAATTCGGGTCGAGAATGGTTATTCTCCAGGGTTTTGTGCTTTTGTCCCATTTCACCGGTAGTATGCAATGCGGTCCGCCGGTGAAGTCGTAGTTCTGCGCGATACAGATTACCGGGTGGCTGCCCCGATTGAAAGCACTGAGCGTGTCGTTGAAAACGGACACAGGGCTGTGGGTATTGCCGGTTATAAACTGGCCCAAGACCCACCATATCGCGTTGGCACCCACTTGATACGCATGTTTGATGTTCACTTCGTTACGGATGGTATTCCAATTCGTAAACCGGTTGAGCGGCATGCTGAACTGGCTGTTCCCTTTTCGCGCGTAGATGCCTTCGAGCGACATGCCATAGCAGTTACCCCCGTTGGCAATACCTTTAACCGCGATTTCGTAGAACGCCTTTTCCAACCAGTCGCTCACGTCCCACCATTCGGTTTCTGAATCCACGCCACGGAATGCGCTCGCGTATTGGCTGTAGGTTAGGGTGGGGGTAGACCGATTAGCTACGCCCCACCATTTGGCCGTTTCCGATAGACTAGCGATATTGACTTCAGGTTTCACCGACCAGGTGAGCGATTTGATTTGGCTGAAAGACACCTTGTAAATGCCATCGTTGTTGCGTAGGCCCCAGGCATTTGCAGCCGTCAGCTGGTGTTCGTATTTGCCCATCTCGTCGTCGCCTCCTATCGGGTCCGACTCCTTGATGTGGATGTGTAAGGTAGCTTTCAGGTTCAACTGGTTTGGGACCACCGTTACCGGAATGGTATAATTGACGTCCACTATGTTTTTGCCACCCCACGCGCCTGATGAAGGCTTGCGCGACGAATGTTTCACAGTACTTCCAACGGTTAATTTCAACCGGTTGATGTAGAGATCGTTTTGTCCCATGCCGAAGCCTTCGCTTTCCTTTGAGTCGATTCGACCGATCCAAACACGGAAGGGCCGGGCTACTTTGACGGAGTCGTAATTTCCGTACCAAAGGATGCTGCCTTTTTGGAAGGTATTGGCACGCCCCGCGCCTGCATAGTTCGGAATATCGGCTTCGTTGGAGGTCGGGAATCCGAGGTCGCTGAGCGGACCGCCCAGTTCGTGGTACTTCCGGCGGATATCGCCGTGTACTTCATAGGCGCCAGTGGCTCCGCTCCAGTAGATGGTGCAGGTTTCGAATTCGGAGAATTTTCCAATAACAGAGGTCCCATTTTTGATATCACACTCATTGGTTACGGGATATCCCCACTTGGCGACGCCGCCCATAGCAAGCAGCCGCGTAAGGATGCTGCCATGCACCTCATGGGCCTGCGGTGCGCCATGACGGTAGTACATGCGGCAGCCCTGGAACTCCTGTTCCAAACCGCCGGCGATGGACCGCTGCGATTTGGTGGGGAAACCGAGTACGCGGGATTCGCCTAGGTTTTCATATTCGCGATAGATGTTATCCAGTACCGGCGCGGCGCCGGTGGCAGATGACCAATAGATCCCGCCCTTGGAAAAGAGACTTTTCTTGCCACCGCTTTTAGTCGCATTTACTTCGTCGGTAACGAGGTAGCCCAGCTCATCAGGGTTGCTCAACGTTCGGAATTTCGCATAGATGGCCCCTTTCATGGCGAATGCCACGCCAAGGGAATGATGGAACATGATGGCGCAGTTGGCATAATGCTGGATATAAGCTTGGATGGCGGTACGTGTGGATAATCCGGCCGTGCGCTCCCCCGGATTGAACTGTTTTTTCACCGATTCCAGTTTATAGGTGATATGCCATTCGGGGTGATTGCGCCGTTCGTCCAGCTGGTCTTCCAACGCAGAGGGGATACCGTCGAACAGTTGAAATGCGGCTAGTTCTCCAAGAAACTGGTCGCGGGCGCCATCTGTCCATGTGCCAAAATAAATGTTCCCCTTTTTCGGTGGTGTAATCTTACCTGCGGGAAAAGCATGCACCGCTACCAGTGTGCCATCGATGAAAAGCGCAGCGGTATCGTAGTCGTATACAAGTGATGCGGTGTACCAAACGTTTGTGCTCAGTTCCTGTTTGTAGGCGGTGTCGGGGCCCGCCCATCCATGGCTGTTGGGCTTCACGGTCCCTACGATGTTGAAACTGTTGTTTGTCTTGCCCTTAGTAAGGAACATTGAAAATGGCAACCGGGTCGATTCGGCCAGATTCTGCCGATTGGTTACCGGTTTGGTTACCCTGAAAACGACGTGTGTACACCACCGGGCAGCGTTGACCGCCAGGTCGGAGACATCGCATACGGCTTTGCCCTTGGCATCAAAGCTCAGTGCATCCGGCAATTTGCCGATGTAGGTATTCCCCGGTGCGCCTGCCGATGACGTGCCCGAAAGGGTTACCGGAAACGAGCCGTCGGGGTTCCCGACGGTGTCGGTCCCGAAACGATAATCTAATAGTAGCTTTTCCATAAGACTGGTTGTTAGTAAAAAAAGGTGTATCAATGAATTACAGAACAAAGCTATATGGCAATAAAAGGGTGTGCAATACCGATAATGGTGTATTTTTTTAGTTCATATCCTATGGGTGGGACAGCCCCCATGCTTGGCGTCTGTGGGAATAAATCACTATATTCGGGCTTTTTGGTTAATTAAAGCAAATTTATACATGGCCGGACATAGTAAATGGGCAAATATTAAGCATCGGAAAGGGGCGCAAGACAAAAGACGGAGCAAGTTATTCAGCAAGGTTTTAAAGGAGATATCCGTTGCCATCAAAGAAAACAACGGCAATGGCGACCCCGAGACGAACCCGGCATTACGGAACGCGCTCTTAAATGCGCGGGGTGTCAACATGCCCAAAGAGAATATTGAAAGGGCGATCAAGAAAGCTACCGGAGCGGAGGCCGACAATTACGAATATATATCTTTTGAAGGATACGGCCCACACGGCATAGCTTTTTTTGTGGAATGTATGACCAATAACACCAACCGCACGGTTGCCAATGTAAGGGCGATATTCAATAAAAACAACGGGTCTTTGAGCACGAACGGCTCTGTAGAGTTTTTATTCGATAGAAGTGGGGTTTTCACCATCGACAAGGAGGGCTTAACCTGGGATTTGGAAGAGCTCCAATTGGAGTTGATAGAAGCGGGAGCTACGGCATTTGAAAATGAAGACGATATATTTACGGTTTATACAGCGTTCAGCGACTTCGGAAACATGTCGACCAAGCTGGAATCTCTGGAAATTGAAGTTAGACATGCGGATTTACAGCGCATACCTTTAACTACTAATGAGTTGCCTCTGGAGGAAGCTAAAGATATCATTAAGTTAATAGACGCGTTCGAAGATGATGACGATGTCCAGAATATTTTCCACAACCTCGAACTTACCGACGAATTGGTGGAGCACCTGGAAGGATAAGGACAAGGTAGTTAACTTGGCAGGCCCAGCAGGAACCTGTTTGAACGTAAGAAGGGTAACTATCTTAACTAAACGCACGGATTTTATTTCTATCTTAGCCCTCTCAACACAAGGATGGCAATAGCGAAAAACGATAAATCCACCATACGTGCGTGGGCCATGTTCGACTGGGCCAATTCGGCTTATAACCTGGTCATCACCTCAACCATATTTCCGGCTTATTATACCGCGATTACATTTACAGAAGCTTACGGCGACCGCGTTACCTTTTTCGGGGTGCAAGTGGTCAACACCGCATTGTCGAGTTTCGCTTTGTCTGTGGCGTACCTCATCATGGCACTGGCATTGCCCATATTGTCGTCGGTGGCCGACTTCAAGGGTAATAAGAAGGCATTCATGATGGCCTTTACTTACCTTGGGGGTATCGCATGCATGGGACTATTCTTTTTTAAGCTCGAAACACTCGAATGGGGGATCATCTGCTTCACGTTAGCGGCCATGGGCTATGTGGGGGGCGTATTGTTCAATAACTCCTACCTACCCCAGATTGCCACGGTAGACCAGCAGGACCGTGTAAGTGCGCAAGGCTTTGCATATGGCTATATCGGTTGTGTCATCATCCAGGTCATCTGCTTTGTGTTTATCCTCAAACCGGAGTGGTTCGGAATCACTGACCCTAGTTTCCCACCGCGCCTGTCTTTTTTGCTGGTGGGGCTGTGGTGGGTTGGCTTTGCACAGATACCTTTCGTGAAGCTACCCAAAGACCGGCGGAATAGCGGGCGTGTAACGAGGCATGTGCTGCGCAAGGGGTTTGCCGAATTGCGTGATGTGTGGTTACGGCTTCGGGAAATACCGGAAATCAAACGGTTTCTCCCAGCCTTTTTCTTCTACGCTATGGGGGTCCAGACCGTGATGATTGTGGCGGCAGCATTCGGTGAAAAAGTACTCCGCTTAGGCGCACCCAAGCTGATTGGCACCATATTGCTCATTCAGCTCGTCGCCATTGGCGGAGCTTACCTAATGTCATTGTTGGCACGGTATATCGGGAACGTCCGCGTACTGATGCTGGTGGTCTGCGTATGGATAGGGATATGTGTTTCGGCCTATTATATCCACCACGAAGTGCAGTTTTACGTGTTGGCGGCGTTGGTGGGGCTGGTGATGGGCGGTATACAGTCCCTATCGCGATCCACCTATTCCAAGCTGCTGCCCGCTGATGAAACCGACACCGCCTCCTTTTTCAGCTTCTATGACGTTACAGAGAAGGTGGCCATTGTTATCGGACTATTTTCATTTGCCCTCATTGAGCAGGTTACCCACAATATCCGGTACTCGGCATTGAGTTTAGGCCTGTTTTTTGTAATGGGGTTGATACTGTTATTTAGGATGCTGATGTTAAGAAAAACCGCTGCCGCATGACCGTCGAGTTGTTTATCCCCTGCTTCATAGACCAGCTGTTTCCCGAAACGGCATTCAATACCGTGAAGGTACTGGAGAAGGCGGGGTGCAAGGTGGTCTACAACCCCCAGCAGACATGCTGTGGCCAGCCGGCATACAATGCGGGTTTTTGGGATGAAGCCAAAACGATCGGCACCAAATTCCTTCATGATTTCTCAGACGACCGTATAATCGTTGCACCCTCAGCGTCTTGTACCGGTATGGTGCGAAACGGTTACAACGATCTTTTTACAAATACCATGGTGCACAATCGGTGCAGGTCGATACAAGGGAATATCCACGAGCTGTCGGATTTCCTTGTGAATGTGTTGAAAAAGGATTACTTTGGTGCTGAATTGGAAGGGCGTGCCGTGTACCACGACTCCTGTTCGGGGTTGCGCGAATGCCATACCAAGGAAGAGCCCCGGCAATTACTTAGCAATGTGGCAGGCCTGGATTTGGTTGAGATGCGCCATACCGATACCTGTTGCGGGTTCGGAGGCACGTTCGCCGTTAAGTTCGATGCGATATCAAGTGCCATGGCTGAGCAGAAAGTATACAATGCACTGGAAATGGAAGCAGACTTTATCATCTCTACGGACAGTTCTTGCTTGTTTCACCTCCAGGCATATATCGATAAGCACAAGCTGGCGATAAAAACCATGCACTTGGTGGATGTGCTGGCCAGCGGATGGGCAAATATTTAAGCAGGGAGTCTAACTAAATTCAACTATAATATGACTAATAGAAGAGTATTTTTGAAACACCTCGGGCTCGGTGCTCTGGGATTATCAGTAGCGCCCGCGTGGGCCAGCTCGCTGACCGCTACGGCGGGCAATAAGTTATTTTTCGACATCTCACTGGCCGAATGGTCATTGCACAAAACACTGTTTGGCGGGAAGCTGGATAATCTAGATTTCCCCAAGGCTGCTGCAGAAACATTCGGTATCCACGCGGTGGAATATGTAAACCAATTTTTCAAGGATAAAGCGAACGACAGCGCTTACTTGGCCGATTTGAACCGGCGCGCTAAGGACCACGGCGTTAAAAATGTGTTGATCATGGTGGATGGTGAAGGCCCACTGGGATCCACCGACGATAAAGAACGCATCCAGGCCGTGGAAAACCACTATAAATGGGTTGAGGCCGCCAAGTTCTTGGGCTGCCACGCCATACGGGTGAATGCTGCCGGCAAAGGTACGCCGGATGAAGTAAAAGCCGCTGCGGTAGACGGGCTGGGCCGGTTGAGCGAATTTGCTGCGAAGCACGATATCAACGTAATCGTGGAAAACCATGGTGGCATATCGTCGCACGGCGACTGGCTGAGTGCGGTGTTGAAAGGGGTGGGCAAACCCAACTGCGGCAGCCTGCCCGATTTCGGCAACTTCTATGAGTACGACCGCTACCAGGGTGTGAAAGACCTGATGCCTTTTGCAAAAGGCGTGAGTGCTAAGTCCAATGTGTTTGATGCCGAGGGCAATGAGGCCAATATCGATTACTGGCGGATGCTTAAGCTCGTGAAAGATGCAGGTTATCGCGGCTATGTTGGGATTGAATACGAGGGTAGTGAGCTGAGTGAGGAAGAGGGCATTAAAGCCACCAAACGGCTGCTGGAACGCGTAGGGGCGGAGCTCGGTTAGTTTGTAAATTATAATTGCATATAAAAACGAATTTATCTAAGTTTGCGGTCTCTTAAAAGAGACCATGTTGCCTGGATGGTGGAACTGGTAGACACGCAGGACTTAAAATCCTGTTCGCCCTAAAGCGAGTGCGGGTTCGATTCCCGCTCCAGGTACGATAGCCCTCTTTACATTACGTAGAGAGGGTTTTTTGGTGTAAATGAGGGGTGTGTATCCTTTTTGTTTTCATTACAAAAGCAACCGACGTCCATAAAGAAAGGTTTGAGAATGCAGTTCCTAGAATTGGACTATTTATCTTTGGATTTTAGCCGGTTATTTGGGCTACAAGATTTATTTTTACATGAATATGTTGGGCAGTGAGGCAGACTCCGCAGGTAATTTACAATGAACTTACATGAGTGCGATGCCTGGGAAATATTGGAAGTCTTTTTTATTCAATGTCAACACAGGCAATCCGTAGTGCAATGCAGTAGCGGCGATTAGTGTATCTGGAATACTTGGTTTGTGGCTTAAGCTGTATTGTTGAAATAAATCGATAAAAACATCACTTATTTCCCTTGTAATAGGGAGGATTGTGTAATGGTCTATATGTTTACGGATGTGACGCATTTCTTGCTTATCATTGCCACGATAAAGCTCAATGAGAACATTAGTGTCAAAAATTACCAAGAAGGCCAGGTTTTCGAACGTAATTCATTAATAGGAGGGAAATCGGGAGCCTTGCCGAACTCGCTCAACAACGATTCGGCAGAAACTGTCTTTCCTTTGGGGACCTCCGCTTTAGTCATCGCCTCTTCTTCTTTTTGTTCTACACGAATCCCTAACTCCTTAGCTAAAGCTAAAATCTTCTCCAGTTTGGATTTGCTATTTGATTTTAAAGTCAGCTCCATATTAAACAAAGATAGCCATCATGGTTTAAATATACAAAATAGTGAGCAACGTAACGATGAAATAGGCTATGCATGCTGGAGTTACACTTTAACTCATTGAAAGTGTTTGTTGATGCCTAGTATACCCTCATAATCTTCCAAAAAGTTCGACATTTCGCACATTCCCTGTACCGACCCGCTTTACGACATTGTAAGGCGGTTTTTTTGATACCCCGGCCCGCCGCACCGGTAGTGCAATGCAGTAGCGGCAATTAGCGTATAGATCGACAAAAACATCCCTTACTTCCCTTGTAAATAGGCAGTATTGAAAAACGCACTTCCCGTCCCAGGGAGAAAAGTTGCTGGAATGGCTGACAAATATGGCGGAACACTGGGTGTGTATTTGCAATCTATTGAAGATTATAGCCTGAGGCTATAGAAATTATAGCCAAAACGGATGATAGTGAAAGGTTTTATGGTGTAATATTGGCGGACCAGAATAGAAGACCATGAAGACCATGAAGACCATAAGAAAGAGGAGGACCGGGGTTTCCGGCAAATGCCTGCTGTACGGAGCGCTGTTATTTCCGTTTGCGGCATTTTCTCAGCCGGGCCTTGGCACCGGGGGCACATCCACGGAGAATTACGTGCAGAAGACGGTTTACCTGGTTCCTCTTGGTTCGGCACCGTCTAACCCTACTGTGGCACAGGCGATGCGGGACATCACGTACTACGACGGCCTGGGCCGTGCGGTGCAGGAGATCGGAGTGAGGGCCTCTGGGGGCACGGGCTACAAAGACGTTGTTACCCCGATTGCCTACGACGGGTATGGGCGGCAGGACAGGGACTACCTGGCTTACGCGACGGCCACGGGTGCGGGGGGTGCTTTCAAGCCGGGAGCCGTTGCTGCGCAGGGGAGTTACTATTCGAGCGGTTCGACGGTACCCGCTGGGCAGTCGGCGACGGCTTATGCGTCCGGCCCGCGTGTCTACGAGCCGTCTCCGCTGAACCGTGTTGTTGAGCAGGGCTTCCCTGGGTTGGCTTGGCAGCCTGCTGGGAGCCGTGGGACTACGGGCCGGACGGTTGCCACGGAATACGTGGGCAACAACACGCTCGGTTTCAGCGATGCGGGCACGCGGCGTGTGCTGCGCTACCGGGCCACGCTGAACAGCAGCGGCGTTCCGGCGCTTGCCCTGGACGGGGTGGCACGCCGGTGCTGCTGTCGCGGAACACGTACAACGAGGTTGGGCAGGTGCGCACCAAGGGGCTTTCGGGCGAGGAGAGCAGCGCGGGTATGGACTTCGGCCAGGCCATCACCTACAGCTACAACGAGCGAGTTTGTCAAGAGGGAACAGAAATGGCTACTGGAAATGTTTGAAATCAATTTTGGGTGACCCAGCGAGAAAAACACAAGTATGCCTGAAATTCAGGATGGCTATTGATTGATTAATTCGGACGTGGCAAATTCCTCCATACGTTTGATTAACCCATTCTCTATCGTATAAACCTGCACCCATTTCTGCTTGAGTTCCTTTCCGGTCCGTTTTACCTTCTGGTGCTCATTTCCGAGTACAACGACCTTGTTGTCTTGCACAATGTATTGCTCAGGTTCGAATTTGATTATCTCTGTTCCACTAAGAATATTCATAAAAAATTTCCGAGCGCCCGCTTTACCCCTATATTCACTTTTCGGAATGATCTGCGTTCCATGATACACCCATACGGTATCTTCTGAGACCGTTTCCACAATTTTGTCCACATCGCCCAAAGCAAAGGCCTCAAACATTTTATCTACTACTGATTTTGCTGTATTTTTCATCTGTATGAATTTTTTATAATCTCTCTTTCGTCCACAACTGGCCGTTTTTGGTGCTTAGTTTGTCTATTTCGCCGCCTTTTGCCAGACCATCCAAAATGTCTTCAGCTTGCTGAAAGGAAACCTCACTGAAATCCGCGAACTCCTTCGTAGTCATGGAATTGAATCTAACAAACAGGCTCTTCCAATCAGTTGACACGGATTGTTTTTGGATGCCTTTGTCCATCTGTTTCAAAGTATGCTCAAATTCTCCGTAGGGTTTCATACCATATACTTGCGCTGTAGCACCTTCGCTATTGGTAAGAGTAAAAGAAGGGAAGCCCCGAACGCTCATTTTTTGTGCGAGTACTAAATCCTCCTGAAAGGCCTTTTTCGCATCGCCTTCGTATTCCGTTTTTAGTTTGTCAGTATCTAAGCCTACAGCAGCAGCGGTTTTTTCGAGGTTTTTCCATTTTGCAATGTTTATGCCACGCACGTACAAGTCTTCACGTATCTTACGTAAGAAACTTATCGCTTTCTCTTCATCTTGCATCTGGGCAGCTTTGAAAGCAATGGAAGCAGGATATGATGAATGTGGTGGGTCTTGGAGCCAAATATCGCCATTTACAGGAATTTGGAAATGCGCACTCAGTTGGTCGGAGTGAGAAGCTAATACCGTTGGGTTCACACCAGTGCCTAAGGCTTCCCAACTTGGGAGCAATCCACCCATATGGTATTCAAAATCGATCGCATCCCCATATTCCAATTTTAGCTTTCTAAGTGTGGGCTCCACCCCCCAACAGGCAGAACAAATCGGGTCTGAGAAGTAAGTAATTTTAATTGGCTTGTTTATACTTTGCGTATTGATTTCTCCTTTTCCTTCTGCGCCGGGAATTTCACATATTCCGGTGACCGGATCACACATCAAGGGATTGCTGTCGTCTTTATTAATTGTCATTATTTTTAAGATTGAATTTGCAGTTTAAGATTTTCTAATTTGCTGAAACTATAGTAGGACAACGCCAGCGCTACAATCGAAAAGATAAGAAAACCATATGCATTGTAATCTTTTGCGACGTGTGCGATGATTGCAGAGACCAAATTGATGGTAAACCCGGCATATGCGAAGTTTTTGACCCCTCTGGGTACGAAAGGAATAATCAGTGCCAAGGCACCCAAGAGTTTGGCTATAGCCAGCTCTATCCTGAAAAAGTCTTCTGTAAATCCCAGCCCGGCAAAAGCACCTTTTATTTCAGGAGCGGTTAAATAACCGTATGCGCTAAAAAGCATTGCTGCAGAAAAAAATCCGGTGCTTACCCAATAGATTGTTTTGTTTGTTTTCATTGTTTTACACGTTAAATATAATGATACAAAAGTACGCGGCACCTAGTATACTTTAGCTATGGGTTTCCTGTTGGAAAGTAGTTTCATTTAGGAAACTAATGAGATGTTTTGTATTTTTGGATTGCAAATAATGACATAGAATACGATGAAAAAAGAAGCGGTTTTAAACAGTAATCAGCACTGCCAGACTCGGATAAGGGCAATCAGCGATGCGATGGAAGTTCTTTCCGGCAAATGGAAGTTCCATATTCTTGGCACTTTAACTCGGGGAGACAAGTTACGTTTTATGGATTTATTGCGAGAAGTGGAAGGTATAGGCACAAAAATGCTCTCGAAAGAGCTGCAGGATCTGGAGATGAACCACTTGATAAGTCGTACCGTTTTAAATACGAAACCTGTTACTGTTGAGTACGAAATCACCGAATTTGGAAAGTCATTAATTCCAATTATTGATGAAATAGCGAAGTGGGGAATTGCTTACAGAGCGTTTATCTACGGCAAGACCGATTGATATCGCTGAACGCAGCAAACTGGGGAAGGAGGAGAATGTTCCATCTTCAAAAGGATTGCCACTTACAAGTGTTCGTACAGGTTAACCTAAATCATCCCGAAGCAATCGGGATAGCTTGATTGGCATCACACTTGTAGTGACAGGCGAGGCAAGGAGGTGCGGGATGGGCTGAATAAGACGACTACGGCCCGAAAGCTGAACTAGCTTTTTCTTATCTTTGCTGCAATTTCAATAAAACATGACGCTTGTACAACTGGAATATATCGTTGCTGTAGATACCTACCGGAGTTTTGTGGCTGCTGCCGAAAAATGCTGCGTGACCCAGCCCACGCTGAGCATGCAGATACAGAAACTCGAAGAATCAATCGGTGCCCGTGTATTTAACAGAAGCAGGCAGCCCGTTGTACCTACCGAAATAGGGGTGGAGATCATCAAGCAGGCCCGGGTGGTGCTTACTGAAAGCCGCAAAATAAATGAGCTTGTGCAGCTAAAGAAAGGTGAGCTGGAAGGCGAGCTGCGGATCGGCGTGATCCCTACCATAGCGCCCTACCTGCTGCCGCGCGTATTGGGGAACTTCATGCGGAAATTCCCCAAAATACAACTGCAGATATGGGAATATACCACCAACAAAATCGCCCAGCAACTGAAGCTGGGATTGCTCGATTGCGGGGTGCTGTCCACCCCGGTATATGACCAATCGCTGGTGGAACGGCCACTGTTTTACGAGCCGTTTGTGGCCTATATATCTCCGAAAAGCGCGCTCGTGGAAAAGAAGGAAGTAACCGCTGAAGATGTGTTGAGCGATAAGCTCTGGTTACTCACTGAAGGCCACTGCATGCGTGGGCAGGTGCTGAATATCTGCCAACGGAAACGGAGTATGGACCCCCATGGTACATTTGAATACAATACCGGCAGCGTGGAAACGTTGAAGAGGATGGTGGATAGCAACTCGGGTGCTACCATCTTGCCCGAATTGAGCGTAGCGGATTTCGATGAGGACCACCTCGCCCGGGTGCGCTATTTCAAGGCGCCCGAGCCGGTGCGGGAGATAAGCTTGGTAACAACTCGTAATTTCTTGAAACAGAAAGCGATCGATGCGTTAGAAAAGGAAATTATTGCCTCCGTCCCGAAAAAGTTCAGGTCGAAAAAGGAAAAATACGTGATGGAAATCGATTAGGTCGCCGACCGGAAACTTGAAGTAACCCCATACCCGCTATGCAGTTTTGCAGATGTTCTATTTTGCTCTTCCTCGTGTTCATCGGTCCGGTGGCACCCCTTTTCTCACAAACGAAACACACCATCAGCGGGCACATACGCGATGCGCAGTCGGGCGAAACCCTCATCGGGGCCAGTATCCGGCTTGGTGCAGATCCGGCAGTAGGTGCACGCACCAATAACTACGGTTTCTATTCGCTCACGCTGCCGGCCGGAAGCTATACCTTGGTGGTATCGCACGTAGGCTACCGAACGCTGGAGATACCCGTGGAGCTTGCTGCCGATACTGCGGCAGATATCGAGCTGCACAGCGGTGAACTGCTGCAGGAGGTGGTCATTAGCCAATCGGCAGCAGATGGGCAGGTCAAAAGCCCGCAGATGGGACTTACCCGCGTGGATATGAACGAAATCAAACACGTGCCGGTGCTGATGGGCGAGAAAGATGTGCTGAAAACCATCCAGCTCCTGCCGGGGGTACTATCCGGCGGGGAGGGGAGTAGCAATTTCTTTGTGCGGGGTGGTGCTGGCGACCAGAACTTGATTTTGCTGGATGAAGCAATGGTGTACAACGCGTCGCACCTATTTGGCTTTTTCTCGACATTTAATTCTGATGCGATTAAAGACGTGAAGCTATACAAAGGCGGAATGCCCGCCCAGTATGGCGGGCGGTTGGCATCGGTGCTCGATATCACCATGCTAGATGGAAACAAAAAGTCGTTCGGTGCAGAGGGGGGCATCGGCCTTATCGCGTCGCGGCTGAAAGTGGATGGGCCCATTGTGGAAGACAGGGGCTCATTTGTGGTAACCGGTAGAAGGACATACGCAGACCTGTTCCTCAAGCTTTCCAGCGATGAGTCCGTAAGGAATAGCCGCCTGTATTTCTATGACCTCAACGCCAAGGCCAACTACAGGCTCGATGAGCGGAACACGCTCTATCTTTCCGGATATTTCGGCAGGGACCTGATGGGGTACTCCGGCCTCTTCGGATTCGACTGGGGCAATGCCACAGGTACGCTGCGTTGGAACCGCGTGTGGAACAGCCGTTGGTTTTCGAACACGACGGCAGTGTACAGCAATTTCAATTACAACGTCAATATTGAAAGCGACGACCTTAACTTCGTGATCGCATCGCGGATCCAGAATTATAACCTCAAGCAGGATTTTCAGTTTTTTGCAACGAATAAAAGCACATGGCGCTTCGGCTTCAACCTGCTCCACCAAGGGATATCGCCCGCGCGGATCGATGCTGATGAACAGACATCTGTTAATAGCTTACGCCTCGAAGACCGGGCAGGGCTGGAACTGGCCGCATACCTCTCGCACGAATGGAAACCCACGCCGCAGCTGAGTGTGATTTATGGGCTCCGCCTGGCCAACTTTGTGCTTTTGGGCCCCGGAACGTTTTACGGGTACGACAACGAAGGCGACGTCGTGGATACCCGAATTTATGAAAAGGGCGAGGTGGCACAGCACTACCTGAACTTAGAGCCCCGCTTGTCGCTAAGCTACCAGCTGCAGGCAGATAATAGCCTGAAGCTGTCGTACAACCGTAATGCACAATACCTGCACCAATTAACCAATGCCACGGCGAGTTTGCCCACCGATACCTGGGTGATGAGCAGCAATAACATCAAGCCGCAGCTGGCAGACCAGGTGGCGCTGGGCTACTACCAGAATTTCAATAACGACCGGTATGCGTTTTCGGTCGAATCGTATTACAAATACATGGAAAACCAGATAGATTACCGCAATGCCGCTGACTTACAGGCAAATGAATACATCGAGGCGGAACTGCTATATGGGGTAGGACGCGCCTATGGTGTGGAGCTGTATTTGAAGAAGCAGCAGGGCAGGCTCAACGGGTGGCTGAGCTATGCACTCGCAAAAAGTGAGCGCCAATTTGACGATATCAACGATGGCAATTGGTTCCCGGCGCGGCAAGACCGTACCCACGACCTGTCGGCAGTGGCCATGTATCAGCTTTCGCCACGCTGGAATGTATCGGCCACATTCGTGTACAGTACCGGCAATGCGGTGACATTCCCCAGCGGAAAGTATACCGTGGATGGACGTACGTTATGGTACTATACCGAACGCAATGGCTACCGGATGCCCGACTACCACCGGCTGGACATCGGCGCCACCTGGGAGTCGGCAGCATCCAAACGATTCCAAACAAGCTGGACATTCGGCATTTACAATGCCTACAACCGTAAAAATGCATACATCATCGATTTCAGGGAAAATGAGGCTAATCCGAACATTACGGAAGCCTACCGGATAGCGTTGTTTGGTATCATCCCATCGATTACCTGGAATTTTAAATTTTAAGAAGATGAAACAGGCTTATTTAATCATATTGATTGCCGGCTTTTTTTCGGTATCATGCGAAGATGTTATTGATATAAACCTGAATGATGCCGATCCGCAGCTCGTCATCGTGGGTACGGTGTCCAACCGGTCGTACGAACAACGCGTTACCCTGAGCCGCACCGTGGCATTCGATGTGTCCGAGCCGTTCGATCCGGTGTCGGGTGCAACGGTTACCGTATCGGACGGGCGTGGCCAGACGTTCCAATTTGTTGAACGTACGCCCGGAGTTTATGTAGCCAACTTCAGGGGGCGGGAGCGGGAGCGATATGAACTTTCCGTGCAGCTGGAAGGACAGGTATATACCGCAATATCAACCATGCCGCCGCTGATCACGGCGGATTCTATCGGGACCGGGGTGAGGACATTATTCGGCGAAGAACAGAAATTTATCAGTATCCGGTATGCCGACCCAGCCGGTATGCCGAATTACTACCGATACCTATGGCGTGTAAACAACGGAGCGATGAAAATGCTGTATGTAACTCAGGATAAATTTAACGACGGCAGATACGTGAGTGAAGATTTGGTCGATTTCGACACCGACCTGGTGGCGGGCGATTCGGTGGTTGTACGGATGCAGTGTATCGATAAAGCCGCGTTTGATTTCTGGAATGCGGTGCAGTCGACCAACCCCGGTACGGCCGCACCTGCAAACCCGCCATCGATGTTCGGTGCGGGCGCACTTGGCTATTTCAGCGCATACGCTGAGTCTGAGATGCCTACCGAGGTACAATAGACAGCGGGCCGGGGTGCCTACAGCACCCCGAAACCGTAACCTTGGCCAAGCCAATGCTCGATGGCGCGGGGCAAGGTGTAGGTGATACGGGGCGTAGCTTTGATGTTGTCATGGAAAACAACGATAGACCCGTTTTGTGTGTGCCTAAGGACATTCAGTAAGCATTTATCAGGGCTCAGGTTGACATCGAAATCTCCGCTTAGCACGTCCCACATAATGATCTCGTATGCCTGCCGTAGCTGCTTGTATTGCGAACGGCGTGCCCGCCCGTATGGCGGGCGGAATAAGTTGGTGCCCGTTAGCTGGTGGCATTGGTCCACGTTCCGCAGGTAGATATCGTCGGGTGTCTTCCACCCGTTGAGGTGGTTATACGTATGGTTGCCGATGCGGTGGCCGCTTTCCAACAGGCGCTCGAATAAATCAGGATGTTTTTTTATATTTTCGCCAACGCAGAAGAATGTAGCCCTGATTTGGTAGTTTTTCAGCGTATTTATAACGAACGGTGTAACATCTGGTATGGGACCATCGTCAAAGGTGAGAAAAATGCGCTTTTCGTCCCGGTTTCGATGCCAGGTTAGCGTGGGGTAAAGCCACGGCAGAATAATCGGTGGGCGGACAGTATACATAGACGTTTACAAAAGAAACAAATAAACATCATATAACCTACTTGTAGCTACATGAAGAAAAGTTTCCCATACCTCATTTATATGATAGCCGGTTGGTGCTTGGTACTGTTGCTGCCATCTCATGGCGCTGCGCAGAAATTGGTGACCCTCCGGGGAGCCGTTTATGAAGCACTCGACAAAAACCTGCAGGTGAAACAAGCCCAGTTCCAGGCCGCGCTGTCTCATGAAGACCTAAAGCAAGCAAAGAGCCAGTTTTACCCTACGCTGAATGCCGACGTAAGTGGGAGCATGCGGTTCGGACGCTATTTCGACCAGTATACCGCCCAGCTTGTGCCTTCGGTAAATACCGCTAGCGCCGGCATTTCAACGGATATACCGATTTTCCAAGGCTTCCAGCGGATTAACCAGATTTTGGCGAACAAGAACCAGCTCGCGGCCGACCAAAGCAATGTGGAGAAAGCAAAAAACGATCTGGTGCTCTCTGTGGCGACAACCTACCTGGAGGCGCTGACAAATGAGGACTTGCTTACGGCGGCCGAACAGCAGTTGAAGCTATCACAGCGGCAGCTGGAAGTGGCCGAAGCTAACTATGACGTGGGCAACAGCACACTTGCCGACCTTTCGCAAGCGAAAAGCCAGGTGGCAACGGACGAGTTGAACGTTACATCAGCCAGCAATGCATTTGAACTCTCGATGCTGAACCTCAAACAGCTGATGGAGATGGACCCGGGCGAAGACATCATGCTCGAGAAACCGGATATCCAACTGGTTGAAAACACCATAGTGGCTTACGATGCCGGGGAAGTGTTTGCAACGGCAGTGGCCGTACAGCCCGACATACAAGCCGCAGAGCTATCCACCGAGGTGGCCAAGACCAATATCGCTATCGCCAAAGGGGCATATTATCCCTCGTTGGGGTTCGGGGCAGGTTATAATACCAGCGTTTCTTCCGTGGCGTCGAGGGTTGTGGGAGTCGACGCGAACAACGAACCGATTTACGAACGTGTGAAATTCGGCGAACAGCTGAAAGAGAACGAAAGCCCATATATTGGGTTGAGCTTACGTATACCCATCTTCAATAGATTCCAGACCAAGACTAATGTGAATAAGGCGAAGATAAATTATCAATATGCACTGACAAATGAACAGCTGGCGAAAAATAACCTGAGTAAGATTATTGCCCAGGCGGTGCTTGATCTCCGCGCAGCGAAAATGCAGTACCAATCCACAGGAACGGCTTTCGTGTCGGCAAAAGACGCGTTTGAAGTCATCAACCAGCGATTTGAGGTGGGACTGGCCAATTCGGTGGAGCTGTTTACCGCACAGACCACGATGAACCGGGCAGAGTTTGATCACATCCAAGCGCGGTACAATCTGCTTTTCAGGAGTAAGGTGATCGATTTCTACCTGGGCAACGAGATAAATTTTGAAAACTGAACATATACACAACCAAATCATAGATAAACTATGGCAAAGAAGAAAAATACGCTTAAGTATGTATTAATCGGTGCAGTCGTCCTGCTGGTATTCGTGATCATCGCCAATAAAATGGGCTGGATCGGCCAAGGCGATGTCATCAAAGTGGCAACGGACAAAGTGGAGAAAAAAACGGTCAATGAGCAGGTGTCGGCCAGTGGTAAAATTCATCCCGAGGTAGAGGTCAAGTTAAGCTCCGAAGTGTCGGGCGAGATTGTAGAGCTCAACGTCAAAGAGGGCGACGTAGTGAAGAAAGGCCAGATCCTCTGCCGTATACGGCCCGATATATTACAGTCGGGATACGAGCGGGCGGTAGCTTCGCTGAATGCCCAACGGGCCAGCCTGGCAATGGCCGAGCAACAGCTCAAGCAGCAGGAAGTCAACTTCGCCAATACCGAAGCAAATTTTAAGCGGAATAAGGAGTTGTATGACAGGAAGGTGATATCAGCAGCTGAATTTGACCAAGTGCGGGCCGATTACGAGAGTGCACGCGCGGTACTGGAAGCACAACGGCAAAATGTGATGGTTACCAAGTACGGTATCGACCAGTCTGAGGCTTCGGTGAAAGAAGCCGGTGACAACCTGGCCCGCACAACGATTTATGCGCCGGTAGATGGCGTGATTTCGCTTTTGCAGGTAGAACTCGGCGAGCGCGTGGTAGGTACAGCACAAATGGCCGGAACCGAGATTATGCGTATCGCCAATATGGATGCCATGGAAGTTGTAGTAGAAGTGAATGAAAACGATATCAACCGCGTTGCGCTAGATAACGAGGCCTCGATAGAGGTGGACGCTTTCCAAGGGCGGAAATTCAAAGGCTTAGTCACCGAGATCGCTAGTTCCTCTACCACAGCCGCCACGGCTACCAGCGCCACGGCAGGTACCGACCAAGTGACGAATTTCAATGTAAAGGTGCGTATACTGCCCGATTCTTATGCCGACTTGCTGAAGACAGAACTCGAAAATCCGTCGCCATTCCGGCCGGGACTGTCCGCCACCGTAGATATCCACACCCAAGAAGATACCGGGCTGGCGGTTCCCATCCAATCGGTTACCACACGTGAAGCACCGGGCAATAACGCCGACACCACCGCGCGCGATACGGCCCGATCAAATGCCCCAGCCCGTGTAGGCGATAAAAAGACAACCGAATATGTATTTGTATATAACAACCAGGATAATACCGTGAAACAAGTGGCCGTTACGACGGGTATCCAAGATGATACCTACATCCGTATCCTTTCCGGGCTCAACGAGGGCGAAGAAGTGGTATCGAGGCCGTTCAATGCCATCACCAAAACATTGAAAGATGGCAGTAAAGTGGAAAAAGTAGATAAGAATAGCCTGTTTTGATTGATTATAAATAATAATCTGTATATTCGCCTCCGATTAATGATCCGATGTAAACGATGGTTTGTCCATTAGCTAATTTCGAAGAGGTATTTAAAACGGAGCATGGTGCTGTATATCAGTGCAGTAGGCAGAATTGTTATTGGCTGGATTTTGCCGGTGCTACCACGGCATTCAAGGTGAATGATTTTTTCAATTTCAAAAAACGGATTGACGCCATCGACTTGTCGGCGATGATTATAGATCCATCACGTACTGCCGATTTTACCATCGTTATGCCTTTCCGCACACCCCGCTGCTATGTGCTAGATATCAACGGTGTGTTGAATCTCCGCGAGCTGCTGGATGGAGCCAAGTTCATGATCGAGCTGAATAGCGTGGTCAGTGCATGCCTCCAAGTCACCTCCCACGGGGCCTAGCCGTAATTTAGACTGAATTCGTATTGCTTTTATCCTGTGGTATTTACCACATAGTTTCCGTATTTTTGTACTATGGAGCCGGGTAAGTCGGCACCAATGTATTAGTATCAGAAAATAGATAGTATTATGAAAGATTTATTGAGACTGAAGACTTCGTTGAACGAGGAAATCGAAGCCATATTGAACGCACAGATAAAAATGGAAGCCCATGCTTCCTCTGTTTACCTCGCTATGTCGGCTTGGTGTGACGACCAAGGCTACGATGCCAGTGCCACGTTTTTCTCCGAACAATCGGAAGAAGAGCGGAAGCATATGATGAAACTTTTCAACTATGTGAACGATCGCGGGGGCAAGGCGATTTCGCCCGAAATTACCAATATACCCGCCGACTTTGAATCCTTCCGTTCTGTATTTGAAGAAATGCTGGAACAGGAAATGCATGTGACCCAGCAGTTTAATATCATCGCTGATAAATGCATCAAATTAAAAGACTTCGTGACCTTCCAATTTATCCAATGGTTCCTTGAGGAACAAATTGAAGAAGAATACGTGGCACGCCGAATCTTGGAAATGTTTGACGTGATCGGCGAAGAAGGTATGGGCCGCTGGGAAATAGACAAGCACATCCCGAAGGTGAAATACGAAGGATAATCGCTGTAAAATAGTAAGAGAGTCAATCGGGCTGCCTTTTTTGTAAGGTAGCCCGATTTTTTTTGCACACATACGGATTATGTACTATCTTTCGTTTTTACTTCATATACGCTCACGAAAAGTTGCCGTCGATAACGCCACATAAGCTCCTCGTTTTCGCATTCCTTTTTGTATCGTTGCAGGCCTTGGCACAACACCAACGAAAGGAAATAAGCGGCCTTGTCATCGATACGGCCGGAGCGCCCCTGCCGGGAGTAAACGTGAGGCTAACAACCATATTGGATACCATGCTGGCTGTGAGCGGCGATGGTGGGCAGTTTCACTTTGCCAATATCATCGGCCCGGAATTCAGATTGAGCTTCAGTATGATAGGCTATAAAATATTAGACAGGACATACGCTGCAAACTTCCCCGGTTCAACCATGCAGTTACTACCCGTTGTATTGCCACCGCAGCGCACATTGCTTGCAGAGATTGTCATCAATAGGGTACAACCCATCGTCATCAAAGAGGATACCGTGCAGTACAACCTCGATGCGTATAATATCCGGCAAAACTCGTTGCTGGAAGAGGCACTGAAATTACTTCCCAACGTACAGGTGCGGCGCGATGGCAAAGTGATTGCACACGGTAAACCGATCAGCAGGGTGCAGGTGGATAGCAAGAATTTTTTCGGTGGTGAGGTGCTGACGGCCACCCGCAATCTCCCCGCTGAGTTTATCCAATCTATCCAAGTAATCGACTATTACGGGGATATGGCCAACGCAACCGGCGTGAAAGATACCGAACCCGAGAAAATACTCAATATCGTGCTGAAAGAAGATAGCAAGCGTATCATGTTCGGCCAAGTAACCGGCGGCGGTGGTACGCAAAACCGTTATATTGGCAGTATGGGGCTGAATAACTTTAACGATGGCCAGGAGTTTTCGATATTGGGCTCTTTCAACAATACCAATACCAGTCTGTTTAGCTATGGTGCACCAACGGGTGGGGGCACCCGCGATCGGGGGAATGTAGACCTTACCGGCATGACCGACCCGGTAGACGGCGTGAATACAACCAATTCCGCAGGGATAAGCTACTCCGACGACATTTCAGACAAGGTTAGCGTTTATGGGAAATATACGTTTACCAACCGAAAAAACCACACGGTGGGCAACTCGGTGTTGACCAGTCATTTCGATTTTTATGAGATCGTAAACCAGGAAGAGCGCGAACTGGTTACCGACAATGTCAACCACCTGATGGCGTGGGATGTCGAGGCCCAATTGGATAGCCGTAATTATTTGAAAATAAGCCCGAGTATATCTTATAGTACCGTAAACTCGACCAACCACAGTAACGATACAATTAAAAATAGAAACATTATCAGCGAACGGGTTTATCAGGCTTCGGATGAAGTTTCTACACCCAATTTTGATATGGATATCCTGTATTCACGGGCTTTTGATAAACCGGGCAGGAAATTCTTGCTCAACATGCAAGGCAAATATTCCAAAAGGGATAAATTGGAGGATATAAACGATTATTTCGAGAGCATCAATGCGTATTCGGGGCAGCCCGTCCAAGAGGATGCATATATGCTGAGCCAGCAGATAAACAGCCAGAACCAAAACCGGGTAGGTAGGCTCAAAGCGTCGTTTGTAGAACCGATAGACAAGTCGAGTATATTGGAAATTGGCTATGAGTATAACTACACGGCGATAGATAGCCGGCGCAGTGTTTGGGATACCGATGGCGGATTGTTCGTCGATTCGTTGAGCGTAGATTACGCTTACTTCTTCGAAAGTAACCGGGTGGGCTTGAATTACCAGATGGAGCAAAGCAAACGGTTTAAGTATACCTTAGGGTTTGCCGTTCAGCCGCTGCTCCTACAAGGTCATATGGTGGATGCCGACACACTGATACAGCATCGAAACGTCAACCTGATCCCGAGCGCCGGTTTCAGGTTCCGTATCAGCGAAGAGAGTGAACTCTCCGTAGAATACCTCGGCACCAACAACCAGCCCAATTTTTCGCAGATACAGCCTATCCGCGACCTGTCCAACTCACAGAATATCATCATCGGAAATGCCGATTTGAAAGCTGAATTCATCAGCCGGATAACGACCCGCTTCCGCCAAACAAAAATGGGTAAAAACCAGTTTTTCGAAGCACAGCTCGCATTCAACAAGATACAAAACAAAATTGTGACCAGCCGCTCCAATCCGACCAGTACCGTGCAGGAAACAAGTTTCCGGAACTCCAGCGGCTATTTTGATGCACGTGGGTATTATATGTTCAGTACGCCCGTTATAAACGGCGATTTCCAATTGAACCTCAACGGTACAACAGACTACGTCAACAATATTTCGTATATCAACGACGAAAAGAACTACGGCCGCAACTTCATTTACTCGCAAGCCGTGCAGTTGCGCTTCATGCTTGAAGACATTATTGAAACGGAACTGAATACCAGCTACACCTTTAACCATACCCGTTATACGTTGCGTAACAGCTATGGTATAAACGCCAACTCATTCTTGGCCGGATTAGCGGCAAAAACATACTTATCAGACAATTGGGCATTCGGTTTCGATTTGTCCCATCGCCTTAACAACGGTTATAGCCCTTACATGAATGTAAACCCCACCTTGCTCAATGCCTATTTGGAGTGTACGTTCTTGCCCAACAATATGGCCTTGCTGCGCTTCCAGGGGTTTGACCTATTTAACCAGAATACCGGCGTTACCCATGAAATTATCGGCTCTGATGCACTGTTCACGCGCAACAATAGATTGGCAAGGTATTTCATGGTTTCGCTCAATATCCGTCTGCAAAAATACCCGTCAAAAAAATCGTGATGAACGCAATAGTGATTTCCGCCCCCGGGCCTGCCAGCAACCTAGTGCTGCAACAGTGCCCCACACCCGTACCCAAACGGCATGAGGTACTGATAGAGGTGCGTGCCGCAGGTATTAACCGACCCGATGTTTTCCAACGTAAAGGGAATTATCCTGCGCCCCAAGGTGTGGTGCAGGATATACCCGGATTGGAGGTAGCTGGAACGGTGGTGGCTTGCGGAAGCGAAGCACACCGATGGCAGCCCGGCGACCGTATATGTGCGCTGCTGGCTGGCGGCGGCTATGCTGAATATGTTACCGCCGATGCATCCCATTGCTTGCCGGTGCCTGACGGCATGGACTTCCGTGAAGCAGCATGCCTGCCCGAAACGGTGTTTACCGTTTGGCATAACCTGTTTCAACTGGGGAAGCTGCAACGTGGCGAAACGGTATTGATACACGGTGGGAGCGGGGGAATAGGCACCACGGCCATCCAGCTTGCCCGCCACTTCGGTGCCCAAGTGTATACTACTGCCGGCTCACCGGGGAAATGCGAATTCTGTGTAGAGCTGGGGGCCACAAAGGCTATCAATTATAAGGAAGAAGATTTTGGTGAGCTGCTGCCCGCGCGATCCGTCGACGTGATTTTGGATAGTATCGGTGGGCCGTATTTTGAAAGGAATATGGCATTACTGGCCGACGATGGCCGCCTGGTGTTTATCAACGCAATGGAAGGGCGGCAAGCGGCACTCGATGTGCTGGCAATCATGCAACGGCGGCTTACCCTTACCGGCAGCACGCTACGCAGCCGGGCCAGCGATTTCAAAAGTGCACTCCGCGAATCGGTGGAACAGCAGGTGTGGCCACTGGTGGAGGCTGGTAGGCTGCGCCCGCTGATCCACGAGGCATTCCCGTTGACGCAGGCATCTCTTGCCCATGAACGAATGGAATCAGGCGAATTCATAGGCAAGCTGGTGCTCGATATCTAACGTAGATTGATTTATTAAAATTATTGTAATAAATGAAGGATGTAGTTGCCAACTTACAAATAATTTACGTCCTTAGTTGCCCATCATAAACGAGAACCATGAACGAAGCATTTTTTCAGCAACTCTATGAGAGACAACGAGGAATAGCAGATGTGCCTCCGAATGGTGTCATCGCTGCTTGGGCATTGCATCTCTTGGATTTGCTTTTCCCCGAGCGCCAGACCCATCCGGATCGGGATGTGGATGAGCTCAAGGCCCAGTTCCGGCAGTCCGAGGCCGACTTACTGGAAATCTTGGACCGCACGAAGGTGTGCGAAACATGCAACCACCCGCTTGTGGCTAAACGGTTCTACGGTGCATTGCCCGAACTGCACCGCATAATGCATACGGATGCAGCTGCGATTTTCGAGGGCGACCCCGCGGCTACCAATACGTTTGAGGTGATCCGAACTTACCCCGGTTTCCTGGCCATTGCCCTATACCGCTTGGCACATGAGCTAATAACGCTCGAAGTACCATTGATACCGCGAATCCTCACCGAATATGCACATTCGCAGACGGGCATCGATATCCACCCAGGGGCCACCATAGGCGAATTTTTTTGTATAGACCACGGAACAGGTGTGGTGATCGGCGAGACTACCATCATAGGCAATCAGGTGAAAGTGTACCAAGGTGTGACCCTCGGAGCCATGAGCGTGGAGAAATTCCTGGCCAACACCCGCCGCCATCCCACCATCGAAGACCGTGTGGTGATATACGCCGGAGCAACGATATTGGGTGGCGATACGGTAATCGGCCATGACAGTGTGGTCGGTGGCAACGTGTGGCTGACATCCAGCATACCGCCATATACCACGGTATACCACCAGCCCACCGTAAAGATTGTGGATTCAAAAACAGCACATTGAGTAATGAATAGGTTGATTGATTGCGTGGGCAACACCCCGCTGGTAAGTATTGAAAAACTAAATCCTAATCCCAATGTAGCACTCTATGTCAAATTGGAGGGTAATAACCCCGGAGGCAGTGTGAAAGACCGCGCAGCGCTCAACATGATCCGTAGTGCGATGGAGCGCGGTGACATCGGCCCGGATACCAAATTGATTGAGGCCACCAGTGGCAACACAGGCATCGCACTGGCGATGATGGCGCGTGTGTTCGGATTGTCGATTGAATTGGTGATGCCATCGAGCTCCACGAGGGAGCGGACACTGACAATGGAGGCATTCGGCGCACGTGTCACCTTACTGGACTCCATCGAGGCGTGCCGGGATTATGCGGAGGAGAAAGGTGCCAGACCCGATCATTACGTATTCAACCAATTTGCCAACCCCGACAATTACCTGTCCCACTACCGCACAACCGGACCGGAAATATGGAGCGATACGGCCGGTAAAATCACCCATTTCGTGAGTGCCATGGGAACAACGGGCAGCATCATGGGTACTTCGATGTTTTTGAAGGAGCAAAACCCCAACGTGCAGATCGTCGGTTGCCAACCCACCGAGGGGTCGTCCATTCCCGGCATCCGACGGTGGCCCACGGAGTACCTACCCAAAATATACGACCCGAAGCGGGTAGATCGGGTGATGGATGTATCGCAGGCCGATGCGACAGCAATGGCACGGCAACTGGCACGCGAGGAAGGGCTATTTGTAGGCATGAGCAGCGGCGGCGCCATGGCCTGTGCTGCGCGGCTGGCCGCAGAGCTGGACTCGGGCGTGATTGTGTTCATTGCGTGCGACCGCGGCGACCGGTACCTGTCCAGCGATTTGTTCGGCTAAGACCCAAACTTACTCTTCAAGGCGGCTAACTTGCTGGCCATGTCGTTTTCCGCTTGCCGCGCCTTGGTAGGCCTACGTGGCTTCTGCTTATTGTTGTTGGGCTTTCCGCCCTGCTTTTTCGGAGCCGGTTTCTCGTCGGTTTTCATGGAGAGACTGATGCGGTTACGCTTTTCATCTACTTCCGTGACCGTTACCATCACCTTTTGCTGAACCTTTACCAACTCGTTGGGGTCTTTCACAAACCGGTTGGCGAGTTGGCTGAGGTGTACCAGTCCGTCTTGGTGCACGCCGATATCTACAAAGGCACCGAAGTTGGTGATGTTGGTCACAATGCCCGGCAGCCGCATGCCAACACGTAGGTCTGTGATGGAGTTTACACCCTCGGTGAATGAAAAAGGCTCGAACTGCTCCCGTGGATCGCGGCCGGGTTTAGCTAGCTCGGCCATGATGTCTTGCAGCGTAGGCATCCCCACGTCTTCACTGACGTAGTTCTTGAGTATGATTTGCTTGCGGAGCCGCTCCTCCCGGAGCAGGTCGGCCACTTCGCAACCCAGGTCGGCTGCCATCTGTTCCACCAGTGCGTAGCGTTCGGGGTGCACAGCACTAGCATCCAGTGGGTTTTGGGCATTCCGTATCCGCAAAAAGCCTGCCGCCTGTTCGAACGCTTTTTCACCCAACCGCGGTACTTGTTTCAACGATTCGCGGTTGCGGAAGGCACCGTGCTTTTGCCGGAAATTGATAATCTGCTGGGCTAGCGACGGGCCGAGACCGGAGATATAGGATAGGATTTCACGGGAGGCTGTATTGAGTTCGACCCCTACGGCATTCACGCAGCTAACCACAGTGTCGTCCAGTGCGTTCTGAAGCTTGGATTGATCCACATCGTGTTGGTATTGACCTACGCCAATCGATTTCGGGTCGATTTTTACAAGCTCGGCCAGTGGGTCCATAAGCCGCCGGCCGATGGACACGGCCCCCCGCACGGTAACATCGTGGTTGGGGAATTCCGCCCGGGCGGTTTCGGAAGCCGAGTATATGGATGCGCCGCTTTCGTTGACCATGACCACCGCCACGCCGGGGATGGCCAATTTGCGGATAAAGGTTTCCGTTTCGCGCCCCGCTGTTCCATTGCCGATGGCTATGGCCTGCAGCTGGTATTTTTCAATCAGGCTGCGGACGGTTTGGGCGGCCTGTTCGGCACCGCCAGCGCCGGTATGGATGAACAACGTCGTGTTTTCAAGTAGGGTGCCCTGCTCGTCGAGACATACGGTCTTGCAACCGGTGCGGAACCCCGGGTCGATGGCCATGATGCGTTTCTGCCCCAAGGGAGCCGCGAGCAATAGCTGTTTCACATTCCCGGCAAACACGCGGATGGCTTCGTCGTCGGCACGCTGCCGGGTAAGCATCCGAACTTCGGTTTCCATAGCCGGTTTCAGCAGTCGCTTATACCCATCAATCATCGCGATGCGCACCTGCGCGCTTGCCTCGCCGGCACCCTTTACATAGGCATCGTCTAATAAGGGCAACACATCGCTTTCAGGCACCTCAATATCGAGGTAGAGCAGTTCTTCTTTTTCGCCGCGGCGCATGGCCAGTATGCGGTGGGAGGGAGCCGTCTTCAGCGGTTCGGTCCATTCATGGTAATCTTTATATTTTAAGGCCTCCTCTTCTTTGCCGGGGACGACCTTAGCCGAAAACACCCCTTTTTCGAGGAATACCTGCCGTACCTTCGCGCGGATTTCGGCATCCTCGGCAATGGTTTCAGCAATGATATCGCGTGCTCCGGCCAACGCATCTTCGATATCGTTGATGCTTTTGTCGGGAGCGACGTATGCTTTGGCGGCCTCGCGGATATCGGTGCCGTCTTGCATCAGTACCTGTTGGGCTAGCGGTTCCAGCCCCCGGTCGCGTGCCACGCTAGCCCGTGTCTTCCGTTTGGGGCGGTGGGGCAGGTAGATGTCTTCCAGCGTAGCCATCGTTTCGGCCGCCTGTATCTTCCCTTCCAGATCGGCAGTGAGCTTCCCCTGTTCGGTAAGTGATTTTCGGATAGCCTCACGCCGTTTATCCAGTTCGACCAACTGGTGGAGCCGGTCGCGGATTTGGGTGAGTTGCACTTCGTCCAAGCTGCCCGTCATCTCCTTGCGGTAACGGGCGATAAATGGGATGGTACCCCCCTCGCTGAGGAGGGTGATGGCCGCACTTACTTGCCGCGCAGGCACGGCGAGCTCCTGGCCAATACGGATGTGGTGGTTCATATTCCCTTAGGAGTTCTTTTCGTCACTGACCGGTTGCTGCGGGGTTTCCGGCGTAGCAGCGGTGTCGCTATCGCCGTGGCCGGTATTGCTTCCAGCATCGCCATCGGTGTGGTTATCGTTGTGATAGTAAGGACCCTCACTGCCATAGTAATCGGGTTCATGGCTGGGGTTGGGGTTATGTTCATAGGTGCCGGCCGGTGCCGCCGGGTTATTTTCATTCAGTTTTTTCGGCTCATCCTCAACAATCACGTCTTTCACTTCCAAGTCCTTTTCGAAATTATTGATCTGGTCGCTGATGTCGCGTTTTATGGTTTCAGACGCATCTTTAAATTCACGTATGCCTCGGCCCAGTCCCCTTGCCAACTCCGGGAGCTTTTTGCCACCGAAGAGCAACAGGGCCACGAACACGATGAGCATCATCTCACTCGTCCCAATATTCAAGAATGCAATTACAGTACTCAACATAACAATAACTCAATTTTCCACCTGCTAAGGTAGGGGTTAATTTTTTTATATCCATGGGTCACACTATTTTTCCGCATATAATTGGTTAAATAGCCATTTAAACGTGCCATGTGGTTGGGCGCGGAATGTGATTTCTGGCCCAAAGGCATACAACTGGCCCTTGCCGATAGGTGCGTGGAAAGCGACAACACCGTTTTTGAGGTAGCCGGCCCCCCATATCCACCCACTGCGGAGCGGGTTCTCCCCGTCGTACCAGGCGAGTTTCTTAATGGTAGCGCCGTCATCGGTGATCTTGAATACCGGGCTGTTGCTCGACATGATGTCGACAGCTGCGGGCATACCCCATCCGGCGGGGTCGGTTGTATCAGCCATTACCCGGTGGACACTCGCCGGCGCGTAGAATTGCGTGCTGCTGAGGGATTGCTCGTTGCCACTGGAATCGGGAGCGACCAGGGCGTTTTTCACGGGAAGCCCCAAATGATAGGCTAGGGCCGTGCTGCTTCCCACAGCGAACAATGTGCCGCCCGCTTCGGCGAATTTCCGCAGCTGCGGAATGGATTTGCCAGCGGTGATGCTCCCAAGCATGTGGTGGTAGGCCGGGGGAATATCGGCTTTATTGGACGGCTGGCGCCCCTTAGTACCCCTGTTGTCAGCTGGGGGTATGCCGCCGCCGATGAAGAGGATGATGTCGTATTTTTCGATAAGCCCCCCTTGGTCGATTTCCTCGGGATACACCACGGTGAAATCGTCGAAGCGGTATTGTTCAAGCAGCCACCGCACCCATCCGGAAGGCATGGACCCGCCGTAATAGTCAAACAGGGCAATGTGTCGCGGTTTGATATCGGTGATGCCGGTAGGCTTGGTCGCTACCGCCACCGGAGCGACACCCAACGAATCGATGGCGGCCTGAAGGTCCATACGGTGTGCCGCACCGACAAAAAAAGAGCCGGCGGGAAGGCCGGATTCCGGCCTGTTTATCCGGGATACGGGCTTGCCGGCTGCGAGCAGTTTATTGACCGCGATGAACGAGTTGTTTACCCGGGCATCCAGCAGGTAGCCCCCCTCAGCAGCGGGGACGGTTGCAGACACAGGTATTTGCAGCAGCCCGTAGGGGATGGGACGGAACGGCCCGTCAAATCCATCCAGTATCCGGTCGAACGATATACCGAATTGATAGGCTAACGTCCACCCCGCCGCATCATAGGGCCTTACCGGCGGTCCACCAGGATATTGGAAGTCGTTGGGATGGTCTTGCGGTTCGAACATATTCAATACATGGGGCCGGAACGCTTGGCTGGTTTTTACTACATACGACCCTTTTGGGTAGGATGTGCTGCCAATGGTGAAATCGGCTGTGGCTTGATGGATTTGGATACCCGATTTGATCAGGGCGTTGATGAATTGTATGGCCCGCGGAAAGTCGGGTTGGTCGGCCGGAATGATGAATCCGCGTGGATCGCGTAGGGCCGGGTCTTCAAATACGGTTTTGTAATCGCCATCGATTTTATTAACCATGCTGGGTTTGGCTGTCCAGTGGTCGGCATTGCCACGCTCAATGGAGTTGCGCCCCATTTTATACCTATTATACAGCAATTCGTCGCCATAGCGGCTGGCATAGTCCAATATGGCGTAGTTGAGCGATACGGAATAGGCTATTGCCTCGGCGAAGTGCCAGGGGCCCGGGGCAGCGGGGTATGGCGTAGCGTTGTTCGGTATCAGCCGTTCGGGAACCAATGGGATTTCCATCGGTGTGGGGTCGCCCACGATTTCGGTAAGTATACCGATGCTGTTGTGGTAGTAGGGCGTGGTGCGCAATCCGCCGTTCCACCACGTGGAGAACACGGACCCACTGAGCCGGGTATAACCGGGCTTATCCTCGGCGTTGAGCCTGTTGATCATTGCCGCGGCCACCCCGTCTATACCGGTGATGAGCATCGGGTCGATGACGTAATTGAATGGATCGCGGTATGGGGGGCCGGCGACGATGCTCCCCGGAGGGCCCGATTGGTGGTGGTTGTATATAATCTGAGGCATCCACTCGATGTATTGCAGTCGCGACATCGTGGCGGTCTCCAGTAAGTTATTCATATAGAAGTCGCGGTTATTATCGTGCCCTACATATTTGTGGTACAGCGTGGGGATACGTTTATTGCGCTTCAGCGTGTCGGGCTGCTGCATATACCAGTTGGAAACCAGCTCCTGGCCGTCCGGGTTGCAATGGAAAAGAAGTATGATCGCGTCTTCGAGTATACGGAGGTTTTCAGGGTCGTTTCGGCTGGCCAGTTGGTAGCACGTTTCCATCAGTTGATGGGTGGCTACCGTTTCGGTAGCATGCAATCCGCCGTCAATCCATATCACAGGTTTGCCTTGCCGTACCAGTTCCTTTGCCACATCGGCAGCAAGCTCCGCATGGGCGAGCTTCCGGGATATTTCTTTATAGGTGTCAAGCTTCGATAGGTTGCTGGGCGAGGAAATGATGATCAGGTATTGATTGCGGCCTTCCGAAGTCGTCCCCGCCATTTCAATTTTTACCCGGTCTGAGGCTGCGGCTACTTTCTTAAAATAGGCTTCCGACTGCGTATAATTAGCCAATTTGTAGTCTTCGCCGATCGCGAAGCCGAAATGTTCCTTAGGTGAGGGGATGTGCTGGGCAATTGCCGGTGCGGTTACGAATAGGGCAAGCAGCAGTGGCAGTAAATGGAATTTGCGCATCTAGCAAACTTAGCAAAAAAAGATATTCGCCACAATATCGTACCTTTGGCGCTTCGAAAAATGGGGGCGAAGACAATATGCGCTGGCAATTGAAACGATACAAACCCTACTATACCAGCACGTTGGTATTGGCGGGGCCGGTGATGATTTCACAGTTAGGCCACATGTTGGTGCAAGTGGCCGATAGCATTGTGGTGGGCCATTTTGCCGGTACGATACCTCTTGCTGCCGTGTCGTTGGTACATAGCATATTTATGATTGTGATGGTTATCGGCCTGGGTATTGCTTATGGGCTCACCCCATTGATTGCACAGGAAAACGGACGTAAGAACTATGCGGAATGCGGGGTGCTACTATCCAATAGCCTATGGATCAATCTATTTACCGGAATAGGGTTGTTCTGCCTGGTGTATTTCGGTTCGATGGCCGCCATCGATCACCTCGACCAAGACCCGGCGGTGGTCCGCGAGGCGAAGCCTTACCTGCTGATCATGAGCTTGTCTATCGTTCCGCTGATGATATTCAGTGCGTTCAAGCAGTTCGCCGAAGGACTGGGGTTTACGAAACAAGCAATGCGTATCACGATATGGGGTAACCTCATCAATATCGTATTGGCTATTATTTTTGTGCGCGGTATGTTTGGCCTGCAACCGATGGGGGTAAGCGGGGTAGGGTACGCCACCTTGATAGACCGCTGCCTGATGGCTGCCGTGATCGGTATCTATGTGTTCCGGTCGGTCAACTTTAAAGCATATTTAACGCGGTTCAAGTTATTTGATGTCGACCTACGGCGGTGCGGTTCGATCATGAAGATAGGTACACCCGTGGCCATGCAATATGTGTTTGAAGTTGGGGCATTTGCGGCGGCGGCGGTGCTGACGGGTACTATCGGCGCCAATGAGCAGGCGGCCCATCAAGTTGCTATCACACTCGCCGCGATGGCGTATATGATGGCCAGCGGCATCGCCGCGGCGGCAACCATCAAAGTGGGCAACAACTACGGCCGGGGGAATTTTTTCCGCTTGCGGCGTTTTGCTATTTCCAGTTACCACATTGTGTTGCTTCTCATGGGGATAAGCGCGCTATTGTTTGCACTGCTGAACCAATATCTGCCGTGGATTTTCACGAAAGACACCGCAGTGATCGGCATTGCTGCGCAGCTGCTTTTCATTGCAGGGCTGTTCCAGCTGTTTGATGGCACGCAAGTGGTTGGGTTGGGGATCCTCCGGGGTGTAGGCGACGTGAACATCCCCACGGCAATCACCTTTGTTGCCTATTGGGTTATCGGTTTGCCGGCGTCATATCTACTGGGCATCACACTTGGATTCGGCGTACTGGGTATCTGGTGCGGGCTCACGTTGGGCCTGCTCACATCGTCGGCCTTGCTGTATGTGAGGTACCGTAGGGTAGTGGTGAAACGTTAGACCTCCCTGTTCATATCCCAGTTTTCCAGGTAGTCGGCCACGCGTTTAACAAACCGGCCGCCCAAAGCCCCGTCGACCACGCGGTGGTCGTATGACAGAGAAAGGTACATCATGTGCCGGATGCCGATCATGTCGCCGTGCGCTGTCTCGATGACTGCCGGCTTTTTGGTGATAGTGCCCACAGCCAATATAGCTACCTGTGGCTGATTGATGATGGGTGTACCCATGATGTTGCCGAAAGCTCCGATGTTGGTAAGGGTGAACGTGCCTCCTTGGGTATCATCGGGGCGCAGCTTATTGTTGCGTGCGCGGTTTGCCAGGTCGTTTACCGCCTTGCTGAGGCCCACCAAACTCAGTTGGTCGGCATTCTTGATTACCGGCACAATAAGGTTGCCCGATGGGAGGGCTGCCGCCATGCCGATATTAATTTGGCGTTTTTTGATGATTTGTGTTCCGTTGACGGAGATATTGACCATCGGGAAGTCGCGTAGCGCTTTGCTTACCGCCTCGATGAATATCGGGGTGAGCGTGATTTTCTCGCCCTCGCGCTTTTCGTAAGCACCTTTGATTTTATTCCGCCAGTTGACCAAGTTGGTTACGTCGGCTTCTACGAAAGAACACACATGGGGCGACGTCTGTACGCTTTTGACCATGTGATCGGCAATTAGCCTACGCATGCGGTCCATCTCGATGATTTCATCTTGCGGGGAGATGGGTATGGTAACCGGTACCACCGATGGTTTGTGGTCGTTGCTCCCGTGTTGGGGTCTAAGTTGCATGATGTCGACTTCCGTGGTGTCGGCTTCGATAGCATCCGGTTCCATGGGTTTCTCGGCGGTTCCGTCGGGAGTCGGTTTCTCCTCGACGCTTTTCCGTGCCAGGTAGTCTAAAATATCCTGTTTGGTTACCCGCCCCTCATTACCTGTCCCGGCGATGCTGTCTAGTTCTTCAGGGGTAATGCCTTCTTCGGCTGCGATATTTTTAACCAAAGGCGAATAAAACCGTCCTGTAGGTTCTTTGGAGATCGACGCCGATGGAGCCGTGCTGGCTTCTAATTGGTCGATCCCGGGGATTGCCTGTGCTTCGGTGTCGTCGACTGCCGCACCTTCGGTTCCCTCGGTAGCTGCGGGTTCGTCGCCTTCCACTTCGATGGTCGCGATGATGTCACCCACCTGGGCTATGGAGTTCTCAGCGAAAAACTGTTCCTTGAGTGTGCCCGAAACCGGTGAGGGTACATCGGAATCTACTTTGTCTGTAGCTACTTCTAATATCGGATCGTCTTCCTCTATATAGTCTCCCGGTTGTTTCAACCATTTCACTATCGTTGCTTCCGATACGCTTTCCCCCATTCTGGGCAGTTGTAAGTTGTATGTTGCCATAACAATCTTTTCGTAGTTGCCGTTTGAAACCGGCCCAAGTTACATAAATAATTGACTAAAATTAAAAGCGGTTGCTTTCCCGATTCAACAACCGCCATAACATAAACAGGGCTTCGACAGACGACCGTTGGATATTTATTGCCCGGTCGTGGCCGAAAACGAACTGATGTGCAACTACCCCTGTTTTGCCTGCTACGGCAATCCATACCAACCCCACGGGCTTTTCCGGCGTACCACCGTCAGGCCCGGCGATGCCACTCACGGCAATCGCATAATCTACATGGAAACAAGCTTGCGCACCCAGCGCCATTTCGCGCACCGTCTGTTCGCTTACCGCGCCGTGCGTGTCGAGCGTTTCAGCTTTCACGCCAAGCAGTGACTGTTTTACGGCATTGGAATAAGTTACTGCGCCACCTTCAAACATGGCGCTGCTGCCCGGCAGTGCCGTAATCAGCCGGGCAATGTTGCCTCCGGTACAGCTTTCGGCCGTTGCCAGCAAAAGTCCCCGCTGCTGCATGAAATCGCGGATCAATACTTCCAGTTTGGTATCCTCGTCGGCCAGAAAGTGGTCGCCCAAGCGCTCCTTAAACTGGTCGGCGATTGCTTGGGTTTCGTCTTTCAATGAAGCCAGGTTTTCGCCTGTAGCCGTGAGCCGGAGGCGGACCAGGCCGGGTTTGGGTAAATACGCCAAGTGGATATGCGGTGGTAGTGCGTCCTCGATATCGGCAATCTTTTCGGCGAGGAACGACTCGCCGATGCCGGCAGTAAGCAGCGTATGGTGCCAGAGTGCCTGGCGTCCTTCCAAGTTGCGGAGCCGCGGCAATACCCGTTCATGCATGACGTGTTCCATCTCAAACGGTACGCCCGGCATGATGATGTAGGGTTTTCCCTTGTGTGTTATCCACATACCGGGGGCAGTACCCATCTCGTTGAAAAGGACCTCGCTCTTATCCAGCACATCGGCCTGCCGGCGGTTCATTTCGAGCATCGGCCGGCCATTCCGGCTGAAGATGGATTCCACGTGAGCAAGCACATCCGGGTCTCGGCGGAGGCCGCAGCCGAAATATACCGCCAGCGTTTGTTTGGTCACATCGTCTTTAGTGGGGCCCAGACCGCCGGTAATGAAAACCAGCTCGGCCCGGCCCGAGGCCAAGGTAAGGGCCACGATGATATCAGCCGGATGGTCGGCCACCGAGCTCACCTGCTTCACATGGATGCCGATGGCATTCAACTGTTGTGCCATCCATGCAGAGTTGGTATCAATGATCTGCCCGATGAGTATTTCGTCGCCGATGGTGATGATTTCTGCTTGCATATGATTAGAAACCCCCGAAGGAGTCGTTTCGTTTGGTCAATTTTAAATCTTGTAGAATAGATGCTTTGGCCCTGATGGTTACATTGTAACTTTGGTAGCGGCCGAAAGGCACCCAACCGAATGACATGTCCCAGCAATGCAGGTCGCGATAGATGCTGAAACGGGTCATGGATATTTCTTTTTGTTTGAAATCATACCCTGAGTTGAATTGTACTTTCCACTTGGGCGTGAGGCTAAAGTCGCCGTGGAGGTTTAGGGTGGCGGTAATCCGTTTTTGGATTCCCTGGTTGGCATATTGGAAGCTGAACGAGCCAGCAAGGTTCCATGGTATGTTGAAGTCGACAAAAGCGTTGGGGTCTGAACTGATACTTGCCAGTTGTTGTTGCTGCTCGGGTGTCATGCTCGACTTCTGGGCATCGAGTGAGTCGAGGCCTGCCTGGCGGCTTTTGTTGGCGTCGGGGTTGAAGCTGTAATCGAACGAAAGCCCGAAGTTGGTCAACCGGGCTAGTTTGCCATCTTTGATCATATACCGGTTCACACGGCGGCCGGCCTGGCTGTCAAAGGTGTAGGGATCGAACGTGCCGTTGAAGTTGAGGTTTATTTTCTGGTCGAACAGCGCCGTCCGGCCCGAGAAATTGATGTTGGACAGCTTGAAGGAGTCGGCCACGAAGTTGTAGTTGCCGCTGAACGTGAGCCCCTGGAGAATCGGCACCTTCTTCACCCCACCATCGGTGGTGTCTTTTTTGCTCAGGATTTTTGCTTCCAGGTTGTTGTCTATGGAGAACCCGATGCCCATGGAGCGGCCAGCCCCCGGCGACCCGTAGCGGCTGCCCTGGAAAATGGAGTACAGCATTTCTTCTCCGCGAGCATTTATGAATTTGCGGTAGAAACCAAATTTCGGATCGGAAAAATCAGGGCGGTAATTGAGGTTAAACGACGGGGTGATCACATGCCGCATGGCCTGTATATTCCCGATTTTTGGGTACATACCATAAATTTTGGTCGACAAGCCCGACGAGACCGAATAGTCATAAGACCGCGTAAATCCATTCACCGTATCGCGAAGCTCTTCAAACCCGGCAGGTGTGTTTTCGAGGTGCCGGCGGTATGTTTGGAAATGCCATCCTTCGTTGTAGCTCACACTCGAATTGAACTGGAAGTATTTCAGCACGTTGAGCGAGAGGCTCACGGGGATACTGTGTTGGAAACCGTGCTGGAATTGGCTGAGGGTTTCCTTGCTGAACAATCCCGTTTCCTGCGCGTTGAGGATATTATCGCCCCGAAGGGAATAACTAACATTAATGCGTTGGTACCATTTCTGCTCGCCTATACGGTCTTTCGAATCGAAGGGGTTGAATGAGCTCACGCTGAGTGAGAACGTGGGCAGGTCGAGCGATACCGTTTTTGCAGCCATATCTTGCGAGTGCCGGAGGCTGCTGGTGAAGTTTACCTTCCCATCGAGGAATGTCCTGCCGTAGCTGATGCTTGAGTTCATCGAATTCCGGGTAATCTCATCGTAATTGTACGATGCACCCGCCGCGGTATTCTGGGCATAAGAGCTGGTACCGAAGTTCACGTTGGCGCTGAATGTGGTGCCCGGATTGGCTTCCTGTAGTTGCGTGTGGTTCCACGTTACGTTGAAATCCCTGGTCGATCGGTACTGGGGTGTTCCTTCCACGCCACTTTTGGTATTGGCATAACGGAAGTTGAGGCCTCCATTGAATTTGTAGTTTACACGGTACCGCGTGCTCAATGATGTTTCCCAGGATCCTTTGGAATACATGGTGCCCCGTATCTCGCTGTCCCAATAATCATTAAACGCAAGGTACCACCCGATATCGCGCATGTAAAAGCCACGGTTAAACTCTTCGCCGAACGACGGAAAGAGGAATCCCGATGCCCGCTTATTCGGTTTCGGGAAAAAGCCGAACGGTATGGTGATGAACTTCAGCGGCACCCCTTCCATCACGAGGTATGCAGGGCCCGATATGATCTGGTTTTCGGTGACGATGCCTTTGCTGATCTGGATGCCGAAGTGTGTATGGGGCTCCGGAAGGTTACAAGTGCTGTACATACCGTGGTATAGCGACATTTCGTTATACTGGTTTTTCCGTACCCGGCTTGCCTGGATAAAGCCGCCTTCTACCTCGGTGAATATGCCGAACGTAATGCCATTGGCCGAATCAAAGTTATAGCGCAGGGAATCGACAGCCTTCGGTGTTTCGTTGGGGAAGATCACCACCGGCCGGCCTACATATTTGTTGTTATGGTCGTACGTTCCGCTGGCGAAGATTTCGTGGGTGTTGTTATCTATCCGGATATAGTCGGCCGCCAGTTCGAACCCCTCGTATTTGATTTTGGCCTCTTTATAGAGGTGGATGACGTTATTCCGGATGTCGGTGAATTGAGAATCTTGGGCTACGATGGTAACAACGGCTTTCAGGCCATCGCCCGAATCCTGCCGCGCAGTATCGGCCGTCAGCGTATCCCTTGCCAATGAGTCTGTAGCCAGTGAATCCCTTGCCAGAGAGTCTGTCGCGAGCGTGTCAGTCACTCTCGTGGGCGACTTGGTTTGTGTGCTATCCCGCTCCGAAATTTCCTGGCTGTATATCGAATTGGCCGAAAATACCGTTAAGAATAGTGGTATGAAGGAAAAAAAAGCAGCAACAGACCTCAAATTTGACAACGAATATTATTTTTGCAATAAATCACAATTGCGTACAAAATTAATTAAAATAGTTAGGACTTCGGTGTTTTCAGATATGACAAAACGTTACCTCATACCTTTTTTCTTTTTCCTTTCGTTAGTTACACTTCCTGTCATACTAGTTGCGAGCGAGCATCGAGATTCTGTTTACACGGTCCGTACGATCGTACTCGACGCTGGCCATGGCGGTCCCATACCGGGGGCCCGTGGTGCCACTTCCTTAGAAAAAGATATTGCTCTTCAGGTGGTGTTGAAGTTGGGCAAAGCTATCGAGCAAGAGCTGCCGGGAGTCAAGGTACTGTACACCCGTACCACCGATGTGAATGTAGAGTTGTATAAACGCATCGAATTTGCAAATGAGAGCCGTGCAGACTTGTTTATCTCGGTGCATTTGAATGCTGCGCCCGAGCGGAGGGTGCGGCGCAGGAACAGCAAGGGGAAATACTACTATACACGGGTGCAGGACAAAACCGTACGTGGCACGGAAACTTTTGTGTCGCTTTTCGGGCGGTTGGATGAGCAGGAGCCGAGCCTGCGCGAGAAGGCCGAGCGCGAGAACAAAGACATCCTGCTGGAAGAGAATTACGAAGAGAACTATGGTGGTTTCAATCCGAACGACCCGGCAAGCTTCATTATCCTGTCGCTCATGAAAAACCAGTTCCGCGAGCAGAGCATCCGGCTGGCAACGCTGATTCAAGAACAGTATGTGAAATCGGGCAGGGAAGACCGCGGTGTACAGGAACTGAGCTTGGCGGTGCTGGCCCGGGCAAGTATGCCGGCGGTGCTGACCGAAATCGGATTTATCAGCAACCCGAATGAAGAGACTTATATGAAATCAGAGCGCGGGCAGGCAGAAATCGTGAAAAACCTGGTGGAAGCAATCCGGGAATACAAGCGGCATATGGAACGCTGATAAACCAGCCGGTAAACAATATCGGCATCAAAGTTGTTTTGTACTATTGGCTGGCTTTTTATAGCTTAGCGGATAATGTACTTAACATACTAAAACGAAAGGAGCCCTTGAAAATAGCAAACGAAACCAAAGTAGGGATATTGGCCGTTGTAGCCATTGCAATATTGATTCTAGGATACAGTTTTTTGCGCGGGAATGATGTGTTCACCCGCGAAATCACCCTCTACACCATTTATGATCGCGTGGATGGCCTAACGGAGTCGAAGCCGATTCTGGTGAATGGCTACCAGATAGGCCGTGTTTCGAAGATGGAACTGCAACAGGACGGCCGTATCCGCACCGAATTTAAGGTAAAGCGCGACTATGCGGTGCCGGCTAATACCGTGGCACTCCTGTCTAGTACGGATTTGCTCGGTGGCAAAGCCATTGTCTTTGAGCTGGGCAATAGCACTGAGTATGCAAGGGAAGGCGATGAGCTACCCGCCGGTATACAGAAAAACATCATGGAGCAGGTAGAACCGATACAGAAAAAAGCACAGGACATCGCTGCCGTGCTCGACTCGGTGCTGAACTCCATCAACAATACAATCAACAAGGATTTCCAGCGCGATTTCAACCGCAGCATCAACAGTATTGCCAATTCACTTCAGAACCTGGAGGGCATCACCCGTCAGCTGGATGGCCTGGTGGTATCCGAGCGTAACCGCATCAGCCATATCGTGGGTAATGTGGAGTCGATTACCAACAACCTCAAAGACAACAATGAGCGAATCGGTAATGTACTCGCCAATCTGGATAGCATTACAGACCAGGTGGCTAAAGCTGATTTCGCACAGACCATCGTCAGCGCGAATAAGGCAATGGCCGACTTCCAGTCGATAACGGACCGCATAAACCAGGGGCAGGGTTCCATTGGCCTGCTGCTCAATGATGAACAGCTGTACGATAACCTCAACCAGGCTTCCAAGAACCTGGAAGAATTGATAGCCGATATGAAAGCACAGCCCGGACGGTATGTGCACTTTTCGGTATTCGGACGTAGGGATAAGTGATAAGTCGTTCAAAAAAGCAAAAAGTTATTGTCGTTTTATGGAATAACCCTTATCTTTGCAGTCCAAATGACAATCCTATGCGGAAGTGGCGTAATTGGTAGCCGCACCAGACTTAGGATCTGGCGCCGCAAGGCGTGGGGGTTCGAGTCCCTTCTTCCGCACTTGAATCCTTCCGAAATACCGGGATCCTCCCGTGAAATCGGGAGGATTTTTTATGTAAATGCGATAAACGCTTAAAATTGAGTATGAATATTTCACAAGAAAACATCGACGAAACCAATGCGGTCATCACGGTTGAACTTACGCCCGATGACTACAACCCACAAGTAGATAAAGCAATCAAAGAACAGGCTAAGAAAGCCAAATTGCCGGGTTTCCGGCCTGGGATGGTACCCGCATCGCACATCCGCCGCACCTACGGCAAGGCGATTCTGGTCGATGAGGTAAACCGGCTCATAAGCGATAAAATCAACACTTTTATCGGCGACAACAAACTGGAGATACTCGGGCAGCCTCTGCCGAAGGAAGACGACGATACCGATTATAATTGGGATTTCAACGATACCTTTTCATTTGCTTACGAAGTGGGACTGGCCCCCCAGTTTGAGGTGCCCTTTACAGAGAAGTCTAAATTCACAAGTTACGTAATCAAAGCCGACGAAGAAACACTCGAGTCGCGCATCAAGAACCTGCGCCGAAGCTATGGTAAAATGACCAATCCGGAAGTTTCTGAAGACGGCGACGTGCTATATAGCGAATTGAAACAGCTGGACGCCGAGGGGAATGAGCTGGAAGAGGGTATTGTGAATACCGCCTCGGTACGTACCGATTTGGTAGACGACAAGAAAATCAAGAAAGCACTCGTCGGCCTTAAAAAGGACGATTCGGTAACCATAGATGTGAAGAAGGCATTTGCTTCGGCAGCCGATATTGCCCGTATCTTGGGGATCAACGAAGATGAGGTGGAAGCATTGGCGGATAGCCAATTCAAGTTGACGGTGAAAAATGTGAACCGGCTCGAAGAAGCGGAATTGAACGACGATTTTTACACCAAGGTGTTCGGTGAAGGAGTGGTAACAAACGAAACCGAATTCAAGGAGAAGGTACGGGAAGAAGTGGAAGGAATGTTGGTGCAAAATGCCACCCAAAAGCTGCAGAACGACCTTTACCTGAGTGGCCTCGACGCTGTCAAGGCCGATTTCCCGGAAGCATTCCTCAAACGGTGGCTGAAGGCTACCAATCCGGAAATCAAGGAAGATGAGCTGGAAGAAGGGTTTGCCGATTTCCTGAAGAACCTGAAATGGACATTGATCGAAAACCGTATCATCACCAAAAACGGACTGGAGGTGAAGTACGAAGAAGTGCTCGCATTGGCAAAAGAGCGGATTGCAGCACAGCTGAAAATGTATGGTACCAGCCAGGAGGTCGACGACCAACAGCTGACGCAATATGCCGTGCAGCTACTTGGTGATAAGGAACAAGCCAACCGGTTGTTTGACGAGATGAAGGCATTGAAGGTGTTTGACTACCTGAAAGGTGTGGTGAAATTGGAGGAGAAGGAAATCGAATACAATAAATTCCTCGAACTGAAATAATATCAATCCAATCATAAAAAAAGAGGCGCTGAAACGCCTCTTTTTTTATGTCCTTTTTTGCTAGTCCCTGGCGACGAACTTGGCCAGCGGGGCCATCCGCGCACGGAAGAGCTGTAGGGTGTCACCCTGTACATGGTAGCTGTCGGCCGACTCCAACGCTCGCTTCAAGCCGTTTTCAACCTCCATATTTTCACAAGCCATCAATGTGCCCATCAGCTGCGAAAATGATATGCGGTTCGGTTCTTTCAGTTCGTACGTACCGCCCAAACCGTTACACCCGCCAGTAGCCTGCAACCGGCTGTCATCACTGTTTAGCTGGATATAGGGTTCTTTCTGGGTAGACCCATCGGCTACGGCTTGGCCGTTGACCTCAATCAGTTTCCAGTACCGGTCGGTAATCAGGTTGGCAACCTTCTTCAGAATGTAATGATCGGCTAGGTTGCCCGTAATGCGGTTGCCCTCCATGTCGAGGTGGAACAGCTGGTTTTCGCCCACTTGGAACTTTTCGCCACGGTCGGCCAGCGTGATTTTCCCCCCATTGTCATCCCATGCGAATGTGCCCGACTCCGTAAATGTGGAGTCGCCTTTTTCGAGGTAGCGGGTTTTCAGCGAATAGGTGTTGTCTTCATTCAGCGTGATGGCATACCGGATTCCCGGACAATCGGCACAGGGTAGGGTACCTTGGTATGTACCGGCCCAGTCCACCGAGTTTCTGCTGTTGTGTGCAGTATCTGCACTTTCGTTGCTGGCTGTCTTCGTTGTTTGGCAGGCAGCAATGGTGGCGACGACCAGCATCGCCGAGCCGGCAATCTTTATTGTTTTTCTTATTTCCATGGTACTTATATATTTTTTATTAATAAGCATAAAATGTACCAATCGTCTACCTACCCTCACAGTGTTTCTTCCAGCCAGCGGAAGAACTCACGTTGCCACACAATGGCATTCTGTGGGCTCAGCACCCAATGGTTTTCATCGGGCAGGTACAGCAACCTGCTCTTTATTCCGCGTAGCTGGGCGGCTTGGAACGCTTCCAACCCCTGTTCAATACCCACGCGGTAGTCTTTTCCCCCTTGAACAATCAATATCGGTGTGTTCCAGCGGGTCACGTGGGTAATGGGGTTGAAGTCGGTGTATACTTTTTCATTCCGCTTGTCCCAATACGGGCCGCCGAGGTCCTTGTTGGCAAAGAAGAGTTCCTCTGTGGTGCCGTACCAACTGCGCATATCAAATAAACCATCGTGTGCGATAAATGTTTTGAAGCGGTTTCCGTGTATACCGGCGAGCATGAATACCGAATATCCACCATAGCTGGCCCCTACGGCACCCAGCCTGTCGGTGTCTACGTAGGGTTCTTTGGCCATGTCGTCTATAGCCGATAGGTAGTCGCGGATCGCCTGCCCGCCCCAGTCGCCGCTGATCTGTTCGTTCCATTCCACACCGTAGCCCGGCATCCCCCTACGGTTTGGTGCCACGACGATATAACCTTGTGCAGCAATCAGCTGGAAGTTCCATCGGTAGGAATAAAATTGCGAAAGTGCTCCCTGCGGTCCGCCTTGGCAATAAAGCAGTGTGGGGTATTTCTTGGCTGGGTCGAAATCCGGCGGATAGATGATCCACGATAATAATTCCTTGCCGTCGGTCGCTTTGGTGATACGCGCTTCCACTTTGCTTTTGGCAATACCGGCATAGCGCCCGTCGTTTACCGACGTGATTTTGGCAAGTTTGTTGGTGGCGAGGTCGAAGCGGTACAGCTCGGCGGCGTGGTTCATATCGGTAAGCGATACCACCAAGTGGTTGCCCGCTTGCCCCACGATACCGGTAATATCATGCTGCCCCTTGCTTATTTGCCGGATGTTGGCCGCTCCTACGTCTGCCAGGTTGTCCGCCAGCCGGATTTCGAATAATTGTATGGTGCCTTTCACCGCTGCGGTAAACCAGATGGTGCGCCCGTCGTTGGCCCAGCGGTACGAATTGACGGTGCCGTCCCAATGGCTGGTCAGGTTGTGCCGCTTTGTAGTACGTTTGTCGAAAACGACGATATCGTTTTTATCCGATTCGTACCCGTCTTCGGCCATGCTCAGCCAGGCGAGCCGTTGCCCGTCGGGACTGTAGGTGGGCGACTGGTCGTAGCCCATCATCCCGGCGGTGAGGTTGGTGGTTTTGGCGGTAGCCAGCTCATACCGGTATATGTCGGTATTGGTGCTTTGGGCGTATGCCGTGCCGACACTTTTTTTGCTCACGTAGAGGATACTTTTGCCATCGGGGCTCCAGATGGCATCTTCCCTGCCGCCAAAGGGCTGCTGGGGTGTGTGGTAGGGCTCGCCCGCCATGATGTCTATCGGCATGCCGATTTCGCCATTGCTGTAAGTGGCATAAAACACGTGGTTGTACGTGCCATCGGCCCAGGTGTCCCAATGTCGGTAATCCAAAGCGTCATACACGTAGGCATCAGATTTAGATAGGTCATCGTAGCGGTCGGCACTACGCACCTTTTTTAGGGGTACGGCCTGCGTAAACAGGATATGTTTGCCGTCGGGAGCGAGGCGCACATTCTGCAGCGGTGTTGCCTGGTCGGTCAGTTGCTTCGGCTCGGCATTGCCCGGTGTCAACTGCCACAGCTGTCCCTTATACAGGTAGGTGATGGCACCACTTGCGCCGTCGATATGCACTACGCTTTCGCCGCCTTCGCCGGTGGTGACCTGCTGGGCGTCACCTCCGGATACCGGAATCCGGAAAAGGTTCTTCTCTGATTTGTTCTCGGCCAGGTCGTAGTAGGTAACGCCATAGATTACCTCCTTGCCATCGGGCGAGACCGCTTCTGCGGATATCCTGCCCAGTTGCCAGAGCATTTCGGGAGTAAGTGGCTCCTGGGCCTGGGCCTCTGCGGTAGCTAAAGCGGCTGCAATCATAAGTACATTGTATTTCATGGTCTTCGTGTGTTACGGGTGCAAGTTAGTGAAGTCTGGTTATATACGGAAATCCGAACATTCGTATCTTTGGCATTATGAATAAGGATTTGATTCTTCGTGAGCGGCTTGCCCTCCAGCGGACCATACTGGCCAACCAGTCTACGTTTTTATCGTTTCTGCGGACCTCCATGTATTTTGCGGTCGCAGGCATTTCCGTCGACCGTCTCCTTGATTTGCCCGGGGGCCTTATTTACGAGTACATTCTTTTTGTCATCTCAGCCATCGTTCTGGTGCTGGGTATGATCAACTACATTATCCATAAAAAGAGGATATCGGCCAGCGAGAAGCATATCGGCGACTATAAATTGGAGTACAGCGATCCGGGTAGTTAGGCGGGAGGTAGCGGGATAAGGTATTGATTAAAATAAAAAAAGTGCGAATCCGACAAGGATTCGCACTTTTTTGTGTGCCCGGAGAGAGACTCGAACTCTCAAGGGACTGCTCCCAACGGCTTCTGAGACCGCAACGTTTACCAATTTCGCCATCCGGGCGGCACACCCTTACGGGGTTGCAAATATATTAATAATTGTTAATTGTCAATTGTTAATTGTTAATTATCTTAAACAATTTATCGCTTAGTTGACGGGTTGTTTTTACTCGATAATTGTCAATTGTTACTTGTTAATTATCTTAAACGATCTGTTGCTTCGTTGACGGGTTGTTTTTACTCGATAATTGTCAATTGTTACTTGTTAATTATCTTAAACGATCTGTTGCTTCGTTGACGGGTTGTTTTTACTCGATAATTGTCAATTGTTACTTGTTAATTATCTTAAACGATCTGTTGCTTCGTTGACGGGTTGTTTTTACTCGATAATTGTCTATTGTTAATTGTTAATTGTCAATGGTCAATTGTTAATTATCTTAAACGATCTGTTGCTTCGTTGACGGGTTGTTTTTGCTCGATAATATAATTCCCCCCAATCGTTGGACAGATTTTTCATAAACTAAG
>NZ_JAMXAY010000038.1 GCF_025460835.1 Parapedobacter soli | reverse complement strand
GACTGGTCATTGCAAATATAACAGGTGCGTAAACGGATAATCAGATTAATTTTAATCCAAAAACACGATTGCAATTATATTTTAACTTATATTTGCACTGTTGCGTAGCTGACTTATGAAATAACCAAATGCCTTAATAGATGGCATCTATGATAAACATTTGACAAATGACAGAGATATTGATAGCAGATGATCATGGAATCGTTAGGCTGGGTACATCAATCGTAGTAAAAGAGGCACTGCCGCTTGCACGGGTTACCCAGGCTGAGGATTTTGACGAAATGATCAAGTTGTTGTCGGAAAAGCCTTATGACCTTGTACTTCTCGATATCAACATGCCGGGGGGAAATAATATCAAAATGGTTGAGAAAGTGTTGCTGATTCAGCCGAACATTAAGATATTGGTGTTTTCGTCGTATGACGAAACACTTTATGCGCTCCGTTACCTGCAGGCGGGTGCATCGGGTTATCTTAATAAAAACACCTCCAAGGCCGACCTGAAGGAAGCCATCCTTTCGGTGATCCAACGGGGCAAATACATGAGCCCTGAAGTGCGTGAATTGTATTACAACACCCTCACCATGGGGAAATCCGTATTGAAAGCAGACAACCCGTTAAACCACCTTTCCAACCGGGAGGTCGACGTTGCAAAATACCTGGTTCAGGGATTAGGCATCATGGACGTATCCAAAGCCCTTAATCTCAGTACCTCTACGGTAAGCACCTATAAAACCCGTATTTTCGAGAAGCTCCAGGTCGATAATATCGCAGAGCTGATCGAAAAGTTCCGTTTGCATTCGGGTGCCTAGGCTAATAAGGCTTACATCCTATTCTCGTCACAGTTTATCGATGGTGCGAATCGGGATATCTCGTGAGGTGGCTGACTTCAGCGGGGAGCGCTGGCGGTACGTGTACCCCGTATCATCCTGAAGTTCCCACACCATAGGTGCCAAAAACTTTATACTTGCTTCAAAGCCCTGTACAATAGCTGCCATATTTCCGGTATCCTTTGAATTTCTGGCTTCGTTTTCGATCTCGTATGGCCCTGTAAATCCCTTTTCGGCAAGCAGATCTACAAATGCCCGCCAATCCATACTGTCCGACCCGCCAAATCCGGGCAACATGGCTTCATAATGGTGCCTGTCCCAATCGCTTGCGGGTATACTCACTCCTGCCGTGTCAGCCAGTCCCGGATCCACCAATTGCATGGGGTACATCCCTCCCCAATCGACGCGCGCTTTGGTTTTAAGGTTACGGGTGGCTTTCACGTGAACACGGTGCACACGCGAAATGTCAGTTTGCGCAATCACATCTACCGGATCGGTGTGCTGCCACACGTCGTGCGAGGGGTCATAAATCTCGCCATGCGCTTCGCTAGGGATTAAGGCATACATTAGCTTGCGTGCCGCCAGCACCCCGGGTAGGTTATTGTATGTAGTAGTATACGACGCGGGGCGCCAGCCTTCCATCGGGCAATTTTCATAAAGTATGGTCACGCCTAAGTCTTCTGCATACCGTATTATCGGTGCGAAAACTCGCCGGTATTCATCCAAGTTCTTTTGAAAGCCGTCTTGCTGGACGCCGAGCTCGTGATTGTATCCGACAAAAGTACCTACCTTCACATCATTTTCATCACCGCCCAGCAGGTGAGCTATCCGTATCAATTTGAGTAAGTGGTTTTGATTTTTTATACGTTCTGCCGGGTCCCCTCCGATCATATTCTCGAAGGCTCCCAGCGACAACCTCAAGTGTGCCGCATTGAAACGGTCGATAAGTTCCTTTGCTGTATCTGGTGTGAAATGATCGTAGTTTAGGTGTGTAGCCGTGTGGTCCTGCCGGGTTCCATCGCGTCGGAACACACACAGATCTATGCCTTGCGCTCCGATCCGCACGGTAGTATCTACCAACTCGGGTAATGTCAGTTGATCGAATGCTGAACTCATCACCCAAATGGGGTTATTACTTTTGTTTGCCATTCTAGTATATTTGTTTTAAGCGATGATACGAAAAATAACAGAGACTATGAAAATTACTGCTTACCTCAGAATCGACACGGACCCGGTGACTGACTTGACCAACACGTCGGAAGTCAAGGTATAATAGTAGGTACCAGAAGGTAAAGACATATTGTTGCGCTGACCGTCCCACGGCTCGTTATATCCTTTTGATGAGAAGACCAGCGTACCCCATCGGTGGCAAGCCAATCATAAACCACACCACCACTTTTCCATAATTTACCATGGCATCAATCGATTAGAATACGAATATAAGCATTTGGCTCAAAAAAAAAGCCCTGAATCTCAGGGCCTTTAGCTATTTGACTAGGTCAAACAGTATGCTTATTTTGCATTTTTTGCTTCTTGAATCTCCAAGCGGATTGTTTGAGCTAAATTCTTAACGTCTTGCAGGCCTTTTCTCACCCGGGTACCAGCCGCGTTGTTGCCTTTGTTGAAGAATTTGTCCGCGTCTCCATCTAACCCCTCGATCAAACTCTTAAGTTCATTGAATTTTTGGATGCTTGCCATAATAAATACTCCTTTTAGTTTTTAAATTTTAAAAAGTTAATAATCTACAGTGCGTTAAAAGTAGAATCTTTTTTCGTAAAAAAAAACTTTAAAACACCCAAAACAAGCTTTAAACGCACTTTTTTTTCCACACCCCTCGTTGCTATGAGCTAAACAAGCAATCATACACATATACATGTGACTGATATACAAGCAGATAATGAGGTAGATATAAATAAAGCCTTATCAATCCCTCGCTTGTCTTTTTTCCAAATTATAATTCGGGAAATTACTCCGATTGTAAAGAAACAGCTTGCTTATAAGCCCCTGCTTGCAGTTTTTCGCTGACCGCTGTAAATGCATCCAACGTATATTCCACATCTTCTTGGGTATGCACCGCAGTTGGAATCAAGCGCAACTCGATCAAACCTTTGGGGATAACCGGGTAGACAACAATAGAACAAAATATGCTATGAGTTTCTCTTAAGTCCCGGGTAAGTGCAGTCGCTTCATGTAGATCTCCCTTTAGGAAAACCGGGGTCACCATCGTATTGGTGGCCCCGATGTCGAATCCACGCTGTTTCAGTCCGTGTTGCAATGCCCTTGCAACAGCCCACAATCGTTCACGGAGCTCAGGGCTGTTTTTCAACAACTCAAACCGCTTTTTCAACCCGATAACCATGGGCATGGGAAGTGACTTCGCGAATGTTTGCGACCGCATATTATAACGGAGGTAGGTGATTACGTCTTGATTGGAGGCTACAAATGCACCGATACCTGCCATCGACTTCGCAAATGTACCGAAGTAGATATCTATATCTGCTACGCAATCCTGTGCTTCGTGGGTACCGGCGCCGGTAGGCCCCATGGTCCCGAAGCCGTGTGCGTCGTCCACCAACATCCGGAATGGGTATTTTTCTTTCAGGGCTGCAATCTCTTTCAGCTTGCCTTGTGCACCCGACATACCGAATACGCCCTCTGTGATCAGTAACACCGAGCCACCGGTCGTACGGGCCAGCTTAGTGGCACGGATTAACTGCCGCTCGCAGCTTTCCAAATCATTGTGTTGATAGACGAACCGCTTTCCCATATGTAGGCGTACGCCATCTACGATGCAGGCATGCGACTCCGCATCGTAAACGATAACGTCGTTGCGGTCCACTATGGCATCGATAATGGATACCATTCCCTGATAGCCATAGTTAAGCAGAAACGCGTCTTCCTTGCCTACATAGGCAGCCAGATCTTGCTCCAGTTCCTCATGGTGGTTACTATTACCCGACATCATCCGTGCCCCCATGGGATAAGCTAAGCCGAAGTCTGCGGCAGCTTGGGCATCTACCGCCCTCACTTCCGGATGGTTGGCTAGGCCCAAGTAATTATTGAGGCTCCAAATCAAATGCTCTTTCCCATTAAATAACATACGGGGAGCAATTTCACCTTCTAATTTCGGAAACGAAAAATAACCGTGGGACCACTCGTAGTGTTGGCCGATTGGCCCCAGATTCTTCGCAATTTTATCAAATAAGTCCAATATATTTATGTTGTGTATTAAATAAGACAAAAATCGATGCAAAGATAAACTTTAAATTAAAAGGCTCCAACACATCTGCAAGGGTTGCACCGCATATACCTTAGATAAACAAAAAAACTGTTTGGTCAGCCCCCCGACCAAACAGTTCTTTTATTCGAATTTGAACCGAACAATCGGCTTAAACTAATCGACGTTGTCGTGCAAAAAAGAATTGTTGGGTCTTATCTCAGTGATCCCTTCTTCAGTGGATAGGGTAAATCTCGACACTTGCGATTCCGACGAATGCGGTACGTCTTCCAGGGCCATTTGCTTACGTCGGTATGCCGGCTCAGTTTCCAGTTCCTGCAATCCATTAGCAGATTTGAGTTTCATGCTCAATTCCTTGAGCCGTAGGATGCGTTCCTTGGTTTTCAGCAGCTCCTTCTCTACGTGTGCTGGGGTTTTATGTTCGTCCGTCCCGCGACTTGTTTCTCTCGTGGTCGGGGGTACATGCTCCTGGCTATACTCCACGCTATTGTCGCCGGCCTCCGTTGCATTGGCCGGCATTTCCTCACCAAAATCAGTTGGCAGCTCGAAATGAAAAGCCGAGGGCCTTGTCTTCACCTCATACCCATCATCCTCCACCTCATCTGCTGGGCTGGGCTGCTCACTCTCGGGAGTCAGCGTATGCCGGATGATGCCATCCTTATCGGGCGTGTTATTGCGTAGCTGCGGCTTATTGGGCGATGTTGCGCTGAACAAATCCGCCTGTTGTGGGACAGTACGGGGATTGCTTGGTTCCGCTACAGACTTAAGCACCGGTCCGGCCACTTCCGGAGCATCGTTATCTTTCCGTACAAACTGGTTGATGGGCCTCACGTACGGTATTTTAGGCTCTTCCGGTGTAAGTGGGATCTCGATCCGCTCGTTCTCCTTTTCTTTTATCCGCTCTTCCAATGTCTGGAATCCAGTAGCAATAATGGTAACAGACAGTTCGCTTTCGAATGACTCATTGATACAGTTACCCCATATCAAATCTGCCGACAGACCGGCCTTATCTTGAATATAGTCTGTGATAATCGTCACTTCGTCCATGGTCACCTCCTGCTTACCAGACGTGATATTGAGCAGGATGTAACGTGCGCCTTCAATCTCGTTGTCTTTTAGCAATGGCGAGGCCAATGCCCCTTCCACTGCGCGGAGCGCGCGGTCCTCTCCTTCGGCCACGGCATTCCCCATAATCGCCACACCGCTGTCGTTCATCACGGTCCTCACATCCTTGAAGTCTACATTCACGTAACCTGGAATAGTGATGATCTCAGCGATACCCTTTGCAGCGGTGGTCAGGATGTCGTCTGCTTTCGCAAAAGCAGCGGTCATCGTGAGGTTCCCAAAAATATCGCGTAGCCTGTCGTTTGAAATTACCAGGTATGAATCAACATATTTTGTCAATTCACCCAAACCATCCTCGGCCTGCATACGGCGTCTTTTACCCTCAAATGCAAACGGGGTGGTTACAATGGCTACGGTGAGGATACCGAGTTCCCGGGCTGCTTTGGCTAGTACCGGGCTCGCACCGGTCCCGGTTCCACCCCCCATCCCTGCTGTGATGAACAGCATCTTGGTGTTGGAACCCAGCATACGTTTGATATCTTCGATACTTTCAATGGCAGAATTCTCGCCAACACTAGGGTCAGCACCTGCACCCATTCCTTCCGTCAGACTGGCACCCAATTGCACTTTGTTTGGGATCGGACTCAGCTCCAAGGCTTGTGCGTCTGTGTTACAGACAATGAAATCAACACCGCTGATTCCCTGTTTATACATGTGGTTTACTGCGTTTCCGCCCCCACCCCCTACGCCAATTACCTTGATAATTGCCGATTGCTCCTTCAACATTTCAAATTTAAAAGACATATTTCAATCGTATTTTGCTCCAAACGAGCGTGATACAAAATTCAATTCCGACTCAACATTCGTAGCGTAATAATAGCACTTTTTACACAATGGTTTTCCACAATTGTTGATAATGTGGAAAAAACAGCTGTTGTTGAAAACTATCGTCTCCCGAGGTAGGTCGCATCATCAATTTCGTTGCCGTCTTTGATGATATCCCTGAACCATTTGAACAGCCCTTTCTCCTTACTTCCTGTTTGGGCAATATCGATAATCGACATCCGACCTGCCTTTTCCTCGTTCATTTCTTCCTGCTCCTCTTCGGCTTGCACACCTTTGATCAGTAGGCCGATGCCGGTGGCATACAGCGGGCTCTTCAGCTCGTCATAGTTGCTTTTGGGTAAGGTTTCGTTTTTCGCAAGGTGCTCATTCGGGAATCCGATACGGCAATCGATACCGGTAATGTATTCGACCAATTGGACGAGGTGTTTCAACTGTGCTCCACCACCCGTGATAACGATCCCTCCTATCAGCTTATTTTCATAGCCTGATGATTTGATTTCATAATACACGTGTTCGATGATTTCTTCCATCCTTGCTTGGATAATGTAGGCAAGATTTTTCACTGAAATCTCTTTCGCATCACGCCCGCGCAGCCCAGGCACACTGATTACTTCATTTTCCTTATTTTCATCTGCGAGTGCCGAACCGAAGCGAATCTTCAACAGTTCAGCTTGATTGCGCAATACGGAACACCCTTGTTTGATGTCTTCCGTTACGATATTACCACCGAGCGGGATCACTGCCGTGTGGCGGATGATACCTTCGTGGAATATTGCAACATCGGTTGTGCCGCCCCCGATATCCACCAGCACCACGCCGGCATCCTTGTCGGCCTCATCAAGTACGGCTTCGGATGACGCAAGGGGCTCCAGGATCAGGTCTTGCACTTCCAATGATGCATTGTCTATGCATTTCTTAATGTTCTTCACCGCACTAACCAGCCCCGAAATGATATGGAAATTCGCTTCCATCCGGCGCCCTGCCATGCCAATAGGGTCTTTTATACTCGGCTCGTTATCGATAGTGAATTCTTGGGGTAGCACATGGATGATCTCTTCACCCGGCGGCAGCACCAATTTATACATATCTTCGATCAGCCGCTCGATATCCAACCGGCTGATTTCACTATCGTCTTTGCGGGTAAGGATACCCCGGTGCTGGATGCTTTTGATATGCTGGCCTGCAATCCCGACATTCACCACTTTGATGTCTACGTTCGATTGCCCCGCCGCCTCTTCTACCGCTTGGCGGATGCTGTTGACGGTTTTCTGGATATTTGCCACTACCCCCCGGCTTACGCCGGATGATTCAGCTTTACCCACACCGAGGATCTCAATTTTGTTTTTGCCACTGCGCCGGCCTACGGTAACGCATATCTTCGTCGTACCAATATCAAGCCCCACAATGATTGGCGAGTCTTTTTCCGTTGTTACTTTTGTTTTCATAATTATTGCGTATTGTTGCTATTATTTATTGAACTATGATGAGTTGAATCCGGTATGATCAGGATGTCGTCGGGGTTAAAATGCGCACTCCGTTCGCAGACAATTTGTCCGGCAAACTTGAGATTTACCGACTTATATGCCTGGATGCCTGTTTTGGGCACAATTTTGCGGTAAAACAGCAGTAATTTTTCAAACTTACGGTCCAGCGAATCGGCATCGCCCAATATAATCCGTTGCTCTCCCACCCGCGGTACCAACTCGATATCGTGGTTTTCATTTACGTAAAGCTGCACTATCTGGCTGCTCCATAGGCTATCACTGTTGATAAATTGGGCGGTTTTGAAAAGATCGGTTACCAAATCACTTTTTGTGCTGTCAAGCGTGCCGTCGTAAGGCTCAGATATATAGCCGTTAACCACGGGCACGCGCGGCACATACTTCAACGAAACCGGCATCTTATGGCCTTGCTGGTCGACATAAAAATCATCCCCTCCACGATTTAAGACCCGGACCACTGCCTCCCGTTGTTTAACCCTGACGGATAGGAGCCCGTCCATATCCGCGGTCACAATTGCCGAAAACACATAAGGGATTTGCCGGAGCTCTTGTTCGATTTGATGGATGGGGATACTCTCTAGCGTGCGCCCTTCCAATTCACCGAATTTTTCGACCAAGAGGGCTGCAATATCCTTCTGCTCAATGAATGACTCGTTGCCCAACAAGATGACGCGCATCTCCATGCAGGCTTGTTCACTGCTTTTGGTGCCTATGAAGCCCATCAGCATAACAAGCCCGGCGAACGCTGCGATACCTACCGCCGCGTACAATATGCCCCGCCAATGGAACCGATATGATGCGATGTTACTGTTCATGCTCCAATATGGATTTCAATGGTTTGACCAACAAATCAATATTACCTGCGCCAACCGTCACCAGTAACTCGGGCCGTACGTTTTGCACATATTCCTTTACGTTTTCCGGGCTTGCAACATGCTTTTCTTCAATGGCTATCTTTTCAAGCAACATCCTTGAATCCACCCCTTTTATGGGCATTTCCCGGGCGGGATAGATTTCCATTAGCAGCAAGGCATCCACCATACCGAGTGCTTCGGCAAAGCCTTCGGCAAAGTCTCGCGTGCGGCTGTATAGATGCGGTTGGAAAACAGCGGTGAGTTTCTTTCTCGGGTACAGCTGCTTTACCGCCGAGAAAAAAGCTTTCAGCTCCTCGGGATGGTGTGCATAATCATCGATGTATATGGCCTTTTCAGTCTTTACGATGTATTCAAACCTACGTTTCACCCCGCTGAACGACGACAATGCACTGATAATTTTAGCGGCGGGGATTTTGAGCAACCGAGCGACTATGGCTGCTGCAACAGCATTTTCGACATTGTGCCGCCCCGGCACACCGAGGCGTATATCTGCCAATTTCACCCCGTGATATACGAAATCAAAATAAAAATCTCCCTGTTTAACGCGTATGTTTTCGGCATAGCCGTCGGCTTCACCAGCTGCCGAGTAATAAACATCTGCGTTAAAGGGTAGCCCTGCTTTTACAATGCTTTTTCCCTGGGCATGCAGCTGTCCGAGGAATAACTTGAATGAATCATGGAGCTGCCCCTTATCACCATAGATATCCAAGTGGTCTGCATCCGCAGAAGTCACCACGGCGATATCGGGATATAACGTCAGGAAGGACCGGTCGAACTCATCAGCCTCCACCACCATAACATCATTATCAGAAAACAATACGTTGGTGTTGTAATTCGTACTTATTCCGCCCAAAAAAGCCGAGCAGCCAAAACCGCTATCCGACAGAATATGCGCGATAAGCGCGGTGGTAGTGGTTTTACCGTGCGTACCGGCAACGGCTATCGTGAACTTGTTCTGGCTGATCAATCCCAGTACCTGTGACCGCTTGAACAGCGTATGGCCCAACTCCTGGAACCGATTGAGGATATCCAACTCGTTCGGTACCGCCGGGGTATAGATGATAAGCGTATGCTCATCAACGGTTTTGAACACATCACCGACCACCTCAAAATCATCATTGTAATTGACGGTGATGCCTTCGGCGACCAGCCGTCGCGTTAAATCGGTTTCGGTCTTGTCATATCCAGCCACCAGGCAGCCCGAATGGCGGAAATAGCGTGCCAGGGCACTCATGCCAATGCCGCCAATCCCGATAAGGTATACTTGCCTGATGTTGTTTATGTTCATATTATCTGTTGTCTATTGTCTATTATCTATTATCTATTGTCTATTGTCTATTATCTATTGCCAGCCAACCGCAATACTTCTTCTGCAATTACTTCATCCGCGTCAAGGATAGCCAGTTTCCGCAAATTCCGGGACAATGCTTCAGCCTGCTGCTCATCATCCAATAACGCCACTGCGGTATCTATTAATCTCTGCGGCGCTTCTGAATCAGGTACGATCAGGGCTGCTTCTTTATTGACCAATGCCTTCGCATTTTTTGTTTGGTGGTCTTCGGCAACATTTGGTGACGGCACCAGCACGGTCGGTTTGGCCACCACACAGAGTTCGGCTATGGTGCCGGCTCCAGCCCTCGCTATGATCACATCGGCAGCAGCATAGGCCAAGTCCATACGTTGGAAGAAAGGGGCCAATTTCACATTGTCATCGTATTTCGTACCGATAGCGCTTCGTAGTGCATCATAGTAAAATGCACCGCACTGCCAAACCACCTGTACATTGGCCGTAGCCAACCGATCCAGGCCGTCTCGCATACTTTCGTTCAATGTGCGTGCACCGAGGCTACCGCCTGTAAGCAGGATTGTTTTCTTTTGTGCCGACAACCCCAACGATCGGAGGGCTTCCGGGCGCTTGTGCAGGATATCTACCGCATCGCGCCGAATCGGGTTACCAGTAAATAAAATCTTGCCTTTAGGGAAAAACCGCTCCATACCCTCGAATGCAACACATATTCTATCTGCCTTATGCGCCAATCGTTTGTTTGTGATACCGGCGTACGAGTTCTGCTCCTGGATCAGGTACCGCACCCCCATGCGGGAGGCTGCGTGCAGGAGCGGCCCCGAAGCATACCCGCCGACGCCCACGGCTACATCAGGCTGGAAATCACGGATAATCTGCCTCGCTTTACGGATACTCTTGTAGACCTTAAAAGGTAATGTGAGATTTTTCCATAGTGAAGTCCTATTGATTCCCTGGATATCTAGACCCATTATTTCATATCCGGCAGCAGGCACCTTTTCCATCTCCATTTTTCCATTTGCGCCCACAAACAATAATACGGTATCGGGTGCTATACGCTTCAGCGCATTAGCGATGGCTATGGCCGGGAAGATATGCCCTCCTGTACCGCCTCCACTGATGATAACACGTTTTGCCATTGTTTTTTGATTTCGCTGCTTACTATTAGCCCACTACGGGTATTTCACCTATCACTATTTTCTTGTTCTGTTCATCCGATTTGCTTATCCCTTTCATTTCGTCAATATTCCGGCTCACACTTAGGATAATTCCGAAAGCGATGCTCGTAAACAGTATAGACGTTCCCCCCATACTCACGAGCGGGAGCGGGATACCTGTTACCGGACCCAGCCCAACCGCGACAGCCATATTGGCCAATGCCTGCAAAGCGAGGCTGAAGCCTAGGCCAGCGGCCAGTAACGCCCCGAATGCCTTGGGGCTTAATGTAACTATCCGTATACATCGGAACATAAGCGCAACATACAGCCCCACTAAGATCACGCCGCCTATCGCACCGTATTCTTCGATAATAATGGCGAAGATAAAATCAGAATAAGGGTGCGGCAGCACATTGCGTTGCGTACTGTTACCCGGCCCTTTACCGAAGAGCCCGCCTGACGCGATAGCTATTTTCGCATGGTTTGCTTGGTATGATTTTTCTGAATCCGCTTGTTCGCCGCTCAAATACGTTTCCACACGGGAAACGTAAGTTTCACGCCGGGGTCCCAATAGAATCACCAACAGCAGTAAAACGAACACACCCATGCACACGTAAGCAATCTGCTTGATACTGATCCGCCCGATAATAAGCAGCAGCACACTAACGCCGAATAACATTAATGCTGTGGACAGGTTTGCTGGTGCTATAAGCACAAATATCACACATACCGAGCCCATGATGGGTAGGAATGCTTTTTTCACGTCTTTGATGTTTTCCTGTTTGCGTGTCAATGTCCGCGCGAGGAATGTGATCAGTGCAAGCTTGGCCAAATCCGAGGTCTGGAACGTTTGGTTAATCACCGGTATAGTTACCCACCGGCTGGCATCATTTACCGTGTTACCGAAAAACAATGTGTACAGCAGGAGGGGAATGGTTATAGCCATCAATATCTTGGAAATCCCCGCATACCAGCGGTAGTCGAGCAAATGCGAGAAATACATCAGGGCAAAACCGCCGAAAATGAGCAACGTATGCTTAATAAGGTAAACCTCGGTGCCTTTACCTTCTTTATAAGCCAGGGTGCCGACAGAACTATATACTGCAAGCAGCGACCATACGGACAGTAGGATGATGATAATCCACAGCCACCGGTCTCCCTTCAATTTCGAAAATGCGTGTTCCATTTTTCTATTGTTTTAATTATTCGCCATTGCCAGTATTCTGCTTTCAACAATCTACGTTTCGACAAAAGAATCGGTAGTATACACTTATAAATCCATCACTGCTTCCTTGAACTGGTTGCCACGGTCTTCGAAATTCCGGAACCAGTCGAAACTTGCACAGGCCGGCGACAGCAGCACGGTATCACCTTTTTGTGCTAGATGCGAAGCAATCTCCACGGCATCGCGCATGCTTGAGCTGTTCACAATAATCTGTGCATCGTCTTCCAACGAATCGTATATCCGTGAATTATCTTTGCCAATGCACACGATGGCCCTCACTTTTGTCTTTACCAAGTCGCGCAACATTTCGTAATCATTGCCTTTATCCACACCCCCCATGATCAACACCACATGAGGCGCGAAACTTTCCAATGCATACCAAACAGCATTCACATTGGTAGCCTTCGAATCGTTGATATAATTTACACCGGCGATACACGCCACGAACTCCAAGCGATGGGGAATGTTTTTGAATGACCCCATGCTCTCCTTCATGGAAGCATTGCGCAATTCCTGGGCCTTGGCCACCAAGCCTGAGGCCATATTGTTGTACACGTTGTGTTTACCCTGAAGGGAAAGTTCATTAATATCCATTTTAAATGTATCTTGGTTTGGTACGTTAATTACAAGTTCATTGTCATTATTGAGGTATGCGCCCGGCTCCACCCGCGTATCGAGGCTAAAAGGCAGCATCTGCGCTGCCGTAGGGTAGCTCCCTAACGCAGCCATGGTATGGGGGTCATCCGCACAATAAATAAAAAGGTCCTCGGCCCGTTGGTTCCTTACGATACGGAATTTCGATTCTACATAATTCTCCATTTTATGGCCATATCTATCCAAGTGGTCTGGCGTGATATTGAGCAGTACTGCGATGTCGGCCCGGAAATGGAACATGTCGTCCAACATAAAGCTACTTAGCTCCAGCACATAACAGTCGTGCCGCTCCCGGGCTACTTGCAGCGCAAAGCTACGCCCTATATTGCCGGCCAGCCCGACATTGAGGCCACCTTTGCTTAGTAGATACCAAGTAAGCATCGTGGTGGTCGACTTGCCGTTGGAACCGGTGATACCGATGAGTTTCGCGTCGGTATACTGCGCTGCAAATTCGATCTCGGCAATCACGGGCGTTTTCTGTGCTTTCAGTTTCTGTACAATCGGAGCTGTGGCTGGTATCCCCGGGCTCTTCACCACGATGGCAGCGTCGAGGATACGCGACTCCGTATGCGCACCTTCCTCGAATGGTATGCCCTGATCGTGAAGCAATTCCTTATATTTATCGGCTATCTTGCCGCTATCTGACACCCACACATCAAATCCTTTTTGATGTGCTAACAAAGCTGCACCCACACCGCTCTCACCTGCACCGAGTACGGCGAGTTTTCCCTCCTGGGGGTAATGATATGTTGCTATCGCTGCCATTTCGTCACCTAACTTTCAATGTCACAATAGTCAAGATAGCAAGTAGGATGCTCACTATCCAGAAACGCGTGACGATCTTCGCCTCGTGATATCCTTTTTTCTGGTAATGGTGGTGCAGGGGCGACATCCTGAAAATGCGGCGGCCCTCACCATACTTCCGCTTTGTATACTTAAAGTAAGATACCTGCATGATAACAGAGAGGTTTTCGACCAAAAAGACTCCGCATAAAATCGGGATGAGTAACTCTTTTCGAATCAACACCGCAAATGCCGCTATGATCCCGCCGATGGCGAGGCTTCCCGTATCGCCCATGAATACCTGTGCGGGATAGGAGTTATACCAAAGGAAGCCCGTACAGGCGCCCACGAAAGCACCGGCAAAAATCACTAATTCACCGGAGTTGGGTATATACATGATGTTGAGGTAATCAGAAAAAATCACGTTCCCCGACACGTACGCCAGGATAGCGAGCGTAGCCCCTACTGTGGCTGAAGTCCCCGTGGCGAGCCCGTCAATACCGTCTGTGATGTTGGCACCGTTTGATACGGCAGCTACAATGAAGACAACGACAATCAGAAAAACAATAAATGTCATTGTCGAGCCATTGGCACCGAATAGACTTAACACCTTGGCATAATCAAATTCATTATTCTTATAAAAAGGGATATTGGTTTTCGTAGACTTTACGTCTTTCGTATAATAAGTTTGGCCTGTATCAGTCTGTACGCGCTTTTCCACGGCCACACCGGGTGCGGGGTTGACCACCTTTTCGCGCACCACGATATCCGGATGGAAATACATGGTGCAGGCGATGATGATCCCCAACCCCACCTGTCCAACAATTTTGAATCGACCGGCCAACCCTTCCTTATTCTTCCGGAATACTTTGATATAGTCATCCAGAAAACCTATCGTCCCCATCCAAACCGTTGTGACCAACATAAGGAGGACATAGATGTTTTCAAGTTTGGCAAAGAGCAGCGTCGGCACCAAAATGCCGGCGATAATGATAAGCCCACCCATTGTCGGCGTACCTTGCTTTTGCTTTTCGCCTTCGAGGCCTAAATCCCTGATGGTCTCACCTACCTGCTTGGCACGTAGTATCCTGATCAACCGGCTACCGTAGCCGGTGGTGATGATCAACGATACGATAACCGCCACAGCCGTTCGGAATGAGATATACTGCCACAACCCCGCTCCGGGGATGTGGATGTAGTCTTCTATCCATGTGAATAAATAGTACAACATAGCGTAATTATCGTTCGTTAAGTGCTTTAGTCAATACTTCGTGGTCATCAAAAGCATGCTTTTGGCCCTCGATTTCCTGATATTTCTCATGTCCTTTACCGGCAACCAACACAATATCGCCTGACTGGGCGATATGGCATGCTGCCCGGATAGCTTCCCGCCTATCCACGATGGAAAAGGTGTTTCGGCTCTTTTCCTTGGGCACTCCGGCCTCCATATCCCTTATAATTTGCTGCGGATCTTCAGTGCGTGGGTTGTCTGATGTAATGATTACTTTGTCACTGTTCTCCACGGCCACTGCTGCCATCTTGGGGCGTTTCGTCTTGTCGCGGTCGCCCCCACACCCAAGCACCGTGATAATCTGCTGGCCTTCCTTCCGCAAATCACGAATGGTTTCCAACACATTCTGCACAGCATCCGGCGTATGCGCGTAATCCACCACACCGATAACCCCTCCGGCTGAAATGACTGTATCAAAGCGCCCTTCCGCGCCGGAAATATTACTCAATGCCGTGAGCACTTTGATTGTTTCCTGTTCCAGCAATATCGCCGCACCATAAGCGGCGGTTATATTATAGGCGTTGAATCCGCCGACCAATTTCACCCATACTTCATGGTCATCCAGGTGCAACAGCATCCCCTCAAAATGACTTTCAATGACCTTCGCTTTGAAGTCGGCCAAATGTTTGATCCCATAAGTCCGCTTATGCGCAAAAGTATTTTGCAGCATCACGGCTCCGTTTCTATCATCGGCATTCACCAACGCAAATGCTGACGGAGCCAAATCGTCAAAAAACTGCTTTTTTGCTCTTATATAGGCATCGAATGTCTTATGGAAGTCCAAGTGGTCGTGCGTAATATTCGAGAAAATACCCCCGGCAAAACTCAGACCGGCTATCCGTTGCTGGACGATGGCATGCGAACTCACTTCCATGAAACAATAATCGCAGCCCCCCTCAACCATCTCCTGTAGCAATGCATTCAATTCAATCGGGTCGGGCGTGGTGTGTGTTGCGGGCACCACCTGGTCCCCCACTTGGTTTTGGACTGTGGAAATCAACCCTGCCTCATAACCAAGCTCCCTGAACAGCTTATAAAGTAACGTAGCGATGGTAGTTTTGCCATTTGTACCTGTTACGCCTACGAGTTTCAGTTTAGTAGACGGGCTTCCGAAATAATTTGACGCAGACACCCCCAGTGCGAACGCGGTATCTTCAACTTGGACGTAGGTGACATTGTCGTTTATAGCTTCGGGCACATGCTCACAGAGTACCACCGAAGCACCGAGTGCCACGGCATCGTCGATATAGCGATGTCCATCGACCTGGGTACCCACTACCGCAACGAACATACTATTGCGTGTAGCCTTGCGCGAGTCAAAGCATACATCGGTTATCGTCACATTGAGATTACCGACAACGTGACGCACCGGGATACCATGGAGTATGTCCTTTAATGCACTCATTTCAATTCAATTGTTATGGGAGCCCCTGTATCTACTTTTTTACCCGCCACTAACGACTGTGCCACAACTTTCCCCTTGCCCTTCACGGTGGTTCGGTATCCCGAGTTCTCAAGAGCGTATAACGCATCGATGAGCCCCATTCCTTTCACATCCGGCACAACACCTGTCTTAATCGCCTCATCCGAAAAGGGCACCCCCTTCACGGTATCGATATGCTGCACCGGTTCTGCCGATGCATAGGTCGCTTTGATTCCGAGTGCATCATAAACACGGAGGGTGGCCGCTTTCGATCCTTTGAGCGAAGGCGGTTGCTGGGTATTACCTACGAAGCGCATTCGCTCGAAGTCATTTTGAAGATCGAGATCATTGGCGTATACCATATCAGCGAGTTCTCTGAATACCGGGCCGGCTACGGAGGCACCATAGTAGCCATTACGGGGGTTCTGCACCACCACTATCATCGAGTACTTGGGGTTATCTGCCGGGAAATAACCAGCAAAGGACGATTGGTATTTACGATTGCGGTAACCTGCCGCGCCATCTGCCATCTGTGCTGTTCCGGTTTTGCCTGCCATGGACAAATCAGGGTTGCGCAAGCGCTTGCCGGTACCTTCAGTCATTACCCCTGCTAACATATCCTGCAACTTGGCTATGGTGGATGGGGATGCTATTTGTTCGTTAATAACGCGGGTATCGAAATGTTCGACGGTATTGCCTAATCTCCTGATTTCCTTTACGAAAATCGGCGCCACCATCTTACCATCATTCGCCACTGCATTATACAGCGACAGGGTTTGCAGTGGTGTCAACTTCAGCTCGTAGCCATAAGCCATCTGCACCAAAGACAAGCCGCTCCAGCTCTTGCTGTCGGGCGTCTTAATCAGCGGATTACCTTCGCCCGGAATCTGCAATCCCAGCGGCTCATTGAGGTGGAGCTCGTGCAACCGTTTTGTGAACGCTGCTGGGTTATCTCTATAGTAGGTGTTGATGATTTTCGTAATAGCCACGTTAGACGACACTTCGAATGCTTTTTTTACGGTGAGTGTTCCGTAAGCATGGGTATCCCGGATGGTGTGCCGGTGCACCTGGTAGGTGCCATTCCCTGTTTCGATGACTGTATTCGTATCTATTTTCCCATCATCGAGTGCCACCAGGTAAGATGCCAATTTAAATGTCGACCCCGGCTCGGCACTTTGTGCGATGGCATAGTTGAACTTTTCGCGATATACACCTTCCTCAACCCTGGTAAAATTAGCTACCGCGCGGATTTCACCGGTAGCCACCTCCATCAAAATAACACAGCCATTATCGGCATTGCTGGTTATCAGTTGTTTCTCAAGCGCACGCTGCGCCATATCCTGCATGTTTACATCGATGGTTGAAATGATGTCGGCCCCATCAACGGGCGCCACCTCGATTTCGCGGTTCACCGGCATCCATACGCCACCAGCTATACGCCTTACCAATCGTTTCCCGCTCTTCCCATCAATATATTCAGCATAGGCACCTTCCAGGCCAACATGCACATCTTCGGTTGCCACTTTATATCCAATGGTCCGTGCAGCAAGATTGGTAAACGGCAGGATTCGCTTGTTCTTGCGTTCGGCGATTAGACCGCCCTTATATTTTCCCAAGTTGAAAATCGGAAATTCTTTGACCTCTTTCAATTCTTGATGCCCCACGTCACGCTTCAACAGATAGTACCTATTTCCATCTTTGCGCGCCTGTTTAAGTAGCCTCGAATATTGGGCAGATGATTTATCCTTAAAGAAAGCGGATAGCTTAGCGGCCAACGAATCGACTTTTGAGTAAAAAGCATCATCTGACATGATACCCGGTGCAAGCAGGTCCATCCGGAGATCATATTCAGGTACAGACGTCGCTAGCAGGCTTCCGTCGTTCGAATAAATGTTACCGCGGACAGCCTCTACATCGACATATCGCGTAGAAAGGCTATCTGCCATCTCCCGCCATTCTGCCCCTTCCACATATTGCAAATAGAAAAGCTTCAGCAGCACTGCAATAGCGAAGAGCACAATCAGCCCAAATGACAGGTATACTCGCAGCAATATGTCGGTTCTGATGTTCATGCCTTACTATGATTTAGTATTCCATTTTAATTGTTTGCCCTTACAATTACGATTTTCTTTGGCGGTGCCGTCCGCTCTTTCAACCCCATGGTATCCACCCGCTTCGCGATTTCGCTTTGCGTGGTGAGTTTCATCAAATCGGCCGAAAGTGATTTGTAATCCCAGTTCATCTCCTTCACTTCCCTACCCAAGTGGTCGATCTGCCGCACGGTACGCTCCGCATAATGCCGATTGGCAATATAAAGGATGGCCAGCAGCCCTACGAATGCGATGAATGGGATATACCCCACAAACGTAGACGACGAAAACCGATCCGTAGAAAACAGTGATTGGAAAAAGCTGCGGGTGGCATCCGCTTTTTCTTCCACCGTCTCCTGCAATTCGGCTTGCTCTTCTTCGCTCAACGGCTGTCGCTTGTATGCGTTACGTGCCATATTCAATTTAAATTTTCTCTCCCACCCTAAGCTTGGCGCTCCGGGCTCTACTATTTTGCTCCACCTCTTCGTCACCAGCGATAATTGCCTTGCGACTGATAGCCTTCAACGGCTTGATCTCATTACCATAGAAATCCTTCTCTACCATCCCCTTGAATTTACCCGTAGCCATAAAATTCTTCACCAACCTGTCTTCCAGTGAATGGTATGACATCACCACTAACCGCCCGCCAGTTTTCAACATAGTCACCGCTTGCTGTAAAAATTCCCGCAAAGCATCCAGCTCACCATTCACCTCAATCCGCAGTGCTTGGAAAAGCTGTGCATGGTATTTATTTTCCTTGCCACGGGGCACCACTTTTTTGACCACCTCCTTCAGCTCACCTACCGTAGCAATGGGTCTTACAACTCGCGCTGTAACGATGAGCTTGGCCAATGTACGAGCATTATGGAGCTCCCCGTACATCCCGAAAACACGGTGCAACTCGGCCTCCGTATAGGTGTTCAACACCTGCTTGGCATCCAATTGGCCCGCTTGGCTCATACGCATATCCAACTCGGCATCGAAGCGCGTCGAAAAACCGCGTTGGGCATCATCAAACTGATGCGATGACACCCCCAAGTCTGCTATGACTCCATCGACAGCGCCCACCCCGTGAAGCCTGAGGTTGTTTTTAAAGAACCTGAAGTTCTGATGGATGAGCACGAACCGCTCATCATCTATCGCGTTCCGCAACGCGTCGGGGTCCTGGTCAAAAGCGTATAGCTTGCCCGATTCCCCCAAGTGCTTCATTATTTCCCTAGCATGGCCACCGCCGCCAAAAGTCACATCCACATATATACCCTCCGGCTTGATCGCTAACGCTTCTATGCATTCACGCAGCATTACAGGCACATGGTATCCGCTACCCATCATGTTCATCGGTTAATTCATCACCTCCCATCACCTCCTCGGCCAACGCTGCAAAATCATCATCCTCATCATCCTCCCACAATTTATGATAGGCCTCCTTAGACCAAACTTCAATCTTATTGAACTGACAAGACAGAACGACTTCCGTTTCAATCTGGCCGTATTCCAGGAGCGATTTAGGCAACAATACCCGCCCGGCAGAGTCTAGTGACAGCTCGGTAGCCCCACGGGTAAAGTCGCGGATAAACTTTCTGTTCCTGGCTTTATAGGTATTCAGCTTCGCCAGTTTATTGGTTATTTTATCCCACTCACCCCTTAAATAAATCACGAGATGCTTTTCGAAACCACGATTGACTACAAGGCCGGTGCGCTCAACATCAGGCATCTGCCTTTTGAGCGCAGCGGGCAACACCATCCTTCCTTTGGTGTCTAGCTTACAATCAAATTCGCCTATTAAATGGCCCATGGATACAGTTCCCGTAATAAATATGATGTAAAAGTAAGGATTTACTCCACTTTCCCCCACTTTTTCCCACAAAAAAGTTTTCCACACCACATTTACTCCCACTTTACCTTCCGGTAGCGGGCGCGGATACTCACACACAACCGCGACTCCATCGTATAGTTAAAGTGTAGTAGAATAACTACAAAATCAAAAAATCCAATCTATCTCCTCGTTTCCCGGAAGCTATTATTGGCATATTTGCAGGGATTGGATAATTGATTTCCTTACTTGATTATGCGTTTTATTATTATCAGTGTACTTGTTTTCACGTTAACACCGTTGCAATCATGCGATGAGCGCATGGATTTGGTGCCCACACACTGCAACTGTGATATCGACGGCCACCGGTTGTCTGAAGACAGCTCGGTCACTTACCAAGTAGCTACGCATGACGACGCTTTTATCTCATCGGTAACCTACCACACGAACGATGGGCCAATAACCTCAAACCACCCTTCGCTACCTTTCAGCACAACCGTTCAATTGGCAAAGGGTGAAACGATTGCCCTGCACGTTGAGGGTAGTCCGGGAAAGGGGACAATTGTACTAACGTATGAAATCAGCGACGGCCCGCATACATCGAGCGCATTAGGAAGCAGTGTATCGAAGGCTTGGATTTTAGAAGACGGCATTTGTCAATAAAAAACTACAAGACAAACACTAAAATCACTAATTATAAGCCAGTTACATTGATGTAGAGATATTACTACATCCCGTTTAATGCCATCGTGTTAGCTTTGTCCCGTTACCATGATTCTCATTGAATCTGGAATGCAAATTCACTATAACTATTAACTATTTTCATTCGGATGAAAAAGAAAAAAATACTAATCGTAGAGGATCAGCTTATCATTACCATGGATTTGGAGTACATGCTCCAAGAGTTGGGGTACGACGTTTGCGGCATTTGCACGAATTATGACGACGCCATTGCGGCCATCCGAACAGCTAAGCCTGACCTTATCTTAGTTGACATTATTTTATGCGGGGAAAAAACGGGAATCGACTTGGCCCACGAAATCAATGCGGCATACCATATTCCTTTTATTTTCCTCACATCACATGCAGACCGCAGCACAATCGAAGCGGCAAAATCCACGAATCCTGCCGGCTACATTGTAAAGCCGTTTAACCGCAACGACGTCTACGCATCTATCGAAATTGCGCTGAACCAGGTAGATGCCAAAGAAGAGAGTCAGAGTATTTTCTTACCCGACGGGAAGCACAAGACCAAAATACCGATGGACGAAATGATCTATGCACATGCCGAAGGCAATTACACGACGTTCATCACCACCACAAAGAAAATCGTACTGCGGAAATGCCTTAAAGAAGTCGCCGAAACCATCCTGAACAATAAGAAATTCGTAAGGATCCACAAATCATATCTGATTAACACAGATGCTATCCGGGCGCGGAGTGCGTCTAACATTTTGTTAAACAACGGCGACAACCTCCCGTTAGGGCGGGCGTACGTCGGAAGCTTGTGCTAGTCGGGCCCGTTTGGAAAAACTCCTGCAACCACTGTCCGTTTGTTCAGAAAAAACCGCTATTTTTGCCGTTCTAGACAAATAAGACAATGCATAGAACACATACTTGCGGAGAGTTGACCATCTCAGATTTGGGTAAAACCGTTGTACTTAGTGGTTGGGTGCAGAAATCCCGTGATTTGGGGGGGATGACCTTTATAGATGTAAGGGACCGTTATGGTATAACCCAATTGGTGTTCGATCCGGCCGACGACGAATCGCTACGTTCCGAAGCCCGCGCCCTTGGCAGGGAATACGTGATCAAAGTAACGGGTAAAGTCATCGAACGCGAAAGCAAGAACCCTAAAATACCTACGGGTGAAATCGAAATCAAGGTAGCCCGTCTCGAGGTGCTTAGTGCAGCAAAGCTCCCTCCTTTCACGATCGAGGACGACACGGATGGCGGCGACGACTTACGGATGAAATACCGTTACCTCGACCTCCGCCGCAACCCGGTCCGAGACAACCTCATCCTCCGGCATCGGCTCGCACAGGAAATCCGCAGTTACCTGGACGTGCACCATTTCCTGGAAGTAGAAACGCCGGTTCTCATCAAATCGACTCCTGAGGGAGCCCGTGATTTCGTAGTGCCAAGCAGGATGAACCCCGGTGAGTTCTACGCCTTACCACAGTCGCCCCAAACATTCAAGCAACTGTTGATGGTTTCGGGTTTTGACAGGTATTTCCAAATCGTCAAGTGCTTCCGTGATGAAGATTTGCGCGCCGACCGCCAGCCGGAGTTCACACAGATAGACTGCGAAATGTCTTTTGTAGAACAGGAGGATATTCTGCAGCTTTTCGAAGGATTGGTAAAGCATCTTTTCAAGCAAGTCAAAGACATCGATTTAGGTACGATCCCCCGCCTGCCATACGACGAGGCTATGCGGCTATACGGGTCTGATAAGCCGGATATCCGTTTCGGAATGCCGTTCGTCGAGCTCAACAGTATACTGCAGGGGGCCGGGTTTCCCGTATTCGACAACGCGCCACTTGTCGTAGGCATCAATGCACAAGGCTGTGCTTCTTACACAAGAAAACAACTCGATGCATTGACAGATTTCGTAAGGCGGCCCCAAATCGGTGCTTCAGGCCTGGTATATCTCCGCTACAACGAGGATGGCACATTGAAGTCATCGGTAGATAAATTCTATAACCAAGAGCAATTGCAGGCTTGGGCAGCGGCGTTTGACGCCCGACCGGGGGACCTGCTCCTCGTAATGGCTGGGGATACCGATCGGGTCCGGAAACAGCTAAGCGAGCTCCGGCTGGAAATCGCGTCACAGCTCGGGTTACGGGAAAAGGGTGTCTTCGCGCCCCTTTGGGTAACAGATTTCCCGCTGCTCGAATGGGATGATGAATCGGAGCGCTACCATGCCATGCACCACCCTTTCACATCACCGAAAGCAGAAGACATCCCCCTATTGGAAACGCAACCGGCAAGGGTTCGTGCCAACGCCTATGATTTAGTAATCAACGGCACGGAAATAGGCGGTGGCTCCATCCGGATACACGACCGCGACTTGCAGTCGCTGATGTTCAAGCATTTGGGATTCACTCCGGAGGAGGCGCAAAAGCAGTTCGGTTTCCTTTTGGAGGCATTCACCTACGGTGCGCCTCCACATGGCGGCATCGCTTTCGGGTTTGACCGGTTGGTTGCCGTATTTGCCGGGTTAGACAGCATACGTGATGTGATTGCCTTCCCAAAAAACAACGCAGGCCGCGACGTGATGATTGATTCTCCTTCGGCAATCTCCGGGGAACAACTATCCGAGCTGGGCATCGCACTACGTTAAAGTCGGCAACAGTTCGGCGATTTTTGCGTTATTTATATAATAACCCTTGCATATGTCGTCTGCAAAAGAAACTACTTTTCTGAAAGAAAGCGCCGCCAAGGCCTTCGAGCCCCGTCATCGGAAAATCATCAATTATAATATCGATAAGTACGACGATGCGGTTAGCCGTGCGCTCCCCCAGTTCCATCATCTGGAGAATTCCAAACGCAAAGCGCACATCATCAAGTGGCGGGTGATGGAGAATCTGGATAAGCTACTGCCTGAGTTCGAATCCAATTTTTTACGGAGGGGGGGCAAGGTCATCTGGGCCAATGATGCCGCCGAGGCGCGTAACGAGATTGGCAAGATCTTAGCAGATGCCGGGGCAAAAACAGTGGTGAAATCCAAATCGATGACGACTGAGGAAATCGAGCTCAACGAATTTCTCACCGAGAAGAATATCAAGGCAATAGAAACCGACCTCGGTGAATACATTGTGCAACTGCTGGGACAAAAACCCTACCACATCGTGACACCCGCCATGCACCTCAGCCTATCTGATATCCAAGCGCTGTTCCACCAGCATTTCGGCACCCCACCCGATGCTACCGCTTCGGCATTGACGCTGAAGGCCCGCGAACTACTTAGGGAACAATACACCACAGCCGACGTGGGTATCACAGGAGGTAATTTCCTCATCGCAGATACGGGCAGTGTGGCAATTACAGAAAATGAGGGTAACGCCCGGCTTTCCACCACATTCCCGAAAATACATGTCGCCATCGTAGGCATCGAGAAAATCATTCCGTCGCTCAATGACTTGGACTTGTTTTGGCCACTCCTTTCCACACACGGTACCGGACAGCGCCTTACCGTTTATAATAGCATCATCAGTGGGCCGCGGCAGGAAAATGAGACCGATGGCCCCGAAGAAATGTATGTGGTGTTGCTGGATAACGGCCGCACCGATCTATTGGCACAAAAGGATCAACGCCAAGGGTTATATTGCATCCGGTGCGGGGCGTGCCTCAATGCGTGCCCCATTTATAAAAATGTAGGTGGCCACACATACAACACAACTTATAGCGGACCGATCGGGTCGTTGATCACCCCCCACCTTCGCGGCATGGCCGAATTCAAGCACCTAAGCTATGCTTCAAGTCTATGCGGAAAATGTTCCGAAGTATGCCCAGTGAAGATCGACATCCACAAAATGCTGCTGCTCAACCGTCGCGACGCGGTAGGCACCCATCTGGTGTCGAAAACCGAGCGGCTCGCTTGGAAAGGCTTTACCTACGCCATTACCAAGCGTAAACTCATCGATTTTTTCAGCGGAAAAACCAAGAACTTCGTATTACGTAATTTTTTCCGTAAGGCTTGGGGCAAACACCGCCAGCTCCCCCATATTGCGACGAAATCATTCAGCCAGCAATGGAGGGAACAAGACAAGTAGTGCGTCAGTGCGTGAAATCTCTCTATTCGAGCTCTGCCGACCTTGCCCAGATATTTATTGAGCCATCTTGTGCATAGCTATCTATTTCCTTGAGCTCCTCTTCAGAAAAAGCGAGGTTATCCAACGCACCTACGCAATCTATCACTTGCTCAGGCCTGCTGGCTCCGATTAGTGCCGACGTCACACGACCACCCCGCAGTACCCAGGCTATAGCCATTTGCGCCAATGTCTGTCCCCGACGCTGGGCTATGGCGTTCAGTGCATGGATACGCTGCATATTTTCATCGTTCAGGAACCCTGACCGGAAAGAAGCCCTTTTTCTGGCCCTGCTATCCTCCGGTATACCGTTGAGGTATTTATCGGTAAGCATTCCCTGGGCAAGCGGTGAAAATACGATCGAACCCATCCCCAATTCGGTGAGCGCATCCAGCAAGCCGTCGGTCTCCACCCACCTATTGAGCATGGAATAACTTGGCTGATGGATAAGGCAAGGGGTACCCAACTCCCGTAAAATAGCTTCAGCTTCCCGGGTACGGTTGGCATTATAGGACGAAATACCAACATACAACGCCCTGCCCGAGCGGACAATATGATCGAGGGCCATCATGGTTTCTTCAAGCGGCGTATCCGGGTCAAACCTGTGGGAATAAAAAATATCCACGTAATCGAGTCCCATCCGCTTAAGGCTTTGATCGCAACTGGCAATTAAATATTTGCGGCTCCCCCACTCACCATACGGCCCTGGCCACATATCGTATCCCGCTTTCGTGGAGATAATCAATTGGTCACGGTAACCGGCGAAATCTTCTTTCAGTATGCGTCCAAACGCGAGCTCTGCGCTGCCCCCGGGGGGGCCATAATTATTGGCTAAATCGAAATGGGTGACACCGAGGTCGAATGCCTGCCGGCATATCAGCTGCTTGGTGAGGTGCGGCACATCGTCGCCAAAGTTATTCCATAGTCCCAAGGATATGGCGGGAAGTTTCAGTCCGCTGCGGCCGCAGCGGTTATAGACCATATTTTCATAACGGTCCGGATCGGGATTCCAATTCATCGATTCTTTATTTTTAGTGTTTCAAATTGTGTACCTGGCCAGTGGCGCTACATCCTGCCCTACGAATTCGTGGAGCAGGTATTTATAATGGCCAGCGATGGCAATCATTGCAGCATTGTCGGTACAATATTCAAAGCGTGGAATAAACACTTGCCATCCTCTTTCTTTACCCAATGCTACCACTCCATTACGTAATCCTGAATTAGCTGACACGCCACCCGCAATCGCAACATGAGACACGCCGGTTTCAAAAGCCGCCCGTTGCAATTTATTGAGCAGGATGGAAACAATGCGCGACTGCACCGACGCGCAGACATCATCAAGATGTGTTTCCAAGAAATCGGCTTGCTCCTTTTGTTTTTGTTGTACGAAATAAAGGATAGCCGTTTTCAGTCCGCTAAAGCTGAAATCCAGCCCCGGGACCTGCGGTTCCGGAAACGGGAATGCGTTAGGGTTCCCTTGTTGGGCATGGAGGTCTATCAGTGGCCCGCCAGGGTAAGGCAGCCCGAGGATCTTCGCCGTCTTGTCGAACGCCTCACCTGCAGCATCATCAAGCGTTTGTCCCAGCAGGTCCATTTCGAAGTGATTTTTCACCAGCACCAGTTGCGTATGGCCTCCCGATACCGTAAGGCACAGGAAGGGGAATTCCGGAACCGGCTCTTCGATGAAATGAGCAAGGATATGTGCTTGCATGTGATTCACTTCGATAAGCGGTATGTTCCGGGCAAGCGCGAATGCTTTAGCAAACGACGTACCCACCAGTAACGAGCCTAACAATCCCGGTCCTCTGGTAAATGCTACCGCATCTATGTCATTTTTATGTATTTTTGCATCGCGGATGGCCTGTTCAACGGTGGGGATGATCTGTTGCTGGTGCGCGCGCGACGCTAATTCGGGCACAACACCGCCAAATCTTTCATGGACGGTTTGATTAGCGATGATGTTCGAGCATATCGTTCCGTTGACGCTTATAGCGGCTGATGTCTCGTCACATGAAGATTCAATGCCGAGGATGACAGGCATAGTTTTTAATGTTTCGTATTTATATACAACAAGAGCAAAAATATCAAAAAAATATTAAAAATATCGCTGTGGGCACTAGTCACCTTATTGCTTCTGCTAATAGGCCTTGTCTATGTCCTGCAGTACCGGCCTGTACAGACTTTTTTTGCGAAGCGCGCCGCCGATTACCTTTCTGGTGAGCTCCACACAACGGTCGCTATAGACGGACTATATTTCAAGCCGTTTTCATCACTGGTGTTAAAAGGCCTCTATGTCGCGGATTTATCTGGCGACACACTGCTCTTTACCAACCAATTGACAGCATCAATGAATCTATGGAAAATACGTGAGGGTCGTATTACCATTAATAAACTGACACTCTCCGGCGGTACGTTTTTGCTCAACCGCCAAGACAGTACAAGTAATCTCGCATTCATTGCCGATTATTTCCAACCCAAGGACGACGGCAGCACATCGAGTGGCCGGAAGCCAATCGAACTGGATATATCGGCGATTGATTTAGCCGACATTTCCTTCCGTTATCAGCGCGGGAAAAGCCACCAAACCAGGGGTATCAATTACCGGGACATCCACCTGACAGGCCTTTGCGGGCGCTTCACTGATATCGACTTCGACAGCCACATTCTCAAATCTAACATCGAGGAACTCACCTTCCGCGAAAAAAGTGGGTTTCACCTCCGCGAAATGCAGGCATTGGCGAAAGTAGACACCAACTGCATAGAACTTAGCAATCTCTATGTAGAAACAAATCGAAGTAGGCTGGGCGACTATCTCCGGCTTGACTATGACCGTTTCTCTGCGTTCGAAGATTTCGTAACGGCGGTCAACGTGGAGCTGAAGCTGGACCGCGCACAGATCGATTCGAAAGATATCGAGTTTTTCGCTCCCGAGGTAGCTGTCACAAATTTCGATGTTTCGTTATCCGGTTCGATCAAGGGTACCGTATCAGACATTTCGGCTAAGGACATTACCCTTCGAATGGGTAACCGCACCAGGTTATCGGGAGATTTCAGCATCCGTGGATTACCCGATATTGAGCACACCCTATTTGACATGAACCTCTACGCATTGGCCACCAACAGTACGGATATCGAATCGCTGGTGAACGAATTGGCCCATACGCGGCGACTGGAGCTACCTGCCGTTGTGGATCGATTGGGAGACCTCCGCTACAGGGGTACGGCAGTGGGCACTTATTATGATTTTATCGCTACCGGAGTACTAGAATCCTCTCTCGGTATTGCCAGCACAGCAATCAATCTCAACATCCGCAACGGCGGGCATTACTCGGGAAAGATAACGACACCCGAATTTGATTTAGGCACATTGCTTCAGTATCCTCAAATTGAGTATGGTGGTTTCGACATCGATATTGCAGGTGATGGCTTCGCACCGCAACTTATCAATAGCCGTGTCTCGGGCAAATTGGCATACCTGGATTTGAAAGGCTACCGTTACGCCGACATCGATGTAACCGGCGAATTTTCTGAGATGCAATTCGCAGGACACGTCGCGGTTGACGACCCCAATCTTCAATTATTATTCGATGGTGGTGTCAACTTCAACCGCGAACAGCCTGAATATGCCTTTGATGCGACGGTCTCTCACGCAAATCTGGGCAACCTCCATCTCTATGATAAACGGCCGGTTGTGATAGAACACGCAACGATTGCGAGTAACTTCAATGGTAATGGGTTGAACGATATGCAAGGAGATCTCGCTTTATATGATATCCGATTTGAAACCGACTCGTCGAGACATAGCGTCGACTCATTGATACTCGAAGCCAGTGGCAACGAGGCCCACCGCGTACTTCATTTACGTTCAGACCTGGCAGACGCGACGGTCAATGGCGAAATGGACCTGACTACGATCCACAGTTATTTCAAATCGGTAGCTATGCGATATGCGCCCTCTCTTGAATTAACAACGGGGCCGACCGGCGAACAGGCCTTCGACCTGGATTTCCAGCTCAAAAATATGGCGCCGATCGCTTCATTGATAGTTCCTAACCTCGTAATAAAAGAAGGTGCACAGTTGAACGCCAGGTTCTCCTCATCAGACCGCACAGCAAGTTTCAACCTTCTTGTACCGGAGCTGTCTTATGGGATGGTCAACATAAACCGCCTAATCATAGACGAATCGGCTAATGAAAGCGCGTTGCGCTTGCTGGTCACTGCCGACCGTGTTGGCGTTACCGACAGCCTATATATCAATAATGTAAATGTTTCCAACGTACTAGCCAAGGATAGCCTCCATTTCAACATTAAGCTGTCCGACATATTAGCCAGCAATCAACTGGATTTGAATGGAATTGTGGATTTCCACCGTGGTTCGCCCACCCGGATACGTCTATTGTCATCTGCACTTAAACTCAATAACGAGCCCTGGCAGCTCAACGAACAGGCCGTAGCTTATATAGATAACGGTGAAATCGATATCCGTGGCTTTGAAATATCCAATCATGGGCAGGTAGCCCGGTTTGAGGGTATGATTTCGGATAAGAGCGACGACCAGGTATCTTTCACATTCAAAAACTTTAACCTCCACACCCTCTCTCCGTTGATAGCTTCGTCGTCGGTTGAACTAGACGGCACTCTCAATGGACACATGGATGTCTCTTCCCTACTTAACAATCCCGTTGCCGTAGCCGATATGACCGCTACCGATGTACACCTCAATGAAACCGCCATCGGCAACGCCGTGCTTCGCGCAGACTTTGACCGCATCAGCGAATTAGTCAACGTCAACCTGGTAACGGAGCGCGATGGGGTAACGTCAATTAGTGCCGCTGGCACGTACGACGCTGCAGCCGAAGTCGACAAGCTCAATGTAAGGGCACATTTAACCCATACCGAGTTGATCTTATTTCAGCCATTGCTCGGCAAGCTCATTTCGGACGTTAGCGGGACGGTCTCCGCAGACCTACAGGTTACCGGCCCGGCGCTATCACCTAGAATTAATGGCACCTGCCGTTTAGACGATGCGGAATTCACTGTAAATTATCTGAAAACACCCTACCGGATAAACGACGAGTTTGTGTTGACGAACAGTACGTTCAACTTGGAGGATCTGGTGATTACCGATCCACGAAACAACCGTGCCATCGCCAATGGCCAGGTAGACATGCGCAATCCACTGATTCCCGATGTCAACATAACAGTGGATGCGACCAACTTCCTGGTTTTGAATACCACCGTCCGCGACAACCCGTCTTATTATGGCACCGCATACGGAACGGGCCGTTTCTCGTTCAATGGGCCAACCAATGCGATGCAAATCACGATAGCGGCGAGAACGGAGCCAGCTACCCGGTTCTACATACCGCTCAATGCCGTCGGCACAGTCAGTGATAACGACTTCATACGGTTCGTAAGCCATGATACACTGGAGAGGACGAAGGCGCGCCCACGCCTATTCCAGGGGCTCAGCATGAACATGGACGTGCAGATCACACCTGATGCCGAAACCAGCCTCTATACCGATTTGGGCGAGCTGGCAGGGCGTGGGGAAGGGACGCTCTCGCTGCGCATGTCGAGCCTGGGCGATTTTGAGATGTTCGGCGACTACACCATCAATACCGGTAAGTTCACCTTCACTGCACAAGATTTCATCAATAAGATATTCGAGATCAACGAAGGCGGGACCATCCGCTGGACAGGCCATCCTACCGACGCCACAATCAATCTTGCAGCAGTGTATGGCCAGCGCACAAGCCTCGCCCCTTTATATAATGCAGCGGGGCGCGAGACCATCGAACAGCGTGTGCTTGCCCACGCTGTGATGAACCTAACCGGCAATCTTATGCGCCCGGATATCACGTTTGGGCTCAGTTTTCCAAACGAACCCTATGTCAATGATGAGTTGCAAAGCTACTTAAGTGATGCAAACAACGTAAACCAACAGGCACTGAGCCTTATTGTGCGGCGGAGCTTCGCACCGGGCTCGGCAACCGATTTCAGCCGGGAGCTAAACAACACTTTGCTCAGTGCCGGCACCGAATTAGCATTCAACCAACTGAATAACCTAATTTCCCAATCGTTAAATATCAAATTTGTCGATTTAAACATCCGGTCGCTCAATGATGCCAGCGCATCACTCCGCCTTTTCAACGACCGGCTGATTTTTACGGGTGGCGTTACAGATATGCGAAACGTCAACGACTTGTACGTATTCAGTGACCGCATTGTTACCGATGCCGAGCTACGATACCTTATCCGTAAAGATGGCAGGCTGGTATTGCGGGGTTCCAATAGGCTGAATAGCCGGAATTCTCTTCCCCTCACGATCAATGAAAACTACGTCAGTGCGATCGGACTGGTCTATAGGCAGGAGTTCTATACGTTTCAGGAGTTTTTTAGGCGCTTAGTTACCATCCGGAAGGAACAGGACGATGAAAGTGAAGACAACTGAGCAAGCTCGACCCCATTTCATAGTGACAAAGCCACACGGAAGCCCACATTGCTGCGGTATTCTGAAGGTGCAAGGTGATTACGATGGGCCACACGGCATGTAATTGGGATTTCATCCCAAGCACCACCGCGTAGTACCCGCCGCGTGCCCCATACCGGTCCCAATGGGTCTGAAACGGCACCCTGCCCATAATAGGACACATCGTACCAATCTTGGCACCATTCCCACACGTTACCGCTCATGTCGTAAATCCCCAGCTCATTTGCTTTCTTACGTCCTGTGCCGATAGCACACCGGCAGCCATCACCGCCAGACCACCCCACCGTACACAGTTCATTGCTACCACTGTATATATACCCTTTACTCCTGGTTCCGCCCCGAGCCGCATACTCCCATTCCGCTTCGGTGGGCAACCGCCAGTTGCCACCCTCGTTCGTGCATAGCCAATTACAATACTGTACCGCATCGTCATATATGACATTAACGATAGGCAGATGGTCGCTGCTGCCCCAATCGTGGTGGGTGTCAGGCATAGGCTTCCCCACATCTTTACAAAATGCCCGATACTGCCGTACCGACACCGGATATTTTCCGATATAGAAGGTACTAATCGCAACACTGTGTACTGGCTCTTCACCCTCACTGACATAGCTGCCCATTTGAAAGCTGCCGCCTTCAACCAATACAACTGCTGGAATGGTCGACATTTCTACAACGCTGGCATCATTGCTAACGGTGTCCCCCGTCGCTATGGTCATTACAATTATTCTCGGCTTCATTTTCCAACTCCTTTCCGTCTCTGGTAAACCGGGGTCGACGACCCCGTAAAGCCCCGGTTAATTATGGTATTGTATTTAGTTTTTAATTAAGCAAATTAACCCAAGGCCGACCGATTGGGAAATACCAATAATTAGGTATTTTCATATAACACGTGGTTTGTCGAGACCGAATTCGCGATCGGCTCGTATGAAATGTTATAGTTTATATAATATCAAATAACAAGCTCATTGTTAAATATATATATGAATCAGTTAAAGTACGTGAATCAAACTTCACTAAACCAAAGCAACGATCTAACAACCAGCACCTTAGGAGTCAAACACCTGTCACAACGTCACGCACTGGTACCTGCCGGCACCACCTCCCCATCCATATATCCCCAACCGCTTTCTCATAAAATTCATACATTTGCATGAGTTTTAATTAGGGAGAGACAACTATGTCAATTGTAAGAGAATCGGACCTGATTGGTATCGGCAAAAAGTATCAGATCGAAACAGAAGCCGGAGATCATATGGTGGTAGTAATCCATGACGATGGGCGGCGCGAGCTCTACCGCTACGACCAAGAGAAGAGCGAATCAAAATGCGTGATGACACTTTCTGACGAAGAGTCGCGCCAAGTGGCCGGAATCATCGGCGGATTGTCCTACAAACCGAAAGCACTTGAAACTATCGAGGTTGCTTTGGACGACCTTACCATCGAATGGATAAAGGTAAGCAAGGACTCGCCCAGCCTGGGTAAATCGATTGGCGAACTGGAAGTCCGCAAGCGGACCGGTGCGTCGATCATCGCAGCGATAAAAGAGGGCGACAGCATTATCAACCCCGGGCCCGACTATGTAATGAGTGCCGACACCACGATGGTAGTAGCCGGTAAGCGTAACCACATTAAATTGATAAAGGAAATACTATAATAGAAAAAGAAGCGGATGACGTCACATACCCTGATATTTGAAATCGGTATTGCCGTAGGTTTAGTAGCGCTTGTTGGATTGATTTCCAATAAGCTCAGGTTTTCAGTCATCCCCTTTTTCATCCTCATTGGGATGGTGCTCGGCGAGCACGCGCCCACCTTTGGCACTATCGACCTTACTTTTACAGAAAGTAAGCCATATATCGACTTCATGGGCCGCCTGGGGGTACTTTTCCTGCTGTTTTATCTCGGGCTCGAGTTTTCAGTAGGGAGGCTCATCAAATCGGGTAAATCCATCATCACGGGAGGCACGTTTTATGTGGCGCTCAATTTCTGTTCCGGCTTACTGATCGGTTGGCTGATGGGGTTACCCTTTAAAGAAACCATGGTACTCTGCGGTATCATGACCAGCTCATCAACTGCGATCGTAGCCAAGGTATTGACCGACTTGAAGCGGACTGCCAATCCCGAAACGGAAGTCATCATGGGCATGATCATGTTTGACGACCTGTTTATTGCCATGCATATCTCATTCCTTTCCGGATTGATATTAACAGGCAGCACCTCGTTCTGGACAGTTGCCGGCACCTCGTTGCTCGCTTTAGGTTTCATCCTCGCTTTCCTCATCCTCGGCCGTAAATTCGTACCTGTTATCGACCGGGTTCTGCAAGACAAGACTTCCGAGTTGTTCGTGCTCGTCATATTTGCACTCTTATTCATCGTTGCCGGTTTTTCCGAAACCATCCATGTGGCGGAAGCTATAGGAGCACTGATGGCAGGTCTGGTACTCGCCGATTCACAATACATCAAGCGTATCGAGCAGCTCGTACTCCCTTTCAAAGATTTCTTCGGTGCGATGTTTTTTTTCAGCTTCGGTCTCTCCATTGATCCCACAACATTAGGCGGCTCGGTATTATGGGCTTCCATAGCGGCATTGGTAACGGTGGTGTGCAACGTCGCATCGGGCTATTTCGCTTCCCGTTTCTCGGGGTTGAAAAAACGGAACTCAGTGGATATAGGCTTTACCCTTGCTGCCCGGGGCGAATTTTCAATCATCATGGCCAATATTGGCAAAGCAGGCAAGCTGTTGCCAGTAATCCAATCGTTTGTGGTCGTATATGTACTCATATTATCGATCGTTGCGCCCCTGCTCACGAAAGAATCACGCAATATCTGGAACGCCCTATTCGGCAAAGGAGTCCAGGAAAAGAAGCCGGTGAAAACATTAAGCGATCTGGAAAAACAAGTAGACAACAAAAACACATTATCATGAAACAGGTATTCACCATATTGGTCGGGGCGGCGTTGCTCGCCTCCTGTGGCAATGCGTCCAAAAATCCGGATGCCAATGACGCCGCACCGCTGTTTGAAATCGTTACCAATCCGTCACAGCCGAAGTACGTGGCCTTGCGGATATCGGACCGGGTCGATGGGGACACATCCATCACGTACCGCGCCCTCGGGTTATATGAAAATGACACCGTTGGATTCAACATTGAATTGGACAAGGTGATTGAGGCCGGCGTCAACGACGATGGTTCCGTTAATGAAGAAATGGGATTTAAGACGGGTGCCATCAGCTTTGTCCGGTCTGGCCCGGAAAGCGACCGCTTCGTGGCCGCATTGGCAACGCTGTGGAATGTGGGCGATGTAACCCAAATGAAAGCCGCCCCGGTTGAACCGTTGGTATTCTCATCCAACCGCAGTGCGGTAGACTACAACAAGCCTTTTACATACAGCTTCAAGCTCTTTTTTGCTCCGGACTCGGCTGTTCCGGGGGAAGTATTTTTCACGTTCGATACGTACAAGAAAACCATCGAGTTTCAGGAAAAAGATATAGAGTACCGATCGCAAATCGTCCACTCACTTGGCGAGTAAGTGCTGATTCGGGGACGGTCTGGGGGCAGCTATTACATAAAGCCGAGCTCCAAACGGGCTACGTCGCTCATCATGCTTTTATCCCAGGCTGGGTCAAATGTGAGCTCCACCAGGGCCTGGTGCACACCCTCCACGTCCGATACCTTCCGCTGCACTTCATCGATGATATCACCAGCCACCGGGCATCCGGGTGCGGTGAGCGTCATCACTACTTTAGCTATACCTCCTTCTTTGGTGATAAGCTCATATACCAAACCCAGCTCAACAATGTTGACGGGTATCTCCGGATCGAAAACAGTTTCCAATGCTTCCGTAATAGCCGGAGCCAACTGTAAAGGGTCATTAACAATCATATTTCTCCTGCGTTATGCGATGAAATAACAAAGTTAATGTATTTCCTTGAATCGGCCATAGCCGCACCTGTTCTTGACATTACACCTATAAAACTATATATTTAACCCATGAAGAGCGTGTAAAAATGAAGACAATCATGACCGCTGCACAGACGCGTGACGCCGACCGCCACACTATCGAGTATGGGCATATTACGTCGCTCGATTTGATGGAAAAAACATCGTTGGCGTTCGCAACCACCTTTATTCAGCTTTATCCGGATAAAAACACCAGTATATTGGTGTGCTGTGGTACGGGAAATAACGGCGGTGATGGCTTGGCCGTTGCCCGTATACTACAAGCGCAGGGGTACGATGGAATTACCGTATGGATTGCACGGTTCAGTATGCAGGAAAGCGAAAATTTCACCAGCAATCTCTCCAGGTTGCGCGGCACACCCGTACCGATCGCCGAGCTCCTGCCAGCGGCCAAGTTGCCCCCCATCCAACAGGATGTCATCGTCGATGCACTGCTGGGATCGGGGCTGAACAAACCGCTTGGGGGCGACTGGCTGAACCTGGCACAGCACATTAACCAAGCCCATCGAAATACGGTGGCAGTGGATATCCCAACGGGCCTCCGAGCAGACGGGCTGATGCCCGACAGCGACTATGCCGTCTACGCCGGCGATGTTATTTCATTCCACCGACCTAAACTCAGTTTTTTCTTCCCCGAATCGGCCAGGGCGATGGAGCGCTTCCAAGTGGTAGACATCGGGCTCGACGACGATTTCATTGAAAGTTTACCTGGTAATTACCTGCTGGTGGAAGCCACCGACGCCCAGCACTTTTACAAAAGAAGAAAACCGTTTTCGCACAAGGGCACGTATGGCCATGCTCTGGTTATCGCAGGCAGCGAGCCGACCATGGGGGCGGCAATCTTAGCATGCGGGGCGAGTGTATATGCCGGAGCCGGGCTCACTTCAGCGTGCATCCCTGAAGCAGGGTTAACAGCTTTGAACGCATGTTACCCCGAAGTCATGTATTGGCCGCGGCACGACACCCCAACAACTGGTTTGGAAAAAACGGATGCAGTCGCTATCGGACCTGGCCTTGGCCAAACAGATATCGATTTGCACCGGATACTAACCGGGCTAACAAAACCACCTGTCATCGATGCCGATGCGCTTACTTTCCTCAGCCAGCACCCCCGATTACTCCAAAAGTTACCCAAACTAAGTATCCTTACGCCCCACATGAAAGAGTTCGACCGGTTGTTCGGTACACACAGCAACTGGTGGGATCGCCTACAAACCGCCAAAGAAAAAGCCGTGGCCTTTGGAATAATTATTATTCTGAAAAACAGATACACCTTTATCGTGCTGCCCGACGGCAATGTGGCTATAAACCCTACGGGTAATCCGGCGATGGCCAGTGGCGGCATGGGGGATGTACTTACGGGTGTACTGGTATCGCTTTTAGCACAGGGCTATGCACCACGGGAGGCGGCAATCCTCGGATGCTACCTGCATGGGCTGGCAGGAGACCGACTGCATGCCGGGGGCCTGGACGTGGTACCCGCAACACAGGTCATAGCCGAAATACCCCGGGCCATCGCTTCCTTGCACGATTGACCGCTTCAAAATTACACAATCGATTGCATGCGCTAAGGCGTTGCAAAATCCCTGTCCATTCCGTAGTATTGGCAACGATTAGGCTCATAGCCATTCACCAAATAGAGTAAACCGGATGAACAAGAAGTATATCCTACTGCTATCCAGCTTAGTCCTGATGGCAGCTTGCGACCAGTCTCGCCAAACAAAATCATGTGAAACCTACGCAGAAGCTGCCGACCCCGACACCACCGTTGTGGACTGGTCGGCCGTAAACGGCCTGAATTATGCTTTCGGGACCATCGACCAACGTTACGCGAAGTCCGCTATTCCCGATTTGCCCCAGTCTACCGAATGGCAGGGCAGCGGCTGGCGCGGGGAGCGCATATCGGCACAACTGGTATTATGGTCGGGCGAACCGATAAATCAAATCGAATTCGAGTTCTCCCCGTTCACCGCCGAAGACGGCGCAACCATGGATGGTGCAATCGGCACCGCACGCTTCGTACGGTATGTCCTTACGGATGCTTTTGCTGATGGTTGCGGCCACCGCAAGCCCGAGGATTTCCCGGTATCACTATCAGCCGACGTACTGGATAACACCTCATGTTTCGACATGGCGGGCGGCACCACCCTTCCTGTTTGGCTGAGCTTTGATATCCCGTCGAGCGCCTCTCCCGGTGTATATACAGGCACCGTAAAACTGCACGCCGAGGGCCAGGAAACCAAGCAGCTCGACCTTGCCATCGAGGTGCTCCCGCAAACCCTGCCGCCGGCAAGCGAATGGGCATTCCATTTAGACCTATGGCAGCATCCGTCGGCCGTAGCGCGTGTACATGGCGTGAAAGTATGGTCTGACCAGCATTGGGAATTGATTAAGGCACCTATGCAAATGCTGGCCGATGCCGGCCAGAAAGTTATCACCGCCAACCTGAATAAAGACCCCTGGAACAACCAGTGCTTCGATCCGTATGAAGATATGATCCGTTGGACAAAGAAAGCAGACGGCCAATGGGAATATGATTACACGGTATTTGACCGCTGGGTAAACTTCATGTTCGATCTTGGCGTAAACAAGCTCATCAATTGCTACTCGCTACTTCCGTGGAACCATGAAATCCACTACATCGACGAAGCAGCTGGGGACACCATCAACGTCAGTGCAAAACCCGGGAGCCCCGAATTCACGGAGCTATGGACACCTTTTCTTACCTCATTCCGCGATCACCTGAATGCTCAAGGCTGGCTTTCGTTCACCAACATCGCCATGGATGAGCGCTCTCCGGAAGAAATGAAAATCGCATTGACACTGTTGGAGGAAGTTGCTCCGGAGCTAGGTGTGGCCTTGGCCGACAACCACAAAAGCTACCAACAATACCCTATGCTGAACGATATCTGTATCGCGTTCGACGCCGACTTTGACGAAAAGGACTTGGCTTTCAGAAAGGAAAACGGACTTATTAGCACCTATTACGTATGCTGCGCCGATGAGTTCCCAAACGTCTTCACATTTTCCGACCCATCGGAGGCTGTCTTTATGGGTTGGTACACACGCACAACGGGCCTGGACGGCTATTTGCATTGGTCATACAACTCATGGACGGAAAACCCATTGGTTGACTCGCGATTCCGCACATGGCCCGCGGGCGATACGTATGTGATCTACCCCGATGGGCGGAGCTCAATCCGGTTTGAGCGCATGCGGGAAGGTATCCAAGACGCTGAGAAGATCCGGATATTGCGCGAAAAATTACTTGTAGCATCGGACACTGCGAAACTAAAAACACTGGATGATGAGCTGGCAAAGTTCAATGTCAAATCGGCACCCGATTCGACTACTGCTGCACTGGTGAACCATGGTAAGGCGGTGTTAGCAGCGCTAAGCAGGTAGCCCGGCAATCACTTGGCATTTGCCGGCTGACTAAAGTAGGCCTTCAGGGCCTGGATTTGTTTTCGGGAAAGAACCGTAGCAAGCTCCTCGGTACTCGCCTCCCGTATCTTCTTTACGGACTTGAACGCCTTGAGCAATTTCTCGGCGGAGACCTTGCCGATACCGGGGATATTTTCCAGTTCCGTCCGGAACGTATGGCGGCTACGCTGTTTGCGGTGGAACGTAATACCAAATCGATGGGCTTCGTCGCGAAGGTGCTGGATTACCCGCAACGTTTCCGACTTCTTATCGAGGTACATCGGGTATTGGTCGCCGGGGTAATACAGTTCTTCCAGCCGTTTGGCGATACCGATCACGGTAACTTGTTTATCGATACCAAGCAGCTTCAGGCTTTTCAATGCCGACGACAACTGGCCCTTGCCACCGTCGATGATGATGAGCTGGGGCAGCGTCTGTCCCTCGTCCAACAACCGACGATACCGACGATGCACGGCTTCTTCCATCGTGGCAAAATCGTTTGGCCCTTCGACCGTCTTCACATTGAAATGGCGGTAGTCTTTTTTTGACGGTTTGGCGTCTTTGAATACCACGATTGCAGAGACCGGATACTTTCCCTGGAAGTTGGAGTTGTCGAAGCACTCAATATGGCGAGGGAGTACATTCATGCGCAGGTCTTTCTGCATCTGGGTAAGGATACGTTCGGTTTTCAATTCCGGATTCAGCTTCTCGTATTGGTTGAGCCGCTCCTTCTTGAAGTACAGTGCGTTTTTGAGTGAGAGTTCCAACAGCTTTTTCCGTTCGCCTTGTTTGGGTACCGTAAACCGTAGATCCTTGGTATCGACATCCAGTTCAAACGGAACGATGATCTCCTTGGAGGTACTGTTGAACCGGCTACGTATTTCCGGGATGGCCAGACTCAATAATTCGGCCTCGCTTTCGTCAAGTCTCTTTTTCAGCTCCACGGTCTGTGTCTGGATGATAACACCATTCATCACCTTCAGGTAATTGACAAATGCGTATTTCTGGTCGAATGCAATGCTAAACACGTCGACATTTGTAATGGAAGAGTTGACGACTGTTGATTTACTCTGATAACGATCCAGCAAATCAAGTTTGGTTTTCAAATGGTGTGCGTACTCAAAGTTCAATTCTGCCACTGCTGCATCCAGCTGCTCTTTCAGCCGCCGGATAACCACTCCGATCTTGCCATTAAGGATATCACGGATGTCCTTTAGGTTGCGCTCGTAATCTTCTTCGGTCTGGTAACCTTCACACGGCCCCTTGCAATTGCCGATTTGGTACTCCAGGCACACCCGGAATTTACCACTGGCAATGTTTTCCGGTGTGAGCGATAAATTACATGTACGGAGTGGATATAACTCACGGATTGTATCCATGATGGCATGCATCATCCCTACGGAAGCATAGGGCCCGAAATATTTCGAACCATCTTTGACGTATTTCCGGGTCGGGAAGACACGTGGGAATGGTTCGTTTTTGATGACAATCCACGGATAGGTCTTGTCATCTTTCAGCATCACATTATAGCGGGGCTGATGTTTCTTGATCAGACTATTTTCCAGTAGCCATGCATCGATCTCGGTATCTACTATGGTGAAGGTAATCCGGTCTATTTTACGTACCAGCACGCGCGTTTTGCCATTCAATTGGCTGGTTTTTACGAAATAGGAACTTACGCGGTTCTTAAGATCTTTCGCTTTGCCGATATAAATCAATTCGCCATCGGCGTCCCAATATTGGTATACCCCCGGCCGGTGCGGTATCTGTTCAAGCGCCTTACGATAGTCAAACTTCGCCATATCAACAACCCTGCTTACGGCCACCAAGCTGCAAGCATTTCTTCAAATAAGCACATTTTCTAATCAGAATCCAAGCCTGTCATCCAGCCTCGGCTCTTCCACCGGGTCAAATTCCTGATATTTGCTGCAATCCAGTTCACGGGTAAGGCCACCTTCGGGCAATGGGAAATCCCCTTTCGTATAATTCAATGTGGTATCGGCATACACTTTTTGCATATACAGTGCAAATACGGGTAATGCGGCTTGTGCGCCTTGGCCTTCTGCCATAGACGCGAAGCTGATACCCCGGTCTTCCGCACCCGTCCACACCCCACTCACCAGTTCGGGTGTGATACCGATGAACCAAGCATCGGCGTTGTCATTCGTCGTACCGGTTTTACCCCCGATTGGGTTCGTGAGGTTGTAACGCCAGCGTATACGCCCACCCGAACCATTTGCCACCACACTTTTAAGCATATCCACCATAATGTAGGCGCTTTCGCTATTCAGCACCTTGGTAACGCGGGGCGCCTTTTCATAGATGGGCATGCCATTTTTATCCTCAATCCGAAGAATATACGTAGGCTCCACCCACACGCCATGGTTTACAAATGCCGAGTAAGCCCCTACCATATCATACACCGAAGCCTCGTAAGCACCCAATGCAATAGATGGATATTCAGGCACATCGGAAGTAATACCCATCCGTTGGGTAAGTGCCGCTACCGGCCTCGCCCCCACCTCATTGATCATATAAGCCGTTGCGAAGTTCTGGGAATTGGCCAGTGCCGTACGCAAGGTAATGGGGCTGCCGGCCTTGTTTTCACCTCGTGGTGTCCACGCATAAGCGCCGCTACCTATCGTAAGCGGCTCATTAGGCACTTTGAAGCACGGTGAGTAGCCGTTATCGATTGCTACAGCATAGGTAAATGGCTTAGCGGTAGATCCAACCTGCCTCGTACCCATTTTCACCTGGTCATACTTATAATGCTCAAAATTGATACCGCCCACCCAAGCACGCACGTAACCGGTGTGCGGCTCCATGGACATGAAGGAGTTCCGCAGTATCAGCTTATTATAACGGATGGAGTCCATCGGCGTCATCACCGTATCTTTATCTCCATCCCATGTAAACAACGTCATGGGCACCGGCGTGTCGAAATCCTTTTTTATTTCGGCTTCCGAGAGCCCCGCCTGTTTCAGCACCCGGTACCTATCTGAGCGTTTCATGCCTGTCTCAAGCAGCTTTGCCTTATCGCCCCTGAATGGATCGCGGTTCTTCCATTGCCTATCAAACGAGGCTTGCACTGTCTTCATCCACTCACGCTGGGCCTCTTCAGCATACAGCTGCATCTTTGAATTGATTGTGGTGTATATCTTCAGGCCATCCCGGTCCAGGTCCCATGGTGTTCCATCGGCCTTAGTGATTGACAGTTCGTTGAATTCGCGCTGGATTTCCCGCTTCAGTACTGCCCTAAAATAGGGCGCCAAGCCGTCGCCATACTCCGATATCCTCATATCGAGCACCAACGGTTTTTTCTGCAGTTCCAACGACTCTTCGCGAGTGATGAAGCCTGACTTTCGCATATTTTCAATCACCGCATTCCGCCGCCGGATTGACCGCTGTGGGTAACGCACGGGCGAGTACATACCTGGACCTTTAAGCATCCCTACCAATATGGCTGCCTGTGGAATGTCTAGCTTATCCGGTGTGGTATTGAAATACGTCCGCGCAGCCGATTTGATACCGAAAGTATTGTATGCACCGAAATCGACGGTATTGAAATACATGGTGATGATTTCCTCCTTGGTATAATTCCGTTCTAGGCGCACGGCAGTTATCCACTCCTGGAATTTCTGGATGATACGTTTGCCCGTACTCCGTGCACGGCCTTCCGAGAACAGGTTGAGCGCCAGCTGCTGGGTAATCGTACTCGCCCCTTGGCGCTTACCGACCAGGTTATAAAAAATAATAGTGAATGTACGGCGGTAGTCGATACCCGAGTGGCGGTAAAACCGCTTATCCTCCGTGGAGATGAGTGCTTGCACCAAATTGGGCGACAGTTGCTCGTAGGTCACTTTCGAACGGTTCTGCACATAATAAGTACCTAGCACCTTACCATCGTCGGAAATGACCTCAGACGCAAGGTTGCTTTTGGGATTCTCTAAATCGCGGAATGTCGGCAATTGGCCGAACAGCCCGATACCGACGCAGAAAATAAATAGAAAGCCTAATAAAATAACCCCGATAAGTGTCTTCCAGAACATACGGGTATATCGGCTGGTTTCTTCTTTCGTTAGCTCGCTTTTATCCTTCTTCTTTTGTCTATTCATTCTACTACTTAAAATTTACGCGTTAAGCGCTACCGTTCCAGTTGTTCTTGATACACGGCATGGTAATCATCGACTTTATCAAAATCAGATAACGTGCCAAAATTGGTCGCCGTGATCACAAAGGTATTATATAGGTCTGTCGGTATCTTCATGATATCCGGAATCAGTGGCAAAATCCGCGTTTCATATTGCTTTACATCATCATAGCTATCAAATGGGCCAACGTAAACCAACTGGTTTTCATCGTTTATGACTTTCATTTGATGGGAGATTGCCTGTCCGGCGTACCGGGTGCGGTTGAATTGCCCAATCCCGAAACGGGAGGGGGCCAGATTGGCCCGGGCATTCATCACGTTGATTACGAAATAGTAAGTTGCCGAATCCGGGAGCAGCTCCAAATCGCGGTAGACATTGGGTCCGAGATCACCGACTTCGGCCACTCTGGCCAACTGCTGGCCTGCTATACCCTGTACATTCCCGAGGTTAGGTCTGCCGCCCAAGCCGGTTCGTCCGGCGGTATTCACAGTCAGTTCGCGGCGTGGTCTAGGCGACTCGGGGCCATGCCTTATTACGAGCTGGGGCCACAATGTCATGGTTGGTTCGTCAACAAACCGCTTGCGTTCTCCGGCAATTGCTTGTAAAGCGTATTGGCGGGTAGCCAGGGTATCGCGGTGTGTCTCTATAAACTCCAAATGCTGGTTTGCAAGTGGCGTAATTAAACTATCGCCGGGGAAATCGGAAACCAACTGCCGCAATGCGTTTTCGAATGTATCGATCGCAGCGGTACGGCCCCACGCCAGAGCCCGCAGGTAGGCCAGCTGGCTCAATGTCTGTTGGCGCCCGTCTCCGATGTCGAGCAAGCGCGTAACCTCATCCACCACCTGCGGGTACTGTTGTTCGGTGTACAAGGTATATACGGACTCATACGCCCGGTCCAATACCCGCTGTTGTTGTTCCAGTTTAGCCAGGTACGCCGGGTCGCGAATGATGTGGCTATAGCGTGAATCGGGAAAATCGACCAATAGTTTCTGGCGATACAGCGCCACTTTGGCGTCGTCGATACCGCTATACAGGCGATAAAGGTTGTAATACAACAGCGGCGCCTCGGGGGTGGACGGATACCGCTCCAGCAATTCCTCATACGTACGTATAGCGGCTTCATTGTCCAGCAATTCGTCGCGGTAACTATTTCCAACCCGTATCAACGCATTGTGTATAAGCGTGTCGGAAGCGGCCATTTTCTCATCCGTATCCGGTAATTCATCCAAGTAAGTTTGCCTCAGGTTACTCACCCACGCCGTGCTATCCACGGCCGCCACTTCCTCGGTGGGGGTATGTTCCGTGTCAACGGTTCCTGCCGCCTCCCCGCTTATAACACTTGCACCAGCCATATCGCTGAACCTCCAATTATCTTTCAATTGGCGATTGCCCCACCTCCGCCTGAATTCAGCCTGCCCCATACCCATCGCATCCGGGTTATTGAAATAAAAACGGTTATCCGTATACGATACCGCAGCAGGCATCATATCGTCAAACGGCGAAAAACGCTGCGTTTGCGACGCCCGCTGTTTGGCCGGCTCAACTTTTTTGGCTTGATACTGCAGCCAACTGCGGGTTAATATGCTATCGATTTCAGTTCTGCGCGTAGTCTCGTCAAGCCGGGCTAGGTATTGCAGGCTATCCTGGTGCGCCACAACCGTTAGCTGCGCGATGAGCTCATCCAGATTAGCGATTTTACGCTGTACCTCCCCCGCATTGGGAAAATCAACAGGCAGCACCATCCCCACACTATCGTAGTAAAGCTTGGCCGTGGGGTAGTCTGTGGCAGCGAAATAATGGTCGGCCAGTTTCAGGTAGGTGAGCGTGGTCTGGTACCGATTGCTACTCTCCTGCCGCAGGGCCAGCTCATAGTTTGCCAACGCTTCAGGTAGATAACCGTCTTCATAAAAGACCGTTGCAATCTGGTAATAAATCTGATCTCTGAATTCCTTATTCTTCCCGTCGCGCAGCATACGCCGCAACAGCCTCACCCGTTGCTCGCCCGTGCTATTTTCCCCAGTGGTCAAAAACACACGGTTCAGTGCCGCATAAAATGACATCTCATACGGCGCATTGCTACGTACAACCCTACTGTAATGGCCGTAAGCCTCTTCTTTACGACCGCTCTGCTGCAACAGTTGCCCCAAAAGGAAATGCCACCGCAATTTAATCGGCTTAAGCCGGGTGTGTTCTATGGCTTGTTCAAGCATCGTTATGGCCGATTCTTCATCGTGCACCAGGAGGTAGTATTTAGCTTGGGTAGCAAAGGCAAGCCCCATTGATTTCTTTTCTGATTCCAAGCCGGCAAAAACGGTATCCAACACCGAACCGGCATCGGTGAGGTTGCCCAATTGCATCAAAGACCGCGCCTTCCATACCAGTGCGGCCTGACGGTATTCTGGCATATCGGCAAACGTATTGGCCAGATAGGTAAAAAACTCTACTGCGTTGTAATAATTCCCCTTCAGGTAATTTGCTTTCCCGGTAAGTAGGTAAGCTTCATTGATATACTTGCTTTTGCCCTTGTGGTTGATGATGTTCAGCGCTTTGCCGATGACGGAGTCCATCAGCTGCGTATTTGATGACGATGTCGCTTCGGTAGGTTCAATCAGTACCGGTAGCAGCTGTTGGTAATCCTCGTGGTGGGCTTCAAAATTCTGTCGTGTAACGTCGGCGATGATTTTACGGCCGTGATAGACAATATTGAATTTGGCGGTCAGGTTTTCCATCATGTCATACTCGGCTGCCCTATCCTTTTCCCTATTCGCAGCACAGCCGGCCACTACGCAATACACCAGCATCCCTGCTATAACGCGTATGCATGAAATAGCAGGCAAATGCCACAAAAATGAATATCTTTGCTGGGAATGCACATGCAAAAATATCATTTATTTTCATCTACCTATAATTATTCATTATTTGCTTTACTTTCAAGGGTATTTATGGATGCACTGCAATTTGCGCTTGAAATACGTTCTCCCATTTTGTCAGACACCCGCTTAGAAAGGAGTTCTCGTGGCTAAACAAAAAAACAAGCTCTCCAAAATCCTCAATGCACGTTACAAAGTGGTGGTGCTCCATGAGGAAACATTCGAGGAAAAAGCCGCTTTCCGGGGTAAACTATGGTATTGGATCAGCGGTACCATTTCGGCTGCTGTCGTGGTCGTCATACTAACGGCCGTACTCATCCGTTCTACGCCCCTGCGCGAGTACGTGATCGGCTCCTCCTTGGGCGAATACGGACGCTCCGCATTGTTGGAAGCGTATGCACGGATCGACTCGATGGAACAGGTTGCCCGCGCACACGAGCAATATTTGGATAACATCCGGCGGATCATCAGTGGTGATGCGGGTGATCCCCCTTCCGATACAGTCGGCGCGGTCCCTGCGGGCGAGGCTGCAGCACTATCTCGGGCCGCTGACGTCGGCCTCTCCGAAGACGAGCTGGCATTGCGCGAACTGCTGGAGTCGGGTGCGGCCTATGACCTTCCGGAGAATCCGGGCCCCTCCCGGACGGGGATTTCGTCATACACGTTTTACAGCCCCATCAAAGGGATCATCAGTTCAAATTTCAGTACCAAGGAGCAGCATTACGCGGTAGACATTGCGGTGAAGCAGAACGAACCTGTACGTACTACCCTGAGCGGCCATGTTGTTTTTGCGTCTTACACACCCGAAACCGGGTATGTTGTTATTGTGCAACATGGGAACAACCTGCTGTCACAGTATAAACATTGTGCTTCAATAATCAAAAAAATTGGTAGTTTTGTGCGTGGCGGAGAAGTTATTGCGTTTGCCGGGAACACGGGATCGTTGACAACCGGTCCGCACCTCCATTTCGAGTTGTGGTATAATGGCAATCCAGTAAACCCCACGGACTACATCGCTTTTTGAGGAAATCTGATTTACCTAAGTGTTACCAATATGTTCATTAGTAAGAAAACGGAAAAACCAGTCCAGACACGGAGCAGCAGCTTCAACCTGATTGCCAATGGAACCGAAATCGCGGGCGATGTTACCACAACGGGCGACCTGCGTATCGATGGGCGAATTACGGGCAATGTCTCATGTACTGCCAAATTGGTGGTCGGTGACAGCGGCGACATTACCGGCAACATCCATTGTTGTTCGGGCGAGATATCGGGTACCGTGCAGGGCCAGATTACCGCCAAGGAAGTCCTTCAGCTCAACCAGTCGGCACTGATCCAAGGAGACATTGAGGCTATGCGGTTCATCGTTGAAGACGGGGCTTCCATCAATGGCCGGTGTACCACCAGCCGCAGTTTGGCATTGCCCGAGCACGCGGCTGATATCAAGCTGATTTCTTATGGAAAAACGGAAGCGGTTACCGACTAAAGCGCTGGGTAAATATGCTTATTTCAGCGGTGTAGGCTTCCAGATGCTCGCCATCATCGGCGTGTTCACGTATATCGGCTACCGCATAGACCAATCGCGCGAGGCCGAAACACCTATCTGGACAGCGCTTTTCGCCCTCGGTGGTGTGTGCATCAGTATGTATACGGTGATACGTGCGGTAACAAAAAAACGGTGAGCGACACGAAACAGGCGTCCGCTACAACGAAAAGCGCCTGGAGATCGTAAACCCCCATCGGAACTGACCTTTGGTCCATGAAGAGGTGGTTTCCGGAATGTATTGCATCTCCTGGATGGCCGTGGCATTGGTGAAATTAAGATTGAACACATGGCCACCGGTCTCGACTTCCAAGCCTATGCCCAGGGGGTTGTAAAGCGCGGTGGTGGCTTCCGCATACCGTTCCTTGCTTGCCGGTGATCGGAACGGCAGGAAATAGTCCATCACCAGCGCCATACGCCTGCTCACCTTCAACCGTCCACCAATCCCTACCGCGAACAGGTTATCTTGACCGTCGTAATCTGCCGTGGTATTCCTACGGATATACGTGGGATGCACGGCCAGCGACAGGGCCGGGCCGAATTTCCGGGCAATAATCAGCTGGCCGACGAAATTCAAGCGGTCGGAAAATTGCCGATAGGATGTAGCTTCACCATCGTTTTGCTCATCTGCTTGCACACCGGGTATGGTTAGGCTGCCGTATCCCGCAATAGAGAAAGGCACCTTGCCATCAACCGTTTGCCGTAGCATTCTGTACTTCATGTTCACTTCGTATAACTGGGCTACGTGGGTAGCACCCTTGGCGCGAGCGATACCGACATTCAGATCGTCCGTTATCCCGTACTCAAACCCGATTTTGATATCGGTAGAATTATCCAAGCCGAAGAAGTTCTTGGCACCGCCGTTCGCGCCGGCTATGTCGCCAAAACGGTGGTCTACCTTGAAATCGAGCTCGCGCTTATGGATGGTTTCGGGCGACTGGCTATTAATAATGCGGGTGGTTTTGAATGTGGCTTCCACGGCTTCCCGTGCATGGCCGGTACTATCCGCAAGGGCCGCCTCCAAGTCGATCTGCGCCGCTACCGGCCGAGAAATGGCTACCGCTGTTATAAACAGGGTCATACTTGTGATATATCGTGCTGCCTTCATACGTAATCGGTATTACTTATTATATGTTGCCGAGACGTCTACTTCCACCACTTCGGCGATGTTCTTGATAACGATACGGGGTATTTTCACATCGTGGTCGGCCACGCGCACATTGAACTTGGCCACAGCCATTATCGATTCCCCCCTTACCGTGATGGTTGCGGGGACCGTGTACTGCTTTCCGACGCCGTGTATATCCAGCGTACCCACCACCGTAACAAGATACGTACCGTCGCGGTGCCAGTCGACAGGCTCTTGGATTTTACCGTTGAAGGTGGCGTGGGGAAAACGGTCGCTTTCCATGTAATTCTCGTTAAAATGTTCCTGCATGAGCCGTTTTTTGAACGCAAAAGTATTTATCGTCACCTTGAATGCGATTTCACAGCTGCCGGTATCGAGCGCCGACGCCGCTTTTTCCGTCACCGCAGCGATATTCTCAAGGGGCGCTTCCGAAAAAAACGAAATTCGGCTTGCCTTGTCGATCAATAAGCCCTGCGCCTCCGCGCGGAAGCACAGGACCATTGCGAAAAACCAAACGTATACCTTTATCATTGCGGTGCCCCCTTATCGATCCATGCTTTGAGCAATTCGCGCTCGCGGGTGGAGAGACTTCCTGTTTTTGGCATGATCCGCCGCACAATAACAGCATCGTTAATGCGATCGATGTTATCTTTCACCGAATTATACCCCGAGAAAGTCCAATAAGGTGTACCTTCGCCCGAGCCCGCATGGCACATGCTGCATTTCGACTGGAGCAAGACGCCCACAAAATTGGTGTATGTTACGTTCTCCGCCGTCACATCATCACCGCCGCCATTTCCGGGCGGGTCGGGGTCGGGCGTGGGTGCCCCATCTTTCCCGCATGCCATAAAACCGAGCACCAGTGCCAGCATCGGTGCCCTCCATAGAATTTTTCTCCAGCGTACCATCGTTATCATCATGTGTGTTTATAAGAGAATAAATCGTTAGCTATCAGGGTGCCGTGGCTTCCGGCGAATCGGCGTTCAGCACCGGCCAAATGCCGACGGCCGGAACACTAACCCCTTTGTTTTCGCCACGGGCGGCGTCTTGACCGAAATAATAAAGCGGCCACCCTTTATAGGTCAATTGCGTGCGCCCATGCACGTTTATTCCCTCGAAATCGGTGGGATCAAGTACCGATGGAACGGATGCCGGCCCAGCTTCATAGATCGGCCACACACCATTGTTGGAAAAATCGGCATTCGTAAAATTGTTGATGTTATACCTGTCCTGGACAAACCCATACAGCGTACGCCCGTAAGCATCAACCAGGTACCGTGTCTGGCCTTCGCCCGGTACAAGGTCTTCGGTATACGCGATACCATCAGCGCCCACTAGCTGGTGCTGCACCACCATCACCGAATAGTCGGGCTTGGCGACAAACCAGTTGCCACCAATACCATCACCACCGATGTCACCAGGCGCACCGTCACTGGCATAATAATATAGCGGCCACCCTTTGTACGTGGATTGCAAAGCACCGTTGGCTAAGGTAATGGTACCCACATCATCGCTTTCTACAGCTCCGCTGGCCGCAGCATGGCTGCTGTAATACGCAGGCCATATCGAGGTGCAATTGCCTGTACATGCCGAACTTCCATCGGCGTCGCGGGCGAAGAAATAGAGCGCCATGCCGGCACTATCGGTCAGTACCTGTCCGTAGGTGGCATCGGTCTTAACAAAAACCCCCATTTTTTCATTCGGTTCGGCCGGATTGTCTTTTTTGCAAGCCACGATAAGCAAGCAAACCAACACAGCCCCACAACATATCCGTTGATTGTGAATCGCTTTCATAATTTCATCGGTTAAGTAGGGCCTGCTGAAAAAGTCAGCCAGCCATTTTCCATTTAAAAA
>NZ_JAMXAY010000037.1 GCF_025460835.1 Parapedobacter soli | reverse complement strand
CTGTGCTTCCGTGGCCGGCACGTTGCTCTTTTTCGCCAGGCCACGGAGGTAGTGGATGCCGCGCCAGCTTGCGCCGATCACGCTACCCACTTTTCCGGAAAAGGTGCCGTTGGCACCGTTGATAAATTTTGCCATCTTTTCTAATGATTTAAAAAGTTACTACTTCAATTTATACGCCTTGCCAGTGTTTCGATGTACCGGTACGTTGACTGACAGAGGCAAACATAGGTCACTGAACACCAGCATCCTAGCGCTGTCACCCACCTGTCACCGGATCCGAGGAATGTTGTCACCGATACGCCCTTTTGGTGACACGGTTGTCACCTGTTCCCGGGCTGTTGCCCGGACACTGTGCGTCACGGACGCACCTGCCGCGTACCAAACGGCAGTCTTCCTGCTGCCACGCGGCTGTGTACAGCAGGCGGATAGCACGGCAAAAACAGGCGGGCAGCCAAGCCACCCGCAGCAGTCTGGCAGCGGTTACGGAGCAGTTGTACAGCCGTTAGGGGTTTTTGCCCCACTTCCAGAAGTAACAGGCCTGGAGGTCTTCCCTGCGGTAGCGGATCTGGCCGTCGTCGTTGAGCACGAAACGGAGTTTACCGTTGATCCGGTAGCGGGTCACCGTACGGGGGTCTACCAGCAGGAAATCGGCGGCTTCTTTACGGTTGGATAGGGTTTCGGGTATGGATTCGGTCGGTTCTTCCGGTTTTTGTGGCAGTAGTGCCGCATCGGGCATGGTTACCGCGCGACAGCAGTTCCGGTCGGCAGACTGTAGCATCACAAATTCTTCCATTAGGCGGTGTATATCCGTGAGCGTTTCACGGATTAAATAGATGTCTTTTTCCATAGGGGATTTTGATGTACCTTTGTTTTGATTGAATTGATAATTGATTAATTAAACGACTACGGATATTGTTGTAGAATAGATAATATACATATTGAGCTAAAGCGACAGTTGTTTAACTGGGTATCCAAAAACGCTAAATTTAACATTACTCCAAAGCTAGACAGACTGCTCGCCCGCGTTATGCGCGGGTGCAGTTGGTTATGGAGTAAGGGCGATTAGCGTTGCCTGGATACCTAATGTAACGGCCCGCGTTTTTTTATGGCCACACTTGCATTCATACCGACCCATCAACTCCTACAGACGCCGATTCCGGCCGCTGGGTTCAGCGAATCATTTACCGAAACCTGCCACCGTCAAGGTTGGCGAACCCTGGGCGACATCGTGCGGCTACCGCTTATCCAACTGCTGCAAACCCCGGGTTACCTGCCACAATGCCACCAGGAGCTGGTCCGTTTTTTAGGCAACCACCACCGGCTGCACCTATTGGACACCTCTTATTAGCGGTAGTAGCTGATTCTCAATAGCTTTTTCAGGTTTGCCTCGGTAACATTCAGACCCTTGCCATCGGGGATGCTCAGCACCACCCGCCCTACGCTCAGGGTCTCCCGTATCCGGTCCAGCGCAACCACCGTACTTCGGTCCAGCTCGAAAAAGCGATCGGGCGGCAGCTGTTTGACCAACCGGCCGAACCCCATATTCACCTCGATGATGCGCTCGCCCTGGGCTCCCCCATGCACCAGCGACACCAAACTTTTTTTATCATTGGCTTTGATGTAATTGATGTCGGCTAATTTTTCAAACCGGTGTACGCCGTCGCCCATAGGCAGTGCGATTCGGCTGCTACCCCGGGTAAGCTCGGCGTCACTTACCTGCAATTCGCCCAATCGTACCATAGCCTTCTTCACGCCGTTGAGTACCGACGGGAAATCGACGGGCTTGCGGAGGTAGTCTGCCACGTTGAGGGCGTAGCCATCTTGCCAGAACTCATCGAATGCCGTATAAAAGATGGCCATGGGCGGTTTATCCAGCAAGCGCAGCAGGTCCACGCCGCTCATGCCGGGCATATCGATATCCAGGAAGAGTAAATCGATATCCAGCTTGGGGATTTCCGAGGAAGCCTGGAGCGATTTATGGAAAATGGCCACCTGCTGCAAATAGTTGATTTTACTCAGGTGGGTAACGAGCGATTCCGCATCGGCGGAATTATCGTCGACAATAGCATACCGGATTTTCTGTTGTATCATAGCTGAAAGATTTAAAAGTGGATGGTTATGGTAATGGTGTAAAAAGTCCCGTCGTCTTCAATATGTATCCGGTTCCGGTTGGGATAAAACAGGTCGAGCTGCTTTTGCAACGCCCGCAGCCCCAGGCCGGTGGATCGCGTCTGGGCTTTGGCAGGGTCGATCTTATTGCGGCAGGTGAATACCATCTTGTCTTTATCACTCGATACGGCTACCTGTACGGGGTGTTCCGGATCGGTAAAATCGCCGTATTTGAGTGCGTTCTCCAAGGTAGTGCTCAATGAAAGCGCGGGTACCTGGCGCATGAGCATGTGCGGCCCGCGCCGGAAGGTTATCTCCGTTTCATGCGGTTTGGCCAATCCGTTTATCCGAGCCAGTTTTTCCATGATGTCCATCTCGTCAGCTAATGTAATCCACATGTGATCGGTCCCGATATATTGATAATAAGTACGTTCCAGATCGGTCATCGCGTCGAACAATTCAGCGCTTCGGTCGCCGCTTAGGATTCCCGAACGTATGGTCATCCATACGCCGTGGGTCCAATGCGATTTCAGCCGGCTTTGGAGGGCGGCGATCCGCAATCGCTCGTTTTCCTCCTTCAGCTGGGATTGTATGCGCTCGGCTTCGAGCTTCAGGTTTAAAGCATTGGATAACTCGCGCTCTTGCTCCAGTAGGGTTTGTTGCTGTTTGTAGATGCGCTCCTTGTGCTGCTGGGCCACCCGCATCAATTGGTACGTACTGCTGGTGAGCAAAGCTGGCTCCAGATGGTGTGTCATGTTGCGGATATACTTACCGAGGTGAAAGGGCTTACCCACATCATACAGGTAAACATCAACCATCGGTAACAGGATATAAATCAGCGCGTAAGCGGCGATGTACAACGCCGTGATAGCCAGCGCGAGCTGAAGCAGGGTTTTCCAAAGGTGCTGGTAGGTAAAATAGTGGTATGCGATGGCATTGAGCAGGTAAAACGTACCGACGTAGCACGCAAACGCGAGCAATATCGGCAGCGGTGAAATAGTGGCTCCCCCGATGAAATTGAGCAAGTAGGTCGCCAGGAAATAGCAGATCCAGATAAGCGCATGTTTTTTCCAACGCATGGAAAGACTGGTAAATGTCGTTGCCATGGGCTTGTTCGAATTGGTTAAAAGAGCCAAAACTAGTTATTTCTGCTGAAATCACAGTAATTTTCGTGCACATAAAACCAATTATCCCATTGCCAGGGTTCGCCGGCAACCATTTCGGCCAACCCACCGTATAGCTGTGCGGTTGCCTTTTCGGCCATTGCCCGTGGGTGGGCGGCCATGCCCCCGGTTACGTTATGGGATTGCCATTCCACGGCACCGTGGCGGGTACGGCGGCATAGGATGCCGATGAACGGCACGCCGGCACAGCCGGCCAGCCAGGCCAGCCCGATACGCACCGAGATGCGGGCGGCAAGGAACGATACGGCAGGCAGCTGGGGTTGCATGCCACTGCCCAGGTTGCCATCGAGGTAGCCTACTACGCTGCGCCCTTGCCGCAATGCCCGGATCAGCTGGATACCCGCTGCGGGATGTTCTGCCTCAATCAGGGTAAGCGCATCAGCGGGGTAACCGGCACCGGCCAGCGCATCGCGGTAGACCCCCTCTTGTTTCTGCCGCACAGAACGGCTCACCAGCAAAGCCACCGATACCTGCTGCCGGACCAATTCGTGCACCAGCAGGCGGTAGGAGCCGGTGTGGAAGGTGCCTACGATGGCGGGCCGCTGGCGGAGCCCGGCCACGGCCGCCTTGCTCCCCCCTTTCCAACTGCGCGGTACATCCAGCGGAAAGCGTTCATCAAGGAAGCTCAATTGCCGGTTCAGCACGGCGTGTTTGAATTGCTCCTGCAGCTGCTCATCGGTAAGGTGGGGCAGCGCCACACGGACGTTGCCGGCAAAGCGCATATAGCGTTGGTGCCACATAGGCGATGCGGTGGTATCGAGGTGGTGTATTTCGGCCACGAGGGCCTCCTTCTCCTGTAAATATGCGTGATTTTCCATGTTGTTGCGTGATTTGGTTTATTGGAAAAAGGCGGGCATTGGGCCCGCCATCCGGTTAGATAATGAAATTATCGCATTTGTCGTCGTCGTCAATGATGGGAAAGAGCAACAGGGGCTCACTTTCCCATACCGGCCGGTTTACCAAACCGGTTGACTGACATAACATCGAAGTACTGACTATAGGTGCCATCATCTTTATGTTATCGGTTCTGTTCCTACTCTATTGCCCAGGTTTTCGGATTCCCCTGTGACCGGTGGCGCCACCGGCTGATCGTCGACAGGGCTAAGATGGGGGGATTGGCGGACGGAAAGGCATAAAATTCGTGAAGATAGGCCTGGCAAGCGTGAAACATGCCTATCGTATCGCAAGCACGGTCACGCCGTGAAACGGGCTGTTCACGCCATTATTATACACTTTCACGCATTCATCGGCCTGCAGATGCCACCGAACAGCTAGGTTCGCGAAAATGCCGAAACACCATGGAAAGACAACTGACCATCCACTTTACGCAGGCGCCGGACCTACACCCCAGGGAATTGGAAGGGGCGCCGAACGCCACCCATTTCCCGATGAAGCACGCCCGGTGCAGCGTGCTTGAGCATACCGATGCCGTCCTGTACCAGCAGGAGGTAGACCGTTGGCCCTTCACTGTCCGGCTTTTCACGCTGGATGCCAAACGGGGCCAGCAGTTGACCATCCGCCTCCATGACAACGGGGTGTATTTTAGCTATTTATTTGCGGGCCAGCTAAACCACCTGCTGGGTGGCGGCACACCGTTCAGGCTGCGGGCGCCGCAGTATTGCGGCTGCTACCTGCCCCGGGGCGACTACCCCGTGAACCTGCCGCCCGGCAAACACGAGCTCTTCCTTTTCGGGTTTCCCTATGGCTATCTCATATGGCTATCTCAGCGATATGCGTTTTTACGGTCGCTCGCGGAGGCATGGAAAGACCATCCCGGCCGGGCCGTGTGCTTGCCCAAAATCACCATCCGGCCGGACGACAGAAGGTTGCTTGCACAGCTGGCACGGCTTACCGGCGATGACGATGGGACGGCCGGTGTTAAGGCGTATGTGGTTGAGTTCGTTGCACGGTACCAAGCGCAGCTGAGCGCTAGGCCGGGCGCCGTACGGGATGGGACGCTGCTAGCCGCGGTACGGGCTTACATTGAGCGACACTATGCCGATCCACAGGCGGTAAAGTTGGCCACCGTTGCCGCGCATTTCGGCCACGGCGCTCCCGGTTTACGGAAGGCTTTTATCGCCCGCTATGGCCGCTCCATGGCAGACCTGGTCTCGGCTTGCCGCGTTGCGGCGGCCGAAGCGCTACTCGCTGACACCGAACTGCCGCTGGCCACCATTGCCGAAAGGGTGGGATTTGCCAATGCCAAAAGCTTGGACCGTGCGTTCGGAAACATGGAATACACATAAACCATGAACCGATTTATCAGTTATATCCGCCATCGCATTCCGCTCCCCGCGGAAGCCGAGGCTTTTCTGTGGCAGCATGGCCGTGTGATGGCCTACGACCGGCTGAACCATTTTCTGACGCCCCAAGTACGGGCCCCGTACTGGTGCGTAGTACTTGAGGGCATGGCCTATGGCTATACGCTGGACAAAGACGGCCAGCGTTACATCCATTGGTTTGCCATGGAGATGCAGGGATTTACAGGGGTGCGGCACCTATACACCCCCAATCCAGGCTTGCATTACGTGCAGTTTGCGGAAGTATCGCGTATTTTGCGCATCCCCGCGCTGAAGATGCGCGAAGGCAAGGAGCGTTTCCCCGAGTTGAGCGAGCTGCTGCACGTAATGAAGCAGCAATACATCGACCGGCAGGATAAGCTGGTGGAGGTGCTGCAGCAGGAATCGGCCTATAAACGATACACCAAGTTTTTGGCTGCTTTTCCGGCACTGGCCGATCGGATGACGCCCGACCAGACGATGGATTTCATCAATATCGCGCGGCCCACGTATTACCGGGTGCTGAAACGGTATCTGGATGAACGGCGGAGGGGGAAAAGTATCTAAACAAAATATATCCAATACTTTTCGTATTTTTGTGTGTATCATTACCACTAGCGATAAGTTGGTAATAGATGACAGCTCGGACAGTAAGTAACGGGTAACAAAAGGAAAGAATAAGATTATGGCAACGCTGACGGTAAATATCGATAACGAAAAGGATCTTCCTATATTGAAAGAAATCCTTAATCGCTTTGGTTTGAAATATAAAATAGATCAGCAAGCAGAACTGAACCCGGAAGGCGAAGTCCTTTATAAGCGATTTAAGAAAACCTTTAAAGAAATTAAAGATTGGGAAGCAGGGAAAACGAAATTACAACCTGCAAAAGAGGCGTTAGCAGAAATCGAGGCCGAATTAGACAATGGCATTTGACGTACTTTTTTCTACTGCCTTCAAAAAGGAGTTGAAGCGAATTGCTAAAAAACATCGGCAAATCTTTAAAGACATCCACCAACTGATTGACGACCTTGCTGAGGACCCGACCCTTGGCACAGATTTAGGGCAAAATGTTTACAAAATACGAGTGGCCATATCGGGTACGTCAAAAGGAAAATCCGGCGGTGCAAGGGTTATCACTTATGTTAAGTTTACCAATGAAGCGGTGATATTGGCTGAAATATATTTGAAAAACGAATACGACACCGTCACAGTGGATACGGTTATTAATCGGTTGAAGAGCGATAACTTATTATAATCACCTATACCTCAATTTGCACTCAGCGAGATAGCCAGGCATTCCGTTGTTTTTATTAATAACTTCTATAAAAATCACTTTGTCTCATATGAGATTGTAGGGGCAGTGCGAAAGCCCGTCTTTTGCCTATATGGTAAAAGCACTATACATAAGCAAACGATACGGCGCGGGGAGCACCGGAATTCATACTGTGGTTTCCCTGCAAGCAAGCGATGGCCGCTCGGGCGGGGTGCCCCATGGAGTGCCTACGCAGGTTGTACACGATCGCCGGTTTGCCCTGTTCCGGCGCAGGGCCGTGCGAGCTAATTTCCGTGAGTCGGTGGTAACACCGATTCTCCCGGGCCAGTTGCTTGGGGAACGGCGGCGAGTTCGGCCGATGACCGACTAAGCAAAACATTTTTTTTTAAACTTAAAACGGTACGCATTTCCGTATAATAAATGCCTATACGATTATGAAAAATTTAAAAAGCATAATCACTGGAATACTGTCGAGTGCGGTATTCTTTATGGCCGTGCAGGTAACTTTGGCAAATCAAAAGGCTAATGATACCTTTGCACATAAGGAGAATTCTTCAAATAAGAAGAGCCCCTCGGCTGCCAATCTCTTGGAGTCAGACAGTCTTTGGTTTCAGGTTACTTCGCCAAACAACGATGAAAATGACCACGAAAACCAGACGGTGCAGCAACAACCTACGGAAACCAGTCCTTCGGGCGATTGCGCACCGCCCAACTCGGGGAATGTTTGTTCAGTACAGTTAGATATTTCCGGTATCACTGACCCAATCGCGTATAATGCACTATTGGCGCGCATATCTACGACGTCGAACAAACCTACCGTTGAAGAGTTCATCGACCTAGGTGCGACGTATCTTGAAGCAGCCAAGCAGCGTATGTCGGGTGATCCCGAATAAATCGGTTATCCCGTATACCTGATATAGCAACCGGGTGTCGAACCGATGATTCGACACCCGGTTTTGTTACCTTGGATTCTGTTTGTACCCTCCGACCTCGATGGCTTCAACCGGTATCGGCCATACGTACCGATTGTCTCCTGGAGGCAATGTATACGTTTCACCGGCAATGACTCTGGTGAGGGTCAAGGCAAACCTGGGTTCCTTGTTTAAGCGACGCAAATCTTCCCATCGCGTTCCCCTCCATACCAGCTCCTTCCGTCGTTCATCGATTATCCAACTAAGGAGTTCATCGGCATCCGTTGAAGAGCGTTCTGTATACGATCCGCTTTCGAAGCGATGCTTCCGCAGCCAATTGAGGTCTGCCAATCCCTGTTCGAGTCTACCTAACCGAACCGCACATTCGGCGCGGGTGAGATACAGCTCGTCCACGGCGAGCCCGGTAAAATAATTCGTCAGCGCAGCACCGTTATAACTCCCGCTATATTGGTACCTCACGCCCGAAGGTTTAAAAAACAACGGGAAGCGCAGATCCCCTTCTTCGTAGCTATCAAGCAACAGCGTGTCCGGATTCACCACGATATAGGAGATCATACGCGTATACGTATTGTTGACGTTGAAGGAAGCCATGAAAACCACCTCCGCATTCCCCTGTCCATGGGGTGGAAACGTCAGACCCGGCTTCTGTTCAATTGCATTAAAATCGAGGAGTTCATCATGCAACCGAAGGGCTTCGTTGGTTTCAGCAACCGCCTTGTCATATACGCCCATCTGAAGGTAAACGCGCGACAACAACGCATGTACAGCGGCTTTCCCCGGCCTGAAATTTGTCTCCGTCCTATCGGGAAGCAAAGGCAGTGCGTCCTCCAGATCTTTGAGGATTTGGGTATACGTAGCTTCCAGACTCGACCGCTGCACACTAAGGGTTAGGTCAGACTCAAGCCGCAAAGGGAGACCATCTTCCGATCCTGCCGTTGCCGCATCATACACCGCGCAGAACAGTTGAGCCAGGTTATAATAATTCCATGCGCGGTGAAACAGGGCAATTCCCCTGAGCAGGTCGACTTCACCTTCGGACTCCTGGCCCTTGAGTTTTTCTGCACCTTCCAACGCCAAGTTCGCCCAAAGGATGCGCTTATACCCTTCGTTCCAATCCAATAGCTGAACCTCATTACCTTCAAATATTTCACGTTCCCACGTATAAGCGCGTTTCTGGTAGTTATAATTTACCCCGACAGGAAATGTCCCATAGACCCCATCGGCAACAAAATACTCGTCGCTTCCCATCATACCCAACGCGTGCGAGGTCGCATTCATGACTCCGGTATTGTCCATTAACCCCAGGTAATCTGCCAACGTGCTCGGCACCCGTTGCCGGGCTACCGGCTTTTCATCTAAAAATTCGCGTCCGCAGGAACCGCAGACCGCGGCTGCCAATAAAAAAATCAAAACTCTCATCGTTATTCAAAATATATGTCGATCAAAAAGTTGCCTGAATTCCGAAACTGATATGCAAAGGTGCGGGATAATCCGTATTCGGATAGTCGGAGTCTATCCCCTGTTTATTGGCCCGCCATACCGTACCGAAGTTACGGAAGTACGCATATACGCTCCAGTCTTCAAGCCACACCCGTTTGTCGTTGCGCTGGTTAAATCGGTACCTCAGGCTTACATCCTGGAGTTTTATGATATCTCCCTTGGTTACCAGCGCTTCGGAATACGTATAGTATTGCCACAGGTAGAAGTCGTAGTTTTCCTGCCAGGCGGGCACAACGGTTCGGGCTTCATCGCCCGCTTTCTGCCAGCGTTTGAAATAATCCATATGGTATTGCGGGGCAAACGTGACGTACTCCTGCCCTGAAGCGATGGATTTGCGCCGGAACACATGGCCGAACTTGAACGTCAGTAGGAAGTCTGCGGAAAAGCCACGCCATTCGAATCCATTGCGGAGCGAGCCAAACACCGGCGGGACGTCCACACCGGCTTTCACCAGCCCATCATACGGCAGGTTATCTGCAAATGCGCGGTAGGCGGGGGCTTCCGTAGTACGTTGCCCATCGACGACAACGACGGGCAACCCATTCGAGCCATCCAGTCCATGCCAAGGCATCGCATAGACTATATCCCGTGACATCCCTTCCACGGGCACATAGTTGGTGACATAGCGCATAGCATTCCGTTGGACAGATCGGTCCAGGTAGGTAATGCGGTTCCGGCTACCGCTGATCAGCAGCGTCGTATTCCACCCGAAGCGGCCGGTCAGGTTCCGGGAGGTCACCTGCAAATCGTATCCAACCACTTCCATATTCCCATAGTTGGTTTTGAAGGTGGAGTTGGATGGTATACCCAATGTAGGATCCGTCAGCATAGCCCCCAACAGGTTGGTTGCCCGTTTATGATACCCTTCAAAAGATCCGGATATCCGCTGGTTCTTGATTGCCCAATCAATGCCCAGGTTTGCCGTGTTCACCTGTTCCCAACCCAGCGACGGATTACCGGGACTGGAAAGTGTTGATTGCCTGAGGTTGGTAATCCCGTTTGTCTGCACGTTGATGGTGGGATAGTGACTTTGCGACTTGTCGATATTCCCTGCGCTGCCATAGGTGGCACGCAAGCGGAGGTGAGGCAGTGCCGTTACTTTGTAGAACGGCTCCCTGGCAATGTCCCAACTGCCGCCGACCGACCAAAGCGCCGTTCCTTTTTGGTTGGTTTTCACACCGAGCAAGTTGCTCCCATCCCACCGGATACTGCCGCTTAGGGTATATCGCCCGCTGTATACATAACTCCCGTTCAGGAAATATGACAGGTTGCGGTTAAGCGTCCGGTTGGGAACGTAGTCACCCGCAGGAATAAGCATCGAACCTGAACCCGCTGGCCGTAATGGATAAAACTGGCTATGATCGAATAAAGTACTTCCCAACCAGGTCTCCGTATCGAAGTTATAAACAATGTTGCCGACTTTGCTTACCAGGGTCGCCTGCCGGATCTCCGCTCCCGACAGCGCCGTCAGTTCGTGCCCGGTGCCGAACGTGTTCCGGAAATTCACCTGCAAGCGCCCTGCATGGGTATACCCCAGCTGCTGTGCACCGTAGTCCATGATTGCGTTGTGGGGGATGATGCGCCTACCATCCGGCTGGGTAAATTTGTTGACCATATCGCGAACGTAATAGGAGTCCTTGTCGTAATACGTCTCATTGCCTCCGGTAGACCGGGTATATTGGTACGTGGCTGAAACCCGGAACATGTTGCCAATCGATGCATTTGCGAATCCATTGAGTCGCAATGCCTGATCCTCATGGCTACGTTCGTTCAAACCTAACTCGTCCAACGGACGGTTTACCCAGTCCAGCAATCCGGTTGATTCGGCCTCCTCGTGATAGTTGATGCGGAACATGCTAGAAATACTTGCCGGGTTCCCATCGCGGCCTAGCAGTCCGTCATAGATATCGTACGCCCTGTCGTACTGGATCCCTCCGCCTTCGTGGCGGCGCTGGTTCGAATACCAAAGCGCCCCGCCAGACTCAAGCCAATCCGTCAATTTGAATCCATTCTGCACGCCGATGTTGGTGCGGCTTTCCCGGCTCAATTTCACGGTTCCCCGATCCTGCATATGGTTGGCCGATATGAAATAATTATGCCTGTCGCCTCCCCCCCTTACGTTTACTGAGTACTGCTGGTTTACCGCTCGGTCATACATTTGATCGAGAAACTGCTGGCGCAGGTCCGTCTGCCTCATGTAGTCTTCTTCCGTCTGGAATGTTTCATCGCTTATTAAGCCATCGCGCCGCTTGATCAGCAGCTCCACGTAATGCGGTATACGAGTCAGGTCATTTTCGCTGTATGCTCCCCGCTCGAACAATTCTTTCTGAATGGCCATCACCGTTGGCGAAGGCAGATACTGCTGGCTGTAAAAGAGATCCGGGCGCTCTGAAACGCCTGTGTTGGCGTTGATGGACAGCTGGATGCGCTGGCCGTAGCGCGCCTGTTTGGTTGTGATGACGATGACCCCATTACCTGCCCGTGCCCCCCAGATGCTAGATGCCGCTGCATCTTTCAATACCGTAATGCTTTCGATGTCATTGGGATTGATGGAGTTGATATCTCCCTCGAAGGGAAAGTTATCGATCACGATTAATGGCTCCGAATTGGACTCAATGGTATTGATCCCCCTGACCCGGATTTCAGGCTGCCCGCCGACGTCCGCTCCCGTGAGGTTTCGCCGGTCGAAAAGCACACCACTGGCAATTCCCTCCAGCCTGTCCAACAGGTTCGGGCTGGTACTCCGGTTCAGCAAAGCCTGGTCTACGTGAGTAAACGAACCCGTAGCCCGCTCCTTGGGCACGGTATAATAGCCGGTATTGATCTCCACCTCCTGTAGAACATTTTTATCGGGGTAGAGCCGCACGTCAAGGGATTTGCTGGATGTTTTTGCTACAAACACCTTTTCAGGGAGGTATCCTACATGGGAGAACAGCAGGCTATCCGGCAGGTTTGCGGCGGCGAATGAAAAATTGCCGGCCCCATCCGTGGCGACCGAGCGGCGGCTTCCGATTAGCAGTACGGAGGTACCAGCCAGTGGTTCGCCCGATGGGCCGATGACTCTACCGCGCAATACCTCCTGTGCGACGGCTGTGGTACTGTTTCCAATAATCAGTAGGGTGATTAAGTAAATGATTGGTTTCATGGATGCAATAATTTAGTTTAAAAGTTAGCTGTTTCTCTCAATTCCAGTATCGGCACCTGTTTTTCTTCCAGTTCGATATACAGCCCATAGCGTTCGAGTTCACGGTTTATCCGCTGGAGCGATTGCCCTTCTTTCAGTATCCGCGGAAAATAGATGCTGATCGGTGTATCCCGGGCTATTCCGGTGCTGTCGACCACCCGGGTGGTAAGACCTAGCCCCGGCGATGTCCGCAACGATCGGTCGGCCATCAGCATATAAAGCTGAGAGTAGTACTGCCCTTTCGGAAAGTGATAGTATTTATCTACATCCAGGCTTTCCGGCAGATTGCCGTCTGTCAGCAGCCGCAGGGTTTCCTCTTTCGTGCCGCGCAGCTTCAATACGCCATACCGGTGTTTTGGCCCGGGTACAATTCGCGCCGAGATACCCCGGTACACGCCGAAAAACTTCCCGATGTCCAACTGCATGATCTTGCGGGCATCGCGGTCAGACAGGTGCCCCTTCACCCGCAGTTCGTAGCCGAATGCATTGCGGTCGTGCCAGGTTAGGTAAGCTGAATCCTGCTCCGCGGTATTCTCGGGGCCTACCGGCGGCGGTCCTTCCCGCAGCTTCCGCTCGATCTCGGGGATTACATTCAGCGACACACCTCCGTTGCTGACGTGGAAGTGCTGAAAGACTTCCCGTTCGTACGCCTGGTAGAACAAGGCAAGCAGCGGTTGGTTCACGCAATACACAATGGTACTATCGCCCTTATAGACCACCTGTGTGGGTTCACTGCGGTAGTTACGCACATGGCGAGCTATCTTCGAATTCTCACTCCTGTACCACAACCCGGTAGCGCCGTTATCCTCCACGAACAGCGGTCTTAACGGGTCCAGCATTTGATCCCTGATTTTCATCACCATGCGGGGCTGCCCGCCTTCAATGGCTGTAGTGATATTGGCCTTGGTTGCATAAGACGGAAAGGGAATCGCCATCACCCTATCGTCTTTGATCCACACCATGTGGGGCAAGCCGTTGTGTGGAAAAATCCGGGCTAAGGTACGGTCGCCCACAATGGAAGGTGTGTCCCAGGCAAACCGTTTGATCACCGGTTCGATCTCTCTGGCGGACTGCCCGGTGACGGGTATGACGACAAACCTCGGATCCTGCAACTCACGCCTGAGGGTATCCAGCTTGTTGAGCGAAGCGATGCACGGGCCGCACCATGTGGCCCAGAAATCGAGGATAATCAGTTTATCGCGGTGGTCGCCCAACCGCACCTGCGTAGGCGTTCCCGTTTTCAAATCCACCGCATCGTGTACGGTGTCAAAAAATGATTCCGGTAGCCGTTCACCCATCCGTATGGTTACCTCCGATGGCTCGAAAAACTGTTGAGACTTGGCGGCCATCGGAAATAGCAATGCCGGGGCCACGATACATAGTAATATAGTTTTCTTCATATGATTAGTTAGTTGGAATGGCTGATAAAATGGACAACAGGCTTTCCAGATGAAAGCGTACGTCGTTTGATGCAGCTTTGCGAATCCTTTCTGAGATTCCGGCCGACAACTCCCGCTTGTGCAGCCCTGCATGATAGCGGGCCCCTGCTATCGTGGCTGGATTGACCTTTCCGGATGCATCGGCCAGCCTAGCGATTTCCGTGACGTATAGCAACTGCATCCGCTGTTCGTATTCGCTCTGACCATAGGGGTCGCGGAAAATACGGCTCTGAAGCAACTTCAGGATATCGTGTGATCCATTTGCTGCCAATGCGCCAAGTAGTCCGGCCAACACCTGCTGCTGGCATTTGGCTAAGTGGGCTGCGGCGCTGCCTCCGCCCGAAGCGTTCGGAAGACGGCCGACCAACCAATACGGCTCGCCGATAAAATGATCCATCATAAACGCCAGTTCCGGCCGTCCTGCATCTGTATCAATGCTCGCGGCAACATGGTTTAAGTAATTTCCGTACTGCCCGATGATTTCACGGCAAACCTCATTAGCCTGATTCGGGTACCATACGGTCAGGCTGTCCATCATCCGTTTCAGGTTATCGACACCATATCCAGCCGCAAGAACGGGATCGTCGCCCAAGTCTTCAGCTTGGCAACGCGGATCGAACGACTGCCGCCCCTCTGCGCCATACCATAGTTCCCCACGGCTCACCGATTCCTTAGTCCAATCATTCAGGATTTCCCGGTCCTTCTCCACGTCGCCCGTAGGCGCACGCAGCCGATACCCCCATTCAACAGCCCACCGGTCATAGACGCCAATGCGGGGAATCAATCCCGACAGCGATACATCATCTTCGGGTTGGGCCACATAATTCACACGGATATAGTCCATAATAGATGGACTAATGGGATGTGCAGCAAGCCACTCGGGGTTACGGAGGTTTTCTACTGGCACTGTAGACGATGCCCCGAAATTGTGCATTAGCCCAAGCACGTGGCCCACCTCGTGGGCAATGATTTTACGGACCATGGCGCCCATAAAGGCCGTATCCATTTTATTGCGTCGCAGCATGGGCCTGTGTACTGAACCCATTACACGCCCCCATTTCAAGATGTTTTGCATATGGCCATGATGCCAAGCGATATGCGCATTCAGTATCTCGCCGCTACGCGGATCGGTCACCAGTTCGGCCGTGGCGTTAGCAATAGGACTGGGCTTGTAGCACACCATCGGATAGCGCGCATCACCCACCATCTGGCTTTCCATCCCGAACGGCACCTGTTCCCCTCGGATGGCATTTTTGAATCCGGCTTGTTCAAAAGCTTGCTGCCAGTCATTGACGCCCTGTATCATGTAAGGTACCCATTCTTTTGGCATTGCGGGGTCGATGTAGATGACGATGGGCCTACGAGGTTCCACTAGTTCACCCCGGAAATACGCTTCGCGGTCTTCGGGCCGCGGCTCTATCCGCCATCGCTTCACCATACGCAGGCTTTGCTCTGGTTTGAATGGGTCGCTGTAATCCCGCACTGCTTGTGTATAATACCCTACGCGATGGTCGGGCTTACGGATTTCGTATGGTATCTTCGGTAGGAGAAACCAAGTGGACCGTATCGCCATCCGGACTGTTTCGCCGTTGCGGTAGGCGTAGGTCTTTACGCTGCTTACCACAGTATGGGTATCCGTCACTTCAATGCTTTGCAAGGAAGATTTTTGCGCGTTCATGCTACTGACCCCAAATTTCTTCCGGAGTGTGGAGGAAAAGGTCATTACCGCGTTGTCGCCCGATAGAAAATCTGTTCCATCTACCATGGAAGCATCGCCTGCTTTATTACGGCAAAGTATAGGGAAGCTGTGTAAAGCGGAGAGTAGGTCCGCATTTGGCGGCAACATTGGCGACCCATCGTTTGTTTGGATGCGGTCCGAATAGTCGACGATATATAGATTAAGTGTGCCATCGGATTCCTTATCGAAACGGAACAGCGTTTCCCCCATCAGGTCGCCGCTGTAGCCGAGGAAATTGAGGAAGGGATCGAATGGTTTATCGCCAGCCCACCCTTTCGCAATACGGTTTACCGCAAGGATATCGCGGCCAAGGAGCGAATCTGGGATTTCGAGGTATAGCTTTCCACGTACTTCGTGCACACCAAGCATGCCGTATTGAGATTTGGCATTGGAGCCGATAACGTCNGCAATACGGTTTACCGCAAGGATATCGCGGCCAAGGAGCGAATCTGGGATTTCGAGGTATAGCTTTCCACGTACTTCGTGCACACCAAGCATGCCGTATTGAGATTTGGCATTGGAGCCGATAACGTCTGCAACTGCCGTAGCCGCAGGCTCCGCCTGTTGGGCGGAGACCTGCTTCACGGCATACAAACACATGCTCATTGATACAGCCAGGAGGCTGATGTATCGTATTTTTAGGCATTTCGGCTTATGTTTGGCTAGGGCATAGCCATCCCCTAAGCGTAAAGTTCTCTTCATTGTGCATTGGCTTTTAACGGTTTAAGAAAAATTTATTCCTAGAACCGACGCACCAATGCTGAGTTTTTCCGCTATTTTATTTGCAGGTATAAGAAAAAGCGCCTACTTTTAGCATTGCGAATTATTGCCGAAAATGGACACCTTCTCCAACCTGATCTAAAAGCGGGTTTTTCTATCAGCATTGGGGTCGGTAGCAACCAAGGAAGTGGGCTTTTTTATGGCCGTGCTTTTGGGGGTAGGCCTTTTTAATGTACCTCCCTCCTACGCGCTTCCTACGACTGCGTTATTTTTCGGTGGACCTACACAGGGCCTCTTTTTACGTTCTTTAAAAGTGATTGTAGGGATTGGGGCTGTACCCATTTAGTGTCGCAAATTGCGATATCATACGCAAGTGGCTTGCGATACGGGTACTTTGGCGGTTTGGCAGATGTCGTTTCCATAATCTTTTCGGTTATGTAAACGATATCAACTCAATAAGCTATGAGAAAACCGAACTGGAATAAACCAATAGGGTGAGCCTCAATGCTTTGGCAAGTGGTACCGCTAAGAACCGCCAAGCCGAAGCTTGGTTCCCCCAAAGGATTACATGAAGCTCACCCTACTGAATATGATATTGCAAAAATAGCATTATTCAATAAATGGGCGAGCTCACGGTCTGCTCATGGGGAAAATTAGCGGTTTTCTTGCATGAGTGACATCGTAAATGAGAGTACTTCCCTCATTCAATTTCGCATATCAACGAGACAAATATAAAACAAATAATCCATATATGGAAATATTTTAACCAAAAATGGAAGAAAATAAAAAATTAACACGTTTTGGTAGGTATTTAAAAAAGATAGGGGCACGTCCTTCTAAGATTGCTCCGATGATCAGCATAAAACCAAAGACCATTTCTTTGCTTGCGACGGACAGTAGTAGAACAATTTATGCCGAAGATTTCTACAAAATCGTTATGGTGGCAAACAAACAAGCAGGCCTTACAGACCAAGCTTTCGTAACCGCTGTAGATGAGATTTTCCCAAATAGAAGTAAAACAAATTTATTAGAGGAGTTTAAAGACTATTCCCCAGAATCATTATTTTTCAAGAAGCATGCTCAGCAGCAGGCCGGCTTGGAGAAAAAGCTTGAAATGCCCGAAAATAAGCTTAGCAAATATTTTGGTGACCATAAAAAACGTATAATAGCGATCGAAATGATCTGCTTTATTGAAGGGATGGGATATGATTTACTAACTACCTTCAAAGAAATATACGGGCCAATCGGTGAAGACGAAATGCTTCCAAGCCTTGACATTTTAAATGAAAGGGCTACAATAATCTACCAATACGTAAAAGCTTACAACGAACAGGATGTACCCGGTATGTTGGCTCACATGGCTGATGCGGTAGTTTTTGATAATTGCGAAAACAACCTAGTAACCTTGCATTTGGAAGGGATCGATGAGTTTAGGAAGCAAGCTATTGACGCACTTACCTATTTTACTGAGCGGCGACAAAGAATCCTATCCCTAACTCACAAACCCAATGCTACGGAAATCACCGTTGCCTATGAAGCAATAGTGGGGGTGGATTTACCGGATGGCATTAAAGAGGGCGATAAGATACAACTAACAGGCAGGTCCGTTTTTGAGTTTTCGCCAACCGGCAAGATTTCCAAGTTGACTGATTACAGCTAAAATCATATATTCAGCCTAAAGACTAACTAGAACCGCTGGTAATAACTGAGTTGCCCCTTAAAACGTGGTCGTTGGATTTTATGAGCGATGTTCTGACCAATAAACGGAACTTCAGGGCACTGAACATAATCGATGATTATAACAGGCAGACGATTACCGTGCAGGTTGTCCGCAGTATTCCGGCACGATAAAGGTCGCAAAAAAAGAAAGCCCCGAAACGGGGAGAATCGGGGCTTTCAAACTAACCAATTATAAACCTAAATTATGAAAAGACAATCTTATAAATTTCACTAACTGACTCTATAACGCATGGCATGTCCATTTTGTTGCAATTAATTTGTTGAGAAATGTTAAATGGACCTCTCGATGACAAAAGGCCGCCTAAAAAAGAGAAACCCGTCACTTTGAGAGAAACCCGTCACTTTGAAAGTAACGGGTCCCCGCCCCAATGGGGTTAGGGGCTATCAACCTAAACCTATGCCTAAAACGAACAAGCTAGCGGATTATTTTGTTTGAAGGGAGAATTTTATGAATTAGAAGCGACTCGCTGTTCCAAAGATTTGGAAGTCAGGGCCAGTTCTATCGGTGATAAATAATGCAATAGGCCTACTTGACTTTCAACTCGGCTTTGACTTTTAAGACAAAATCCACGGGAACAATTGCAAGCGATGCGATTTTTTCTACAGAGAAATTTGTGCTAAGCAATAAATTTTTTACAATTTGGGCCGTGGTCTCCCTTCTTACCGAATCAAACGCATTCTGCGTATCCCATTTGGCTTTTAAACTTGCTTCGTATGCCATACGTTCCTCCTTTCTTAATTTTCATCTGTCTTGTCTATTTTCTAAGGCAGATGAGAGATCGATAAGCCAGTCTTCCACGCGCCAGGCTTATCTTAGTTTGCTACTTCCGATATGTTAAAGATAAGCTGAAAAATCCGCTTATCCAAAAATGTTGGAACCTTATCCAGCGTACTCATATGCTTCAACAGATACATCCATTTGTCTGTATCTGTCAGCAAATCACCTTCTTCCTTTACAAAATTAGGTAATTTATCAGTTGACAATAAGTTCATTTTGGCCTGATAGAGCCCTTCGGGGTTCCAATAACTTAAAACCCAACTTATTGTAAAAAACTTCTCCCGACGTCTTTTCCATCAAGGCTATATCGTGGAAGTAACGGTCCTGTTCGTCCGCATCCATACTGAATTCTAGAATGCCAATCAGATAAACTTCCGGCAATTGATAGTCATTGGACGCCTTGCCCTTTTTCAGCAACCGTTGGATGAGCCGCGATACATAATAAAGTGCCCTATCCTTGAAGAAGTCCTGCCGGACCCGCTGCATCTCGACGATGAAATATTCGCCATTGTCGCCACGGCAATGCAGGTCGAAAACAACGCGCTTATCCTCACCGTCATCGCCATCGTGCTCATTGGGTGCATATTCGAGTTCTGCAATGTGCTTCTCCCCCCGGAAGAGGTCGTTTAAGAACTCTTTTAAAATCTCCTTGTTGGGCTCCTACCCGAAAAGATGGCGGAAGCCCCAGTCGGTTAAAGGGTCTATAAATTTCCCTATTTTAGGTTCTTTTGCATTGGTCATACGCAAAGATAAAAATTTTAGCCGAACTGTGTCCGATAATTCATTAGCCAATTAGCTTTAACCGACCAGTATGTGTAATTTTATCAAATACGTCAACATCCATAATTTCAAAACCATCAGAAACTGCGAGATTAAAGCATGTAAACGTATCAATCTGTTTATTTTATTGCCCGAAGTGCAGTAGGCACTTCCCATATAGTTGAGGCGCTTTCTTTTTTCTCCATTCCCTTCCTCCGTGAAAACACATCAAAGAGCATTACGCAGTGTATGGGGAAGAATGACCTATGGATAACGGCGACTGCCACACTTTCCTCGGAATATGCACTTGCTTAATAGTAGTATTATTACTACCTTTGTGTCGTTGATGGACTCTGTAGGTGTGAGGTCTATTATTTACGGCTTAAAATAATCGTTCACACTAAAATTGGTTCCTTATGAAATCGAGCGAGTTCCATCGGTTTCTGCGGAAGAATGGCTGGATTCATATCCGTACCAGTGGTAGTCATTACATTTATGAAAAGGATGGGAGGACTTATCCCGTTCCGTATCATGGTAACAAGGAAATGGGAGAAGGTCTCCGTAGAAAAATCATCAAGGATTTGGGGCTGAAATAATCCCCAAATTCTTATTTGTCGCACGTCGCATTTTTATATTATGAAAACACTGAAAATTATCATTGAGCGGAGTACTGATATGTTCAGTGCTTATGCAGAGAATGTTCCAGGTATTTACGGTGGTGGGGGTACTGTGGAGGAAGCAAAACAATCCATATTGGATAGCATCGCATTATTAAAAGAATATAATACCCCAGATAATATTCCCTCGCTTCTTAAAGGGGATTACGGTATCATTTATCATTTCGATGCCGAAAGTTTCTTGAATTATTACAAAGGTATATTTACCAATGCGGCCTTGGAAAAAATAACAGGAATTAACCAGCGACAGTTACAGCATTATTCTACTGGTCTAAAAAAGCCTCGACAGCCCCAGCTGAGAAAAATCGAAAATGGCCTTCATAAACTGGCGGCTGAATTACAGTCGGTGGAGTTGGTTTGAACTTCTTTAGTCATGCTGTAGAAAACAAGAAAGCCGCCGAGGATAGAAACCCCATAATTGATAAGATGATTGATCTGTTGAATAAACTTCCTGATGACTCATTTAAGACAAAACTCATGACTGATTTACAAAAGATAAAGTCCGGTTGTAATCTCCCCGAAAATTAGCTGCGGTAGTGAGTAGAAACTTAGTTGCCGATTACTTCCCAATGGCCGCCGTTGGCAGGCCCGATACGACGTAATTTTTTGTGCTTTTGCAATTGGCTGATATTGCGCTCTACCGAACGTTCAGTAATTCCCAGTAGTCGCGCAAGTTCAGGTATCGTTATATCAGGATTATCGTGAATATACGCTATAATTTTCCCCGACGTTTTCCCCGACGTTTTCCCTGCGTCGGCTAATCTTTCAGCATACACTATAACACGGAATCCATGCTGGAAATTTTCAAACTTCGGTGCCTTCAGCCCGTACTGTTCAAACGCCTCCCGGATTCGACGAATCCCAGAACCGTACTTTTCTATCAATTGAGCCTCCTTAAAGGTGGCGGCAACTTTCCGGTTACGGGAGTACGACGAATACTCGTCAGTAAGCAATTGCTCGATCGTAATCGTATCCGGCAGATGGCCGGGATTGAAAAACTCAATATAGCGGCGTCTCCTTGCCCTGGTTGTTCTTTTCGATAAACTTCACGACCTTATCCAGTGACAGGTCATCGAGTGCCCGATCCGGATTGATATAGCTATCCCAACTGGTATTGAAAGAGCGGAGATACAGGTCGGCGATTTCTGTCAACGATAGTTGGTGGTTGGCATTGTTTACCCGCTTGTAATACCGGCCTTTGAAGGCAACGGGTTTGACCGGAAATTCCTTTACCGATAGAACGCCGACTTTGGTTCCGACCAAGTCTATTTCATCCACATCCGGGATGATACTGGGTTGGGTTTTGTTCTTGATTTCATTTACCCACTTCTGCAAAGACTCGCTACCCAACGTAAACCCTTTTACAGGCTTGCCGTTATCATCGACACCCACCAGTACCCTGCCGCCACTGCTATTGGCAAAAGCCGTCAGCGACTCAATAACCCCATCGGTAAACGAGCTTTTGAATTCTGTGTGTTGGTCTTCGCGTAATCTGGTTTTTGGCATTTCCGTCTGGCCTCCCACGCCTTTCGTAGAATGGCCAAAGATAGTTAATTCTGAATTAAAAGTGTGGCAGACTTCTGCTGGTTGGGCTTCAACTTTATCTTCATCGATTTTCCGAGACATATTGAATTTACGTGAAAGCCTTTGCGAATTTTTAAAAATAAATGCGGTAGGTTCCTTGGCATATGCTTGTCGGGTTTAAGATTTGGGCAACTATTTAATTGATTGTGTGCAAGATATAAATATATTTTGTAATATTGAAGTCTGGTCAATATCAATTAGAGAAACGAATAACCTGAACGATGGAAGAACATAATGATGAACCGCTCAATGTGGAAGATTTATTACGCAGGGTAGGGCCTTATGACCCTAAATCGGATCTGCTGGGATACCAATACCCCCCGATTGACTTATTGCCAGAACAGATGAGGCTGTTGCTCCAACATTTCAGGAAAAAAGGCAAAGCATTTACGTTGCCGTTATTGCTGAACGTTGGGAGTCTGATGTAATTATCTATAAGTCAATTATGAAATGGACGAAGTTCACTAAAATCTTAATAGTCATGAAAAGTATAGTAATAATAATATTATTATCAATCTGCCACACAGGGTTTTCACAAATATATGAGAATGATACAATGTCAATGACTTTCAGCCAATTGGTGTCGTATAAGATTGATTACGAAAAGTTCAGGAGGGATGCCGAATTAGATCCGGAACGGTATTCAAAGAGTAGAGATTCTGCATACTCTGCATACATTGCCCAATGCAATATGATTAAAAGTAAACCAGATCAGTATTTAAGGTATATTGATTTCGCACTCCAAAGGACCGAGCTATCAGATCAACACATATTATATAATTTTGTGGACATGACCAAACCGTTTAATGCCAATAAATATCTTATTTCCAAACGAGTTTTATATATGGCAATTAAGTATATCTTACTGGTACAAAACGATGATGTATTGCCTGAATATCTGAGGTGAAATGTTACACGCAATTAACAACAGACACCAATAGTGCATTTATGTTTTGTGTTATTGGAAATTGCTTCAGGCGGCGAAATGGGGAAAGTACCTGATGACATTCATGAATTTTCAAACATACGGACAAGCCGAACACCGTTTTTCAAAGTAGGCAAACAAAAAGAGTAAAATGCACAAAAAAAACGCTATCGTTGCCTCAATTGTTATTGCCTCACTGGTGGCTTGCAACAACCCGCAGCAGAACAGAATCAAAGAAAGCCAGCCAATTGCTGAACAGCCTAAGGCATTAATTCAAAATGTTTTAACGAAAGAACAGCGGGATGCACTAACGCCGAATCAAATTATACAATCCTTTAAGGAAGGTAATGAACGCTTCGTCAACAATGACCTAACTGCCAGGGATCACTCCGCACAAGTGAGAAACAGTGCCGATGGTCAGTATCCAAAAGCACTGATTTTATCCTGTTTAGACAGCCGCGTACCAGTAGAAGATGTTTTTGACAGGGGTATCGGAGATATTTTTGTAGGGCGGATAGCCGGGAATTTTGTAAACGAAGATTTGCTCGGCAGCATGGAATTCGGGTGCAAAGTATCTGGAGCAAAAGTGATTTTAGTACTTGGCCATGAACATTGCGGCGCCATAAAGTCGGCTATCGACAATGTAAAGCTGGGTAATATTACCGCGATGCTTTCGAAGATAACACCTGCTGTAGAGAAAGCCAACTATGAAGGAGAACGGACATCCGGCAACCCTGAGTTTGTTCATGAAGTATGTGAAAGCAATGTAAAACACACCATTGAGCAAATCCGCCTGAACAGTCCCATCCTCAAAGAGATGGAAGACAATAAAGAAATAGAAATAATCGGCGGGATTTATGAAATGAGCACCGGTAAAGTGACTTTCTTGGAATAGAAACCTGATAACAACGCTTGGGGCCCGTTAGCTCACCTCATGAGGGCCGGGCCGTTTTCATCCTCCCGAAAAGCTTGACCACTTCATTGGCCAGGAGCGGCACTACTCCAAGTCCCAGCACCAACAACCAGTCGCTTAGCCCAATGGGCTGGAGTTTGAAGGCCGTCCGCATAAACGGGATATAAAGCACCAGCAATTGCAAGGCTATCCCCAGGACAACTGCACCCACAAGGTATTTATTTGAGAGAAACCCGACTTTGAAAATGGACTTGTGTTCGTGCCTGAAACTGAACGAATAGAACAACTGGCAGGCAATGATGGTTAAAAAGGAAAGCGTGCAGGCATACTCGTGGACAACTTCAGGGATACCGCTTTTCAGCGGGTTGTACCCCTGGATATAATACCCTAAAAGAAACGCCGTAAGTGTTAAGAGCCCAATCAGTGTTCCGGCCAATATAACGCGTCGTCCGGCGCCATGCGAAAAGAAATTCTCATTCACCGTCCGGGGCCTTTCCCTCATCACGTCCTCATCGCCGGGATCCATGCCGAGCGCCACCGCCGGAAGGGTGTCTGTCACTAGATTAATCCACAAAAGCTGGGTGGCAATAAGAGGTACGGGCAACCCTGCAACTATGGCGACAAACATCGTGACAACTTCGCCCACATTACACGAGAGCAGGAAAACCACCGATTTTTTAATGTTGTTGTAAATATTCCTACCCTGCTCAATGGCATTGATAATCGTGGCGAAGTTATCATCAGCCAGAATCATATCTGATGCATTTTTGGCCACATCGGTGCCCTCTATTCCCATGGCCACCCCAATGTCGGCCGCTTTGAGCGACGGCGCATCATTCACGCCATCGCCTGTCATCGAAACGATATTACCCTTTGATTTGAACGCCCGTACAATATTGACCTTGTGTTCGGGTGAAACCCGGGCGAAAACGCGATAATCCGCGATATGGGATTGCAATTCGGATCGCGACATATGGTTAATCGCCGCACCGGTGGTCGCCTCCGAGGCATCTTCCGCGATGCCTAGGTCTTTGGCAATGGCAAATGCGGTGTTTTTGTGGTCCCCGGTAATCATCACAGTGGTGATACCTGCTTCTTTAGCCACAGCAATCGAATCTCTGACCTCCGCCCGCGGCGGATCGACCATGCCTACCACTCCGATCATCACCAGGCCCTCTTCGAAATCACCGGATGGTATCGGGCTGTCTAACGGCTTAAAAGCCGCGGCCAACGTGCGGAGTGCCTTTTCAGTCATGATGTCCGAAGCCGCCAACAGTGCGGCTTTGTGGGCCTCGGTAATCGGAATGATGTTACCATTTTCAACAACAGACGAGCATTTCAGAATGAGGTTGTCTATTGCACCTTTGGCATACACAACGTATTTTCCGTCTTTTTGGTTCAGGGTGGACATCATTTTCCGGTCGGAGTCAAATGCCAGCTCGTCAATACGGGGCTGATTTCGGTGTAGTTTCTTTCGGTTTATATCCAAGTCGTCCGCCATCTGCAACAACGCGATCTCGGTTGGGTCGCCCGTACCTTCCCCATTTTCAAGGGTCGCATCTGAAGCCAGCACCATGGCTTCCGCGAGTAAGATACCGTCAGAAGACAGCGCCTCGCCAACGCGCTGGGCTTTGTCGGTAAAGCTATACAGCTCTTGCACCGTCATTTTGTTTTGGGTGAGTGTGCCAGTCTTATCGGAACACACAATGTTGACCGACCCTAGGGTCTCGACAGCTGGGAGCCTCTTGATAATCGCATTTTGCCTTGCCATTTTTGTTACCCCAATAGAAAGTACCACCGCCACGATTGCCGCCAGACCTTCGGGGATAGCCGCAACAGCCAACGATACCGAAGTGAGGAACATCTCGGCCAAATCTCGCCCTTGGAGGAATGAAACGCAGAAAATAACCACACAAACGACGATTGCGGCGATGCCAAGGGCTTTCCCGAGTTTATCCAAACGGATCTCCAGCGGCGTCCTGGTTTCTTCATCCTCACTCAGAATCCGGGCAATATTGCCTACCTCGGTGTGGTTTCCCGTACCAACAACAACACCCTCCCCCCTGCCGTAGGTGACTAAGGTGGTCATGTACGCCAAATTGGTGCGGTCGCCAAGCGGAATATATTCTTCCGAAAATACGACATCCGCATCTTTGGTCGTGGCAACAGACTCGCCGGTCAACGCAGACTCGTCTATCTGTAGGTTGGCACTCTCGATTAGCCGCAAATCGGCGGGGATATAACGGCCTGCGTCTAAGACGACAACATCACCAGGTACAATCGCTTCCGAATCGATCTCCTTTGTTTGGCCATCTCGCTTTACCACGGCTTTTGGCGTGGCTAAGTCCCACAATGCATCGATGGCATTTCCGGCCTTTACCTCCTGTACCACGCCCAATATGGCATTGATGAGAATCACAGCGATGATAATAATACCGTCTATATATTCTCCCATCAACATGGTAACGACAACCGCCCCTATCAGCACATAAATCAGTGCATCTTGCAATTGTGAAACGAATAATACAAAAATGGATTTCCGCTTTTGGGTTTGTAGTTTGTTGGGCCCATATTGGTCTAACCTTTTTTGGACCTCATTTTGCGAAAGCCCTGTATCGGTATCTACATTCAGTTCACTGATTACCTGTTCAATAGATTGGGCATGAAATAACGGATTGCCAGTTTTTGGAACACTCATACGGGCTGAAAAACTTTTTCGATACTATAAAGTTATGAATAGTATTTGTTTTTAACCTACATTTTCTACATTTTGGAGTATGACTTTCAGCGCTATCCGCCCGCTGCCCTTACAGCTCAACAGTATAAAAAAAGACGTCTTTACGATGGTTTTTGCAGCCATATTACTGTTCGCCCTCTCGTTAGACGGCCAGGTAAGCACGTGGGACGGCACACTGATGGTATTATTCGGTATTATTTACTTGATCGTAGTAGTAAAAACAAGCAAAAGGGAACCCCTCGAAGTACAGCAGGAGTACAGCATACGTGTAGATGAAAACGATGGATCGTTGAATACGTAGCCCTAATTCTCAAACCGGCCGTAGAGTTTGCAAATCCGGAAGAGCACGGCTTGTATGTCGCGGCTTTGCAAGAATATACTGGTTTGGAGCAGTGCCTGCTTGCTGCCAATATCCTTACGGCGGATGATGTCCAGCTCGTTGCCAAACCTGGTATTGATAAACTCACGGATTTCATTGCGGCTCAAGCGCAGCAACGGCACGTCGGGCCCATCTTCCTCGTTAAGCTCATGGGTGGCTAATCTGAAAAATTTATCCATCTTGCTCGCCAGCTCCTCTAACGTGTCGATAAACCCGCTCGCCAACGACTCATGTAGATTCTCAATGTACTGCAAGCTCTCTGCGCTTAAGAACTTTGCCGACTGGAGCATATCCTGTATCAGGTCGGCTCCATGCACAATAACCTCGGCCGAGCGCCGGTCGGCAGCGCCAAGCTTCCGGATAGCCCGCAGGCTATTCCGCTTCAGTTTGTACGAGTATTTAATCAGGTCCATCAGCTCCTTGTCGGTTTTCCGCACTGCCGACGCGTCACCGCTGCGTATCCCGTTCAGAATAGTCCCATAGTGGCCCGATATTTCGATAACCATCGTTACGAGCATATTCTTGCTGCGGATGTAAACATCGAGATCGGACTCTTCCAATGAGCTGAGCCGGCTTTTCTCCGTCTTTGATTTCTGCTCGTTCTTGGCAAACGTAACGTGCGATACGATGATGTAAACCAGCACCACCCCCATCAGCACAGCGGTAGCTACTACACCTTGGTAGATGATAAAGACAAACAAGCCAGCCACCGAAAATGCAATGAATGCCGTAATAAACCACCCCCCAATCACACTCAATACACCCGCCACACGGTAAACGGCAGACTCACGGCCCCAGGCTTTATCGGCCAGCGAAGTGCCCATTGCCACCATAAAGGTTACATACGTAGTGGACAGCGGCAGCTTCTGGGAGGTGGCCCAAGCAATCAGTATACTGGATAAAATCAAGTTGGTCCCCGCCCTTACCAGGTCAAACGCCGGCGCATGTTCACCAACTAATGTCGCTTTATGCAATTTATCCCGTTGGAAACTCAGGTTGTAACGCCGTTTCACATTACGCGGCACTATCGTATCAAACACATTCCCCAGCATCATCGCGGTCTTCACAACTCTTCGGGAGATATTGTTCGGCTTAAACCGGTCGTCGCTTCCATCGTCGCCCTGTTTGCCGAGGTTGATTTCGGTCTCGGTCACCTTTTTTGCCTTAGCACTCAGCCAGAGGGTGAGCGCCATCACCACCCCGGCAATTCCCAGCATGTAGGTGGGCACGATGATGTCGCTCCTAGCAAGGTAATCCTGGTACAGCGTATCGGCCGGCACACCGCTTCCCACCCAGTTTTGATAGGCCAGCAATCCGGTAATCGGCACACCGATGAAATTCACCAAGTCATTCCCCGCAAAAGCCATCGCCAGCGAAAATGTACCGGCCAGCACCACGATTTTCAACGGGTTCATCCCAAACTGGCGCTGAAGCCAGTAGCAAAGACCAACGGACACCACCAGCACGGCAAGCATCACCATAACCACATTATCATGAATCGCAACCACCCATTCTGTTTCAGCCAATGTGGTGCCTTTCAACCCTTTGATAAGCAGGAAATAGATAATTACAGCAATACCGATACCCGAAAACGGCACGCCCAAGCTTTTCAACCGCCTTTTGTATTGAAACGTAAACGCGGCCCGCATCACGAACTGCACAATAACCCCCGCTGTAAAAGCTATCAGTATGGAAAGGAATATCCCCGAAACAATGGAGAAAGTACTATCCACATTGATGTATTTCATCACTTCACCGATCGACTCCCCTTTCTCGGCTGCGAAAAGGAAACCCATGATCATCGAAGCTCCGAGCAGTTCGAAAACAATGGAAACCGTGGTTGAGGTAGGTAGCCCCAATGTATTGTAAATATCGAGCAGTACAATGTCGGCCAACATCACCGCCAGGAATATCCACATCACCTTATCGAACGTGAAATGTTGCGGATGGAAAATCCCTTTCCGCGCTATTTCCATCATCCCACTTGAAAAAAAACACCCAGCCAAAATCCCTGCAGAGGCAATAAGGATGATGTTGCGGTAGGTCGTCACCTTGCTCCCGATCGCTGAATTCAAAAAATTGACCGCGTCGTTGCTTACGCCTACAATCAGATCGGCGATGGCCAAAACCAGCAATACGGCAACGATAAATAACATATAGTCCATAGCAACCAAATTACGGCATTAACGGCACAAAGGTGTGAAGTTAATGTGTATTAATAGTTTCCATGATGTTAAGTTAATGTTAACAACAGATGCGTATTCATACTTCTCCGTTTTCGTTTGTCAAGAGACAGGCAACTAAGGTCGGGAAGATATGCTGCAATTGCAAACGTTGCGTACAAGCGCTTGCTAGAGCTTGCTTATCCGTGCCACCAGCTGGAGGAATGCCGGCCGGTAGACCTTCGATACGCGCAAGGCTTGGTTGTCGATGGTGATTACCGTACCGCCATCACGGCGTGATATGCGCCGGATGTGTGCCGGGTTGACCAAATGCGACTGATGGATGCGTACAAAACCCGAATTTTTAAGCAAGTTGGTCACTTCTTTTAACGTGCGGCATACGAGTTTATCGCTCCCATCCGTGGTAATCAGGTGAGTATAATAGTTATCCGCCTCGCACCGGATGATATCGTCCACCTTGATAAACTCGTAGCCGTCATCAACGGGGATGGCTACCCTGCCACTGACGTTCGCATCGCCCGACAGCAGGCCGAGGAAATGCGAAAACAACTCCCGGTTCAGGTGCTTCTCCTTGTTTCGTGCATGCAATTCAAAGCTCTTCCGCAGCTCCAGGTCATCAATTGGCTTCAACAGGTAGTTCAGTGCGCTGTACCGAAACGCCTTGATGGCATACCGGTCGTAAGCCGTAGTGAATACCACGTCGAAATGAAACTCCCCCAGCCGCGAGAGGAGGTCAAACCCGCTCATCTTGGGCATCTCGATATCCAGAAAAAGCAAGTCAAAAGCGGTAGTCGAAATAAACGCCAGTGCGTCCACGCTATCGTTGAATTTGGCAAGGATCTCCACATCCATACCCAGCCCGTTGATTTGCATGGCCAGCGTTTCCGTGCAGTACCGCTCGTCGTCAACCAGTATAACCTTTATCTTCTTCATACTTCATAAGTAATTTCCACCCGCGTGCCACCATGGTTGGGCAGGTCTATGGTGTCTATGTAAATCTTGGCGTGCGAGGTCCGATTGAAAATATCCACGCGCTCCTGTGTGATTTGCCGACCGAAAGACCGCGATGTTTTCCGCTCCATGGCCGCAGCACGGTGGCGCCCGATGCCATTGTCGCCCACCACAAACAAGAAGCCTTTATCTACTTCGCTGATGTGGATGTCGAGTGTCTTCGGCCCCTCCGTTTTGGGCAAGAGCCCATGCCAAATGGCGTTCTCGGCAAAGGGTTGGAGCAGTAGCGGCGGAACCGTCAGCTGGTCCGCCCGCACGTTACTCTCCACCTCCAGCCGATACGAAAAGGAGCTGTCGAAACGCGTCGATTCGATCTCAAGGTATATCCGCAGGGCTTCCAGTTCTTCTTCCAGGGTGATGAGCTCCTGCTTCGAATACTCGAGGATCATGCGGAGCAGCTTTGAAAAGCGGTTCAAGTAGCTGGCCGCCTCTTCGATGCGCCTACTCAAGATGAAATACTTGATCGCATTTAAACTATTAAACAGGAAGTGTGGATTCATCTGCGCCCGGAGCGCCACATTCTCCACCTCGTACAGCTTTTTTTCATACTGCAGCTTCAGCTCGGCGGCCTTCTGCTCTTCCAGTTGCTTCCGGTAGTCCAGCAGTTCGCGGGTACGGTTTGCCACCTCGATTTTCAGGTCGTTGCTATATGCTTGCTCCAGCTCGTGGTTACGTTTCAGCTGCCCGATGTACTGCTGGCGTATGGCTGCGCGCTCCTCGTCGGCCAATTTGATGCGGTACCCGAGCGCAAATGCAAAGCAAATCACTTCGAGCAAGATCCCCAGCTGGAAAATACTGGCCGCCATGACGCCGTCCAGCGTTACCTGGCGGTATACCATGTAGGTGGCTATCCCGCCACCAATGAGGAATACCGATACCCCTATGGCAAAATAAGTCATTACCGGGGTGCGTACGGTCCGCAATCCGCGCACCACCATGTAAATATTGAAGGGGATAAAGATGAGGCGGATGAGGAGAAACAGCAGGTTTACCGCACCGGCCTCGAAGGGCAACATGATGAGCGAGGCCTGTATAGCTGCGAAAACCAAGTAGATAGGTGCCAAAAAATTAAGGGCCCGGTATATCCAGGGGTCGTGCTTCTTCACGTCGAGCAGCTCACGCGCGAAATAGTTGTACAGGGCAAAACCGACAAACTGGATGGCGTAGTTGATGCTGTAGTAATACCCCGGGAGCTGTTCCCACCACAGACCCACCAACGTCTGGGGTCCGGCATGCATGGTCGCATAGACGACGTTGCAGAGCAGGTAGGCGCTATAAAACAAGTAGATGTGCTGCCGGTTACGGATGTAGGCAAAAAGCATGAAGAGTGCCAAGCAGGTCACCGCCCAGATAAACCCATTGGTGATGATGGTGTTGGTCTGGTTGCTCACATAACTTTCCAGCATATAGGCCAGGAACCCGGTCTCCTGCAGCAACTGGGGGTCTACATACACCGATGAGCCGGCAAAGGGCACGATACGCAGTAGCACCGTTGCGTGCTCACCGGCCGCCATCCGCAGTGCAATGACCGACGTGCTGTGCTTGACGTTGCGCAACCGGCTCGACACCAAGTAGCCACTAGACGCGATGGGGATGGGTTCACCATCGGCAGACAGCCGGTAGGCATGGGTTTCGGGGTTATACCGGTCCAGGAAGTAAACGGTCGTGTCCACGTCGAAATCATTGGCCAGCCGCATACGTACCCAGCACACCGTGTCTATGCCTTGGTGTCTGCTTTCGGTCTGGATTGGCTTGTACCTGCTGGCGGCGGGTGGCACCCAATCTGCTGGATGCGGCGTCTTCGCCGTCTTCGCCAGGTATACGCCTGCCAGCTGCCGGATGGAGGTCTCCTGCGGCAGTTCAGACAGCAGCTGCACCCCACCGGACTCCCGGCCATACCCGGCCGTCCACAGCAGGCTGCACAACAATACCCAACGAATCATCATGGCACATAGATTTACGTTCGCAAGATACTGTTTTTCAGCGGGAGAGCAATCGCCCAATCCTGACGAAAAGCGGTCGTTTACTGCCTCAACACGGCCGCTCACTGGATGGCCGTTTCACGGATGGCCGATTGCAGGTACTTTTGGATCACCAATTCACATCATAAATGATCAACGTATTATGAAAACCCTGCAATTCCTCCTGGTTCCGTTCGGCTTCCTGTTCGTCGCCTTCGCTACGCGCGCCGATGTCCTTACTGTAAATAACATGCCCAATGGCGGTGCGCAATACACCACCATACAGGCAGCCGTGAATGCGGCTAAGCACGGCGATACCATTTATATCCAGGCCAGTGGTAAAAATTATGACGGCTTTAGGCAGGAAAACAAACGCTTGTATATCGTGGGCCCCGGCATGGCTCCCGAAAAGGACAACGCCGGGCGCGCAGTCATCAACGGCCAATGCCATATCGATAACGCCGGTGCCACGGCCGACGCCACCTGTTCGGGCAGCGCTTACGAGGGCCTCGTCTTTTTGCGAAGCCTGCAATTTGGCTCCCGCAACATTTCGGGCGGACGCGGCGGTGTCAACAACATCCGGATTGCACGGTGCGAATTCCGCGGAACAGGGGCTGACCTTGAAATCGGTGTGGGGGGCGACTGCAGCAACTACATCATCCAAGAAAACTTCTTCTTCTATGAGCACGCCGCCTCCAACAGCAACGGCATCAAATTCGCCTACAACTACGTATTCAACAATTTTCTCTTCCAAAACAACGTGTTCCTATTCAAAGAATTTGCCATTTACCTGGGGCCGGTTGACAATAACAAGACCAACTTCATTTTTGACCATAACCTGTTCTATCGCACGGCGGGCAGCGGCGGTGCGAAGCCGGTATTCGGTGCTCCCGGTGGCACCAATCCAAATCCCGCCCATGCCAACCTCATGCTCAGCAACAATATCTTTGTCAATACAGACCCGGGAGCCCATATCGCACAAAGCACGTTCAACAGCAACCTGCTCTATTTTCCCACATCAACGGCTACGCCGGAGCCCTGGAGCATCAATAGCAACATCGACGGCGGCAATAACCTGTTCGATGTAGACCCCCAGCTCTACGCACAGGCCGAGGTCAACGACGGGAAGGACGACGTGGCAATGAACTTTGCCGTATCCGCAGGTCCTGCCAAAGATGCGGCATCCGATGGCGCCGATATAGGCCTGCTATTCGGCGGGCCGGGTGCATTGAACTGGGAAAACGCGCTGGCCTCCCGATTACCGATCATCACCACCATGAACATCCTCAACCCCACGTTGGGTATGGGCGATGAGCTGAACGTGGAAATCACTGCCGCTAAGCAGGACTAACCCCCGCGCAAATGAAAAGGCTGTTCATTGGATTGCTGCTTTTGCTGACGGGCCCGGCAGGTGCCCAGGTCGCCCCGAAAGCAGAATATTTTATCAACACCGACCCCGGCGTGGGGAAGGCCACATCCGTTTCCGGCTTCCAATCGGATCCTGGGGGCGGCTATCGCGCGCAGTTCAACGTGCCACTGGATGGCCTCCAAACCGGCATCCACAACCTGCACGTGCGGGTGATGGATGACGAGGGGCGTTGGGGGCTTTACGAAAGCCGCGTATTCCTCTATACCGCCGTGGGCCCGGGCGCTTCCGAACCCGCGGCTGCGGAATATTTCATCGATAACGACCCCGGTGTGGGTAAAGGGACGCCCATGGCCATCGGTAGCGGTTCGTTTTCTGCGGCCATCCCCACTGATGGGTTGTCATCGGGTATCCACAACCTGCATGTCCGCGCCCGGGATGCCGCCGGCCGCTGGGGGTTTTATGAAAGCAGGGTGTTCCTTTATACCGGCATAGGTCCCGGGGGCACGGAACCGGTAGCAGCAGAATACTTCATCGATAACGATCCGGGGGTGGGTAAGGGGATGCCGTTGGCCATCGGCAATGGCTCGTTCACCGCCACCATCCCCACCGAGGGGCTTTCGCCGGGCATCCACAACCTGCACGTCCGCGCCCGGGATGCCGCCGGCCGCTGGGGGCTTTACGAAAGCCGCGTATTTCTGATTTCAGAGCCGTTTCATGTGCCGGATATCACCGCCATCGAATACTTTATCGATGAAGACCCCGGCCAGGGCGACGGTACCCCGCTCCCGTTCACGTCAACCGCCTCTTCCATTACATTGGCCTTCGAGGTGGCCACCGATGGCTTGGAAGTGGGTACGCATACCATCCATGTGCGCGCAAAAAATGCATTCGGATGGGGGCTTCTTGAAGCCCGCGAATTTACGATAGCAGACCCCATACCAGACGCACCCGCCATCCAATCGGTCGATGGCCAGCAACCGTCGCCGGTGCTGACCCGCCAAGCGACGCCTGCGATTGCGGGCACCGCTGAAGGCGCCGTCACCGTACAGGTGTTTGCGGGTGACGACCTGCTGGGTGCAACCACGTCCGCTAACGACGGCTCGTGGGTGCTCACCCCCGGCCCCTTGGACGACGGCACCTACCTGCTTACCGCCATCGCGTCAAACCCGCAGGGTAAAGAAAGTGAGGCCAGCAACACCTTCGAGGTGACCATCGATACGGAGGCGCCCGCTCCCCCGGCCATCACAGCCGTCGACGGCCGTAGCGAGCCGGGATTCGCCACCGCAAACAGCCGTCCCGAAATCACGGGTGCCGCCGAAGCGGATAGCCAGGTAGACCTCTACCTCAACGGCGAGCTGGTGGCTACCTTGACGGCCGACGCCGATGGGCTGTTCCGATGGGCGCCGGACGGTGCGCTTGCCGACGGGCCGTATGAGGCGACCGCGATGGCCGAGGATGCTGCCGGAAACCGCAGCGAAATGGGGCAGCCGTTTGCCTTCCGCATCGATACCCAAAGCCCCGGTGCGCCCGAAATCGTGGAAGTGGACGGACAGCCTTCCCCCGGCTTTACCACCAGCAATACGAGGCCGGAAATCAGGGGGCATGCCGAGGCTGGCGCCACCGTTGAGATCTTCATCAACGGCATCGGTATCGGCACGGTCACCGCCGATGGTTCTGGTGCCTTCCGGATCACCACACCCTCCGACCTCGATGAACGGATACACACCGTCGCCGCGACTGCTACCGACGGGGCCGGCAACGAAGGCATGCCCAGCAGTCCGTTCGTGTTTACCGTGGCGATCGACCGCACCCTGAGCGCCAACAACGTGCTGACACCCAACGGCGATGGAAAAAACGATGTGCTCAAATTCGAAAACATCGAATACTACCCCCAAAACCGCATCCACATCTTCGATCGTGCCGGTCGCGTCATCTTCTCGGCTGCGCCTTACCAAAATGAGTGGAACGGCCGTATCAACGGCGTCCCCGCCGCCGAAGGCACGTATTATTACCAACTCGACCCCGGCGATGGCCAGCCCATACTCCGGTCGTACATCACCGTTATCATCAATTGAAACTGAAAGAGACACCATGAATACTCGCCTACATAATCGGTTACGGTACTGCCTCGTGGTATTGCTCACGTGCATCAGCGCACCCACCGTGGCACAGCTGCGCCCCATGGGCGCCACGTACTATTTCAACGAGTACCTGCTCAACCCGGCCATGGCCGGAACCCAACGCGCGGTAAAGCTCACCGCCGGCACCCGTACCCAATTCCCCAGGTTCGATGGATTCCCGCAGGGGCAAGCCATTTCGTTTGATTACGGATTCACCGAAAAATCGGGGGTGGGTATCCAATACCAGCACGACCGCGCCGGCCTGATCAGCGAGTCGAATGGAGCGGTAGCCTATGCGTTCCACCTGCCTGTCAGCACAAACGCTGTGCTGGGCTTCGGACTGGCTGGCAAGCTGGTGAGCCATCGGCTGGCGCTCAACCGGGTTTCGGGCGACCTCACCGATCCGGAAATCACGGCCGCCAACGACCGCAGGGCCGCCTTTGACAGCGACTTCGGACTGGCGCTCCGCACGCCCCGGGTCTCTTTGCAATTCGTGATGGCCAATATGGTGAGCCAGTTCGCCACCGAGGTGAAGCAGGCCGACTACGTGTGGATGGTCGCCAGTGCTGGCTACCGGTTTAACCACAGCTGGGGCACCACCGAGCCCAAGGTCGTCTACCGGGGGGTAAAAGCGTATAGAGACCTCGTAGATGCCGGGCTGAAGGTAGATTTCAGCTCCACCACGCCCAATCGGTTCAATGTGTTTGGTTTATACCACAGCTCGCAGCACGCCACCGCAGGGTTCGGCCTCACCCACAGCAATTCCTTCCAGTTTTTCGTCAGCTACAGTTGGGCCACCTCGGCCATCAACCGCATGACCACCGGCGATATGGAAATCGGCCTTGCACTCCTGCTCTGACCGGTTAAAGCCCGGCCAGCGCCTGTTCAAAATCGCCGATGAGGTCGTCGATGTGTTCAATGCCTACCGAGATGCGCAGCATCCCGTCGTTGATGCCGGCTTTCAGCTTCTGCTCGGGCGAGTGGTGCATTCCCCACATGCTGGCCGGGTGTACCGCCAGCGATTCTACACCGCCCAGGCTGGCCGCATTGGCAAAGATGTTCAGCCGGTTCAGCACGGTCTGTGCCCGGGTAAACTGCTGCCGCTCGTCGGCCCCGGCCACCTCTACGCAAAGCATTCCCGTGAACCCTTTCATCTGCTTTTTCGCCAGTTCGTGCTGTGGGTGCGACGGCAGCCCGCAATACCCTACCCGGGCAATGGTGGGGTGTTTTTCCAGCCACACGGCCAACTCCAGTGCATTCGCATTGATCTGGTTCACGCGGAGGGAAAGCGTGCGCAGGCCGCGTAGCAGCAGCCACGCATCGAAAGGTGCCAACGAACCACCCAGCGACAGTAATTTTTTCCAAGCTTTGTTCACCAGATCCTCCGTGCCGCAGATTACCCCTGCGGTGAGGTCACTGTGGCCGCCCAGGTACTTGGTGGCGCTATGTACAATGATGTCGATGCCATAATCGCCGGGTCGCTGGTTGATGGGGCTGGCAAATGTATTGTCGCAGATGGTGGTGATGCCACGCTGCCTAGCCAGATTCCCCACATGGGCCAGGTCCGTTACCGCCAAATTCGGATTGGAGGGGGTTTCAAGATAAATCAGCGTGGTATTATCACGTAGGGCTGCATCAAGCGAGGCATTATCCCCCTGGTCGAAGAACGATACCGCCACACCAAATTGAGGCAGCAGCTCTTTCAGCAGGATACTGGCCGCGGAATAGTGCGACTGTTGGGCAACCACATGGTCGCCCGCTTCTATCACCGTTAGGATAGCTGTACTGATGGCCGCCATACCCGTTGCGGTAAGCAAAGCCGCTTCGGTGCCTTCCAAGCCGGCTACCACCTCGGCGGCTTGGCTGCTCACCGGATTGCCGTGGCGGTGGTAAAAATACGGATACCGGGCATCGGTAGCCGCTGCCATGTATGCCTCGGCATCTGCACTGGCATAGTATGTTGAAGATTGGTAAATGGGTGGCACCACGGCCTTCGTGTCGTTAAACGACTTTCCCGCATGGATTAAATCAGTTTCTATATGACTCATGTTGTGTGAAATTTGAGAGGGGCTGTATTACAACCACACAAACTTAGGGAAAAAATCATTCCCTTGCGGTTAATTCTTCCGCTATCCGCCGGTTGATGTCAATTTTAGCCCCCACGAATACGAAAACCACGGTCCCTTGTTCGCGCGCGAATTGAGTTGCGGCACAGGCACGTATCCCCACACTAGGTGATTCGCTTGCATACGTAGGATTCACCAGCACCGACTGCAGTAAAAATTTCAGAGTAATAAACCCGAATAAAAAGGCTGTCCCTTTTGAAATGCGGAATTTTACCAGCGGTGCGTCCATAAATCAAAGTTAATAAATCATTTGACCATCGCGCGTCGCCGCTGAACGATATACAGACCCCCCATCACCAGCAGCACACCCGCCCAAGTATGCCATGATAAGGGTTCGCCCATGAGTGCCGCCGCAATGACGAAGCCAGCAATGGGGCATAGAAACAGCCAAGCCGACGCCTTGATGGGGTTGTCACGCAGCAAATATAGCCACAGGAGTACCGCAATGACGGATACCGCTATGGCCAGCCACAGCACGGCACCCCAAAACTTACCATCGAACGTGTTGGCCCCGCTATCATAAAAAAACCAGGCAAACGGCAATACGCACAATCCGCCGATCAGCGTTTGCCAACCGTTGATTGTAAGGATATGCAACTTGCCCCAGTCTTGCTGAGCGAAGTAAATCGACCCTGCCGAATAAGAAAGCATGCTTAGGAAAAGAACGACCAAACCCCGCGGGGTAGCATAGCTGTCAGCAAATAGCGGATACGATGCCAACAGCATGCCTGCAATACAGAGCAAAAAGCTAACCACCATACTCCTTCCCACAGGTTGCTTATACCACAATGCCCCCATCACGGCGATAAGCACCGGGTTTGTAGCCACAAACAACGCCGCGAGCCCGGCCGACACCTCTTGCATGGCCACCACATATAGCCCCAAATAAAGCCCCACGTTTAAAAACCCATAGATGGCTAGCCGCTTCCATAAAGCCTTACCGGTTGGTAGCCGCTGCCCAATTACAAGGTGTGCAATAACTAGCATTACGGTAGAAGCCACGCCGAAGCGCGCTATGGCAATGACAAAGGGCTGGGCCGACAGGAGGCCTATCTTTGTGGCCGCTGAAGCCGATGCCCACAAAATAGCAAACACGGTGCCTGCAATCACGTAACCTGCCTGCCGGATGGAACTGTTCACTCGTTTCCTAACATTAAAATTTCATGGCGAAACTAAACAAAAGAATGGTTTTATGTTTTTATTTTATTTCCTTTGCAAGGATACCGGGCACCAATCCGGCTATGATACCATGCACCAAATGAATAATGCCATCATGAAAACTGTAAGGAACAAACTCGCTATGCTCATCGCTAGTTCGGTAGCTTTGGCTGCCTTATCACAATCGTGCCAATCACCCAAGAGCGGCTCTGCGGCCAATGGGCAAACATCGCCCGTTACGGTCGACACATTTGCCGACCTCGAAATACTCCGCTACGAAGTCCCGGGATTCGACGTGCTCACCATCCAGCAGAAGAAACTCGCCTACTACCTCTATCAGGCAGCTTTATCGGGGCGAGACATCATCTACGACCAGCGTGGAAAAAACAACCTCACCATCCGCAAAACACTTGAGGCCATCTTCAACAATCCCAAAACGGATAAGAACGGCGACGAATGGGAAAAACTCAAAACCTATGCAGGTCGATTCTGGTTTAGCAACGGTGCGCACCATCATTATTCAAACGACAAATTTGTACCCGAGTGTAGCCCCGAATACTTCGCTGGACTAGTGGAAGCATGTGACGCCGCAGTGCTTCCCTTACTCAAAGACGAAAGTGTCGCCGCATTTATCGACCGTATCCAACCAATTGTCTTCGATCCTTCGATAGACCCCAAGATGGTCAACCTCACCGAAGGCATCGACCACGTGGCGCAGTCGTCCAACAATTTCTATGAGGGCGTTACCCAACAGGAGGTTGAAGCATTTTACCGTACTTTCCCGGATACGGGCCGTGACCCGGAATGGGGCCTCAACAGCAAGGTCGTCAAGATAAACGGCAAAGTCGCGGAACGAGTGTGGAAGTCGGGCGGCATGTATGGCAGCGCCGTCGACCAGATTATCTTCTGGCTCGAGAAGGCTATTCCCCTGGCTGAGAACTCCGTCCAGCAGCAGGCTCTCAACCTCTTGACCGAATACTACCGCACCGGCGATTTACACTTATGGGATGAGTATAATAAGGTGTGGGTGCAAGACACCTCCGGCACCATTGATTTCGCAAATGGATTCATCGAAGTGTACAACGATGCCATGGGCATCAAAGGCAGTTATGAGGCGGTATTGTCATTAAAAGATTTCGAAAGCACTAAGCGTATCAAGGCCATCGCCGATGAGGCCCAGTGGTTTGAAGACAACTCGCCCCTCATGCCCGAGCATAAGAAAAAGGAAGTGAAAGGTATCAGCGCAAAGGCCATTACCGTTATCGCCGAGGCGGGCGATGCTGCTCCCAGCACGCCAATCGGCATCAACTTACCCAATTCAGATTGGCTGCGCAAGGAGTACGGATCCAAGTCGGTGTCGCTCAGCAACATTGTGCATGCCTATAACGAAAGCAGCGCCAACAGCGGCTTTCTCGAAGAATTCGTGGCCGATACCGCCAAGCTGAACCGCATGAAAAAATACGGCAACCTGGCGAGCGACCTCCATACCGATATGCACGAGTGTATCGGCCATGCATCCGGCCAGATCAATCCCGGTGTAGGCACTACAGATAAAACACTGAAGAGCTACGCATCATGCCTGGAGGAGGCGAGAGCAGACCTCGTGGCACTATACTACATCCTCGACCCCAAGCTCGTCGAAATAGGCGTTATGCCTTCGCTGGAGGTAGGCAAAGCCGAATACGACAGCTATATGATGAACGGCTTGATGACCCAGCTTACACGTATCAAACCTGGCGACCAAATCGAAGAAGCTCACATGCGAAACCGTGCGCTCAACGCGTATTGGGTATATGAACAAGGCAAAGCGGACGATGTGGTATCGTTTGAGAAAATCGAAGGCAAAACCTACGTGCAGATAAACGATTACGAAAAGCTACGCACGCTATTCGGGGAGCTGCTCCGAGAAATTCAGCGTATAAAATCGGAGGGCGACTACGAAGCCGGTAAACACCTTGTGGAGACCTATGGCGTGAAGGTGGACCGTAGCCTACATAATGAAGTGTTGGCACGTTATTCCAAACTGGAGCTTAAGCCTTATAAAGGCTTTGTGCAGCCACGACTTACCGCCATCGAAGAGAACGGTGAGATTACCGATGTGAAGCTGGAGTATGCCACGGATTTCTACAGCCAGATGTTGGAATACGGCAAAGAATATTCGCTGCTACCAGCAGTCAACTAGCCGCACAAGGCTTGTCATCAGTATGCTAACGTGTCTTCAGGAACGGCCTAGGCCGCCATATCGCTCAGTATGGCAATGGCATGTCCGATATCGGGTACGCGTTCAAAGGCGATACGCAGCGACCCCTTCACTTCTTTGAGGTTGCAGATGGTGGGGTTTTGCTGCACAAATTGCAGGATTTTGCCAAAACGGTCGCTCTCGAAATAAGCGGGGTTGGTAGCAAAATAACCACGGAGTACATTTTTCTTGAAAGAGACCTTCTCGAAGCCGATCTCCTTGCCCAGCCACTGCAGCCGAAGCGTGCTCAATAGCTCTTCCACAGGGTCCGGTATTGGGCCGAAACGGTCGCGCAACGACTGACGGAAGCCATCGAGCTGTTCCTCATCCTCCAGTTTGGCAATATCATTGTATAGATTGTAGCGCTCGGCCACATTGGTTACGTATTCGTCAGGAATGAGTACTTCCAAGTCGGTATCAATCTGTGTGAACGACACGAAATCACGTGGCTTCACATCGGTAAAGAGCGACGCGAACTCATCGTCTTTCAGCTCTTGTATGGCCTCGTCCAGTATTTTATGGTACATCTCAAAGCCGATTTCGGCAATAAAGCCACTCTGCTCGGCCCCCAGCAGGTTACCACTCCCGCGGATATCGAGGTCGCGCATTGCTACGTTGAATCCGCTACCCAGCTCGGAAAACTCCTCGATAGCGTTGAGGCGCTTATATGCTTCGGCTGTCAGCGTGGAAAGGGGCGGACTCAGCAGATAACAAAATGCCTTTTTGTTTGATCGCCCCACGCGGCCCCGCATCTGGTGGAGGTCGCTCAACCCGAACATGTGTGCATGGTTAATGATGATGGTATTGGCGTTGGGGATGTCGAGCCCCGCCTCGATAATGGTGGTTGCCACCAACACATCATACTCGTGGTTTACAAACTTGAGCATCACATCTTCGAGGGCATCGCCCTCCAGCTGACCGTGGGCCACCCCTACCCGTGCGTGGGGTACCAATTTCATAATGAGGTTGCCCAACTGCGGTAGGTCCGCCACCCGGTTGTGGATGAAGAAGACCTGCCCGTCGCGGTCGACCTCATACGTCACCGCCTCCTGGATCAACGTTTCGTTAAACACGTGCAACTCCGTTTGTACGGGCTGCCGGTTCGGCGGTGGCGTGTTGATGATACTGAGGTCGCGTGCGCCCATCAGCGAAAAGTGGAGTGTGCGTGGTATCGGTGTGGCTGTGAGCGTAAGCACGTCCACATTGGCCCGTAGCTGTTTAAGTTTTTCCTTCACCCCCACGCCAAACTTTTGTTCCTCATCCACAATCATGAGGCCGAGATCCTTGAATTTCACATCCTTGCTTACCAGCCGATGCGTACCGATGATGATATCGAGCTTCCCCTCGGCCAGCCGCGCCAGGGTCTCCTTAATTTCCTTATTCGTTTTAAACCTGTTGATGTAATCGATGTTGCAGGGGAAACCTTTCAGGCGCTCGGTAAAGGTACGATGGTGCTGCATGGCCAATATGGTGGTGGGCACCAGCACCGCCACCTGTTTGCTGTCGGCCACCGCCTTGAATGCTGCACGGATGGCCACCTCGGTTTTACCGAAACCCACATCGCCACACACCAAGCGATCCATTGGATGGGGCGATTCCATATCTTGTTTCACATCCTGGGTGGCTTTCTCCTGGTCGGGTGTATCTTCATAGATAAACGATGCCTCCAGCTCGGTTTGCAAATACGTATCGGGGCTGAAGGCATTACCCGTCTGTGCCTTCCGTTTGGCATAAAGCTTAATCAGGTCGCGCGCAATGTCTTTAACTTTTTTTTTGGTGGTTTTTTTGAGTTTGTCCCACGCGTCGGTACCCAGTTTATTCATTTTCGGCGCTACACCGTCTTTACCTGTATATTTCGAAATACGGTTCAACGAGTTGATGTTTACATACAATAGGTCATTGTCGGCATACACCAAGCGGATAGATTCCTGGATCTTACCATTCACTTCCACCTTTTCCAATCCGGCGTACTTCCCGATACCGTGGTCTATGTGGGTAATATAGTCGCCAGGTTTCAGCTCACGTAGGTCTTTCAGCGTAATTGCTTGCGAGCGTTCATAGCCTTTCTTCCGTTTATATTTATAGTAACGATCAAAGATTTGGTGGTCGGTATAACACGCCACACCCAACGTCGTATCGGCAAATCCCTCACGAAGTGCGGTATGAATGGGAGTAAAAGTGACCGACTTATCCATATCGTCGAGAATGGTAATCAGCCGCTCGATTTGTCGCGGCGAATCGCTGAAAATGCAATTCTGGATGTTTGCTTTTTCGTTCTCTTTGAAGTTGTGGATTAGCAGGCTGAAATCTTTATTGAAAGAGGGTTGCGGACGCTGGGAAAATACGATGGTATCGTCTGCTTTATAAAGGAATTGCTTCCCGAATTCCACCACGGCAAAATCCCGCAAGATAGCTGTCAGGTTCTTCTCATCTATGAAGTTGTATCTCGGATCCACCCACTCGGGGTTTTGCTGTTTATCCTCAGATGATAGCGCCCACCACAGTTCAGCAGCTTTTTTATAGCCGCGGGAGATGATATCCATGGTGAACTGTACGTCCTCAAACCAGATCACGGCATCTGCGGGGATATATTCCAGCAGCGAGATGTTTCCCTCGGTTAGGAACTTGGCCTGCACGTTGGGAACGATGGTAACCGTGTGGATATTGCTTACGGACAGTTGGCTTTCGATGTCGAAAGTCCGGATGCTTTCGATGTCATTGCCAAAGAACTCGATGCGGTAAGGTAGGTCGTTCGAGAATGAAAAGATATCCACGATGCCCCCCCTAATAGCATATTGGCCCGGCTCGTATACGAAATCTACCCGTTCAAACTCATATTCCTGCAGAAACTCGTTGATGAAATCGATATCGAGATTGGCCTGTTGGGTTATCTCGAGTGTGTTTTTCTCGAGATCGTTGCGGTTGATGACTTTTTCGGCAAGCGCTTCGGGGTAGGTTACCACCATCTTGGGTAGATCTGGAGCACGGTTGAGCGTACTCAATGTTTCTGCCCGCTGCAATACATGCGCACTATCAGTCTGCGTAAAGTCAAACGCTTTACGATATGAAGCCGGGAAAAACAACACCTGTTTGTCGAGCAGCCCTTCGAGGTCGGCCAGAAAATAGGCGGCGTCCTCGTGTGTGGGCAGTACGAAAACAAGGGGGCGTTCCTGGAGTTGGTAGCATGCCACAGCCACCATTGCATCAGCTGATCCGATTAATCCTTTGAGGTGAATATTCGGGTTTTTGCCCTGCAATGCCTCGGCCAGTGCGGTAACCTCACCGCGCTGCCGAAATTTCGCTAAAATGTCACTTATGCCCACTATCGTAAAACGGGGCAAAGGTAAGCAAAAAATAAGGGATGCTCAAGCCCCCTGCAAGTCGGATTTAAAAACAACTCCTTTCTGCTCGGCAGCAGGTGAGTCGACAATCAAGATAGAAACTTGGGCACGGGTACCGTTCACTTTACCATCAGCACCGATGCGGTTTTCAATATTCCATTGGATATGGTCGCGATAGCTCTTATTGAAAAGCTCAATCCGTTTATTGGTTATCCGATGTCCCATACTTTTATGCCCGGTGCGCTCAACCTTCGGTTCGTCCAGCCCCACCCCGTTATCTTCCACCGTAAGGTGTATTGCCATCGGGCATGATTTGGCAATGATCCGGAGCTGTTTGTCTGCCCGGTCAGACGGCGAGAGGCCATGGCAAATTGCATTCTCCACAAACGGCTGTAAAAGTAGCGCCGGTATCACATCACGGCTATCCCATTGTTCCATTTCATTAATAATACGGTAGGTAAACTCACCGTCGAACCGATTCTTCTCCAGTTTCAAGTATTGGTCCAGCAATGCAAACTCATCGCACACACGGTGGACAGGACGGTGTGAGATTTCGAGTACCCTGCGGATAAAGTAGCTGAACTGTGTCAGATAATTGAGTGCGCGGTCGTACTCCTGTTTCTGTACCAAAAAGCGGATAGACCCCAAACAGTTAAACATGAAATGCGGATTGATCTGCATCCGCGTAGCAATGATCTCCGCCTCCATGAGGTTCTTTTCATACAGCGCTTTCAGCCGCGCATCTTTCTGCCGCTTTATCAATTCATCCGACCTTCTTTTCAGTCTCCTGACACGGACTTTCAACAATGCGAACGCGGCCACCGTTGCCAGCAAACCGGTCATCACAATAATAATCAGGTTGCGGCGGTGCAGTTTGGCTTCGGCTAGCTGGTTGTCTTTGGTCAGCAATTCAATCTGTGCTTCTTTGCTTTCGAAATCATATTGCTGTTTGATGGCCGAAATTGCTATCTGCTGTTCATGTATGGCTAGGCTATCTTTATATTGCTGTGCAATCCTATAATAGGCCAACGCCTGCTTAGCATTGCCCTGCCGCTCATAGGTATCTGAAATTGACATTGCGCTTTGTTGTATCATAGCGTAGTGTTGCAGCTCACTCCCCACTTCATACGCCCTTGAATAACTCGACAGGGCCTGGCTCAGCTGCCCATTTTGCAGGAAGATGTCACCAATGCTACTCAGTACAGTGGCCCGCCCTAGCGGGTTTTCCAACTCTTCATATAGCCGCAGCGACCGTTCAAAATAAGCCCTCGCCGTTTGGAGGTCTTCATTCTCCATCAAGTAGCTGTTGCCAATTGCCTCCAAAGTAATCGCAATTCCTTTTTTATCGCCCATTTCCTCATTCAACCGCTCCAATTCGAAGAAGTACTCGCGTGCGGTTTGGTGATTGCCGATCTCGTCGTAATAGCTACCTATAGACAGGTAGTTCATCGCCTGCCCCAGCATGTTGTTAGTAGCCTGTGCAATTTCAAGCGCGCGGTGTAGGTGTGCCAATGCCTCTTGTTCACGGCCCGGAATGTTCATCAATGCAATACCAAGCCCGTTATTGGCGATTTCCTGGTTCTTGCTATCTGCTTCCACTTCGGCAATGGTGAGTGCTTTGAGGTAATACTCCACCGAAACATCGAAATTGCCATTATGCCGTGCTGCTACCCCGGTATTGTTAGCAAAAATCATTTTACTCAACGGGGGAACATCGAGATTCTCCGTCAAATCGAAGGCTTTCTTATGTAACGGAATGGCCTGTGCATAATACTGATGATAGCGGTAAAGCAGCCCTAGGTTATCCAATGCCTTCGCGTACAGATAGGTGTCTCCCAGGTCGACCGCATGCTGTACTGCTCGTGTGGCAAGTTCCATACAACGATCGCCATGCTGTGCTTGGCGATGGTACAACCGGGAAACGGCTAACTGCGTTTCTACGTATGACGAGTCTACGGGCGCACTTTTCAGTATCCGCTCCAGGCTATCCAGTGGATTGCCCCATACCGATAATGGTAGGGAGATGCAGAAGCCAACCACTGTCGTGATTATCTGCTTCCATAGGCCACGTGTTTTCATAACTGGCGTTTATCATACGAAGATACAATTTTATTTTTTTTATCATCTTTTTATTGCTTCAAACAAACCCACAATCAATCGCTTACGGGAGCTACTAACCGGAATTTCTTTGCCATTTACCAACACAATATATCCGCCGTCGTTGCGCACGTACTTACGCATGTACTGTGGGTTTATCAAGTACGATTGGTGGGTACGGATAAATAGGAACTTTTCCATCACCTTTTCAAACTCCTTGAGCGTTTTGCTGATCAACAGCGTCTTGCCCGACTCAAAATGGATGTTGGTATAGTTATTCTCACTTTGGCAGTATAAGATGGTTTTCACATCGATAAACTCGAAACCATCTAAAACAGGAACAGCCACCTTGTTGCCCAGCAGACCGTCTTTCTTGAGGTTATCAAGCAATGCGCTGATCTGCTTGTTTTCGCGTTCCATATCGCGGCGCTCGCGCCAACTGTTTACCGCCGCTACAAGCTCCCGCTCATCAACCGGCTTCAGCAAATAATCAACCGCCTTCACTTTAAATGCCTGAATAGCATATTGGCTATAGGCCGTCGTAAAAATCACATCAAACGGCGGCTGTTCAAAATGGTCCAGTAAATCGAAGCCGCTAATGCCGGGCATCTCCACATCCAAAAATACAAGGTCAATTACAGCCTCCTGCAATACCTTAATGGCCTCACGGGGTTTGGTGCTGTGAAATACCACCTCAAAATCCGGAAAAAGATTGTTGATATGCAAGAGCAGGCTTTTCACGCAATGTTGCTCATCGTCTATTAATGCAATTTTAAACATGTTTTCTAACCCTAATTAATTTCAGTAACCGGGGGAGATAAAGTAATGGTGAACGTCGCTTTGGTCCCTGCCCTGCCTTCTTGGCTGCGCTTATTGATATCAAAATCGATACGGTCACTGAAGCTATAATTATAAAGTTTGATACGCTCTTTGGTGAGTGATAGTCCCAAACGTTCGCCAGACTTGCCTGCTACCATGCCATGTCCGTTGCTCTCCCACCCTACGCCGTTATCGATGATGGTAATAGTAAGTACGGGGCCGCTTAGCGCTACATCTACTGCAATTTCCTTATTTTTTGCGGGGCTATTCATCAGTCCGTGCCAAACCGCATTCTCTACAACGGGGTGGAACAACATGGGGGGTACCATGATGCCTTTCAGCGAAGGGTTTTCCATGCCATTAATCCGGTATGAAAAGCCATCATCAAACCTGTTTTTTTCGAGCTTGAGGTATTTCTCGATAAGGGTAAGCTCATCAAAAATCGGTATTACCTGTTTTTGTGATGTCTCCAAAACCAGTCGGATGAAGCGGCTAAATACGACGAGGTACTCAATGGCCGTTTTGTTTTGTCCGCTCTGAATCAAGTAAGTGATGGAATTGAGACAGTTGAACAGGAAGTGCGGATTGATCTGCAAGGTGCGGGCCAGCATTTCGGATTTTGCCATTTCAATCGCAAACTCCGCTTTCAGCCGCTTTTGTTCCTCCTTATTGAGTTCATCTTGTGCCCAAATGATTTCCTCCTCCCTTTCTTTCACTTTCTGTTCCAGCTGCTTATTCATCTCATTTATCAACCGCCTATTCCTATCAAGCTGTTCGATATGCCTTTCTTGTGCCAGTTGCTTTTCTTCTATAAGATGGACAAATCGCTGCCCCAATGCGAGTGCGAAGAAAAGTGTTTCCACGAGAATACCTGCTTCAAAATAAGTGGGTGCCGTAGCGTTATATAGCCACGGTACAGGCAAATCGTTAAATGAAAACCTCAAAGAGGCCACCACCGCACCTACAAAATACGCCAGGCTACCCAAAACAAACGGACCTTTTACGGGCGATTGGATGTGAATAAGCATCCACGTAAGAAAATACGCACTTAGTGAAAATATGATTACCCGGACAGCTAAAAAGATATACGAGCTGTATTCCACAATAGCAGGATAACACACGAAATAGGTGATTGCATAAAGCATGCAAGCGATACCCCAGATATGAAATATACGAGTCACTTTCTGGCTCTGCGTCCGAAGGTCGACCAGCTCGACGGCAAAAAAGATATAAGCACTAAATGCCAGCAAGGTGACGGGCTCAATAATGCGCCTATTCCCCGAGAAAAAACCACTGAACAGGTCGCCCATCCATGTAGCCGATTTAATGTTGATAAACCCGTATACGAGCGAGCATAACAAAAACAGGGTATAAAATAGATAAATGCGTTCCCGCTTCTTTAAATATAGTATGGAAACAAAAAAGAACAACACGGCAACGGCACCACAATAAAACAAGCCCGTAACGTCAGATTGATGCGCGATATCCGTCCGGTACGGCATTTCGGTCAGTCCCTGCATTTGTTATACACCCTTCCAGTTGAACATGTGTCTACACGATTAGTCAGTTAAATCGATAAATATAGCCTTTAATAACCATCGCGGAAGAACCGATTAGCAAATCACCCGAAACAGTGAGCATTTACCCTTATCCGATAAGAATTCTAACCCGGAAGTTTGCTTTGCTCTTCCATAATTGAGGTATACTCACTCTTTATTGTGTTATGAAGCCATTTAATGTCTTTTTGTAAGGTAATTAATTAACTGATACATCAAAACATCATGAAAAAACTCGTATTTATCATTGCACTCACAACATGCACGTACATTACGGCTTCGGCACAAAAAGGCGACATCCATATCGGAGCCGGTGTTGACATCGGACTACCCATCGGCAACTTCGGCGACGGTTACGGTATCGGATTTGGCGCATCGGCCAAAGGATTATATGGGATTAGCGAAGCAGGCCAGGTAACACTTACGCTGGGGTTTCTACGTTTTGGCATGAAAGACGACAGTGATTTGGTTTCCGGGTCTACGACGCTCATTCCTTTTCTGCCTGGCTATAGGCACCGGTTTGGTAATCTCTATGCCGAAGGGCAAGTGGGGCTGACCGTGCTGCGAACTTCCATCAAGTTCGAAGACAACGACTACGGCCTCGGCAATTTAGCAGGCAGTTCATCTGCGACCCACCTCGGCTACGGTATCGGCGGCGGCTATCTGATAGGCCCGTGGGACCTTGGCCTCCGTTTCCAAGGCGTATCCGGAACAGGTGGAAGCCTCGATTTTATAGGTGCAAAAATTGCATACAATTTCCAACTTAATTAATTCCCCATGAGACCGATCTATCTATTTATTTCGTTTGTCGTACTCATCTTCTCGGCGGTATCGTGCAGCAAAACAAAGGGGCCTGAGCCATTAGATCTCACCGCCGGCAAACTTAGCATGAAAGTGGAAGGTACGCTCCGTGAGGCGGACGTGGCTTATGTGATGACCATTAACGACGAGGAACATTATGTCGTCACACTTACCGCTTTCTTCACTCCGTTGGGGCTTAAGAATAACGACGATGTGACCGATGCATTTCACATATATATAAGGTTCTCCGAAGCCCAATTCAACAACCCGAAAGGCACATGGGATGTGGTTGCGATCGACAGCGAGACGGGGGGCAGGCCGCTGGTCTATGCACTTTATCAGGAAGGGGTAGGCGGTGAAACGATGGACCTTTATAGCATTGCTGAGGCAGACAAGACCGTGGGTAAGCTGACCATTACGGACTTCACCATCGGTGACCAAACCGTTATTCCAGGCGTCACCGGCAGGGGTTATACAAAACTAGCTGGAACGTTTCACATGGACCTTACCGAGGTGCGGACAGACGGCACCGGACTCGGTCCGGAACTCGCCATTACCGAGGGCAGGTTCGATGTGACGAACACCTTCTTGGGGTTTTAACAAGATGATGTGACAAGCAACCACGTAAGTCACTCAAATGGTGCTGAGCATGGCCGAATCACCTGTAGGCCGTGCTCAGTTGCTAAACGGCAGGCCAGCGAGATGGCTACTATCCGTTAAAAAAACAATTTATTCGAATGAAACCACCACCAGCATTGGTTTTAGTTTCAGGGGC
>NZ_JAMXAY010000036.1 GCF_025460835.1 Parapedobacter soli | reverse complement strand
CCTGCAAATCCAATCCCCAAAATTCTTAAAAGCGAAATCCCTGGAGTTGAGGCATGGATATTTTGCGTCTATCAGTTATTTGGATGCACAGGTCGGAAAAGTCTTAAACGCGTTAGAAGAACTTGGGCTAGCGCGTAATACAATTGTCGTATTTACTTCAGATCACGGATACCACGCTGGGGAACACGGGCAATTCGGGAAGTGGACCAATTTTGAACAGGGTGCACATGTGCCATTAATTATTTCAACGCCGAACATGGAAGAGCGAGGGAAACACACAAATGCCCTGGTAGAACTGGTGGATCTTTATCCTACGCTACTAGAGCTATGCAATCTCCCATTTTCTCCAACAACAGAAATGTTGGCAGGGATCTCGCTTGCACCTGTTGTTGATAACCCTTCAATATCCGTAAAGTCGACTGCGGTAACACAAATCGCGAGGCCTTTGGGAGGGCAGGACAACTTGGCGATTGTAGGTTCATCAATAAGAGATTCAACGCATCGATATAATAGATGGGTTGACTTGAATAGTGGCGAGGTTGTATGCGAAGAGTTATATGATTTATCTGACGATATTTATGAGATTAATAATATCGTGGATGACTCATCGCATAATCTTCATTTGAAACGTCTTCGTAAGAAATTGGCAGCGATCATTCCGTTTAGCCAGATAGGAAATAACACTGAATATTGACAAAGAAGTTGTTTAAACTTTTCGATGGGGAAAAATGATTCCCAATAAATTTCCAGTTTTGTGGTTCTGAATCATAAAACACGGGGGTCAAATTGGGAATCATCGATAAAGATACGGTAATGGAATGTATTTTACCTTATCTCAGCGTAGGCAAACGGGGCTTCAAACCGCGGGTATGCCTTGTTGAGGTCATACAGGCGATATTCTACCGGTTGAAGACGGGTTGCCAGTGGCGGGAACTCCCGGTGGGCCATTTCATCAGCCGGCGTTCGTGCTGGCAGCATGTTTTCTACTATTTCAACAAATGGAGCAAGGACGGCTCCTGGCAATCGGTCTGGGCGAACCTGCTGGGGCGTTACCGGCAGTGCCTTGACCTTTCCTCGGCGCAGCTGGACGGGAGCCATACCCCTGCCAAGCGCGGCGGGGAAGCCGTCGGTTACCAGGGCCGCAAATCGGCCGGGACGAGCAACTCGCTGTTCCTGTGCGACAACACGGGTCAGATGCTGGCCATGGGATTGCCGCAGGAAGGCCAGCACCACGACCTCTATCGGATAAAGGAGCTTTTCGCGGCCATGTGCGAGCTGCTGGAAGAGGCCGGGGTTAGCATGAAGGGCGTGTTCATGAACGCCGACCCTGGTTTTGACGGGGAGGAACTGCGCCGGTATTGCTCGGAGTCGGAAATCGAGGCGAACATCAAGGCAAACCCAAGGAAAGGCGGGGCGGAAACCACCGGATATCGCTACTTCGATGAGGAACTCTACAAACGGCGGACGGTAATCGAACACGCAAACGCCTGGCTGGACAGCTTCAAGGCCCTGCTGGTTCGATATGAAACCACCGCACGGAACTGGATGTCATTGCATTGGATGGCGTTCAGTGCGCTGTTCCTGAGGAAGGTTAAAAGAATGGAAAAAGTTTAAACAAGTTCATTGTCAGAAAAAAAACTATGAGGGTATGTATCGATTAATCGTTATGATAGGTTTGGCGGGTTCGGTGGCTTGTTCGGAAAGCCCCGGGAATGGTGGGCGCAAGCCAAATGATATCACGGGAAGGTATTACTTGCCTGAATTGGCCGACTCGACGCATGATGCCTATCTGCGCGGCGAGCTACTCTATCCACTTGACAACAAACCTACGCCCCAATGCCATGCATCTACCATTGTAGAAACACCTGAAGGGATGGTGGTTGCTTTTTTTGGCGGTACCCACGAAGGCCACCCGGATGTCGGTATCTGGGTTTCGCATTTGGAACACGGCAAATGGACGTGGCCCGAAGTGGTGGCCAACGGCATACAGAACGATACGCTTCGCTATCCCTGCTGGAATCCGGTACTTTTCATGCCGGATGGCGGCGACTTGATGCTGTTTTACAAAGTTGGCCCCAGCCCGCAGACCTGTTGGGGGATGGTGATGACGTCAACGGATTATGGAAAAACTTGGTCGGAGCCACGCAAACTGGGTGAGGATTCAAAAATCGGCCACTTGCTCGGCCCCATCAAAAACAAACCTATCCAATTGGAAGATGGGGCAATTATCAGTCCGACCAGCATTGAATACCCGAAAGGTGATGGCCAAGATCAAGATTGGCGTGTCTATTTTGAGGTTAGCAAAGATTTAGGTCAAACTTGGGAAGTGGTCGGGCCAATTAACGATGGCCTGGCGTTTGACGCCATTCAGCCAAGTATACTTACTTATCCAGGTGGCAGGTTACAGGTGATTTGCCGTACCCGCCAAGATGTATTGGCGGAAAGCTGGTCAAAGGATGGCGGGAAAACCTGGAGCGAAATGACGGCCATGGATTTGCCTAATCCCAATTCGGGTACCGATGCGGTGACGCTGGCAGATGGCCGGCAATTGTTGGTCTATAACCATTCAACCAAAGCGGGGGAGGAACCGAAAAACCGTAATATCCTGAACCTCGCCGTGTCTGACGATGGAAAATCATGGGAACCGATAATGACATTGGAGAATGAACCTATTAAAGACGGTTATTCGTACCCTGCTATCATCCAATCGGCTGATGGATTGGTGCATATCACATATACATATAATAGGAGGTCCATCAAACACGTAGTGATTGATCCGGATAAGATTTAAACGGATTGGTGTAATACCTATTTTCGGTACATTTGTTGAAATGTACACGTTATGGGAAAGAGTACATCGATATTGTTGGAAAATCATTTCGAGAACTAATTTCCGATGTTTGAAGTATCTAAGCAAGACAAGAAAATATGTCGGATGTTGATTGAGCGGGGACTCCAGTTAGAGTACGTCAGGAGTCTGGTCAACGTGGAGGATATTGTGCGGCAGTGGCGTTCGGGCAAACTCAGCAATCGCGACGCATACATGAACATGTTTAATGCCGTGAAGCGGAACGACAAACACATCGCGCGGAGGTACGATGGCCTTGGCGGCTCGCGTTATCCCTATGTAGTGGCGGCACTGCTGGCCGACGGGCTGATTACCGAAGCTGATTTGGCCGAAATGCAACCACGAACGCGTGAAGCGATTATGATTATGGCCACGGGATATCAATAAGGGCGTACGACAAAAATCCGTTTTGCTCGCGAAGCGGGCCTTTGCGGCTCAAAGAACATCACGCTAAGGCGCTAAGGCGCAAAGAAAGCCGCTTCGCGACTTCGCGACTTTGCGAGAAAAAATCGAAAAACGGAAATTTGTCGTGCACCCTATCAATAATATGTATCGCAGGATGATTACCTTTGCCGCTAAACACAAATAGAGCATGGACCGATACGCTAAAATGAGCGACGAAGAAATTTACACTGCCCACGGATATAATATAACTGATGATCCGCATTTTTTGGATAAAGAGTTAGGGATAACACCCCAATTGCACCAGCGTATCGAACGCCTGTATTTCGAATCACAGGAAGGGGCGCGGGGAGCCATCAACGAGCTACAGCAGTTGATAAGGGTGTATCCGGATGTACCCCAACTGAAGAATTTGCTAATGGGTGCCTATATGGTAAACGGCAATGCACGTAAGTCATACGAAATAAACCAACAGCTACTGATCCGCCATCCCGATTACCTTTTCGGCAAAATCAATGAGGCTTTCCGGCGGATACAGCACGGCGAAATCGACACGGTACATGAAGTGGTGGGAGACCATTGGAATCTCCAGCAACTGTATCCTGAACGAGACGTGTTTCAGGTAGCTGAGGTGCTGGGATTTCATAAACTGGCTACGTTTTATTTTGTGCAACGGGAGGATTTGGAACGTGCAGAACATCACCTTAGTATCCTTAAAGATATAGCGATTGACCATCCCGACACCGGACAGGCGGAAACGTTTTTATTTCCGCTTCGGATGAAAATGGCAAGAGATCGGTGGCAGCGACAAAAGGAGAAAGCGATTGCCGTGGAAATCGTGAATTGGCCGTCCGATCCGCCGCTGGCATCGCCGCCGGTGTTTCAGCACCCGGAAATTGACGACCTGTATCGGTACGGAATGGACTTCCCCCCGGAGAAGCTGGATGCCCTCTTACGGTTACCGCGGGAAACATTGATCGTAGATTTATTAGCGGTACTGCGTGATGGCGTAGACCGTTATTATACGTTCGCTGACAATGGATGGGACGACACGACCTGCCATTTTCCGGTACATGCCCTTTGGTTGCTGAGTGAGCTGAAAGCCGAAGAGGCATTGGACCGGGTATTGGCCTTTTTCGAGTACGACGACGAATTTCTGGATTTCTGGTTTGGGGATGCGATTACTTCTACGGTATGGCAAAGCTTTTTTGCGCTGGGCCAAAAGCAGCCTGAGGTGCTGGGTAGCTTCTTGCGTCGAGAGGGCATCAGCGCAAATGCCAAATGTGCAGTTTCGGAGGCATTGGCTCAGATCGGACTGCATTTTCCAAAACGCCGCGAGGAGATTATCGGAATATACCAACAGGTGCTCACGTCGTTTCGTGATGCACAGCCGCTAGATAACCTTGTGGATACCCAAGCGATCACCTATCTGGTGGGAGATGCGGTCGATGCGGGATTTGCTGAACTGTTACCCATCATCGAAGACCTGCACAAATTGGAATATGTCGATGAGCAGATGAATGGCACATTTCAGGATTTGGCACGCTACATGGAACGTTATGCGGCCGATCCAAGGAAACGTGGGGTGGAATCTATGGCAGACCATTATGCCGGGTGGACGGAAGAAACCGACACGAACGCGGGGGATTTTGCGTATCCGGCAACGGATCGGTATCAAAGTCCGCAGCCCGTCGTTTCCCAGAAGGTCGGGCGTAATGACCCTTGTCCCTGCGGAAGCGGAAAGAAATATAAAAAATGCTGCGGAGCTGCAGGGTAGCTGTGAACAAATAGCCGCGGAATAGTTACCTTTGCGATACGATGAAGAATTTGCCAATCGGACAAGATAGTTTTGAGAATCTGATCCACGACAATTGTGTTTATGTGGATAAGACGGAGTACATCTATCGTATCCTGTCCAGCGGGGCGAGGACTCAGTTCCTGAGCCGCCCGCGGCGATTCGGAAAGAGTTTGCTGCTCAGTACCATCAAGGCGGTTTTCGAAGGGAAACGGGAGCTGTTTCAAGGACTTTTCATTGAAGAAAAGATTGATTGGCAGCCCCACCCGGTTATTAAGTTGGATATGACCAAGGATGCGGGAAGTGCCAGGTCACTGCGGATAGCGTTGGCAAGTTCAATCAAGTCATTTGCGGAAGAGTTCGATGTCGAGATTGATTACCACGAAGAATCTCCGGCGACCATGCTTGAAAGGCTTATCAAATTGGTTGCGGACCGAACGGGCAGGCAATTGGTTATACTCGTAGACGAGTACGATAAGCCGATACTGGATGTGATTGAAAACCCCTCATTGGCGGCGGAAATACGCCGGGTATTGCAGGATTTTTATGTCGTGTTCAAATCTTCTTCGAGTAAAATCCGCTTCCTGATGCTCACTGGCGTATCCAAGATCAACCAGCTGTCTATTTTCTCGGGGTTGAACCAGTTGAGCGACCTCACGCTGAATACGGAATATGCGGGTATATGCGGGTATACCCAAGCGGAACTGGAGCAGTATTTCGATGGTTATATCGCGCCGCTGGCCGAGGTATATGGATACACTCCGGAAAAGACCTATGAGCAGATTAAGCACTGGTACAACGGGTACAGCTGGGACGGGAGTACCTTCGTCTACAATCCCTTTTCGGTATTGAACCTGTTTAACCAGAAGCGCTTCAAGGGGTATTGGTTCGCCACGGGCACCCCGACGTTTTTGCTGAAGCTGCTGAGCAAGGTGGACGATTACTCTTCGGTACTTGCAGACACGATCCGGGTGGACTATGGCTTTGAGAACCAACAGACACTGGAAAACCTGAAACTGGTGCCTTTGATGTTCCAGACGGGTTACCTGACGGTGAAAAAGGATTTCGTACTGGACAGTGCTTTTGAGTTGCAACTGCCCAATGAGGAAGTGCGCAAGGCGCTGATGGAGTCGTTGGTAAACGATTTTGTGCGCCACACGGAAAACCACGACCTGTACCGGCTGGCGGGCAATCTGAAGGCGGCTTTCGAGAAAGGGGATACCGCCCTCGCGGTGGAATACCTCAGGATATTGTACAGCAACGCAAGTTACCACCAAGGCATTGACAACGAAGGCTACTACCATAACCTGTTCGAGGTGTTTTGCAAATTCGCCGGTATGGATATCCGGATTGAAAGCCGTACGGATACCGGCCGCATCGATGCGGTGATCGGCTTTGCCGACCGTACGTATATCGTTGAAATTAAATATTCGGCGTCGGTGGAAGAACTTCCGGATAAGGCCACTGCGGCACTTGGGCAAATCGAGGGGAACAATTATATACAGCCTTACCTCAGTCAGGACAAGCGTGTTCACCTGCTGGGACTTGCCTTTACGAAAGGCAACGTAGGTTTCAACGAAAAGATTGTTTGATGATTAAACGTCGGGTCATTGGGATTCATCTCAAAGATCTGAACGAATCGGTGGATAAAAAGACACACGACGTGTCTTGGAAACCGGGGTAAGCGGAAGCAGCTTACTTGTACCGGGCATAAAGAATAGTATACTGGGTATCCTCAGCCACCAAACAGTGGTTTGCATGGTTGATTGATAACATGGCTAAAAGTTGTTATTTAGCCATATGAATTGTAAACATTATCCATTTCATTACGAATTCCATGAACAGACTTACTTTCCTCCGCACCTTCATCTCGGCCTTTGCGCTATTGTTCTTTTTACAAGCTGTCTACTCCCAATCCCGCTCCAGCCAGCTCATCCAAGTAGTAGTGTCTCCGGACAAGCCGGACTGGACGTATGCCGTGGGCGAGGAAGTGCATTTTTTCGTGACGGTGCTCCGGCACCAAGCGCTCATGGAGAGCGCTGAGGTGAGCTACACCATCGGATTGGAAAAGATGCAGCCCATGCAATCGGGTAAAGCTACGCTGAAAATCGGCACGGGTACCGTTGGCGAGTCATTACAGCCGAAGGAACCGGGCTTCCTGCGCTGTGAGGCGCGTATCACGGTGGATGGTGTGGAATACCGGGGCATCGGCACCGCTGCCATAGCGCCCGAAAGCATCCAGCCGACGCAAACGCTGCCCGATGACTTCTGGAATTTCTGGAATGCGGCGAAAGCGGAAGCGGCCAAGGTGCCGATGGATGCCAAATTGACATTGCTGCCCGAGCGCTGCACGGAGAAAGCGGATGTGTACCAGGTTAATATCCAGAATTTCGAAACGGGAAGCCGCATTTACGGCATTTTGGCCAAGCCGAAAAAAGCGGGCAAATACCCTGCCGTACTGCAAGTCCCCGGAGCGGGAATACGTCCCTATGCCGGGATTGTTGACCTGGCCGAACAGGGTATCATCACCCTGCAAATCGGCATACACGGTATACCGGTGACTTACGAAACCGGATTGTACAATGACCTGCGCGCCTCGGCACTGAAAAACTACCAATTTTTCAACCTCGACGACCGCGATAAGTACTACTATAAACGTGTTTATTTGGGCTGCGTACGGGCCGTCGATTACCTGTTTAGCCTCCCGGAATTCGACGGTAGCAACCTGGCGGTATGGGGTGGGAGCCAAGGTGGAGCCTTGGCTATTGTTACCGCTGCTTTGGATAATCGGGTGAAAAGCTTGGTGTCGTTGTACCCCGCACTATGCGACGTGACGGGTTACCTCCACGGCCGCGCAGGGGGCTGGCCACATATGTTCAATGAATATAACGCACCGTTCATGGCCAAGGATGAAAAGATCAAGGTCTCCGCTTATTACGATGTGGTCAACTTTGCGAAGTCGGTAAAGGTGCCGGGATTTTACACCTGGGGCTATAACGACGAGACCTGTCCGCCGACCTCATACTACGCGGCCTATAATCAAATCAATGCGCCTAAGGAACTCTATCTGGTGCAGGAAACCGGGCATTGGACGTTTCCGGAGCAGCAGACCAAGATTACCGCGTGGTTGCTGGCGCAGTTGGTGAAGTGACGTAAAATCGCCATCTTTGGGTATGCGAACAGCGTTCATATACGGTGCCAGCCTGGTGGCAGGGGCAATTGTGGTAGCTGGCATTTGGTGGCCGCCTATCCTTTGGAGTTTCGTCGCGATTGGTCCGTTGATTTTGTTGGGTGTGCTGGACATCGTGCAGACCAGGCAGGCCATCCGGCGTAATTTTCCCCTGTTCGGGCGGTTGCGGTACCTGTTTGAAAGCATCCGCCCGGAAATCCAACAGTATTTCGTGGAGAGCGACACGACCGGACGACCGTTCAGCCGCATGTTCCGGAATGTCATTTATCAACGCTCCAAAAAAGTATTGGACACGACACCCTTCGGTACGCAATTGGACGTGTACGAAAACAACTACGAGTGGCTGAGCCATAGCATCACCGCCATCGACTATTTCAAGATCAACGAGCATCCACGTGTGACGGTCGGCGGGCCCCAATGCACGCAGCCGTACTCCAGCAGCGTCTTCAACATTTCGGCGATGAGCTACGGCTCATTGAGCAAGAACGCCGTGATGGCCCTAAATGAGGGGGCGAAAATCGGCGGATTTTACCACAACACCGGTGAGGGTGGGCTCACCGACTATCACTTGGGAGGTGGCGGCGATGTGGTATGGCAGATTGGCACCGGATATTTCGGATGTAGGCATCCGGATGGCAATTTCAACGCCGAAGCCTTTGCCGAAAAGGCCCGGCACCCGCAAGTCAAGATGATTGAAATCAAATTATCACAGGGTGCCAAGCCCGGCCATGGGGGCATTTTGCCAGCAGTGAAAGTAACGCCGGAAGTGGCCCGTATCCGATTGGTGGAAGCGGGCAAGGAAGTCGATTCACCGCCTTTCCATCGGGCATTTTCCACACCGGCGGGCTTGTTAGATTTCGTCGAGCAGCTTCGTGGGTTGTCTGGCGGCAAGCCTGTTGGCTTTAAGCTGTGCATCGGCCACCGGAGCGAATTTGTGGCCATCTGCAAGGCCATGGTGCAGCAGGGCATATATCCCGACTTCATCACGGTGGACGGCGGTGAGGGCGGCACCGGCGCGGCGCCATTGGAGTTTTCCAACTCGGTGGGCATGCCCTTGCGCGACGCACTGGCCTTCGTGTATGATTGCCTGACCGGATTCGACCTCAAGCGGCATATCAAGGTCATCGCCTCCGGCAAGATTGCGACCGGTTTTGACCTCGTGAAAAACTTTGCGCTCGGTGCGGATATCTGCAACAGCGCACGCGGTATGATGATGGCTCTCGGATGCATACAGGCGCTGGAGTGCAATGCCAATACGTGCCCCACCGGGGTGGCCACCCAAAATCCGGAGCTGGTGAAGGGATTGGTGGTTGCCGATAAGCGGGTGCGTGTGGCCAACTTCCACCAAGAGACCGTAAAGAGCGCCGGCGAGCTCATGGGCGCTGCTGGTATCGAACATCCTGACCAGATACACCGGGTATATATCCATCGCCGGGTAGCTCCGAATCGCGTGGAAACTTACCTGGACACATATCCGTATATTCCGAGCGGGAGCTTATTGCAGCAGCCTTATCCCCAATCGTTCGAACTGCTGATGAAAATCAGCCGTCCCGATTCGTTCAAGCCGGATTTTTTGGATATCGATTTCGTGGAATATGCCTGGGCGAAAAAGCCGATGACGGGATAGGTTCGTTTTCCAATAGGAGTTAATCGAACAATTGACGAAGCATTGCCGAAACTCTTTTTTTAACATCCTCATTTACTGTTCCAGCTTTTCTTGCAATGATTCTTTTATCAGCAGTGAATATGCGTGTAGGCCTTATTCTTGATGCTACCGGAAGAGAACCTTCTCGGAAATCAGAAGCGCCCAAATTGATGGAAAACTCGTCGTCTCGGATTTGGCTTGTTATTTGGCATAAGATGATATCGTCGCCCCCCAAATCTGTTAAAACATAAGCTGGTCGGCGTTTTGAGCCGCTCAAATCCGAAAAAGGAAACGGTATTACAACGATGTCGCCCTTTATAAATTTTGCCATGCTATATCTTCCTCCCGCGACAGCCAATCTTTAGCTAATACATTTTCTGTGGCTAGATGGGTTTGCACCGGTTCGGAAAACACGTTCCCGGTTTGATTGTCATTGATTTCGTCAATCGCAAAGGCGATTACCTCTATACGTTTGCCCACGAAGCCCTTGGGCAATTTTATTGATATATTCCGTTGTTCCGGTGTAATGATTGTTCGTATCATGATTTACGCTTTTCAGTCAACTGTTCCAAATACTTCACTTTTTCCTTTTCTGCTTCCAATAGCCGTTCGTAGAGTTTTTTATTTTCATCGTAAGCCTCGATTAATTTGTCGAGCGGGTTGAAGGTACAGTGATGATTTAAGGTTCCACCGTTTCCGAATGTACCCGCACTACTGTCATGAAAGTTATTAAAGAAATTAATCACCTTATCCTCGTCAAAATACTCAATAGCCTCCGGTGTCACACCCAAAATCTTCGCCACCTGTGCCAGTAAATCAGCTTCAATGGTCTCACTTTTCTCCATGTTGGAGACGGTCTGCTGGCTTACGCCAAGCTCCACGGCAAGGGCTTCCTGCTTCATGCCGCGCAGTTCGCGTATGCGGCTGATTTTGCGGCCGATGTGGTTGGGTGTTGTGGATGTACTCATACCTCAAAGGTAGCAAATATTCGGCTTTTCCGAAAGAAATCGTCGTTCGTGGTAGAATACAAGCGATGACCGGTAAAATACATGCGGCATTTGGTGGAATACAAACGGGATTGGTTCGGTACATGCCATAGTCTTTATTAATTCGCTTGAAATAAATAGTAAATGCCATGAGAGTTACCGTAAATTTAAATCTTCACGATGATTTTCTGTTGACGTGCGAAACCATGCATGTGGATGTTCGAGAAGCGATTAAATGCTATACCAGAAACGTAAAACTATTCGAAGCTACACACGACGAAAACACTACTACCGAGTTCAGGGCAACGAAAATTTTCTTTTGTGTATATCTCTTCTGGTGCCTTCCCCAAGACCGAAACTTAAACGAGAGAAACAATAGACTCATTCTTGCCGCCCTTGATGAGATCAAGCAACTGAAGGAAGAAAGCGGGATGACCCTGCATTCGACTGAATACCAAAACTATATCAACAAATTGTTTAATAAACTGCATCTCAATTATGGTCCGAAAAAGAATAATGTTAGATCTTCCCAATGATTTTTTAATCCTTTGTGAATTAGCCGGTTTTCATCCGGAGCACGCAATCCAGTATTTTATCGATCATGTGTCCTTTCCCCGTCTTCTAAGTTCATACCCGATAGATCCGAACAGGGCAGCAACCGGATTAATTTACTTGCATGCAAAAAGGAATGTTACCAATCGACTTTGGGCATCAATTTACTTTCGATTTGCGAAAGGATTCATCGAAGAATTTGATAAGATAATGATGAATGAGCAGAATATGGAGCAACCGGAATTAGAAGATTACGCTCGTCGAAAATTGATTGAATATCGAGATTTATACAGAAAACATATCCCCGGGTATAAGACATCGGGACATAAAATAAACCAAGAGCAATATGAACGTTGAACTATACTTGTCGCATGGCTTTCTTTTAGCCTGCGATTTATACTACGAGCAACCTGAAAGGGTTATCCAACAATTTGTAGAATCCGTATCGCTTCCTGAATACTATTCTGGCAAGGCGAGCAAAGAGAAACAACACGGAACTTCCTTTTTTCTGGAATTTCAGATGAGGCCAAACAGCAGGCCGTTTCCCGCAAAGAAAGTCAGGGAAAAGTACTTGGACTACCAAACAATCGTGTGGGATACTACTGATCAACTGGAGAATATCGATAGCAAATTTGAGCTGTTAGACCAGTTTTACACGGAATGGCATTTCGAGCTGATCAGGAATATTTCAAAAAACGATGCAATCATCAATCAAGCGGAACGGAAAAAATTCTTCAGATATAAGTTCAAATAAAACGAAAAGCAACCAAATATCGGAACGGATGGCAATTTGCCTGATGCCGTAAATAGGTTGACTTAATCACCAAAATTTCTAGGCAAATTTAAAGTAAAAGCAAAATGAAGGAAAAACAACACTCCGCATCCACTTCTTACGAGGCAAAGCTGTCATTGCTCATGATGAATACCATTTACCGGATTATATTGCACCGGATAACCAATCACTATTCTCCGGACGAACTGGCTTTCCTCATGGGGCGGAAACCAACCTTTATATCGGAAATCGAGCAGTTGAAACATAGGGATTTAGATATTCAAGATTTTTATAAAATTGCCCGTGTCCTCGGGGTCGAAAACGCTGGTAGTTTATACCACGATCATGATCCATCCGACGAACGCGAATTTACTTATCGAATCACCAAAATCATCAATCCGGAAGGCATTCTGTACCAAATGGATCGCCTGCTTGAAAACGGTGAACCAGAAATGCTGTTTCTCTTAAAAGATGAAAATCCCAATCTGGACTATTACGAGCATTCCACGGAAAGAGAGAAAGAATCCTTACGAATAGCCGTACAAGCATTGATTGATCTAAATTACTTCCACAAGGAACGAACACCGCGCGAAATCTTCGCAAAATGCAAGGGACTGCTTTGGGGCTATATCAAACCTAGAAATCTTCACGACGTATTAACTGCATTTACCAAACAGAAGGCTTATCCTAGACTCAGGCACAAAGTTTCGAAAGAGCTTGGCCATTATTATATCCTGATAAAAAAGCCGCGAGGCGCGGCGAACTAGGTATTGACTAGCCTGTTTATTTATGAATTCGTCGTATAACACAACTACCTTCCAACAACTCTCCACGCTCACCGAGCGGCTGGTGAACACTTTGCTGGTCGACCAGATTTACCTTTATACGTTTGAGCAGGCCGGGGTTAGACAGCAGGAAGTGGTCGTGTTACTGCCGCACACTACCAGGCAGTTCATCATGGAAGCCGCGCCGTTGGTCAATATGGCGATGAGTGGCTATGCGCCTTTCAGACCGCGGATTTACTATGTCCATGAGGTGCGGCTGGGCATCAAGCAGGGCGGCATCGCGCTGCTATGCCGGTGCCAGCCTGACAATCTGCTTTACCTTAATCCGCAAAGCGCGTGCGTAGGAGCCAGCAGGAAGTTTTCTTTCGAAAAGGTATTCCAGAAGGCAACCGAAAACCTCCGACTGGAGCAGCGGAAAGTAGCAGCATTCAGTGAAGGGGTGCAGTTTTACCTAAGCAGGAAAAACCTCCAGCTTTGTGCCTTCATGCTGCACCAATTGTTCGAATTGTGCTTCCGAATGGGCGAAATCGTCATTTTCGGCAGGGAAAAAACCTCACATTCGCTACGGAACCACTTACAGCTATTGCTTCCATATGTTCCGGAAATAAAAGTTATATTGGACAAAAACAACGAAAGGGACATGTGGCTCATCGAGGTGTTGGACCGGGCGTATCTATCCGTGAGGTATGACAACAACTACCACATTACCGAACGGGATTCGGATTGTCTATTGGAAAAGTCAGCGGATTTAATGAAGCTGATGATTGAAGTGTGTAGAAGAACGCTTGATAATCTGGTGAAGAATCAAAATTGGGGGGAATGAATGAACAACAAAAAATCCCGCGTTAGAAAATTCACGGGACTTTTGTTTTTAAGTGACGCGACCGGTGTCTCAATACCCTACGCCGGTACGCCTTGGCTGGCGGATGACAGGCCATTGCTGCGGCTGTCCGTCCCTGCCCAAGGGCATTACCCGCTTTTCGCGGTTGACCAATTCGGGCTCTTCACTGGCCTTGTAGGCCAACGTGGCAATAAGGATGACATTGTCCCGGATATCGTCAAAGATCAGCTTATCATACGTATCCAGGTTGGTATGCCAGGTTATGGTCCCGTAGCCCCAAGAGAGCGAACTCATCATGAACGCCGGTATGCCCGCAGCGACGAAAGAGGCATGGTCGGACCCACCGCCACCGGGCGAACCGGGATAATCGGTCTGGATGTCGCGGGTAATATCCCTTGGGGCGGCAGCCATCCACCTGCCCATGAAATCATACGCATGCAGGAAACCGGAGCCGTTGAGGTTGGCTACCCGTCCAGTGCCGTTATCTTGGTTAAATACGGCCTGTGTCTTCTCCACGATTTCCGGATGGTCCAACACAAACGCCCGGGAGCCGTTCAGTCCCTGCTCTTCGCTGCCCCAATGGCCAATGAGAATGGTCCGTTTGGGGTTGGGATACAGTTTCTTGAGGATACGTGCGACCTCCATCATCGTAATGGTACCGGTACCGTTGTCGGTCGCGCCGGAGCCCCCTTCCCACGAGTCGAAGTGCGCAGAAAGGATAACGTATTCATCGGGTTTCTCGGTACCCTTGATTTCGGCGATGGTGTTGAAGGTGGGTACGGTGCCCAGGTCCTTGGAATCGGTTTCCACCTTGATGCGTGGTTTGTGGCCGTTTTCGGCGAGGCGGTAGAGTATGCCGTAATCTTCCAGCGAAATATCTAACGATGGCACCTTGGTGGTGCGTGCACCGAAAATCTTGTTCGAGCCGAATTCGCGCGACCAGTAGCACTCCAGGATACCTGCTGCACCAGCTTCTTCCAAAATCCGCGGCAGCGAACGGGATGAAACACCCATCGCTGCGATATTCGCGTTCCAGGCCTTCGTCAACGAATCGCGTTCGGCTTTCATTTTCTCAATGGATTCCGGCCGTCCGAACTCCTCCCAATTGTGATCGGGCCGTCCCGTGGGCTGCGGCATCGAAATCATGACGTATTTCCCTTTTACATTGGGCAGCCAAGCTTGGAAAGCCAGGGAGTCCTGTACGGCGGGGAGTACGATCACTTCGCCTTCCACAGCCTTACCCCCAGTAGTAGGGCTCCAGGCCAATTGGGTGCCTGCTAATGTCTTGACTCGGGGGTACACCATGTCAATGTGGGAAATGCCCCGGTCCCAGCCCCGCCACTCGCCAAATTCCTCATAACGTGCTTCGATACCCCATTCCTTGTATTTGGCCACTGCCCAATCGTGGGCGTTTTTCATTTGCGGCGTGCCCACCAAACGTGGCCCCACTACATCCAATAGCTCATGGGCAAGTTGCTTCAACTGGGAGTTTTCGCTGGCTTCCTGCACGATTTGTTCGACGATGGGTTCAAGTTTCTGTTCCTGTTGCATCCAACTGGGTTGGGCAGCGGCCGGGGCCAACCCGAGGCTGAATGCCAGGCCAAGTGATGCCAACATCCACATGAGGCGTGGCAATTGCGGCTTGTTCATGTGCTTCATATCAGTGCGTATTGATTAATGAAAATATGAGCTGTACTGTTAGTGCAAGCGATTCTAAGGAATATCTTTGAGAAAAACGACTATGTGGCATAAATTTTACGTTTGGGGCAATATCATACAGCCCTGTAGCAAGATGGTATAATAATCTATTGGATCGCGATATGTATTTTTGCTTCGATGGCACGACAACTATACAGCAGGCTATTGGGTATTTTCTCGCTAGCTGTCGTATGCGCATGCCATCGTAACGAAAAGCCATTCATGAAATTCGAAGAAACCCAACTCACGACGGCGCCAAAGGGCCACACCGTCCACCATACCCAAGTGTTTTCCAAAGACGGCCGATGGGTCGTTTATGATACACGGAATGACGACACGCAGATTGGCCGTACAGGAAGTATCGAACTAGTGAATGTGCATACCGGCGAGGTACGTGTCGTGTACCGGACAGCGAATCAAACGCTTCACGGCCCCGGGGTAGGAGCAGCTACCTTTTCGCCGGTGCAGGACCGCGTGCTGTTCATTCATGGTATCCGCAACGCGGATGCATCTCGACCTTATAGCATGACGCGCCGCACTGGCGTAGCCATAAATATCGACCATCCCGGCGAACCGATTTTCATGGATGCGCGTGATGTGGTGCCGCCGTTTACCAAGGGGGCGTTGCGTGGTGGTACCCATTCCCACTCATGGAGCAGGGATGGCCAGTGGATCAGCTTCACCTACAACGACTATGTAATGGAGCAGTTGGCCAAAAGCGATACGACCGTCCAAGACCTGCGCACCGTGGGCATTATGGTGCCGGGCAAGGTGGAAGTGGCGCAGGATGGTCAGTTGGAGAATAATGATGGCGAGTATTTTTCCGTTATCATAACCGATGTCACTGAACATCCCAGGCCGGGAAGCGATGAGATCGATAAGGCATTCGACGAGTGTTGGATTGGTGAAAAGGGTTATCAGAAGCCGGATGGATCATGGCAAGACAAAGCCATCGCTTTTCAGGGGAACGTGCGGAATGAAAGGGAGGAGACCGTTACCGAGGTTTTTGTGGTCGATCTACCCGCAGACCCTACAGTGGCGGGAGATGGCCAGCCGTTGGAAGGGACGGCGGTGTCACGACCGGGCGTACCGCTTGGCGCAACACAACGGCGGATTACCTACACCGCCAACGGGGTGAAGGGGCCAAGGCATTGGCTGCGTACGACGCCCGATGGAAGCCTGGTTTGTTTTTTGGCCGAAGATGAACGGGGCATCATCCAGCTTTTTGGGGTGTCGCCCAATGGCGGAGCTATTCGGCAATTAACGGACCATGATTTCCCGATACAGGGGCCGTTCAATATCGACCCGACGGGGCAATGGATAGCCTACCCGGCGGATAATAGTGTGTTCATTGCTGTGCTAGCCACGGGAGATACGTACCGCATAACCGACCGGTTTGGTGATGACAATAGGCCAGTGGGTGCTCCGAATTGGTCGCCCGACGGCAAAGCCATTGCTTACAACAGGTACGTGGGTGAAGGGGAAAATCGGTTTCTCCAGGTGTTTTTGCTGGTAAGGGTCGAGTAAAACTTGACAATCAGGATAGGGCCTATCTTGATTTCCTGCTTATTTTTTTGCAGCTTTGGCTCATGCGGAAAAAGTTTATATATGGCAGTGTATTGCTGATTGCCTTGGTTGCTGTAATTGCTATTTGGTGGCCGCCGGTACTGTGGAGCCTCATTGTTTTTGTACCCCTAATTGCGATGGGGGTGGCTGATATTATCCAGACTAAACAGGCAATCCGACGTAACTTTCCACTTTTCGGGCGGCTACGATACTTGTTTGAGAGCATACGCCCCGAAATACAGCAGTATTTTGTTGAGAGTGACACCACGGGCCGTCCCTTCAGTCGGATATTTAGAAGTGTGATATACCAACGCTCCAAGAAAGTATTGGATACCACGCCGTTTGGTACCCAGCTGAATGTCTATGATAATAATTATGAATGGTTAAGTCACAGTATTACCGCTGTCGACTATTTCAAGATCAACGAGCTTCCCCGCGTTACCGTTGGTGGCCCCCATTGCAAACAGCCTTATTCCAGTAGCGTTTTTAACATTTCGGCCATGAGCTATGGTTCATTGAGTAAAAATGCGGTCATGGCGTTGAACGAGGGTGCAAAAATTGGAGGTTTCTCACATAATACGGGCGAGGGGGGACTTACCGAATACCACTTGGAAGGTGGTGGTGATGTGGTGTGGCAGATCGGTACCGGCTATTTCGGCTGCCGTCATCCCAACGGTAATTTCAATCCTGACGCTTTTGCCGAAAAGGCCCAGCATCCCAGTGTGAAGATGATTGAAATCAAATTGTCGCAGGGAGCCAAACCGGGCCATGGCGGTATTCTGCCTGCTGTTAAGGTAACCCCCGAGGTAGCTCGTATCCGCTTGGTTGAGGTAGGAAAGGAAGTCGACTCGCCACCTTTCCATCGTGCGTTTTCCACGCCGGTGGGGTTACTGGAATTTGTGAAGCAGTTGCGTAAACTGTCGGGAGGCAAGCCTATCGGCTTCAAATTGTGCATTGGCCACCGGAGCGAGTTCGTAGCCATCTGCAAGGCGATGGTGGAAACGGGATTGCATCCCGATTTTATTACGGTAGATGGGGGTGAAGGTGGAACCGGAGCGGCGCCCTTGGAATTTTCCAACTCGGTGGGAATGCCGCTGCGGGATGCATTGGCCTTTGTTTACGATTGCCTAACCGGGTTCGGGCTCAAACGGCATATCAAAATCATTGCTGCGGGTAAGATCACCACAGGATTTGACCTCGTAAAGAACTTTGCACTTGGTGCGGATATCTGCAATAGTGCCCGTGGGATGATGATGGCACTTGGGTGCATCCAAGCGTTGCAATGCCATGCGAACACATGCCCTACAGGGGTAGCTACCCAAAACCCTGCCTTGGTGAAAGGGCTGGACGTTACCGACAAGCGCGTGCGGGTGGCCAACTACCACCATGAGACGGTGAAAGCAGCCTGCGAACTGATGGGAGCGGCTGGCATCAAGCACCCCGACGACATCCATCGCGTATACATCCACCGGCGGGTATCTCCTAACAAAGTGGAAACTTATCTGGATTCATTTCCCTATATCCCCACAGGGAGCCTGATGGAGGCCCCTTATCCGAAATCGTTCGAATTGCTGATGAAAATCAGTCGTGCCGACTCCTTCCAGCCCGATTTTTCGGGTGTTGATTTCGTGGAATACGCATGGGCCAAAAAGCCGATGACGGGCTAGGCGTGGGTTAGTATCCCACGCCCGAGCGCCGTGGCTGGCGGATAACCGGCCACTGGCTGGGCTGGCCGTCCCTACCCGGCGGCATTACCCTTTTTTCCCGGTTCACCAACCCGGGCTCTTCACTGGCCTTATAAGCTAGTGTGGCAATCAGAATCACGTTTGATTTCAAATCATCGAAGATGAGTTTATCGTAGGTGTCGAGGTTGGTATGCCAGGTGATGGTGCCATAGCCCCAGGAAAGCGAACTCATCATGAACGCAGGGATTCCGGCGGCGATGAAAGACGCGTGGTCAGACCCACCGCCGCTTGGCGAACCGGGGTAATCGGTATTGATGTCGCGTGTGATTTCGTGCGGTGCAGCTGCCAACCACCTGCCCATGAAGTCATAAGCATGCAGGAAACCGGATCCATTGAGATTGGCGACCCGGCCCGTCCCGTTATCTTGGTTGAAGACCGCCTGCGTATTTTGCACGATTTCGGGGTGGTCTAGTACGAATGCCCGAGATCCGTTGAGCCCCTGTTCTTCACTGCCCCAGTGGCCGATAAGGATTGTGCGTTTGGGGTTGGGATAAACCTTTTTGAGGATGCGTGCTACCTCCATCATCGTGATAGTACCCGTGCCGTTGTCCGTGGCGCCGGAGCCGCCTTCCCACGAATCGAAATGGGCGGAGAGGATAACATATTCATCCGGTTTCTCCGTGCCTTTTATTTCGGCGATGGTGTTGAATGTCGGCACCGTGCCCAGGTGTTTGGAGTCGGTTTCTACTTTGATGCGGGGCTTGTGTCCGTTTTCTGCCAGCCGGTAGAGTACGCCGTAATCTTCCAGAGAGATATCGAGCGAAGGAATGGTGGTGGTGCGGGCACCGAAAATTTTATTGGAGCCGAACTCCCGCGACCAATAGCATTCGAGGATACCTGCCGCGCCTGCTTCTTCCAGTATGCGGGGGATGGAGCGCGCCGATACACCGGTAGCGGCGATTTTCTCCTGCCACTTGTCGTTCAGCGAATCGCGCTCCCTTTTCATTTTTTCAATAGACTCCGGTTTCCCGTATTCTTCCCAGTTGTGGTCGGGCCTGCCGGTTGGTTGCAGCATGGAGATCATCACATATTTGCCTTTCACATTGGGGAGCCACGCTTGGAATGCTAATGAATCTTTCACATCAGGGAGGGTGATGACTTCGCCTTCGACCGCTTTTCCACCTGTGGTGGGGCTCCAAGCCAACTGCGTGCCCGCTAGTGTCTTAACCCTTGGATATACCATATCGATGTGCGAGATGCCGCGATCCCAGCCGCGCCATTCGCCAAATTCCTCATAGCGGGCTTCAATACCCCAATCGGCATATTTGGCCACAGCCCAATCGTGCGCATTTTTCATTTGCGGCGTACCTACCAACCGTGGTCCAACTACATCAAGCAATTCGTGGGCAAGCTGCTTCAACTGTGAGTTTTGGTTGGCCTCTTTGACGATTTGCTCCACTACGGGTTCCAGCTTCTGCTCTGGCATCACCCAACGTGGTTGCGCGGAAGCGGCAAACGAGATCCCCAAACCGAAAACCAGTGCGAGGGATTTTGTGTGTATCATATACTCTATTTTTTTATTGGTTACTATTAATGAGCAGTTAAAAGTCACGAAAAAAAATGAGAATGCGGACTGTGTGGCATAAATTTTACCAAAAGTGTGGTGTTCTAGTTATACAATTCTTTGTAATCCTCCATGGAAGTGCCCCGTGAAAAATAGCGAATATTATAGGTTAGGCTGACCATGAAATAACGTTGCAGTACATTAGACTCGCTGTCTTGTATATAGGTTTCCGTAACGTTCCGGTAGATATTGTTGTTCTGCTCAAATAGGTCGTAGACATTGACACTAACTTCAGCCCGCTCATTTTTCAATAGCTTTTTCCCAATTGCCATGTTTACCAAGAATGTACTGTTATCATATCCTTCGGATAGGCCGCTATTGAGCCTGTGGTTGAGGTCGAGCCGATATACCAGTCCTTCCCATACAATCCAATTATAGTTAAAACGGGTGCTTTGTGTAAAGTAGTTATTGTTAAGTGTGGGCCGAAGCGAATTTTGGACATTATTGAATGACGAGCGTGTCCAGATATTGAAATCGATCCGATCACTGATGTTGCTGCTTAGTGAAATGCCACCGCTATAGCGGGTAGAATTAACCGCGTTGATTTCGTTATTGATCATGCCGGGACTATGGCTGTGCCGTATACTTCCGTGGATATTGAAATTGGATGGTAGGAAGCGTATGGGTAAGCCATAGTGGAAATAAGAGAAAATCTCCCAGTAACCATCGAGGTTTACCGGCCGGGTGAGCTGGGCACCCCTTTCTAGAACCATGCCGTTGGCTAATTCGATTGGTTGGTCGGTGATGGTGGTGTTGCTGACCACTTGGTTTGACGTGGTGGATGAGTGGACCATGGCGAAGAAACTCCGTTCGGTATCGGCGTTGTAGCTACGATAGCGTAAGCGGAACCTGTTGCTATAGGATTGGTCGAGGTCGGGGTTGCCGGTACGGAGGTGCAATGGGTTTGAATTATCGATCACATCTTGCAGGTCGCCAATGGAAGGTGCATTGGTACGCGCATCATAGTCGAATTCCAAATTTTTTGATGCTGAAAATTTATAGTCGACCCTCAAACTGGGCAAAACACTTCGGAACGTCCGGTGTAGGGAGAAAGGGCTTGGGAACTCTTGGTCGTTTTTCAGTTGTGCATGTTGAAATTCTGCTTCTGCCTGAACGCGGAGCTTATTTCGGGTGTACTGATAGCCGATTTCGGCTTCTTGCGAAAGGTAATCACTGTTGAAAGTGTTGCTGAGTGCCGTGTCGATGTGCATGTGGTTGCCGGTATCATCCATATCGTACGTCAATTGGTCCGAGTCGTCGCGGCGGTTACCCACTTCGTATTCGAGTTCTACCATTCCGTGTTGCCCAACCGGCTCGGTATACGATGCGCTGGCCTCCCAAGAAAAACCCGTACGTGCCCTTACGACATTTTGTCTGATTATTTCTGCGCGCTCAAGGGGGTCATAATATATATTCTCGGCATATCTGTCGGCATCGTCATCATTTTTGTGGTTGCCTGTTTCTAGGCCCAATCGTAGACTCCGTCCGGGCTTTGAGAAACGGCGGCTATAATAAAGCCGGCTGTTGAAATCGATATCCGAGTAGTCGGCATACCGGCGGTTTTGGGTTTGGTTGATCGGGTCGGAGTCGGCGAAGGTCTGTCCTGATAAGAAGCTGTTTTCGTTATCCAGTTGGGCTGAAAAGTTGGGCCGGAACAAGATGCGGTTGTTACTGTCTATATTATACTCCAACCGCATATTGAAAAAATGTGCTGTGTTTTTACGGGTGTTTTCACTCGATTCGGTATAATGCTGATCATCATTGTCAGGGAGTACATATTGGCGGAACAAGGACGACTCACCGAAATTTTTGCGGTGGTTGAAAAGGTAACTGGCGTTGAGCTCAATTTTTTCACCCCAGTCATCCGTATAGTTGAGTCCGATTCGATTGGTATTGATAATTCCGTTTTGGGGGCGTGTGGCACCCTGGTTGTTCGGATCCGCTGAGTAGTCGACGGCATTGATGTTGTTGGTCAATCCGGTAATCGTAAGTCGCTGCTGCTCGTTGAACGCATTGGCACTGGCACCAACAATATACCGGTCACGGTCACCATATCCGGCTGATGTTTTGCCGAAAAGCCCCTTGCGGCTATTGGGCTTCGTGATGATGTTGATGGTTTTCAACCGCTCTCCGTCGTCAAATCCACTTAATTCCGCTTTATCGCTCAGTTTGTCAAATACCTGTACATTTTGGATGATTTCGGCAGGCAAGTTTTGCAGTGCGGCTTTTACATCGGTGCCGAAGAACGGCTTACCATCTACCAGTATTTGTGCAACGCTTTCTCCCTGGGCTTGTAGGGTGCCATCTTCAGCGCTCATACCGGGCATTTTTTCAATGAGGTCTTGAGCGGACGCATCTTTCATGGTCTGGAAAGCACCGGCATTGAATTGGGTGGTGTCGCCAAGTTGCTTTCCTACCGGTGGACGGGCACTGATGGTGATTTCATCGAGAAGCCGGGTGTCTTCATGTAAATAAAGTATTCCAACGTCTGTGTTTTTGGTCATTTTAATCGGCTCATCGGTCGGTTCGTAACCGAGATATTGTATCCGGAGTACATATTCGCCGGGATTTACCTTTTCCAAATCAAACGAACCGTCCGAATGCGTTATCATTTCCCGTTCAATGATAGATTCCGTGTTAAGGAGCAAGACGGTTACATTGGGAAACGGGGTGTCGTCTGCGGCATTGTGAACGGTGCCTTTAAGGGTGTATTGTTGGGCGAAGACGGGTTGGAAGCATAGTAATAGCAGTACGATGTGTAGTAAGTGTTTCATTGAAGAGTGAGTGTTTTAGTATCTGGTTTATGCGCACAAATATCAGACCGTCTAGCGATTTCGGCGCCCATGTCACGGGTTCGTTATGTAAGCGCGATGTAAAACGGCAGTGCATCGGACCGGTGTCATCAACTTGTCAGCGTTTGTTACGCATGCAATACGTGGCGCGCCGGTCGCTACGGATAACAAAAAACACTTGTACATTTCCGCTATAGAGTTGCCTATCAATGGCGGCTGAGTAGATTGATAAACTCCTTTTATATGCAACGCAATTAAATTGCATATAAAAGGGAATTTATCTAAGTTTGTCATATGGAAGAGCCAGCAGTTTTGGAGCGTTTTGATGTCGATCGTATTAGGCAAGATTTTCCGATCCTTACGCGTACGGTAAACAATAGGCCGTTGGTATACTTGGACAATGGGGCTACTACGCAAAAGCCGAGGCAAGTCATCGATGCCATTGTTGAATATTACACACAATACAATAGTAACGTACACCGCGGGGTGCACCATCTTAGCCAATTGGCTACCGATGCGTTTGAAGTGACGCGGCGCAAACTTAAGCCGTTTATCAATTCGGCACATGAGCACGAGGTCATCCTTACCAAAGGTACAACGGAAAGTATCAATTTGGTGGCATCATGTTACGGCAAGGCCTTTGTGCATGCGGGCGACGAGATTATCATCTCGGCAATGGAACACCATTCCAATATCGTGCCGTGGCAGCTGTGCTGTGAAGAACGGGGTGCAACGTTGAAAGTAATCCCCATCAATGAGGCAGGCGAGTTGGATATGGAGGCTTACCGTTCGATGTTGAACGAACGGACAAAGATGGTAGCCATTACGTATGTATCGAATGCATTGGGGACGGTAAACCCGGTGAAAGATATCATCGGTTTGGCCCATGCGGTTGGTGCGCCGGTACTGCTGGATGCCGCGCAGGCAATCCAGCACCTGTCAATAGACGTACAGGCATTGGATGTGGATTTCTTGGTGTTTTCCGGACATAAAATGTATGGCCCCACGGGGATAGGGGTGCTGTATGGAAAGGAAAAATGGCTCGATGCCATGCCGCCTTACCAAGGAGGGGGTGAAATGATTAAGGAGGTGACATTTGAAAAGACAACTTACAATGAACTTCCTTTCAAATATGAAGCCGGCACGCCCAATATCGAAGCTGGTATTTGCCTAGCATACGCAATCGATTACATCAATTCGGTAGGGTTGGACCAGATAGCGAGACATGAGCACGATTTGTTGGAATATGCAACCGGACACCTACTGGAAGTGCCACACATCAGGCTAATCGGTACAGCGCGGGAAAAGTCGAGTGTGCTGTCGTTCCTATTAGATGGTGCACACCCTTACGATGTTGGAGTGATTTTGGATAAACTCGGGATCGCGGTGCGGACTGGCCACCACTGCACACAGCCATTGATGGATCACTATGGTATTCCCGGTACGGTGAGGGCGTCGATTGCTATGTATAATACGAAAGCGGATATCGATGCATTGGTAACCGGTGTTGAACGAGCAGCAGCGATGTTGTTATAAGTTTTTTAGTCGTAAGTCGATCGCCTTACGTCTCAAATCTGTTGTCTCAAATCTCATAAAAGTGTCTATAAACGAAATACAAAACGAATTAATCGAAGATTTCTCTTTTTTTGAAGACTGGATGGCCAAATACGAGTATATCATTCAGTTAGGTAAAGATTTGCCGCTCATCGATGAGCAATATAAGCGAGATGAGTACCTTATCAAAGGGTGCCAATCAAAAGTGTGGTTGCATGCCGAACATCGGGACGGGAAAGTTATATTCACAGCAGACAGCGACGCTATCATAACCAAGGGGTTGGTTGCGTTGATGGTTAGCGTACTGTCCAATCATGCTCCGCAAGAGATTGTAGAAAGTGAGCTTTATTTTATTGACCAAATCGGTCTGCAGGAGCATTTGTCGCCTACCCGTGCCAATGGACTACTATCTATGGTGAAGCAAATGAAATTGTATGCAGCGGCGTTAAACGCCCACGTGTGATAAAAGAGTCAGGAGGAACAAGAACTACTCAAACCACTTCAATACCTCGTCTTTAGTAGGCATCGGTATTTCGAGCTTCATTTTCTTACGTAAGCCACCCAAATCATTGAATACTTTGTTAGGGTTTGCCGATTTGAGAGCCTCAATGGTAGTTAAGCCCATTTTTTGGAGTACCGGTACCCATTCATCGGGTATCCCTTGGGCGTGATAGTCGGCATTGCTCGCCTGTTTCACGACTTTCTCGGGGCGCATTTGGGGGAAAAACAAGACATCCTGGATGCTGTTCTGGTTGGTTATCAACATCGCAAGTCGATCGATGCCGATACCAATGCCAGCGGTGGGAGGCATGCCATATTCCAAAGCCCGGAGAAAATCGTAATCGATAAACATGGCCTCATCATCGCCACGTTCCATTAGCTTGAGCTGTTCTTCAAACCGCGCCCGTTGATCGATAGGATCGTTCAGTTCGGTGTAGGCGTTAGCGAGTTCTTTGCCGTTAATCATTAGTTCGAAACGCTCTACCAACCCCGGTTTGTCGCGGTGCTTCTTGGTGAGGGGGCTCATTTCTATGGGATAGTCAATAATGAAGGTCGGCTGTATGTAGTGATGTTCGCATTTCTCGCCGAATATCTCGTCGATGAGCTTCCCTTTACCCATGCTTGCATCGGTTTGTATACCCAATTTGTGGCATACGTCGCGGAGACCCTCCTCATCCATCCCATCCACGTCGAATCCAGTATGTTCTTTGATTGCATCGTAAATGGTGACTCGTGGGTAAGGTGCGGCGAACGATATTTCTTTATCGCCCACTTGCAGGTTAGTGGTGCCATTGGTGGCCAGGGCTACCTGTTCAAAAAGCTGTTCGGTGATTTCCATCATCCATAGGTAATCCTTGTAAGCGACATAAAATTCCAATACGGTAAACTCGGGGTTATGGGTACGGTCCATCCCTTCGTTGCGGAAATTTCGACTGAATTCATATACCCATTCATAACCGCCCACAATGAGCCGCTTGAGGTAAAGCTCATTGGCGATGCGTAGGTACAGTGGGATGTCCAAAGCATTGTGGTGTGTAACAAAAGGTCTGGCTGCCGCACCGCCCGGTATGCTTTGCAGCACTGGTGTGTCTACTTCGAGTGCCCCGCGTTCATTGAGGAACTCACGGATAGCGGTCTTAATTTTTGAGATTTTGACGAATGTTTCGCGCACGTGCGGGTTTACGACCAGATCTACGTACCGCTGCCGGTAACGAAACTCCGGATCGGTAACTGCATCGAACGTCTTTCCATCGGCAGATTTCACCACGGGCAGGGGCTTCAATGATTTTGCCAATAGTGTTAATTCTTTAACGTGGATGGAAATCTCGCCCGTATTGGTAGTAAATACGAATCCGGAAATACCGATGTAATCACCGATATCCAATAGCTTTTTGAATACGGTGTTGTATAGTGTTTTATCCTCACCGGGACAAAGGTCATCGCGCTTAATGTAGGCTTGGATCCGTCCCGAAGCATCCTGCAGCTCGATGAATGACGCATTGCCCATTATGCGGCGTCCCATCATCCTCCCCGCTATGCTGACATTTTTGTAATTGAGTTTATCACGTTCGTAATTCGCTAAAATGTCTTTGGCAGAGGCATTGATTTCGAAAGCTTCGGCCGGATAAGGGTTTATTCCCAATGCTTCCAGCTTAGCGAGTTCGTCTCGGCGCTGTATTTCCTGTTCAGATAGTGCGTTGCTCATCGAATATAAATTATTGCGGCAAACTTAGATAATTTGTTTTTATGTGCAAAATAGCGAAGCTGCACATAAAAACAAATTATCGGTCTCTTCGCTGCAATTGAGAACAAACGATCAGCGAAAACTTAGATAATTTATTGATTTTTTTTACTGCTTTTTCGGCATCAATGAAATCGCTCCGCTAAGTTATGGATGTTTTAATAATTTTCAGAGGCATCAATGAGATCGCTGCGCGAGGCATCAATGAGATCGCTGCGCTAAGTATGTTTTTATGTGCAAAAGGGTAGTCGCAAGTCTTCATTGTAATATTTTGGAAGTACGGTGTAGCGTTTGCTGGTTGTACTGCGTTTTTTCGAATAGATAACGTCATAAAAAAAGTTATATGGTTAATTTTTCGTGAAACAGGGCTACATATCGATGTGATTGAGCGTATATTTCGAGCGGTTGTCGCTGAGCGACCGTGGGAAATAGCGTAATTATTGCGGACATGAAGTGAGATTTATCTAAGTTTGCAATGTGAATTCAAAGAGCTGATTAATAGGAGTGTAGCCGTATAGTGAGTTTCAACATCCGATACTTGAAAAGGAAAATGGCGTTGTCGCTGGAAGACGCGGTGCGGTGCTGTGCCCAAAAAGGAGATGAACGAAGCAAGGAATTTATATATAAAAGCTGTTATGGATATGTGCGTGCCATAACGATGCGCTACGTAAAGAACGAATTTGATGCCGAAGAGCTGACAAATGAGAGTTTCTTGCGGGCATTTGGCAAAATGACCACATTTAACAACAATGACACGGGCGAGCGTTTTGAAAAATCATTCCGGGCGTGGTTGGCCCGGATAGCGGTAAACCTATCCATTGATTTTTTGCGAGCTCAAAAACAATTCATGTCGTTAGACAACGTGAAAGAGGATGAGTTTGATAAACAACGTGTCGATGTGTCGTCGAACTTGGATGTAGCGGATATCATGAAGCTCCTTCTCCAATTACCGGAGATACAGCGGACGATATTTAATTTATATGAGGTTGAAGGTTATTCACACGAGGAGGTGTCGAAAATGCTCGGGATACCAGAGAGCACTTCCCGGACCTACCTTACCCGTGCGAAGAAAAAATTGAGGAAATTGTATTTGGCATCGACTGATATCGCAGCGCGGTATTAATAATATGCAGTATGAGTGAGCGAGAAGAGCATAGCGAATTGATCCAACACATGGTAGAACGACTCCGTGAGCACGCTCAGCCGTATAAGGAGGGTGCATGGGAACATTTTGCAGCCACTTACGGGAAGCGTAGGCGGCGATTATGGCCTTATTGGAGTGCAGCCGCGACGTTGCTCGCCGCCATCGGAGTATACTGGTTTATATACGATGCGATCGATATTACGCCACCATCGTCTCAAACGGTATACCATGAAGTGGAAATCGGGACCGGGAAACCCACAGTTAGTGAGGCTGAGGCAGACGAATTACCTGGTGCCGAATCAGTAATAGATTCGGAAACCAGGCTGAATACAGTAAGCAAATATCCGGTGTATGGGACGGAGGTCAGTGAAGAAGTATCGCATCATGCACAAGGCCTATTGGATGAGCCGCGGGCATTAGCCACTATCATGGTGGATACGTTGGTAACAGCGGTTGCCGAAACTGAGGAAGAGACGGTGGCGCAGCAGGAACCTACTGTTGTGCCGACCATAGTACCCGACAGGACCAGTACAATTACCGATCGATATGCCGTGAACCCTCCGAAAACGGAGGGCGGCATTGACAAATGGGACTTGGGGCTGGTTGTTTCGCCATCGCTGACCAGTGAGGCTGTAAATCTCGGTGGCGGACTGGCGGTTGCCTATCGGGTATCAGATAAATTTTCCATCCGCTCGGGTATATCGGTGGCGCAGCTGGGGGTGGGGGAGAATTCGAACCATCGACCTCAATATAATAAGGGAATCATGAACAGCCCTTTGCCAGACGGTTATTTCAACTGGACATCGGAAGCCGCTGTTAACTATAAAAGGGAAGTTTCGGTAACGAGTAGCGTCGTTACCTTGGATATACCGTTGGACCTGCGGTATGAGGTGATAAATGGTTTTTATACGTCTGTGGGGTTGTCTTATGTCGCTATCCTCGACGAACAGCGCACAAGCCATGTCATCGATCGGATTAATAAGAATACATTCGCCGGCGGAGAGTCGTCGGGCACCGACCGGCTCACTTCCACCGAGTTTGTCTATTCATCTGAAAAAGTTGCCGACAAACCATTGCAAGGGAATGGATATGCGGGGTTCATGAATTTCTCTGTCGGTAAAGAACTGCCGATATCCAAAAATTTCTCATTATCGATAGAACCGTATTTTAAACTTCCGATCGGCCGGCTTTCGAAAGAGGAAATGAACTTTACCAATGGCGGTATACGTATCGTGACCGGATTTTGATGTCTCTTAGCTGTTGGGAATGTAAGAGCTTCCGTTTTGTTTAATTCATTGATTCCCCTATCTTTGAACTATTCGTTCTTGGTTACCCGGGTTTTGAGCGATTACTCAACCAAGCCGGATACCTTATGGTCTGTCTTTGTATCGGTTTGACAGGAGAGGTGTTCTAACATGCGGGCTAATGTGTTTGTTAACTGTTGGACTCGTGCTTTTCGACCGATATAAAAGGCTGGTATTACAAACGTAAAAATGGCGAAACGCACTGGTTTGTTTTTTATCCTCGGAGTGCTGTTGTTAACTATTCAAGAGATTCCGGCTGCAGTATCGCAGGATACTGTGGCCACGAATCGCGTGGATACGGCCATTATCAATAGCCTATATAAAGGCGCATTTCTTTCTGTTGACGAAAACCTGAAAAAGTCGGATGACCTGATTAACAAGGCATGGAAAATGTCTATCGATATCGGTTACGACCGGGGTATTGCGGATGGGTACTATTATACCGGTATCATATATATGCAAAAGGGAGGGATGGATGTTGCCGGCCGGTATTTTGAAAAGGCGGCTTCCTTATATGCCCAGGGGCAGTTTTTGGAGAACTTGCCTGATTGCTATCTGCGGTTGGGGCAGATATATTTGCAGGATGGGAGGTACTACACGGGGCTTCAGAGTTTTCTTGACGGCCTGCGCGTAGCGACGGACGATGGGCAGGATGTAAGCCGTATTGAATTGAGCCTCCAGCTTGCCAGTTACCATAATACGGTATCTAAGGATTATGGAGAAGCTATAACCATTCTCAACGATACAGAAGAGCTTGCGGATAAGGTAGGTTATGCGGCGGCATTAGGGCCGATTTATTTGCAGTATAGCATTAGTTATCTGGAGCGGCATGAGTACGACGAGGCCCTGCATTATGTAGCGTTGGCAAGGGGAAAATTCGGCGAGGGTGATGCCAACGAACAATTGCTCTGTGTATTACTTGTTGAAGGGGAGATATACGCCGGTCAGCGCGATGAAGGGCGCTTAGCCAGCCTATTGGATGAGGCCGCCGCGCTGGTGGATACCTTAGGTAATGAGCGGTTGGAAACCAATTACCGCTTTCTCTATGCTACCGAACTGTATTTCCTGGAGGATTATGATTCGGCGTTGGAGGTATGCGAATCGTTGTATACGTCGCTGGGCCCGGTAGATCCCAAGATGGAGCGTAACAAAATACAGGCACTTCACGTTAAAATTCTATATGCATTGGGAGAAGGGGAGCGTGCAGATAGTCTGTTTGAAGCTTATGAATACGCAAAAGATAGCCTTTATGCTGCCCATTATATTGGGCAAGGCAGGGAGATGAGTGAAAACTATAAGTTGGATAAGTTTGAGCGTCAAATCAAAGAACAGGAATTATTGTTGTCCAATACGCGATACCAACGATATGGGTTGATTGCCGGCATTGCTGTATTACTTGCAATATTGGCCATCCTTTATTTTCACTTCCGGGAGAAAGATAAATTGGCCCACCGGGTGGCAATAAAAAACAGCGAGATATCCGTCCAGAACGAGATATTGAAGCAGGCCAATAAGCAGAATGAGCTGCTCCTGCGGGAGATACACCATCGCGTGAAGAACAACCTGCAGATTATCAATAGCCTGCTCAGCCTACAGTCTAGGAAGACTACCAATCCCGATGTCATTGCGATGATGCAGGAAAGTAGCAGTCGTATTCATTCCATTGCCCTTATTCACAACAAGTTGTATGAACAGCAAAGTATCAACCGATTGAATATACAAGATTATATAGAGCAATTGGGAGCACATTTGTTAAGCATATACAATGTCGGGAACAAAGATGTGCGATTTGAAGTGAATGCCCATGACGTATTGCTGGATATCGATACGGCGATACCGGTTGGTTTGATACTTACTGAACTGATAACCAATTCGTTGAAGTATGCGTTTGTGGGTCGGGAAAGGGGGCGGATATTCATTGACGTGCAATGCGATGGGGAACGTGAATATGAACTGATTTTCAAAGACGATGGTGTCGGTATCCCGGAAGCAAAGCGACAACGGACGAGCGAGACGTTGGGATTCCGCCTGATTCATTCGTTGACGAGTCAGCTGGCGGGTATTATCCAGTATACATTCGACGAGTTTTCCATGTACCGCATTCGCTTCAAAGGGCAGAGTTAAACCCTTGCGATAAAATTCATGTTGGTTTTATTTCAGATTAACTTAAGATTCTTATTTTTAGGGAATTTTATGTGTAACCATCAATTTATTTCATTTTCATGAAGCGTAGAGACTTTTTCAAGAATACTGCCTTTGCCACTGCCGGTGCTGCTGTATTGTCACCTTTTCATTCGATAGCGAAACAGTTCCATCCGGGTGTTGGTGTTGGCTCACCAAGTGCAGCAGATGCCAAAAATATTATTTTTATGGTTAGTGATGGCATGAGTGTGGGGACGTTGAGTATGGCAAATATGCTCAGCGAGCGCCGTGACGGGAAGTTGAGCACCTGGATGTCGCTCTATCAGGAGGGCCTGGTCAGCAGGGGGTTGATGGATACGGCATCGGCGAATAGTTTGGTGACCGACTCATCTGCGGCAAGTTCTTCTTGGGGAGGCGGTGTGCGGGTAAACAATGGTTCGTTGAACGTAGCTCCCGATGGGAGTAGGCCGGTTCCTATTCTCCAGAAATTCAAAAGTGCAGGGAAAGCGGTTGGCTGTGTCACGACGGTTCCGATAACGCATGCTACCCCAGCAGGGTTTTGTGTAAACAGCGAGAGCCGCTCTGATCAGCCCGGTATCGCCGAACAATACCTTAACCTACGTTTTGATGTAATGATGGGTGCTGGAGCGGAGTTTTTCAGTGCAGACAAACGGAAAGATAAAAAAGATCTTTTCAAAGAGTTTGCTGCTAGTGGTTACCAAGTGGCCCAAACCCGGGATGAAATGCTGGCTGCCGATACGTCGGGTGCAACGGCGCCGCTTTTGGGCGTGTTTCATCAGGACGGTCTGCCTTATGCGTTGGATAGGGAACACGATGCCGATTTGAAAAAGAGGACGCCATCACTGGCCGAAATGGTGGGGACAGCCATCCGCCGGCTAGCAAAAAGCCGGAAGGGATTCGTTTTGCAGGTTGAGGGAGGGAAAGTAGATTGGGCAGCACATGCTAATGATGTGGGCGGGTTGATCTATGACCAGCTGGCATTTGACGAGGCCCTGGCCGTGGCGATTGCTTTTGCGGAAGCAGATGGCAATACATTGGTTATCGTAACGACGGATCATGGGAATGCGAATCCTGGTTTATTTGGTGCGACAGAAAATTTTGAACGCGTCATCGATTTTAAACATACCAATGATTGGGTATTGCAGGGGATTGACAGGGACTTTACAGCCAACCAGGTACGTGAACGAATTGAGCACGCGCAGGGTTATGCCATCACTGCAAATGAAGCCATCCGGCTATTGGCCCATTATGTTACTGACAGGAATGAAGACGGCTTGTACAACCCGTATAAGTTACCGTTTGCCGAATTGGCGGATATCCAACGGAGGTATACATCGGTGGGGTGGGGTAGCACCGGCCATTCGGGCGACCACGTAGAGGTTGCTGCATACGGCCCGGGACGCGAGTTGCTTAAGCCGTTTGTAAGGAATACAGACCTGCATTACCTGATGCTCGAAGCGGCAGCGGTGCCTCGATAAGATTGTTATACAATCTTATCGATACGTACCCAATCCATACCTGCTGCAATGGCACCTTGGACGCCGGGGGTACCGTCTTCGAAAACCAGGCAGTCTTGTGGCGCTACATCCAACTGCTTGGCAGCGCTTAAGAACGGGTCTGCATAAGGTTTGCCGCGGGCGGTATCATCGGCACAAACGAGCACTTCGATGTCGTCGATCAGGCCAATTACTGTCAATGTACGCGTCACTGTTTTGCGGCTACCGCCCGAAACCACGCCGATGCGGACTTTGCCGATGTGGTTTTTCAAGTGGTGGACAACGAACTCCACAGGCAAAGTATGGGCAATGAAATCATCGAAAAAGATGGTTGATTTCAATGATGCGAAGTCGTTGGGAGGCACATTCGTTTGGTACCTTTTGTTTATTTCCTGGGCTATCAATGGCGTGGGCCAACCGGCTAGCTCATCGATGATAGCGGTATCGAGCTTGATGCCAAACTGTGCTGCTGCTTTTTGATAAGCAGCTTTATGTGCATGCATATTATCGGCCAATGTACCGTCGCAGTCGTATAAGAATGCTTTGTAATTTTTTTTACGGCTTATTTCAGTGAGCTTGTCAAGTTTTTCGTGTATCAGGGTGTCTGTTGTCATCTCGTGGTTTTCCGTCGTTTTTTCTCCTTGGCAATGAGTGAAAGCTCACGCCCTGTCTGTCCGGCTACGGAGGTGTTTTCCTGTGCCCGCCGGAAAAGGTAGGGCATTACGGCTTTTACTGGACCGTAGGGCATGTATTTAGCCACTTGGTATCCGGCGGCCGCCAGATTGAAGCTCAGGTTATCGCTCATGCCCAACAGCTGGGCGAAGTGAATGTGGGGATGGTCATGGGGCAGTTGTCGGTCGTTCATTTCGTCAGCCAACATTTTGCTGTTCGCCTCATTGTGCGTGCCTGCCATAAGTCCAATCCGGTCGATATGGTCTAGGCAAAACCGTATGGCAAGGTCATAGTCGCGATCCGTTGCTTCCTTGTTGGGTTGGATGGGGGAGGGGTAGCCCTTTTCCTGGGCGCGCTCCCGTTCCAGTTCCATATAAGCACCCCGCACCAACTTGGCCCCAAGGAAAAATCCGTCTGTTTCCGCTAGGTAGAAATCGGCCTTTAATGAGGCTAGCTTGTCGTGTCGGTAGAGTTGGTAGGTGTTGTACACAATAGGGGCTTCTCGGTTGAACTGCTGCATCATCTCGCGGGTAAGGTCATCAATGACATCCTGTATCCAAGAATGTTCGGCATCGATCAGCACCTTCACCCCACTGTCATGACAGGCTTGGCAGATACGTTCAAATCGTTGCCGGACCCGCCCGTATTCCAGCTTTTCGTTGGTGCTGAGTGGCACATTAGCATTGATTTTTTCAAATAGGTCGAAGCGGCCCAGTCCAGTAGGTTTGAATACGGAAAACGATATATTCGGGTTGGTCTTCGCGTAGGCGACGGTGCGCAAAATCTCGTTACAGGTCCCGTCGAACGCTTCTTCCGTATCTTCTCCTTCGACCGAATAATCGAGGATGGTTCCTACCCGCTGGTCCGCTAACCGTTCAATGGCGGGGAAGCACCCCTTAATGGTTTCACCCCCACAAAAATGGTTGAAAATAGTAGCGCGTATAAGCCCTTTAATCGGCAAACCCACGTTAAATGCGAAATCGGTAATTGGCCGGCCAACCCGGGTGAGGAAATTACTGGACAGGATTTTGAACAGCCAATAGGCTTTATTCAAATCGCCATTGCTCTTGCCGCGGAATGCAATTTCCGTATTTTCGAAAGAGAGTTCGCCCAATTGTTGCGTTTGTTGAGACATGCTGTGTGTGCAAATTACGGTGCGAAATTAACGATAGTTGTTGTGGTTTACAAACTTGTTTGGCAGCGAAATGAAGCGCGGTATCTTCATTTTATTTGCACATCAAATAATAATTTTTGTGTACCTTTGCCCATTCAACGCATACAATGAGTGACGCTATTAAACACGAGTGTGGTATCGCACTGATTCGCCTGTTAAACCCCCTTTCATATTATCAGGAAAAATACGGTACAGCCTTATACGGTATCAATAAGTTGTACTTATTGATGGAGAAGCAACACAACCGCGGGCAGGACGGCGCGGGGATTGCTACAATCAAGCTCGGTGTAAAGCCCGGTAGCCGTTACATTAGCCGTTATCGTTCCATGGCGTCTAATGCGGTAGCTGATATCTTCGAATATGTGCAGCGGAAGTTTGCCACTGTGCAGCGGGCTTATCCAGAAAGGTACGCCGACAGCCAGTGGCTGAAGGAGAACGTAAGCTTTACCGGCGAAGTGCTTATGGGGCACCTCCGCTACGGCACACATGGCAAGAACAGCATTGAAAGCTGCCACCCGTTTTTGCGGCAAAACAATTGGATGACGCGTAACCTTGTTCTGGCTGGTAATTTCAACATGACCAATGTCGATGAATTGCTCGAACAGCTTTATGAGTTGGGGCAGCATCCGAAGGAAAAGGCCGACACCGTTACGGTACTCGAAAAGATTGGCCATTTCCTCGATTCAGAGAACCAAGAGCAATTCGATAAATTTAAACGGCAGGGGTATAGCAACGTCGAAATCAGTAGCCTCATAGCGGAACATCTTGATATTGCACGTATTTTGCGCAAATCTGCGAAGACGTGGGACGGTGGCTATACCATTGGGGGTATCGTAGGGCATGGCGACGCTTTCGTTATGCGCGATCCGGCTGGGATCAGGCCGGCCTATTATTATGTCAACGACGAGGTGTTGGTGGCTGCGTCTGAACGCCCGGCCATACAGACCGCTTTCAACGTCAAGTTTGAAGAAATCAATGAAGTAAAGCCCGGTTATGCATTAATCGTTAAAAAAGACGGCTCCATCACGGAGGAAATGTTCAGGGAACCGGTGGAAAAGAAGTCGTGCTCATTTGAACGGATTTATTTCTCGCGGGGGAGCGATGCGGCAATCTACCAGGAACGCAAGCATTTGGGACGACTCCTGTGCCCCCAGATTTTGACAGCGATTAACTACGATATCAAGCATACGGTGTTTTCTTATATCCCGAATACGGCAGAGGTGGCATTTTACGGCATGGAGGAAGGTATACATGAATATGTACGTACGCTTCAGAAAGAGACATTGCTTAATCGTGCGGATAAAATTTCGGACAAAGAACTGGACGAGATGTTAAGCATTTCTCCGCGGTTCGAAAAGCTAAATATCAAGGATGCTAAGCTCCGTACGTTCATTACGCAAGATGCCGATCGGCAAGATATGGTCCAACACGTGTATGATACGACCTATGGTATTGTTAAGGACCATGAAGATACGATTGTCGCGGTGGATGATTCCATTGTTCGCGGTACGACTCTCAAGCAGAGCATTTTGACTATCCTTGATCGCCTGAATCCGAAGAAAATCATCATCGTTTCGTCCGCACCCCAAATACGCTACCCTGACTGCTATGGGATCGATATGTCAAGGATGGGAGAATTTGTGGCTTTCGAAGCAGCTGTTTCCCTATTGTATAAGAGTGGAATCGGACATATTGTGGAGGAAGTTTACCGGCAATGCCTGGCATCGTTGGAACTGCCCAAAGAAGATGTGGAGAATTATGTAAAAGCCATCTATGCGCCATTTACAGACGAAGAAATTTCTGCGGAGATAGCAAGTATCATCCGGGGCACACGTATCACGGCTGAGGTTGAAGTTATCTATCAAAAACTGGAGAATCTGCACGCGGCGTGCCCTGACCACAAAGGTGACTGGTATTTTTCTGGGGATTACCCTACGCCAGGTGGAAACCGTGTGGTCAATCGCGCTTACATGAACTGGGTGGAGGGGAAAAATGTAAGGGCTTACTTCAGCGCGTAAACACGTCATTGCCGTAGGCCATGATTCCCAGCGCTTAGCCTCGATTTACGTGCCTTTCGTTATTCGTATGTCGGGATGTGTATGGCCAGGAGCGTCCCGCGGTTAGGAGCTGAGTCGATGTCGATGGTGCCGTCGAGCATGGCCACCCGCGACCGGATATTACGTAGGCCTATCCCTTCAAAGTCTGCACTTTTTGCCGTATCGAATCCATTGCCGTTGTCTTCGACGGTAAGGGCGATACCATCATGGTCTTTGATAAGTTGGAGCGTCAATTTCGAGGCTGCTGCATGTTTCACGACGTTATTCACCGCTTCTTGTATAATCCGGTAAAGCACGGTTTCGGTCTGTTCGTCGAGCCGTTGGTCCAACCCGACGATATCAAGGGAAATCCTCATTTTCGGGGTGTCTATTTTTTCAACAAATTCCCGCACAGAGGAAGCGAGGCCTGCCTTGAGTAGTGCGTTGGGCATCATCTGGTGGGAAATGCTGCGCATTTCGTTATAACTTTCATGGAGGTGGGCGAGGGCTTTTTCAATAGCGTTCTTCGCTTTAGCATCGTTGGGTGTCGTGTCATGCGCTTCATTCACATGCAAAAGTGCGGCAGAGAGCATTTGTCCCACGCCATCATGCAGGTCGGTAGCGATCCGTCTGCGTTCGCGCTCTTCAGCTTCCAGTACCTCCTTGGCTGCTTGGCGTTGCAACCGGGCTTCGGCGCGGATTTTACGGCGGTTCTGCACAAAGTAAATCATGAGGGCCATAACGGAAAGGAATACCACTGCCCCAATCAACAGGAATCCCCGCTGACGGAGTTTCAACTGATGGATGGCGGTTTGCTGGTTGAGGATTTCTATTTGTTGTTCTTTTTTTTCCGTTTCGTATTGGGTTTGCAACTCCTGTGCGGCTTTTGTTTTTTCTATCGAAAAAAGCGAATCTCGGTATACGGCAGCATCCCGGTGATAGCGGTAGGCTTCCTCGTATTGCCCCAACCCTGCGTAGGAGCGGGCAAGCTGCTCGTTTGATCGATAGCATATCTCCATATCGCCGATTTCGTCGGCGATCTGTAGCGACTGCGACAGGTTGGTTATTGCCTCTTGCCAATGGCGTTGGGCATTCTGGATTTTTCCAAGATTGTTGTAGAGGCCGGCCTCGCGTTGTCTATTCCCCATGGATTTGGCCAACGCTAACCCTTTTGTCGTGTATTCTTCTGCTTCATTCAATTGATTGTTTTCTTCGTAAAGTACCCCAAGGTTTTGGTAGACATCGGGCATATTACGGTGGGTACCCATCTGCAGGTAGATTTTTTCTGCCAGCGTAAGGTAATGGATAGCGGAATCCAACTGCCCCATGGATTGGAAGGTGGATCCCATGTTGCTGTAACTGGTAGCAATTTCGGTGGAGTCTGGTATACTCGCTACCTTTTGACTGTATTGCCTAAAATAGGCAATGGACTGCTCGTAGTCTTTCCGGGCATTTGCCGCAATGCCCATCAGGTTATAAACCCGCCCTTCTCCATTGATATCGCCTATTTGCTCCGACATTTTGATGGCTTTTAATCCGTATTCGATGGTACGCTCGTAATCGGACCTGAGGTTGTAGATGAGGGCAATATTGTAGTAGGTCCTGGCGACTTGCAGGCTATCTCCGATTTCTTCGAACAAATCGAGTGCTTCTGTATAATGTGCAATGGATGAATCGTATTCATTGTTAAATTGCGCCACGACACCCTTAATACGGATGGCATTGGCCATCCCTTTTTTGTAGGACGATTGAAGGGCAAGATGATAAGCCTGGTCGGCGATTATGGCGAGCGAATCGGTGTTGTTGTTGATCACGGTTCGTGCCTTTTCAATTAGCGAGTCGACCTTGCTCTCCACCTGGAGCTGGCCGTAAGCTGCCAGCTGTAGGGTGAAGTAAAAAACTAAAAGTAGGGTCACATACTTCTTATCCATATTTTAGGCTTAAATCACGAGTTAATTGTTAGTATAAATTTCAGGCGCTGAATCGTCGGTATCAGACGCTTTGCGATAAACATCGGAAAAACTTTCAACTTCGACAAAAGTAGGGTACGGTTTGTTGCCATGCCATCCGTGGGTTTAGGGATTTATATCCGTATTTCTACGGATAGCGGACACGAGTTTGATAATATGGCTTTTTTACGCGTACTGTCTTTTTCTTTTTGTAATTTTACCCCCCGATGATTCACCTGTGATGGATGTAATATGCAGATTAAGACGCTGTTAGTTGATGACCACGCCATTATCGTTGACGGGCTGGCGGCGTTGTTGCAGGATCATCCCGCTATCGTTGTCGGTGCCACGACTTCCTCGGCTAATTTCGCGCTTTCCTACCTTGTAAAGGAGCCTTTTGATTTACTGATTACCGACTATTCGATGCCCGATATGGATGGCCTTGCCTTGGTAAGTAAAGCGAAGGCAATCGTTTCAGATCTTAAAATCATTATGTTGAGCATGCATGACGAGCCGCATATCATCCGTGAAGTGATGGCGGCGGGCGTGGATGGCTATATCCTTAAAAAATATGCGCGGCAAGAACTTTTCCATGCAATCGATGCCGTGAATAGCGGCCGCCAATACTGGAGTGTCGAAGTTACCCGCGCTTTGCTAGCGGCCGAGAACGCCAACATACGCATCCCGCAGGAGTTGACCGACCGTGAAATAGAAGTGCTCAAATTGCTGATCGAAGAGTTTACGAGTAAACAAATCGCTGAGAAGCTTTTTATTAGCGAACGTACGGTGGAAACTCACCGCAGTAACCTGCTGCGCAAAACCAATAGTACCAACACCATCGGCCTGCTGAAATATGCATTGGCCAAAAACTTGATTTCTTAGCCTCCAATCGCTGGCCGTATAATTTCCATCGGTAATAGCCTGTGCCTGCCGCGGTCCACCCGTGGTTTCAGGTCGTCTTATCCGTATTTCCACGGATAGGAAAACCCGTGGAATTGGGGAGTCCATGCGCGGGGTCTTCCCGCTACCTTAGCTCCCAATTAATCAGTTACAATAATTCAACACGATGAAGAAATTAATTCTATTGCCATTAACAACGTTTGTTCTAATCGCGTCGGCGCAAAAGACTACGCCGGATTTCACCTATGACGTGGGTGGGAAGATTGCATTTATGCAGCTCACGGATGCCGGGGTGCTGCTGGTTGCAGGAAGTGGTGGGCTTGCGGGTATCCGCCCCGGGGCGGATACCCCTCATTTTATCTTTGAGGAGTACGGAAAGGTAAAAGAAGAAGAGGTGGAGGTTGTGCCACTGTCTCCCTATGTTATCATCACCCAAGGGGGGAAATCGCAGATACCGGGTACGATTTTCGCCAATTCTAAGCGTACCGTTATCGATGTCGTATCGGGCAAGGTGATGTTTGCCACGGAAGAAAACGGGTGGAAGCAGATCGCTCAGCTCAACATATTCCAACCGGAAAACAAGCTGGTCGTGGTGGGCAATCGTACCAAGGCGGAAAAAGAAGTACTGGCCGTGGGTATCTATGACCTGGCTACGGGTAAACAGGAAGGTTTCGCTAACCTCGATCCCAATGCCGGGAAAGCCAGGAGCGTGGCCGCCATACCGATGAGTTCCGGCGTACCGGTTCTTTTGGGCAACCGGGTATTGGTGCCGACAACCAAGAAAGTGGTATGTGCCGATTTGAAAGGGGGTAACCTCATTTGGGAAAACGATACCAAAAATATTTCCCAGATGGTTGCCGACCCGGCGGGCAACGAAATATATGGCTTTGAAGAACGTTCCAATGGCGACACCCGTATACACAAGTTTGGCAAGGACGGTAGTGTGCTATGGCCCAAAGAGCGGAGCTTGAAAGGTCGTGTTACCCGTTTCCAGATACTGCCCGGTGGATTGGCCGTGGTAACCGATGTATTTAAGGGCGGTGGAAGTAGCCTGGTAGGGCGTCTTACAGCTGGTGGAGAATCAAAAATCGCGTTCCTGAGCTCGGCAAGTGGCGAGGACCTATGGGATAAGGCACCCAAAACCAAAGGGTACGTCTCGCATTTCTACGTGATGGATGACGGCATCTTATTTGGATTGCACGAGGGCGGTATTAATAAGATATCGTTCGATGGGACACCGGTATTCAAAAAGCCTTTGAAGACTGGCGAAAATATTCATACGATGGCCAACACCCCGTTGGGCCTCCTCTATATTACCGATACCGATGCCAATATTGTTAACCTTGGTACAGGTGATGCGGTTTGGGCAAAACCCATCCAATATAAAAAAGCAAAAGCCGTGTCTAGCGCTTACGACCAGGCCAATAATCGCTACCTGATTAGCACAGGCGAGGAGGTACTGGCCATCAACGAAAACAACGGCGACGTAGGCACATGGGCCGAGGTGGAACTTGAGGGGAAAGAAAGTGTCAGCGGCATCGATGTGCGCGGAGCGGGCATTTTGCTTACTTCCGACCAGAACATGCTGTTGCTGGCAAACGACGGCAACGAGATTTACCATACCTACCATAAAGCGCCCGGCCAAAGCGGTATCATGAAAGCAGCGATGGGGGTGATGACCGTCGCCTCGGCGGCTGTGGCGGCAGCAGCGGCTACGCAGTCGACCTACCATTATTCGCTGGGCAACTACAGCAGTGCCGGTGCCCAGCGAGCTAACCGGAACGCAGCCGCGGCAACAGGGTTTGAAAACATTGCATCTAGTTCCTACAGCGAAATGGTGAAACGTTTCAAAGCGACCATGGCCACAGAAGATGCACGCTTTATCCTGACCAGCCTCAGCGACGGTGTGGGCATTGTAAAAGTAAACAAGGATACGGGAAAGACCGAGCAAGAAATCGTGCTGAAAGACAAAAAGCCCGTGTATGAAGTGGACGACATGGCGGGCTATCTGTATTATATGTCTGGAAATAGCGAGATTTCAGCTTATAAGTTATAACGGTCCGGATACACTTTTCCCACACTCCGGCGCGGTATGGCGCCGGCATCTCGAAGGCGACTGCCCCCGGTGTTTACCGCAGGCAAACGAAGACCAACCAACATGCAAGAGTACGCTATTGAATATTTGGACCACGGTAGATTAGCCAGGGTCTTGGTAGTCGGTACGGTATTGCTTCTCGGTAGTTATCATTTGCTGCTACGGTTTCTGGGGGATGGGGTGATAGGCCTGGCCGTTGTGGGGGGAGGCCTTGCCATTGCCACAGGCTTGCTTTTTATCCGCAAGCATAAAGTCCGTCGGACAGGCGTTGTTTTGATTGGCTATGAGCGGATTGCGCTTGATGTGTTTAACCGCCTAATCATCGTTATCATTCACGATATCGCCTACTATCATATATCGCATTGCCATGGCGTAGCACTTACCTTGGTGTTGAAAGACGGGAAAAAAATCAGCGTGAGCGCCCACGATAGTTTTTGCGATTCGAGCAAGTTGCAACGGGCCTGTGAGGGTGTCCAACAGGCCTTGAAAGAATTTCGTGCCGGCAAGCAGATGCATTAAAAATACGAAAGACGGTAAGTCAATTGACGTCAGCGAAAGACCTTTTAATATGAACTTCTAAAACAAATGATCCAAATGAACAAGAACCTGTTATTATCACTTTTATTTGTAACCGGTAGCTACCATCTCGCCACAGCACAAAACTTTAACGACATGGTAAGCAACTCCGGTAAGAACCTTTTCACCGAGGGACGGTTCAAGATTTTCTTTAGGTATACGCACATGAGTGGTACTTATACCGAACCGCTTGCCATGCCCACGGTCAATTTTTCGATCAGATCTGACCGGTCGCATAAAAATGGTTTGCGGTATTCGTATGAGAATTCGACGATTGGTGATGGTATATTCACGCTTTTTAGAGGATTTAAACGCTTGAACAACGGGACAAACGGAAGTGCGGGAACAACCGTTGACCATACCGAAAAGACCCTTGCGTCCGGACTTGTGGGTTGGCATAAGATCGCCATGAACGTACTTTCAAGAGGCAGGCTCCTGGTCGCTCCAGGGATCAGTGTCGGTGACCACATGATTAGTACAACGTTGCGTACCGGTTCACAGGCAATCATTCCTATTGTCGGCCATGAAAACTATATCGGTGGGTCTACCCAAACCATCGATCCGGCAGGCTATTATTTTTATGCCGGACCTTACGTCATTGCCAGTTATGTCATTAATAGGCGGCTGTGGATAGATGCATACGCCAATTATGATTTTACGGTAGTTAAAGCATTTCACCCCAAAAAGAACTACGTGAAAAATGCGGACTACCCATTACCTACAGTGTGGATGTGCGGGGCAGACCTGTATACACCGCTTAAGGTATTTGCCGGGGTACGCTATGCAAAAATGAATGATACGGGGATTTACAAAAACAAGGCGCAACGCATCGATGTGTCGGTAGGGTATCATTTTTAGCTAACATTTCCAATACTATAATTCATAAATGAAGACAACGATCAAGTTGATGGGGCTCGTGCTATGCTCGGGGTTCATACTGCTGGCATCTTGCAAAAAAGATGATGAGAACAAGATGGATGACGAAGGTGGCGACGCTACGTGCTATACCTGCGAAAACTGCCAGGGACAATACGGCCATATCATCAGCCGCCAATATTGCGTGGATGGTTTTGACAACCGGCAGGATTGGCTGGACATGAAAGCCACTTACGAAGGTGGCGAGAACCAGTGCGACTGCGCGTTCGATTAGCTTTTTGTCACGTGCCTTGCGTACGGGAGGTATGGATGAACCTTCCGTACGCAGCAGGCATATACTTGGCGCCATATCGGCCTAACCTGATGATGCGTAGCGAAGGATTTCGCGCAATACTAACCCGAGGTTCGATCAAAAAAAGCAAGTACTTGCTGTTCATCCATTTTCATTTGTTGGATCAGTTCTTCCATGCTTTCAAACCATCGGTCGTGGCGTATGAAGTCAAGGAACTTCACCCGTATCGTTTTGCCATAGATGTCGCTATTGAAGTCGAATAAATGGACTTCGATGCTTCTGCCTACGCCGTCTACCGTGGGGCGTGTGCCGATATATCCCATACCGTATATGACGTGTTCCGGCGGATGGGCTATGTAGGGCCCGGTTTCGATATGTGCTGGTTCTATGATTGCTGTTTCCACGGCATAAATGCCGTACGCCGGAATGAGCTTATGGCTTTCCTGTACCAGTAAATTGGCGGTCGGATAGCCGATACGGCGGCCCAATTGGTCGCCCCGGATAACTTTGCCGGTCAGTTGGAACGGGTATCCCAAATAGGTGTTTGCGGTATCGATGTCGCCTTTGATAAGGGCTTCCCGAATCTTTGTCGACGAAACGGCGACATCATTGATGTCTTGTTCAGGGATTTGCTCTACGGAATACCCATAAATGTCTGCGTAATCAAGAAGGTCCTTGAGCGATCCCGTGCGGTCTTTACCGAAGCGATGGTCATAGCCGATGACAATCTTTTTTGTGCCTATTTTACCTATAAGTACTTCGCGGATATATTCCTCGGGTGAGAGGTTGGAAAAATCGCGGGTAAACGGAGTGATGATGAGGTGGTCTATACCGGCATCGGCGAGACGATGCACCTTTTCATCGAAGTCGCTTATAATACGCAGGCTATCGTCTTCGGGGTGGAGGATGAGGCGCGGATGCGGAAAGAAAGTGAGTAGCACCGTTTCACCTTTACATGCCTTAGCCGATTCCCGCAGGGTACTTAGTATTTTTTGATGGCCCACATGTACCCCGTCAAAGGTGCCGATGGTCACCACAGCATTGTCCAGCGGAATAAAATCTTCAAGGTTCCTATATATCTTCATTTGATGCTGCAAAATTAACACCCTTTATATGTTTCACCAAATCTGGTAGTTGCCAGGCGTCATCAACATGTAAATCACCGCTTTTTATACGTCGCAATTGGCTCAAGTGCGCACCATTATCCAACGCTGCTCCGAAATCGTGTGCGAGGGAGCGGATATAGGTACCTTTGCTGCACACTACCCGGAATTCGATGTGTGGCATGTTGATGCCTACGATTTCAAACTCACGTATTTTTACCTTCCGAGGTTTGACAACCACCGTTTCACCTCGCCGTGCTTTCTCGTACACCCGTTCACCACCGATTTTGACCGCTGAATGTGCCGGGGGAACCTGTTCGATTTCACCAACGAATGAGGCAGCTGTTGCGATAATTTGGTCGTCAGTGATCTCCGATATATCGAATCGCTGTGCTATTTCCTGTTCTAGGTCATACGACGGGGTGGTTGCACCCAACGTAATGATGCCCGTATATGTTTTCTCTTGCGCCTGGAACTCATCAATACGCTTGGTGAATTTTCCGGTGCAGACAATGAGGAGACCGGTAGCCAGCGGGTCTAATGTGCCGGCGTGGCCTACTTTGACCTTGAGCGGTCTGATCGTATTACGGATTTTACTTACCACGTCGAAACTTGTCCACCGTAGCGGCTTATCGATCAAAAGCACTTCGCCATCCGCAAAGTTGAAAGTTTGGTGCACCGTATCCACGATTATAAAATTTGTAGGCTATGCCCACTCAACAACAGCACGAGTATTATCCCACCCACGATAATCCGGTACCAGCCAAACGCTTTGAATCCGTATTTGGACACCACGCCTATAAACGATTTGATAGCAATGATTGCCACAATAAATCCGATGATGTTTCCGATAATTAATTGGTTGATTTCTAGGTTGCTTAGTCCGTGTCCGCCGTCGAAGTGGTCTTTCAGCTTGAGTACCGTGGCCCCAAACATCATCGGGACGGCCAAGAAGAACGAAAACTCGGCGGCGGCCTTTCGTGTGAGACCTTGCGTCATACCGCCCACGATGGTGCTGGCAGATCGTGAAGTGCCCGGTATGAGTGCTAAGCACTGGAAAAGACCGATTTTCAATGCTTGTGCATAGCTGATTTCGTCGGAATCGTCTGTATGTGGTTTGTTGAACCACTTGTCTACAAACAATAAAACAACGCCACCGACGACGAGCGTGATCCCCACCACCATCGGGCTCTCCAACAGGCCGTCTATTGCATCACTGAAGAAAAAGCCAAAGATGGAGGCGGGGATTGCCGCAACCACGAGCTTGTAGTAAAAACTCAGCGATCTGAAAAAACGGCGGTAATACAGCACCAATACGGAGAGGATGGTTCCCAGTTGGATTGCGATTGTGAATAATTTTACGAACGGTGTTGGAGAGATACCCATTAGCGCCGTAGCAATAATCATGTGCCCGGTGGATGATACCGGTAGAAATTCCGTGAGGCCCTCGATGATGGCCAACACAATCACTTCAAATAACGTCATTGATTATTCCGGGAGTTTTTAGGTTTTATCAATATGGCTACCACACCCAGGGCAAAACCAACGACAACCACCAGCGGTGCCAACGTGATTTTGGTAAAACTATAAATGTTTTCCGTTCCCGTCATCAGGATAAATCCGAGGATGACTACCGCGATACTGGCAAAAAACAGCTGATAATTTCGTTTGCCGAAGACAAACGGTGTTTTTTGTTGCTGTGGGGACTTTTTATAAGATGACATACGCTGTGATTATCTGTATAATTCGTTAGATTTCAACCGCAGGTACTTGCTGACAGCAAAGTAGGTGCTTAGTCCGGAAATCAGGATGCCGAGTGCGGCTACGACTACAAATATGACAATAAATTCAAACCAATTACGTAGAATTACCAACTCTGGGATTTCGCGCTGCCCCAAGTGCAGGGCGAGGAGTAGCAAGAGGATGGCTATAAGCGCACCTAACAGGCCATGTAATACGCCATATCCGAGAAATGGCCGCCTGATAAAACCTTTCGTGGCACCCACCATTTGCATGCTTTTGATGAGGAAACGCTGCGAGTAAATAGCCAAACGTATGGTGTTGTTAATCAGTGCCACAGCTATGACCAAAAGTAATGCGGTAAATGCCAGGATGACGATACCGATAGTCCGTATATTCTTATTGACCATGTCTATCAACGACTCTTGGTAGACTACCTCCTTGACCATCTCTTTGGCGGATACTTTTTTGATGAACGTCTGGATGCTGTCTGTATTTGCATACTCAGCTTTCAAATACACATCAATGGATGAAAGCAGCGGGTTGTGGCCAAGGAATTCAACAAAATCTTCGCCCAGTTCTTTCGATAGATTCTCGGCAGCTAATTCTTTACTGATATATTCAGAACGAAGCACATAATTGTCAGACTCGAGCTCCTTTTGGTAAGCAAGAACATTGCCCTCACTCACCCCCTCATTCATGATGATATTGAGCACGATGTTTTCTTTTACATAGTTGGATAGGTTTTTTGCATGTACGAGCAGTAGCCCCAACATACCGGTCATTAAGAGCACCAAAGCGATGCTGATTACCGTAGATATGTAAACAGATTTTGTTTTTTTCGAGGATGTACTTACTTCATACGCTTCCATCTTCACTTCGATTTGGAGGCGAAAATACTGATAAGATATGAGATATTGGCCATGGGATTGAGATTTTTTGTATTTTCGCGGTTCTTAATTAATTCCGAAATCAATGGATTATCATCATCGCGCGATTGAAAAGAAATGGCAGAAATTTTGGGCTGATCACCAAACATTCCGTGTAAGTAATACGTCTGACAAGCCGAAATATTATGTGTTGGACATGTTTCCTTACCCATCGGGTGCGGGCCTGCATGTTGGGCACCCGTTAGGATACATCGCGTCAGACATCTTTGCTCGTTATAAGCGGCTGAAAGGGTACAATGTATTGCACCCGATGGGCTACGACTCGTTTGGGCTTCCCGCCGAACAATATGCTATCCAAACGGGCCAGCACCCCGCTGTTACTACGGCTGCCAATATCAACCGTTATCGGGAACAGTTGGACAATATTGGCTTTTCATTCGATTGGAGCCGCGAAGTTCGCACAAGCGATCCAGCTTATTATAAGTGGACCCAATGGATATTCACTAAGCTCTTCAATTCATGGTATAACAAATCGGCTGACCGTGCTGAGCCGATTGACCGGCTTATAGCACTGTTCGATGAGCGCGGATCGGCTGGTGTGGATGCGGTTTGCGACGATGATATACGTTCGTTTACGGCCAGTGAGTGGGAGGCCTTTTCCATGGAAGAACAGCAACGGGAGCTGTTGAAATACCGGTTGGCTTATCTGCGCGAGAGCACGGTCAACTGGTGTGCTGCATTGGGTACCGTGCTGGCCAATGATGAGGTGGTAAACGGGGTTTCTGAGCGGGGTGGGTATCCTGTTGAGCAAAAGAAGATGATGCAGTGGAGCATGCGCATCACTGCCTATGCCGAGCGTTTGCTAAGTGGTTTGGAAACGATCGATTGGCCTGAGCCATTGGTAGAGATGCAACGCAATTGGATTGGCAAAAGCGTAGGTGCCAATGTTCGGTTTCCAGTCCCGAAGTTGGGGGCTGATCAAGCCATAGAGGTATTCACCACGCGTGTAGACACCATTTACGGGGTGAATGCGTTGGTGCTTGCGCCCGAGCACGAGTGGGTCGACCAGTTGACTACGGATAAGCACCGGGCGGAAATTGCCAGCTATATTGCTCAGACAAAGAAAAAATCGGAGCTTGACCGCATGGCAGACGCTCGGTCTGTATCCGGAGCATTCACAGGTAGCCATGCCTTGCATCCACTCACCGGAAAGGAGGTGCCGATATGGATTGCCGACTATGTGCTGGCCGGATATGGTACCGGAGCGGTTATGGCGGTACCATCCGGCGATCAGCGCGACTATTTATTTTCCACACATTTTGGACTGCCCATCATACCTATTTCAGACGCCCAGCAGCTGGATGGGCAGGCCGATCCGACTAAGGCAGGCCGGTATATCAATTCGGGTATCATCGATGGGATGACCTATCATGAAGCAGTGGATAAGCTGATTGCAGAACTCGAGTCAATAGGGGCGGGAGAGGCCACCGTGACCTATCGGATGCGTGATGCCGTGTTTGGCCGGCAACGTTATTGGGGTGAGCCCGTCCCAGTGTATTTCAAGGATGGACTGCCATACCTGATAGGTGAGGACGAGTTACCTTTGTTATTGCCTGCGGTGGATAAATACCTGCCCACAGAGACCGGCGAACCACCCCTTGGAAGAGCGAAGGATTGGAAATACCGCGGGAACTATGAATATGAATTAAGTACGATGCCGGGCTGGGCGGGGTCGAGCTGGTATTGGTATCGGTATATGGATGCTGCGAATGAGAAGGAATTTGTTGCTGAAGCCGCAGTGGATTATTGGCGTGATGTGGATTTGTACATCGGCGGGTCGGAACATGCCACCGGGCACTTGTTATACAGCCGTTTTTGGAATAAATTCCTCAAAGATATGGGGTATGTGCCCGAGGAAGAACCTTTCAAGAAACTGATTAACCAAGGGATGATTCAGGGGCGGAGCAATTTTGTGTACAGGGTTTTGGACGAGGAGGGTAGAGGTACGAATACCTTCGTTTCGCATGGCCTGAAAGACAACTATCAAACCGTGGCTTTGCATGTCGATGTAAATATTGTGGCCAATGATGTGCTCGACTTGGCGAAATTCCGACAGTTCCGTCCTGATTTTGCAGATGCTGAATTTATCCTTGAAAACGGAAAATATATCTGCGGGCACGAAGTGGAGAAGATGTCGAAGTCTAAGTATAATGTAGTAAACCCCGACGACATCATTGAGCAATATGGTGCAGATACGTTGCGTATGTATGAAATGTTCCTTGGGCCACTGGAGCAGAGTAAGCCATGGAATACCAACGGTATAGAAGGAGTTTTTAAATTCCTCCGTAAGTTCTGGAAGTTGTTCCACGATGAAGGGGGTGATTTTTCGGTAAGTGATGGGGAACCGACCAAAGCGGAATGGAAAGCGTTGCATAAAATTATCAAGAAAGTAGAAGACGATATTGAGCGTTTTTCTTTCAATACGTCGGTATCGTCGTTCATGATCTGTGTAAATGACCTCACCGATTTGAAATGCAACAAGCGTGCAATCTTGCAGGAACTATGCATTGTATTGCATCCCTATGCGCCACATATCACTGAAGAATTGTGGTCTTTGTTGGGTAATGCGCCCGGGACGCTGTCGTATGCTTCCTATCCGATATTTAATCCTGACTATCTGGTCGAGAACGAGTTTTCTTATCCTATTTCGGTGAATGGCAAGACCCGCCTGAACATGACCCTGCCGCTCGATCTGGAGCAAGCGGATGTAGAGAAAGCGGTGTTAGCCAACGAAGATATTCAACGTTATCTGGATGGGAAGCCCGTTAGGAAAGTGATTTATGTAAAGGGGCGGATCGTGAATGTGGTGGTGTAGTTTGCGTGCCTTTTTACGGGGAGACTGTAAAACAAACTGTGTCAGTTAAGAATAACTCTTAACTTTATACAGTAATTATGAACAGTACCGATTTAGATTTTGATGAAATGCGAGAGAAAGCCTTGCGTCAGTTGCGCAGCGGTGAATCTCTTTATGGTAAGGACGGGGCCTTTGCCCCGTTATTGAAACGTTTTTTGGAAGCCGCGCTTGAAGCTGAGATGGATAGTCATCTGGACGAAGTAGAGCGTTCCGGGGGTAACCGCCGCAACGGTAAATCCAGCAAACATGTCCGCACCTCGGATGGCACCATTGAGCTTGACACCCCGCGTGACCGTCGTTCCAATTTTGAACCCCAACTGGTTAAGAAGCGGGAGACGATTCTTGCTGACAGCTTGGAAAAGAAGATTATAGGCATGTATGGCCTGGGTATGAGTCTGCGTGATATTTCCTCCCATATTAAGGAGATGTACGATACTGACATCAGCCACGCCACTCTATCTGCGATTACCGACCGGGTCATTCCGGAGGTTAAGGAGTGGCAGTCGCGTCCCCTTGACCGGCTTTATACGATTGTTTGGATGGACGCGATGCATTACAAGGTGAAAGAAGACCACCGCATGGTGTCGCGGGCGGTCTACAACATTCTGGGCATCGACCGCAATGGCCACAAGGAGCTTTTGGGGATGTATGTATCAGAGAGCGAGGGTGCCAATTTCTGGCTGGGTGTATTGACTGATTTGCAGAATCGTGGCGTAAAAGACATCCTGATTGCCTGCATCGACAATCTGAAGGGTTTCCCCGAAGCGATTGCTGGTGTGTTCCCGGATACTGAGGTACAGACGTGCGTAATCCACCAGATACGCAATAGCCTGAAATATGTTGCCAGTAAGGACCAGAAAGAATTCATGAAGGATCTGAAGCCTGTTTACCAGGCTGACACGCTGGATCAGGCGGAACTCTGCATGGACAAACTGGAGGAGAAATGGGGAGGCAAATACCAAGTGGTGATCGAGTCGTGGCGTCGGAACTGGGAACGCCTGACGACCTATTTCCGTTACGACAAGTCAATTCGTAAACTGATTTACACCACCAATACGATCGAGGGTTTCCACCGCCAGGTACGGAAAGTGACCAAGACGAAGGGGGCCTTCACTTCCGATATGGCCCTGTTGAAGCTCATCTATCTGGCCCAGCGGAATATCAAGAAAAAATGGACGATGCCGCTGGCCAACTGGGGCGTGACGGCCCAGCGATTATCAATCTGGTTTCCGGGAAGGATGGTGTTGGATTTGGCGTGAAAATTTTNGCTCATCTATCTGGCCCAGCGGAATATCAAGAAAAAATGGACGATGCCGCTGGCCAACTGGGGCGTGACGGCCCAGCGATTATCAATCTGGTTTCCGGGAAGGATGGTGTTGGATTTGGCGTGAAAATTTTTCTACCTTTATGGCCTCCCGCCCGCGGGCGGGAGGCCATAAAGGTAGAGCTGACACAGTTAGTTTAACACTCCCTTTACGGGATTAGTTTGTCGTTCACGCATTGTGCCTAACGTTTTACGCCAAACCCTTGTTAGCGGTTCGTTGGTTTATGTCGTTAAGTTTGTCAATTTATTGTCCGTGATTGCTTACTTCTTTTGGGAATTTGTCAGCAACTAAATTCAGTTTGATATTGTGTTCTAAATATGCTTTCATTCCGTCTAAAACTGTTGTGAAACCGCCTGTATTGTCTTTGACAGCCTGAATAAGGTCATCACCTGTTTGATGGAAGCCATAATTTTTGATAATAACATAAGTGGTATCGCCCGTCCAAAGCCCCAACTCTTACAGCAACAACAATGTCAAACTTCTTTTCATTGGCTTCAAGTGCAAACTTTTCAATAGCAACTTGTCTGAATGACAGTTTACCTGTTTCTATTTCTTGCTTTGAACCTGCAACAGCTTGCTGAATAGCTTTAATAGAACGGTCAATAGCTAAAATATGTCCGTTATTTATTCGCCTTGAAATTTCTCTTGCCATTGCCCCCGAGCCACAACCAATTTCCAAAACCCTGATGTTATCCTTTAAAGGTAAGGTATCAACAATATCGGCAAGCCGTTTTGATAATTTACTGCTCATTTGTTATTTAGTTGTTCTGCAAGTCCGATCAGTAGCCCTTCTGCTCCACGAATGTAGCATAGCCGTATCCGCCCGACCAACTACAGGTTTGATTCCTGAAGATTATT
>NZ_JAMXAY010000035.1 GCF_025460835.1 Parapedobacter soli | reverse complement strand
GACTTCAAAAAAGAAATATTGGGCTTTTTAAGGGTTGACTAATTACAGGACTTAATTATTGGTTTTATATTATTTTGGTAATAGCCGTTTTGTTCTCCGTACTGCCGCAGAAAGTACTCCAACAGCTCACAATCGGAAACAACCAAACGGTATATGAAAAATGGGGAGTCAAGTTTATCCGAAAGTTTGTGCAGGACGGAGATTGGATTAAATCGTGGTCGAACGGCTCATTACCATTGCGGATCGGAAATAAATTCCAAGCGCGCAGGTACTTGACCACTATAGCTATGTACGAGCGTTTTCATTGGACGTGCTTTATGTTTTTTGCCGGTACTGCCGTTTATGCGATTATAATTGGACATGTCTGGATCAGCCTTTGGATCACAGTAACAAATATAGCGTATAATGTCACGTCAATTATGCTCCAACAGTATAACCGTCTTCGAATTAATCGCTTGTATAAAATAATCGGGTAAACCTTTGCGCTCTGATTCGCTTAGCGGAGCTCCAAAATAAAAGTGGTTCCCTTGCCGGGTGTACTTACAAAGCGAAGTGTTCCCCCTAGTGCTTCGGACAGCTCTTTACACAGCACCAATCCCAACCCCACGCCCCTTTCATTGCGCGTGCCGGCATTGGGGTCGGTGTTGAGCGTAAATATCCTATCCTGTGCTTCTTCCGGTATGCCTATGCCATTGTCTGCCACACTGATAGCAACCGCACCGGCTGTCGCAATCGCACTCACGCGGACCCTACCATTGGGCTCAGTGAACTTCAAGGCATTGTTCACAAGGTTCCGGATGATAATTTGAATCATATGCCTATCGGTATGAGCCACCACATCTTCGTCCGGCAACGTCAGTTCCACGCCCTTGGCCCGGGCGGTACCGAGCTCGATTTCGAGGGCATCACGGATACAGGTACGTAAGTTCACCGGCTCAGATTTTACGGTAATTCCTTTGATCTGCTGCTGGGCCCACGTCAATAGGTTGGTTAGCAAAGCCGATGTCCCCGCCAACTGCTTCTTCAATTCCCCTTCGATATATTGGCGTTTATCCGGTTCCAGCGCTGTGTGGAACAACATATCCATGTAGTTATGTATATTTCCGAGCGGGGTGCGCAAATCGTGTGCAATAATGGAAAACATCCGGTCTTTCTCGGTATTCAGCCGTTCGAGTTCTTCTTTCTGCATGCCGATTTCGAGGTGTTGCCCGCGGATTGCTTCCGCACGGTCTGCTGCCGACCGGCGCTCAAATTCGTAGTTGGTGATGATATATGAGGTTCCGTAGTACAATACCGAAGATAAAATGATGTATTGGAACAAATGGTCCCAAAGCCGGTCCGACAGCGTGTTGTATTCAAATGACACCCAGTCCGGATACCGGTATTGCACGTACAGCAGCGTAGTCAATAAACTGATATTGATTGCACACCATATCAATTTAGCCCGCTTACTGGACGAAAGAACAATCATCGGGAATAGCGCAATCCAAAAACTAAGCAGGTTGGGGCCGTTTATTCCCCCCGCGAATAAAAAAATCAGTGAAAAGAACACATTTATTGTCACACCGAACAACCCAATCGCCAATTCCACGCGCTTCGCGACACGCGAAAGCACGAAGTAAATAATGAGAAGTACGATGGCTACGAATAAAAGATAGAGCGCTTCGTATTGCTGAAAGACGTAATTGATAGGGACGGAAACCAATAATCCCATCATGGCGAAAGCGCAGACCGAATGGAATATCCTGCCCTGCAATGAAAACTCATCAGGAGATCCCTTGAGTGTCGCCCACGGTCGGAACTGTCTGTACTGCGTAGACATTAGGATGATAGGTTATACTTAAACTTGTGGTTAAAGATAGTCTTTTACCGGGTGAGTCGCAACATCTTGGTTGTTCAAAATACGTTGGCCGCACCGAAATTCTGTTCAATTGGCCCGAGAGCGCATCTTTCAGCGCACAAAAAAATCCCCAGTGTTGTTCTACGGCCGGGGATTTCTATCATATTATTAACCAGCCGTTACAATTCCTTGATGCGGATATTGCGGTAGGCAACCACATCGCCATGATCTTGCAATGCGATCCTGCCTTTCGGGTACTTGGCGAAGCCTTCCCAGTCTTTGAATTTACTGGCGTTGAGTACCTCTTCCCATTCGGGCGTGCCAATGGTTACGTCGGCAGTTTGCACATCGTTGAGCCACAACGTGATTTGTCCATTATTTTTACGGATACGGGCTTTGTTCCATTCGCCCACGGCCTTCGGCTGGGACACTTCTGCACTACCAATCATGTCATACAGGGTGCCGGCGAGGTGGTTTTCTATTTTATTATCACCGGCATCGATGTTGTCAAGCACCTGCATCTCGATGCCGGTTTGGTAGGTTGCACTGTATTCAGGAACCTCATGGACACCGAAAATGATACCGCTGTTACCCCCCGATGAGATTTGCCATTCCAGTTCCAGCTCGAAGTTCTCGTATTCGCCGTCGGTCACAATATCGCCACGTTGCTCATGTGGAACGTCAGGATTGAACCGCAGTTCGCCATTTTGAGCCGTCCAAGCTGCTGTGACGGTATCTCGCAGATAGGTGTGCCAACCATTGGTGGTCTGTCCATCAAATAAAGATATCCAGCCACTATCCTCCGCAACGGAAGTCGTCGTGTCTTGGTCTTGGCTGTCACCATTTTTCTGCCCGGCTCCGCAAGAGGCCAGGAATACAACCGCAAAAGCAATAGTTAACCAGTTTTTCGAATTTTTCATGTTTAAAATGCTGTGTTGTTTTTTACTAGTTTGTTTGAGTTCCAATACTACGAACTTATTTTGAAATAGCCGCGCCTTCGGGAAAATAATTTATCTTAGAACTGGCTTTCACCACGTCGCTGAAAACGAAAAACCCTTTCTATCATCGATAGAAAGGGTCTGTTTTTGGAGCGAAAGACGAGGTTCGAACTCGCGACCTCAACCTTGGCAAGGTTGCGCTCTACCAACTGAGCTACTTTCGCTTGCTGTTTGTGGATGCAAATATAGTGGAGTTTTCGGCATCTGTCAAATAATTTTTGGAAAAAATCACAATTCATTGTCATTCAACAACTCGAGTATGAGCTCGCTCTCATACCCCTTGCTCAAGGCGTAGCGCACCAGCTTGTTTTTCCGTTTATAGGGGTGTGTTTCTTTTTCCAAGCGGGCCTTGGCGCGCAGAAGGTCGCCGAGCTTCCCGCGGTATTCTTGTTCATCTAGACTGGCCAGCGCGGCCCGGATGAGGGGGGCAGACACGGCCTTTTGGGCCAAACCTTGCTTAATCTTGTGCTTGCCCCAACCGTTTATCCGGAATTTACCCGAGGTATAGGCCATGGCGAACCGCTCTTCATTTAAAAATCCTTCGGTGATGAGCTCGGCGATAACATGCTCCACATCTCCGCTGTGTAGCCCCCAATGGTAAAGCTTGTCGCGTACTTCTTGCTGCGAGCGCTCCTGGTAAGCACAATAGGCTTCGGCTCTGCCTTTGGCTTGTCCGGGTGTCAGTTTTCTACGGCTTTGGCCGGTTAAGTCGTCCATAGCACCAAAATGGCAAAAAATTCTCGCAGTACCCAAAAAATGTTGAAATTCGTGCCATGGCTAAGCACACCCATTCTTATACCATCCGCGAGGTTTCGGAGGCAATGCAAACGGTAGATGCTGTCTACGCTGACGCCGCTGCCACCGTTGCGACATTGCTCTACGACAGCCGTCGGCTTATCTATACCGCCCAGGGGCTTTTTTTCGCCTTGCTAGGTCGGCGGGATGGGCATCGTTATCTCGATGACGTGTACGCATTGGGCGTCCGTAACTATGTGGTGATGGCCGGGCGGACCGATACCAGCCGGTTTCCGGACGCTAATTTTATTGTCGTTGAAGACACGCTCCGGGCGCTGCAAGAGCTGGCGTCATACCACCGGAGTAGGTTCGACTATCCCGTAATCGGCATTACAGGCAGTAATGGGAAGACCATTGTGAAAGAATGGCTCATGCAGCTGCTTTCACCCGAGCACCGAATCGTGCGCAGCCCGAAGAGCTATAATTCCCAGATCGGCGTGGCACTTTCGCTGTGGCAGATGGATGCCAGCTATGATTTAGCCATTATTGAAGCCGGTGTGAGCGAGCCCGGGGAAATGGAGCCGTTGCGCACGATGATCCGACCGGATATGGCTATCCTGACTACTGTGGGGCCTGCCCACGACGATGGATTCCGATCGCGTGAGGCAAAAATCAAGGAGAAACTTCAACTGTTCAGTGGCACAGCCAAAGCGGTGTATTCGCCCAACGACACCGCCGGAATACCGGTGCCGTCGGAGGGAGTGCATATCACGTGGGGTAGCAGCGATGCCACGTTGACGGTTGTGGGCCATGCCGCCACCGCGGGGAACCGGTGCACCATCCATGCGAAGCACAAAGGGGTCGATGTGGCTATTGACATCCCGTTCACAGACGCCGCAGCACGTGCCAATGCCGTTTGCTGTTGGGCGGTACTGCTGGCCATGGGATATGGCCAAGAGGTGATCCGGGCACGTATGGCGATGTTGCAGCCGGTGGAGATGCGGCTGCAAATGAAGAAGGGAATAAACAACTGCACCATAATAGATGATAGTTACAGCAATGACCTGGCTTCGCTGCATATAGCGCTCGATTTCTTGAAACAGCAGCACCGGCACCCGATCCGGACGCTGATTTTATCGGATCTCCCCGGCGTGGCAGAAGGCGAAGTCCAAGTTTATGATGATCTATTTAAGTTGCTGTCAGATAGCAGTATTAACAGGTTGATTACCGTAGGGCCAGTATTGGGTGAGTTCAAAGGTGCCCCAAATGGGATAATACGCGAGTCGTTTGCCGATACCGATGCATTGCTGGCGTCGCTGCCCAAGCTGGACTTCCATGATGAAACCATTTTGCTGAAAGGTGCCAGGCGCCACGCATTTGAGCGGGTCAGCGCCGCACTGATGGCCAAAGTGCACGACACGGTATTGGCAATCAATTTAAGTGCTGTAGAGCATAACCTGAACCAGTACCGGTCGCTACTGCCCAAGCAGGTCAAACTGATGGCGATGGTGAAAGCATTTTCTTACGGTAGCGGCGATTTTGAGATCGCGAGCCTGTTGCAGTTCAATAGGGTAGACTACCTTGCGGTGGCGTATGCCGATGAGGGCACCGAGCTCCGCAAGGCGGGTATCTGGATGCCGATCATGGTGATGAACCCCCAGCCAGCTTCTTTTGAAGCCCTGTTGGAGCACCGGCTTGAGCCCGAGATATACAGCTTTGCTATTCTCGAAGAGCTGATCAATACGCTGGTGTCGAAAAATATCAGCGGTTACCCCATCCACATCAAGGTGGATACCGGAATGCACCGCCTTGGTTTTGCAATGGCAGATCTGATGCAGCTGGTACAGCGTCTCGGTGATGCTCCCGAGGTTAAGGTGAAGTCGGTGTTTTCACACCTGGCAGCCGCCGGCGATGCACAGCACGACGCGTTTACGGTGGGACAGCTGACGGCCTTCCTGGGTTTTACAGATCGGTTGGTCGGAGCGCTACAGTACCCCGTACTTCGGCACATAGCCAATTCGGCCGCTATCCAGCGTTGGCCCCAGGCACACCTTGATATGGTACGGCTGGGGATAGGCTTGTATGGGATTGGCGCCGGGAGTGGTAATGCATTGCAGCTGCAGCAAACGGGTACCTTGAAAACTGTTGTTACGCAGCTGCACAGCATCCCGGGGGGCGACAGTGTGGGGTACGGGAGGCACGGGCGCGTAACGAAAGATAGCCGCATCGCAACGGTCAATATCGGCTATGCCGATGGATACGACCGGCGGTTTGGCAATGGGGTGGGGTACATGCTGGTGAACGGACAACGCGCGCCGACGATAGGTGATATCTGTATGGATATGACCATGCTGGATGTAAGCAGCATCGACGCCAAAACAGGTGATGAAGTCATCGTGTTCGACGATATCGAGGAGCAAGCAGCAGCTATCGGTACAATCCCGTACGAATTGCTCACCGGAATATCCCAACGGGTCAAACGGGTTTATTACTATGAGATGTGAGGGATTTGAGGAGCAAGGATTAATGGTTTGAGGAGCAAGGATTAATGATTTGAGGAACAAGGATTAATGGTTTGAGGAGCAAGGATTAATGATTAAATAAAAAAACATGAAAAATAAAACGCTACGACTGTTTTTTAATTACCTGATTAAAGGAGCGATAGTAGTGGTGCCGCTAGCTGGTGCACTGTTTCTGATTGTATGGATTGTGGCAAGCATCGACTCGGCCCTCAACCTAAGCAGCTGGTTTTGGGAAGATGAATTGGGCCGTCCGCTGTATGTGCCGGGCTTGGGGATACTTACCGTTATCATCGGATTGGTCATCGTAGGCATGATATTCACCAATGTGGTAACCGCACCGATATACAACTGGTTTAATGACCTCATCAACCGGATTCCCCTGTTCAATACCTTGTATTCGTCCATCAAAGATTTTACCGAAGCATTTGTTGGCGATGCCAAAAAATTCAACGAACCGGTGCTGGTGGAAGTGAATGAGACGGGCCTTAAAAAGGTGGGTTTCCTTACGCAGCACGATTTAACCGCACTCGGGCTGCAAGGTGAAGTGGTTGTTTACTTTCCGTATTCTTATTCGTTTGCGGGGCAGGTTGTTATCGTGAAGTCTGAGCGGGTAAAGCCCCTTCAGATGAGTGCCACCGACGCGATGAAGCTCGTGGTGTCGGGCGGGGTGAGCGGGTTGGAATAAGATCCGCTTACCGTCTTCAGTAGGTATAGAACCCTTGTCCTGATTTCCGCCCCAGCTTGCCGGCAGTCACCATGTTGACAAGGAGTGGGCAGGGTGCGTATTTCGGATTGCCGAAACCATCGTGCAGCACACGCATAATGGCGAGGCATACATCTAGTCCGATGAAATCGGCCAGTTGAAGCGGTCCCATCGGGTGGGCCATACCCAGCTTCATCACCGTGTCTATCGCCTCCGCATCGGCAACATTTTCATAAAGCGCATAAATAGCTTCGTTAATCAGGGGCATCAAAATGCGATTGGATACAAACCCCGGATAGTCGTTGACTTCTACCGGTGTTTTATCCAGTTGCTTGGAAAGGGCCAGTACTTTGGCGGTTGTATCGGCCGAAGTGGTGTAGCCCTTGATAACCTCCACCAGTTCCATCACCGGTACCGGGTTCATAAAATGCATGCCGATAACCCGGTCGGGGCGCTGCGTTTCGGCTGCTATTTTTGTGATGGAGATGGATGAGGTGTTACTCGCAAGGATGGTATGGTGGGGGCACAACCGGTCTAAGTCGCCAAATATTGCCAATTTGGTGCCTTCATGTTCCGTGGCCGCTTCCACCACCAGGTCGGCCTGTCGCACCCCGTCGGCCAGCACGGTATGGGTTGTGATGCGGGCTAGGATACGCTCCTTATCGGCCGAGGTGATGGCCTCCTTGTTGATTTGGCGGTCTAGATTATGGGCTATGGTTGCCAACGCTTTCGTCAATGCTGCAGCATTGATGTCTATCAGTGCGACCTCAAATCCATATTGCGCTAATGTGTGGGCTATTCCGTTGCCCATCGTACCCGAGCCGACGACGCTTATCCGTTGCATGGCATTCCAATTGGTTCAGCACAAACATAAAAAAAAACGCCCATCCACCAAAAGATGGAGTGGGCGTTCATCATCAAACTTAACCAAAAATATGAACTTTCTATTTCGTTATCTCTGCTGTTATTGGTGAGAGTATTTTTGAGCGTGAAAGTTTAATTTCCAAATTGTTAAAAAATGTTAATCCGTAGTTAGTTGTGTTCAGAAATATTTTTGTATTATTGTGGTAAACCCAATTATAACTGAGAACGCTATGGCACACATGACGACCTTTAAGCGCTTTGGATGGTATGGCATACTGTTCATGCTTCATTTTTCTTTCCTTCCGGCATTTGCCCAAACCACGATTTCGGGTACGGTCACCGATGCCGCCGGCCGACCGTTGGTTGGTGTAAGTATCCAAGTAAAGGGCAAGATCATCGGCACCACTACTAACGATGCCGGAGTGTTTACCGTGCGTGTAAACGACCAGCCGCCCCTTACCTTACATGTATCGTCCGTCGGTTACACACCGCAGGAAATCACGGTTGCTGAGCCCGCCCCGGCATTGTCCATTACCCTGCAGGAGCAGACCATTATGGCGTCGGAGGTGGTGGTATCCGCTTCGCGTATTGAAGAGAGCGTTATGCAATCGCCGGTTTCCATCGAGAAGCTGAATGTGTTGGGGATCCGGGAGAGCCCGCAACCCAGCTTCTATGACGCATTGCAAAACCTCAAAGGGGTGGAGATGAGCACCCAGTCGCTGACCTTCCGGTCGGTTAATACCCGTGGGTTCGCTTCCAATGGCAACACGCGGATGGTGCAGCTCATGGATGGCATGGACAACCAGGCCCCCGGCCTCAACTTCGCCGTGGGAAACGTGGTCGGCATGTCAGAGCTCGATGTGGAGAGCGTGGAGCTGCTTCCCGGGGCGGCATCGGCACTGTATGGTCCCAATGCTATCAATGGGCTGCTATTGATGAAAAGCAAATCACCTTTTACCTACCAGGGGCTGAGTGCTTACGTAAAAACCGGACTGATGAGTGCATCCAACCGCACTAAACCGAATACTGCATTTTATGATGTGGCGGTGCGCTTCGCAAAAGCATTCAACGACAGGGTCGCCTTCAAGGCGAATATTGCATACCTCAAAGCAAACGATTGGCAGGCAACGGATTACCGCGACCAAAGTTTTACCAATAACACCAACCTGGAAAACAACGTTGGCAATACGCAAGGCAACCCGACATACGATGGGGTGAATTGGTATGGCGACGTGGGTGCCAACCTATACGATGTGCTCTATGCCAATGGGACACCCGGCGATGGTTCCGATGGGTCGTCGGCCGCACTAGGAGCGATATTCACCACGCAGATCCCGCAAATCGGTAATTCAACGCTACCGCAGTTTATTGCAGGTTCAAACCCCTTGGAGCAGGTGGTCGCAGCACGTAATATCTTCCAGAATATGGTGCCCCAATATTACCAGTCGGCACCGGGTTATTCCGAACAGCAGCTTACCGACTACCCGACCAAGAGCCTGAAACTCAACGCATCCCTGCATTACCGGATCAACGATCGGGTGGAAGCTATCCTGCAGGCCAATTGGGGCAAAGGTTCCACGGTCTATACCGCTGCCGACCGCTACAATATCCAGAACTTCACGATGGGGCAGTACAAGGCAGAATTGCGCGGCGACAATTTCTTTGTGCGGGGCTACACCACGCGGGAAAATTCGGGTGATGCCCATGCGCTGGGAGTACTGGGCAGCCTGATGAGCCAGCGGTATCTGCAAACGGCCATCGGTGCAGGTGCGCCTACTTTCGTGCAGAATGCCTATACGCAATATGCCGGTGCATTTTTAGTGGCCTACCAGCAGGCGGTGGAGGGCGGGGCCGACCACAGCACCGCGGTTGGTGCCGCGCAAAATGCGGCGAATGCGTATGCCGGGGCTAATAGGGATGGATGGATGGGCGATGCAATGGCGCCTACACTGGAAACGGCAAATGGCTTGTTCTTGCCCGGTGGTACCGAGTTTGAGGCGACGGCGGCAGATATCAAAACACGGGCTATCCCATCCGGTGCCAATTTCCTCGACCGTTCCAACATGTACCATGCCGAAGGCATGTTCAATTTCAAGCAGCAAATCGATCCGGCTATTATGGAGTTGATTGCCGGCGCGAACTACCGGGTGTACGACCTCAATTCGGAAGGGACACTTTTTGCCCGCGACGACAACAATGAAGAATTCAACATCCGCGAATGGGGCGCATACGTGCAGGCCGGGCGGAACTTCAACGACATATTCAAGCTGACCGCTTCATTGCGCTACGATAAGAATGAGAATTTCAAAGGACAATTCAGCCCCCGCATATCGGGAGTACTCACCGTTGCCGAAGATCACAACTTCAGGGCGTCGTTCCAGCGGGGGTTCCGCATACCTACTACGCAGAACCAATATATCGACCTGCTGACGCCACAGGCGCGGCTTGTCGGTGGCCTGCCGCTGTTCCGTGAGCGCTATGATATGGTCAGCAACCCCGTGTATGCCCTTTCAGACGTGCAAAGTGGCAACATTACGCCGTACCAATTCAAGGATTGGGAACCCGAAAAGGTGGAGACCTACGAGCTGGGCTATAAGAGCGTAATCGATAACCGGCTCTTTATAGACCTCTTCTATTATTACAATCGGTTTCTCACATTCGAGGGAGTTACCGTATTAGTGCAGTTGAAAGATCCGAATGGGTCGCCGGCCGACCTGGCCGACCCCACGCGCCGCAATGTGTATAGCATGCCCGTGAACGCGCCGCAGGTGCTTAAAAACTCGGGGTGGGGCATCGGGCTCGACTACGTCATCGGGCGTGGATATACGCTTACGGGAAATGTCACACAAAACGTATTGCTCAATGACGACGAACTGCGGGAGCAGGATCCGTCTTTCGTCACGTTTTTCAATTCGCCGAAATATCGGTTCAACATAGGCTTTTCCAATCGCGATATCAACCGGTCCGGCTGGGGTTTCGGCTTGACCTTCCGCCATCAGGCCGAGTTTCTGTGGAACGGCTCGATCGGCACCCCGGCCGTCAATATCGGCAGGCACTCCATGATCCCGGCATATTCCACATTCGATGCGCAGGTGAGTAAGAAAATACCCGCCATCAGGTCTATCGTAAAATTGGGCGGCACCAACATAGGCAATAAGCTCTATACCACGAGCTGGGGCAACCCGTCGGTGGGTGGCTTATATTATGTGTCGCTGTTATTTGATGAGCTGCTGAACCTGTAACAATATCTGCATGTGTGCGTCAAATGTGAAAACCACAAAACACACAATGCTTGAAATTAAAAATATTGTAAAACAATATGCTAACCACCGGGCTTTGGATGACGTATCCACACGGGTGGAAGAGGGGAGTATATTCGGTCTTTTGGGGCCCAACGGTGCCGGGAAAACATCGCTCATCCGGATTATCAACCAGATAACGGCGCCCGATGGCGGGGAAATCTATTTCGATGGCGAGCGGTTGAATCCCGGCCATATCAGTCGCATCGGGTACCTTCCCGAGGAACGGGGGCTCTATAAAAAGATGGAGATAGGCGAGCAGATGCTCTACCTCGCCCAGTTAAAAGGCCTTTCAAAAAGTGAAGCAACCGAACGCATTAAACATTGGTTCGAAAAAATGGACATGCAGACCTGGTGGCACAAAAAGGTAGAAGACCTGAGTAAAGGCATGCAGCAGAAAGTGCAGTTTGTGGCAACGGTGGTGCATCAGCCCAGTCTGATTATCCTCGATGAACCGTTTACGGGATTTGACCCGGTCAACGTAAACATCATCAAAGAGGAGATCCTTGCCCTGAACCGCGGCGGTGCCACCATCATTTTTTCCACCCACCGGATGGAATCTGTCGAAGAGCTATGCGACAGCATCATACTCATCAACAAATCGAAGAAGATCCTGGATGGTAAGGTAAAGGAAATCAAAAACACCTACCGCACGAATACCTACCGCGTGGAGTACCTGCACCAAGAAGAACGGATTGCCGGCGTGGAGGGCTTGTTTACCATTGCTGGCCGGGAGGCTACCGGTGATAACACCACGCTCACCATACAGATTGCTGATGGCAAGACCATCAACGACGTGTTGGCCTATTTGATTCCGTTGGTACATATCCATGAGCTCAAGGAAGTAGTTCCGAGTATCCACGATATTTTCGTCCAACAAGTAACCACTCAAACCACTGCACCTATAAGAGACGCCCAATAATGAACAAGATATTACTGATTATCAAGCGCGAATACCTGAGCCGGGTTAAGAAAAAATCCTTTTTGCTGGTCACTTTTCTGGTTCCGCTGTTTCTCATCGGAATCTATGCGCTCACCATATACCTTACCGCCAAGAGTTTTGAGAACAACCAGGCCACGGTCTATGTGGTAGACCAAAGTGGCCTTTTCGAAGGGAAAGTAGCGAATACCGAAGACGTCACTTTTATCGGTGTATCCGGTGATGTTGCCGCTGAAAAGGAGCGGATACTCGCCGAGGGTGGGAAAACGTTCCTTTTGATTATTCCTGCCGACATCGAAGCCTCATCGCGGGTGGAGCTTTTTTCGAAAGAAGCGGCTAGTTTCGGCGTACAGGGCGAGGTGTCCGACCAATTGGAAGAGGTACTCCGCGATAGGGCGTATGCGGATGCGGGCATTGACCGCGCTACCGTAGAAAGTATCAGTCCCCGCGTGAACATTTCGGCCAAGGAAATTACCGAAGAAGGTGAGAAAGATAGTAGCGCCGGGGCGGCCATGGGCATTGCCATGTCACTTTCCATCCTGGTCTATATCTGCTTATTCCTTTATGGCTCGCAGGTGATGCGGGGTATCATTGAGGAAAAAAACAGCCGTATCGTAGAGGTGATCATCTCGTCGGTAAAGCCGTTCCAACTAATGATGGGCAAAATCATCGGCATTGGCTTGGTCGGCCTTACCCAGTTTATCCTATGGATTGTGCTTTCGTCGGCACTGATGGGTATCGCCGGCACGGGTATGATGGGCAAAATAGCGATGGAAACGCAGGTGGAAAACCAGCAACAACTATTGACGGATAGCGGCGTAGCAGCCACGGCGTCGACCCCGGAAATAGGCATGGTTGGTAAGGTCACGCAGGAACTGGCCAAGGTCGATTTCCAAACAATCATTATCACCTTTTTGCTCTATTTTTTCGGAGGTTACCTGCTTTACAGTGCGTTGTTTGCCGCCGTAGGCTCGGCGGTGGATAGTGAAACGGAAACGCAGCAATTCATGCTGCCGATCACGATACCGCTCCTGTTTACATATATCCTCTCGTTTGGGGTACTGATCAACGACCCGCACGGGCCTTTAGCCTTCTGGCTGAGTATGGTCCCCTTTACCTCGCCGATAGCCATGCTGGTGCGGGTGCCGTTTGGCGTACCCGTATGGGAGATCGCGCTGTCGTTGGCGCTGCTGGTGGGGGGCTTTATCGTTACCACCTGGGTGGCTGGCCGGATATACCGCGTGGGCATCCTGATGTATGGCAAGAAAGCCAGTTATAAAGAGCTGGTCAAATGGTTCCGTTATAAAGGATAATAGCCGTATGACATGAAGCCCGTTATCGCCGCGATCCTATTCCTCTTAACCGGGGTTACCGTCCAGGCCCAATACCGCGAGTTGGTTGGCCGTCCGTATCCGCGGCGGCTGGATGCGATTGACCGGCTTTACGGGAGTGTTATCGCCGAGGAGATGCCGGCCGGCGACGTTGCCGATACGCTCAAAGGCATGCGGGCACTGGCCGAAGAGCTGGATGATGAGGAGCTGCTACTGGAAGCCGATTTGCTGGAAGCGAGTTATGACCTCGAGGTGGGGGCGGGCAGTTTGGAAAAGATGCAGCAAACGTTGGATAAGGCCACAGAGGCGGGCATATCCCATGTTGTTTACCGTGCGGTTTGGTGCATTGGCCAGTATTACTGGATGCAGGAAAAATACGAATAAGGGTTCCGGTGGTATATGCGGCTGGACGATATGATGCGGAATGTCGATGTGGCCGACTTTCCCAATAAAGCGATTTACCTCGAAGAGATTGGCAGGGCCTATTACCGTTTTGGAGATTACGAGCAAGCTATTCCTTATTTCAAAACCGTTGCGGCATTGCCTGCCAGCGATTTCTACCTCCCCAGCTGGCGGCACGCCATCAATACCATGGGGCTGACCTACCGCCAGCTGGGGTTATTGGACCAATCGGATAGCTGTTTCCGGCAGTTGATAACGCACGCTACCGATGTGAGCGAGCAGTGGGTGGGGATCGCTTCGGGCAACCTCGGTTACAACGAATACCTGCGGGGCAATTACGACGATGCCGTTCCGTTGTTCGAGAAAGATATCCGCATTGCGGAGCAATATGACGATCCAGGGCTCGCCGCCGGCTCGGCAATGCCATTGGCCGACGTGCTGTTACAGCGCGGGCAGGTGGCTGCGGCAAAAGCATCGCTCGATAAAGCTTACGCCTATATCCAAGAATCCAGGCAATACGACCGCCTGCGCGAGTGGTACCCTATAATGAGCAAATGGTACACGGCGGTAGGCCAGCAACAGGTGGCTGCCCAATACCTCGATTCCGCGCTGGAGGCTAATAAGCGCTACGCTGAAAAATTCAATGCGCTGAAGCTCATGCGCGCCAACCAGGAAATCATGGCCAGCCGGCAGGAGGCGGCGCTGGAACGTCTCCACGCCGAAGCGGCCCGCCAGCGCGTGAGGCGCAACGCCATAGTTGCCGGGTTGGTGTTGGCAGCATTTGCCATTCTGGTGCTTTATGGAATAACCGTTTACCGCAACCGTATCCGCCGTAAATTGCAGGAGTCCGAACTCGAACGCGCGCATCACGAGCTGGATAGTGCCCGCCGATTGCTTGAGGGTTATGCCAGCCGGATTTTGAGCAATGCCCGTATTATCCAGTCTATGGAAGGTACTGAACCGGAGCGGGACGACCCTGCCCTGCGGCAGCTACGCACAGCCACTATCCTTACGGATGCCGATTGGATTGATTTCCGGACCCAATTCCAGAAAGTATATCCCGGTGTTACCGAAAGGCTCACCGAGCAGCACCCCGACCTCACACCTGCCGAATTGCGCTACCTATTCCTGCTTAAACTGGAATTGTCGAATCACGAAATTGCCCACGCATTGGGTATCTCTCCCGCCTCCCTACCGGTCACGTGGCATCGCATCCGTAAAAAAATCGGCCTTTCTGCAAGTTTTACACCGCCAATGTTCTATACCGACTATTTTGTTGGCAACTAAGGGGTTGTCGTACATATCTGTTCGTTGTAACGCTAGTTGTAACGCCTAAAAAAGCCACTTTTTGGGGAATACCGCTATATTCGCGAGACCCAGTTATATAAAAGAAACAAAATGACGCCTTTACTACCAATTCATTAATAAGCACTGATTTCATGTGAGGCAGATGCCATGCTGTACCGTGGGGGTGGGCGCACTAAACTTTTAGTAATGAATATAGCCGCATTGATAACAAAGCAGTATCTAACGGTTGATGCTTATGTTGAAGCATGCAACGCGAGAATCCTACTGCAGATACAGGATGCTGTGGTGGTAATGGATGGCGATAGGGCCATCGGGATCCTTACGGCCATGGACGTGGCCTTGAAGCCGGAGGGCCTGGTCGTGGAATGCTTCCGTTATCGGCCGCCTGTCGACTTCACGGATACCCTCAGTACGGTCCTCGACCGTATGGTAGCCAGCGGAGACACTACGCTCCCGGTAAACCGCCAGGGGAGCTTTTATGGCCTCATCAAACAGTCGACCATCTTAGCCCACCTATACGCTAACCAAGAGAAGCAGAAATTGGCCTTATTGGCAGCGGCCCACGATATACGCTGCCCCATAGCGGCGATAGAGACATTGGGAACGATATTGAAGGCAGACCCGGCATTGAGCCACCACCAACATCTCATCGGCAAACTAAACGAAACGTGCGATTACATACAGATGCTTATTGAGGATATCCTTACCACCGAACAATGCCAAGACGAAGCCATCGAACTGGCGGACGAACGCCTTGACGAGCTGGTTGATACCTGTACGGAATCCCTTGCCGATAAGTTTGAGGGCAAGCAGCTGGTTTTGTCAAAGCACCTGGTGTCAAATACCGTCATTAAAGTAGACCGCCCTAAATTAACCCGGGCCATCAGCAATATCCTTTGGAACAGCATCAAGTTCACCCATCCGGGAGGGGTGATTGACGTGTTCACCGAGGAGGTGCCGGGCTGGGCCATGCTGGTGGTGCAGGATACGGGAATAGGTGTCCCCAAGTCGATGCAGGAACATATCTTCGATAAGTTTACGGAGGCCAAACGGAAAGGTACTGCGGGAGAACCGACGACCGGACTAGGGCTTTACCTCACGAAAACCGTTGTCGAATCGCATGGCGGCACCATCAGTATGGAAAGTGATGGGCAGAGCGGCAGCCGTTTCACCATATCGCTTCCATGTTGAAGTCGTTCCTGTTTAGGTCTGCGTCCCTCAGGCTTTTGGTATTGCTTATCGTTTTGCTGCTCGTGCTTTCGCTGTGGGCATACCTACACTACGAGGGAGTGTTAGCGCGCATCCAACATGACGTAGACCAGCTAGAATCACATTGAAAACTCACAGGATACCGTGCAACGGTCCGCCTTGGGCACCCAGGGCGTCCACCCGCTTTTCTACTTCCGCATCTTTGATGAGCTCGGGTGCGTGGTGTGGTTTTTTACGTGCGTCGATAACCAATGGCCCACGGCACCCCCAGTGCTTATGCCGGGTGAAGCTGCCTACGCCGTGGATGTCGTGCGACGGGTTGCTGCGCGTAAAGGTAATCCATACGAAATTATCCACGTTGGCTGCGGTGAAGGCAGCATCGTCGCAAAGAACCACAAGCTGTACACCTTCGAGGCCCAGGCTACCGGCCTCGTGGCACCACGTGTCAATACGGCTACTCTCAGTAGCTTCATCGATATAGGGCGGTGCTTCCACGGCCAGCACGCCCGGCAGGGCAAGCTTACACTGGTGGAAGGGCCGCGGCAACTCAAACCCGCCCGGTAGTTCGGTGGCCAGCTCACGCCTCTTATTACCTACGGCCGCGAAGACAACTTTCGAACCCGCATTGAGGCCATCGCCGGTATAATCTAGGGTGTCGATGGTTGTTTGCGTATGGAAGTGCAGGTCTCGCTTCAGGTCGATACGTTCCAAAATATGCGTTAAGAATGCGGGGACGTCGTTGATGTCCAGTTGCGGGTTGTCTTGGTGTGCCGAAATCAGCAAGTATTTGGCTAAGCTTAGTTGGTTTTTACCTAATATCTGGTTGGCAATGGTGAGTATTTCCTGCGGCCGCTGTGTTTCCGCGTAGGGTGTGTATCGCTCGCTGCCGATGGCGAAGAGGAGGGGGTGCACGCCAGCAGCGTCCACGGCATGGACGGCATGGAGACCGTTTATTTCCTGCGGGATCGCCGATCCGGTGATTTCGTGGATCAATGCGCCGAAGCTGGTGTCTTCCTGCGGCGGCCGCCCCACCACGGTGAACGACCATATCGGGTCTTTGCGGTGGTAGACTTTATGCACACGCATCAACGGGAAGGGGTGCACCAAACTGTAATAGCCCAGATGGTCGCCGAAAGGGCCTTCCGGCTTGTTTTCGTGCGGGTACACGGTTCCGGTGATTACAAAATCGGCGTCGTTGGAGATGCAGAAGCCATCGGCATCGTAGAAATAACGGAAGCGGCGATTGCCCAGCGCGCCCGCAAAGGTCAATTCGGAAAGCCCTTCAGGTAGGGGCATCACTGCTGCCAGCGCGTGGGCCGGCGGTCCACCCACAAAAATACTCACCTTCAGCGGTTGGCCCAGCTCATTGGCTTTGGTCTGGTGTATGCCGATGCCACGGTGCAGCTGGTAGTGGAGCCCTACCTCCGTGTCGGGGGCATAATCGTTGCCCGCCAGTTGGATGCGGTACATCCCTAAGTTGGCGTTCATCACCCCCGGTTTGGTAATGTCTTCGGTATATACCTGGGGCATGGTCACGAACGGGCCGCCGTCCATGGGCCAGTTCACAATCTGCGGCAGTTGGCTGATGCGCGTGGTGCCGTGTAAGATGGGTGCATCCCGCTTCGTTTTCCAGGGTAGGGCAGACAGTGCGGTCGTAGCCACATTCGCATACCTGAAGGGTTTCTTCAGTGCTTGCATGGGGTCTGACTTGACGTCGACCAATACCTTGATTTTGTCGAGCGTGTCCCTGAACATGAAGCGCGAGCGTTCTAGCGTTCCGAACAGGTTTGACACCGCTGGGAACCGGCTTCCCTTGATGTTTTCGAATAGCAGTGCGGGGCCCCGCGCATCATACACACGCATGTGGATGGCTGCCATTTCCAGATAGGGGTCTACCTCCTGTTTAATGCGGACAAGGTGTCCGTGGCGTTCCAAATCGTCTATGCATTCGGCGAGGCTTCGATATCCCATGGTATGTGTATTAGCTAGCGCAAAGATAGGCTAATTCCGCTCAATTGGTGCAGCCTGCTGGTTGAGGCTGGCAACAACTTCGCTGAGTATGCGGTACGACTTCAGCCGCGCGCCTTGTTCATAGATATTGCTTGTTGTCATCAGTTCGTCGGCATCGGTCTCAGCTACGAATGCCGCGAGCTGCTTGGAGAGGGTTTCCTGGCTGCCGATAAATGTGCAGGCTGTCATCTGTTTTACCGCAGCTTCGATTTCGGGCGACCAGAACGGGTCCATAGACGGAACCGGCGGCTGCAGCGGGCGGCGGGTGTTGGTAACGATACCCAGGAACATCCGGTACATGCTGGTTGCCAGTACATGGGCTTCTTCGTCCGTATCGGCGGCTATCACGTTCACACAAGCCAGTACATACGGCTTATCCAGTTGTGCCGATGGCTTGAAATGCTGACGGTAGATGGAAATGGCACGATAGAGCTGGGCGGGGGCAAAGTGTGCCGCAAACGCGTATGGCAGCCCCATTTCGGCAGCTAGGTAGGCACTGTCAGTGCTCGACCCCAGTATCCAGATCGGGATGTCGAGCCCTTCGCCGGGGAATGCCCGCACGCGGCCATCGATGTTTTCGTCGCTGAAATACAGTTGGAGCTCGCGGATATCTGAAGGGAAGTGGTACGCTGTGCCCAGGTTGTTGCGGCGCAGGGCAGCAGCCGTCAGCTGGTCGGTGCCCGGTGCGCGCCCCAGTCCCAGGTCGATGCGGCCGGGGTATATCGACTCCAGTGTGCCGAACTGCTCTGCGACTGCCAATGGCGCATGGTTGGGCAGCATGATGCCGCCCGAGCCTACCCGGATGCGGTTTGTCTTGCCTGCCACATGGCCAATCAGCACCGACGTGGCTGAACTGGCAATATTTTCCATGTTATGGTGCTCGGCGAGCCAGATGCGGGTGTATTCCAATTGCTCGATATACCGGGCCACTTCCACCGTGCGGGCAATCGCCGATGCTGCGTCCCCACCTTCAATAATCACTGATAGATCTAGTGCAGAAAGCTTGAGTTGTTTATGCATAACTGCAAAGTACCGCAATAAAGGCCTCTTACACAAACAGGGGTCAGCATTTTGATGCAAAGATGACCAATAGCTCATCGCCGGCGCCGGTGCAGAAAAATAAGTGCTGGTCGCCACCTTCGCTGATCCTGTGCCGCTTGCGGAGTTCCTCCGCCTTCAGTGGGAAATTCCGGGTGCTCACATTACCGCGGTAGGTGGTTTTTGCCTTTTTGAAGGCACCGTAAGTTACCACGTCGGTAATCCGGAATATTTTTCCCATAAAGTCGTCGTGCGGCTCGCGAGCCGTATACAGGTGGGTGTGGCGGTGGAGTTTATCCAACCCGTAGCGGGTACCGATCAGTTTGAAAGCACCCGATTTGAGAAGAGCTGCGTCGGGCTCATGGAGGTATCCCGTAGGTGCGCCGTAGGTGGGGCTCGCCGTTAGCTCCTCAGCGGGCGTGAAGGCAAACCATGCCACGGAATCGGCTGTTAATGCGGTGGCCACGAGTTGCGGTTCGCCGGTATGTCCGCGGTCCATGACAAACAGGAGCTCCTTACACTCATTGCCGGAACTGACGATGTGGACGGCGCTCACGCTCTCCAGTGCCTCCAGCGCAGCGGTGATATCCAGCAGCGGCGCCGATTTGATGATCAGTTGTGGCACCTTCCGGAGCAGCTCCCCCTGGAGGGCGACCACATCGGGCACACAGTCTTGCAGCCGGAAAACCTTGCGTTGGGCTACACGGCGCGATGGGTCGATATACGCAACGTCAAAGGTGTTATCGGGTTGGGTACGGAGGTGCTCCATGCCATCGGCAGCGATGAATGTGCAGTTTGTTAGGCCCATTGCCGCCGTGTTGTGGCGGGCAATCTGTGAGAGTGGGGCATTGGTTTCGCAGTGGGTTACCGTTGCTGCCCGTTGTGCGAGGAAGAGTGTATCCACACCGAAGCCGCCGGTGAGGTCGATGACCCGGGATCCCTTGGCCACGATAGCCGCTTTGTGGGTTGCGGTGATTTGCGACGATGCCTGCTCGATGGCTAACTTTTCGGGGTAGTAGATGCCGGGTGTGCTGTGCCACAGCGGCAATTTCTTGCGGCAACGTTGCCGGCCGTCCAGCTGCTGCGCCAGTTCGGCGGCGGAAACCGCTGGGAACGGGCTTTTGGCCAGTGCAATCGCACTCGGAGCACTATGTTCATGCTCCGTTAAAAAACGCTGTACTTCGGGTGTCAGGATATGCATGTTCATGCCAGGAAGTTTAGGGGATGACCAATTGACGGATATGCGCAAAAGAGGCCTCAGCAGCTTCCAATTGGGTATTGCGCGATCGCTCCAGTGCTGTCCGTTCTATTTGTAGTGCCCTGCTTATACCTTCTTGCAGGCCACCTATAGGCATGGTATGGTTTATTCCGTCCACCCCCCAGGTTTGCAGGTAGCTGTGGAGCTTGGGCACCACCATGCCAACGTAGGGCACGGCGTAACTCATGGCAGTGATGGCGCCGTGGAGGCTGGTGCCGGCGTAAGCGCGCGCGTTGGCAATGAGGTACATGATATCCCAGATGGTTACCTCATCTACCAGCGTATGAGGCTGTGTAAGTAGCGGGGCGATGCGCTTTAGTGCGAGGTGGTCGTCGTGGTTCAGAGCCTTACCAATAGGGCATAGGCAGAGGTGGAGGCCGGTTTGGACAGCTACAGCGTCTAGCTGCCGGGCTATTTCGTGCTCGTTGGTTTTGGCATGATTGTTCTTGATCTGGAAGAACACATATTCACCGCGGTGTTGTGATACATACGTGGCAACGTTTGCCGACACGCGGTGGGCCAATACGCTGATGGGATAGAAATTGGACATCAGTATCGCCGAATCGGGGTACAGCTGCGTGCCTATTCCCTGCACGGCAAGGTTCTGTTGTGTCGCCTTATCGCGCACGGCGAAATAATCGATCCTGCGCAGCTTGTCCCGTAGCCCCGGGAAGCGCCCGAAAATGGCCGGGTCGATTTCCGACCCACCGAGCGAGTTGAAAACAACGCAATCTACGCCTGTGAAATCCGACGCCGTGAAAACAAAGGGCAGTTCTGTTTGGCCCTGTAATTTCCGTTGGGCAAATCCATTGAGATCGATGACCTTGTTGATGTGGTGGTGGAAACGGTGCGTGCGCTTGAAAGCCTTGTTGAGCGCCAGCAGCAGCGAGCTCCATGTAACGGCGACGGCCTCACCGCCAGCGACGATGACACTGGTGTGGCCTCTTCTTTCTCGGCAGGCGCGGTAGAACGCCTGTATGTCTTCGGTAGGTTTGCCACCCAGCGCGCTGAGGTCGCTTTTGACCACCCCGAAATAACGGGCGTTGAAGCGCTCCCCGTAGGTGGCGAGTTGGGCTTCGATGACCAGTGGAAACAAGAGGTCGCCGTAGTTGAAGCGATCGAATGCGCCGATGATTAAAATATAGTTTTCAGTAGCCAATCCGTGTAAAAAAACAATAGCACATCAAGATTCGTACCCAACGCAAATTATTCAACCAGTCCGGCCTCATAGAGTTGCCAGACAGGGGAGGTGGCCCGCAGTTTTTCCACGGCGGTGGTGAGCAGCCCGATTGCCGTTTGGATTTCGGCCTCGGTATTAAAGCGGCCCAAGCTGAACCGCAGCGATGCATGGGCATCGGCGGCGGAGAGGCCCATTGCCATCAGTACGTGCGACGGATCGCGCGTGCCGCTTACGCAGGCGGAGCCCGAAGCCAGGGCAATATCCGGTACGCTGACCATGATTTCGGCTGCGCGGAGGTGTTTGAACGTGATGCTGCTGACATGTGGCAACCGTGCGGTGCCCTTTCCGTTTACCTGGGTGGCCGGTAGTTTTGCCAGTGCCGTTTCCAGCGTATCGCGCAGCGTGCCCAGCCGGGCCGTATCCTCGGTACGCCACCGGTGTGCCAGTTCGGCCGCTTTCCCGAGCCCCACGATGCCAGGCACATTCAGCGTGCCAGCCCGGAGCTTATTCTCCTGGCCGCCGCCGTGCAATAATGCCCCGGTTTGTATAGGTTTGCTACGTCTGCGTGTATAAAGCGCACCGATGCCCTTGGGGCCATAAAGCTTATGGGCGCTCAGGCAGAGCAGGTCGGGGCCACCATTCGCCACGTCGATTTGCACTTTTCCGATTGCTTGGGTGGCATCGCAGAAAAACAACGTTTGGTGCTTGTTGGTAAGCTCAGCGATATTTGCTATAGGGTGGATTACCCCAGTCTCATTGTTGGCCTGCATCAGCGCAACCAGGATGGTGTCGGGCCGGATAGCCGAATCCAACGCGCCCAGATCGATTTGGCCATCGCTTGCAACAGGCAGGTAGGTAACTTCGGCCCCTTTTTTTTCCAGGTATGCGAGTGTATCCAACACCGCTTTGTGTTCGGTGCGGCAGGTGATGATGTGTTTGCCTTTGCTTTGGTAGTGTTCGAAGACCCCCTTTATGGCAGTATTGATAGCTTCGGTTGCCCCCGATGTGAACGTGATTTCCTTTGGCGATGCCCCGATCAGCGCCGCTACTTGTTCCCGCGCTGTGTCTACCGCAGCCGCAGCTGTCCGCCCTGCCCGGTGTGTCAGGCTGGAAGCATTGGCATAATGTGTGGTGAAATACGGCATCATCGCTTCCAGTACGCCGGGGTCCAGCGGTGTGGTTGCATTGTTGTCGAAATAAATCAGCCCGTCCATGGTGCGAATTTATAAACAATTTCGGGGGAATGTGTGTTATTCAAGTATAACTTTATCGCATAATCAAAACAACTATGAAATTTATTAGAAGAGCCAGTGCCCAATGGAAGGGTACCGGAAAAGACGGCAGTGGTACCGTAAGCACACAGAGTACGGTACTGAATCAGACGACCTACTCCTACAAAACGCGCTTCGAAGACGGGGTAGGTACCAATCCCGAGGAACTGATTGGGGCGGCACACGCAGGTTGTTTCGCCATGCAGCTCAGCTTTCTGCTCAGTGAAAAAGGCTATGAGCCGACCGACCTCAGTGTGGGTGCCAAGGTAACGTTCGAAGACGGCAGCATTACGCTGATACAGCTGGACCTGAAAGGGACCGTTGCAGGGATTTCCGGATCCGAATTTGAGGAGATCGCGGAAAATGCCAAGGCCATCTGCCCGATTTCGAAGCTGCTGGATACCAAGATTGAGCTGACGGCGGCACTGGTGTGAGTTGTCGAAAATACTTGTAGAAAAAAACAAGTTTACGTATGTTTGCAGCGGCAAAAATCTTGCTGCTGCCGACGTAGCTCAGCTGGTAGAGCAACGCATTCGTAATGCGTAGGTCGTAGGTTCGAATCCCATCGTCGGCTCACCATCAAACTGATGAAATTCCCCTCTATTTCAAGATAGCAGGGGTTTTTTATTTGCTGAACTGCTTGTTAGCGGTTCTGTTTTTATTTCCCTTTGTCGGTTAGAAATTCGTCTGTAAAATGTTGCCGTTGCTTTGGTTTTGAAAATTTTTCTTTGTTAAATGTTTGCGAATTACCTTTGGGAATGGATAACGACGTCCAACCGTTTTCTGCCAGCATTTTTCCTAAGAACACAATTTGTCCAATGTGATATGTATAATGTGCGAGTTGCCGATTAACGGCTTCGGTTACGGAGTGTCCTTGATTGCGTATGTATATGATTTTGTCAAGGTCATCTGCCGTCAATGAGTTGATAGCGTTGAAAAGGCACGCCCAGCCTTCGTTCCACTTGCTTAGAAGTTCTTCCCTGCTTGTTATGTCATTTAGAAATTCAGCATCTCTGTTCCGGGAATCTTTTTCTCCGTCTGAAGTCAAAAAGTCTGTCCACCGTGAAAGCATATTTCCCCAAAGATGTTTTACGATTGTTGCGATGCTGTTGCTGTCGTCATTGTATTGCCAAAACAATTTATCGTCGGGTACCTGCGAAAACGTTTTGTCGCCAAGCATTCTGTAATATTCAAATTGCTTTCTTACGCTGTCCAGATAGTCGTTTGTCATGATTCCTTTGTCTTGTTGGTGAGGCGCCTTTTCATTAGGCCGGTTCCTTTTAGGTTTTATTTTTTAAACCAAATGTCATTGTATTCCTCGGGATTCCGTTTAAACTGAGCGTGTACATACGGACAAAGCGGTATGATTTTCAAGTTGTTGTCCCGAGCATAGGCAACTAATTTCCCCAATAGTAACTTAGCAAATCCTTTTCCGCCATGCTCTGGACTCACTTCAGTATGGTATACTGTCAATACCTTCTCTTTCACGGAAATATCCATTTTTCCGACTTTCTTTCCGTCAGTCAGCAATTCCACCACCCCCAATCCTTTTTCGTTGAGTATCACATTTGTTGTTTCCATTTCAACTGGTTTTTTAATGTCAATTCGGGTAATACGGCTCCAATTTCCAAATGCTTTGTTTGATAATAGCACAAGCCATTTATTATTTACTAAATTAAGAAAAAAGGATGAGGATACAGTGATGATTTGGCTTTAAAAAAGCGGCCATCCCGAGACACGGGATGGCCACTTTTGCTGATGGGGTCGCGGAGCCAATCGGCATCCACTACAGGATGTTCTTGTCGATATGATCATTGAGCCTTTCGGCCCTGCGGTAAACTTTTTCGGACCGTTCGTGCAATGCCGTGTACAACTTGAAAACAGCTTCGCCGTAGTCAAAGTATTCGCTCTGAAGTTCGGTCACTTCACCCACCGCGTCGAAAAACTCCTGCTGGTCCCTATCCAATGAAACGATGTCTACCGATACCTCCTCATAGTGCCTAAAGACCTTATGGATCAGTTGGTGTCCGATGTCGTCTTCCTCGTCAAACCAGTCTTCGTTTTCATAGATGTGGTCTGCCCATGCGTTGAACCACTCCTGTTCGGCAACAACCATACTGTGCAGTTCGATCAGTTCTTGGTTGTGGTATAAGACGCCTTTGTTGAAATCGCCCACATCAATGGTAAACTCCTCTTCAATGAAAGGAAGCTTGCTTTGGTCCGTAAGCTGGAAACCTGCTTCCAGGAACTCGAGTTGCTGCTCGGTGGGCAGCAGGAGGTACTCCAGCTCGGTGATTTTCACTTCCAACGCGAAGAGGGCGTCTTTGTGTTGAAGCAGCTGCTGTTTGGCATCCCATGTCCTGTCGTGCTGCCGGTAATAAGCATCAAGCGCCTTGATTTCGAAATCAAGCTTTGGCTTATCCTCATCAAACTCAAGGATAATGGGGCGTAGCGGGTGTTGTTTGACGATCTCTTTCATCATTATATGGGTCTAAAGTTACGAATCATTTTTATCTTAATAACAATCCATCCCGGTGTGCACACCGGGTGGATTGTTAACGCGCTGTTAAAGCGCAAACGTCGACACGATGTCGCTGTAATTGGGCGTCGTGCTTTTACCCAGATACGAAGCGCGGAATTCGTATTCCTGGAATGCTTCCAGGTTTTCGATATCCAGCTTGGCGGTTGGGCTCAGCACCTGGTTTCACTCGGCCCCGGCTTCCTTTTTCCGGTATTCGAACTGGTAGTAGCGGACCTTTTCCCAGGGCGCCACCTTGGCCGTCACCTGCAGGGTACCCAAGCCGCGGGGTTCCACGGTGAAGTTCTCGGCTTTGGGGTTCACCCCGGTGTCTGGCGACGGGTCTTTGGTAGGCCGGAAACCAGCGCTCAGGATAATCGTTTGGTTTCCCCTGGCGATTATCTCCACATACTTGGCAAGGTCGCTGATCACGGAGTAGGCGCCTCCTTTGAGCTGCTGTACCTTATCAAACAGGTTCTTTTGCCGATAGCCGATGGTAAGGGGTGAGCGGGGTTTGTGGGCAAGCGTCGGAAACTCCGAACGTATCGCCTGGAGTGCCTCGCCGGATATACTGATAAGCAGTATCCAGGTTTTCCCGCGGTCTATGCGGCAAAGGAGCCTCTCGCCGGTGTGGGTGCGGCAACCGATATGCTGGCCCCATTTGAGTGGCCACGACCCTGATGCGGTGATGACGCTGTTGCCGATGAATTGGTAGGCAAAACAAAAGGTTTCTTCTTCCCGAGGGAATTCTATCACCTGGGCTGCCTCGCTGGCGCCCTTGATTTCCATCAGCCGGATATTACCCGTTTCCTGCGTGGCTGCATATAGGGTGTCTGATATGGGCAAATGATTTTCACGCTCAAGAAAGCGCAGATACAAGCCTTTTAAAACCGGTTTACTGTCGATCGGTCCATTGGCAATTACGGTAAGTGATCGGAAAAAAGGGTTCATGTTAATCAGTATTCAACTAGGTAATAATGTGTCTGCTAACAGTAGAAACGGGTAATTTCCCTGAGTTTGATCATGATTTTGATTTAATTAGTTTTTATGCGCATCTAAATATAGGGCTTTTAAATGAATTGCCGCACGTGGTTACGCCGCCCCGACAAGCGGAGTATTCGTTTATTCGTTTCGATACCTTACATTTGTAAGTATAAACCAATGGATTATGCCAAAAATAACGGATACCCCGCCCGTTGCCGTCCAGCAAGAGCTGGGGATGCTGCGGGAAGATCTGGAAGCCACTATCCCGGCTAAGAAACTGGACCAGAATGTATTGATTTGCACCTGGAACATCCGTGCGTTCGGTGGGCTCACCGAACAATGGGATGCGGAGAACCGCAGCCCTAAAAGGGATCTGCAGTCGCTGCTGTGTATCGTTGAAGTATTGAAGCGGTTCGATATCATTGCTGTGCAGGAAGTGACCGGCGACTTCAAAGCCCTACGCCATGCGTTGAAATTGCTGGGCCCGCATTGGAGTTTCCTGATGACCGATGTGACCAAAGGCTCGCGCGGTAATGGCGAGCGGCTGGCGTTCCTATTCGACACGAGGAAAGTGAAGCTATCTGGTCTGGCGTGTGAGATTGTGATTCCCGACGAGGTGCTGGAACGTAATAAATTGTTAGATGATGGCTCATTAAGGCGGCAATTTGCCCGTACTCCCTATGCGGTGAGCTTTTTGGTGGGTGGGCGTACCTTCGTGTTGCTCACCCTGCACGTGCTCTTTGGCACGGTTGAGGAACGGATCCCCGAATTGCGGGCCATCGCTGATTGGATACGTGAATGGGCCGACGAGCTGCATGGATGGGACCATAGCCTTATCGCGCTGGGCGACTTTAACATCGTAAAGGCGGGCGACCCCACCTACGATGCATTCATATCACGGGGTCTGCATGTGCCTGCCGACTTGCAAGACATCGATCGTACCGTCTTCAAGAAGTCTTATTCATTTTACGACCAGATCGCCTGGTTCGAGGGGGAGGTTTCCCTAACGTACAATAGGGGCGGGGCTTATGATTTCCGTGATACCATGCTGGTGGCCAGGGGGTACACCAATTCTGAACTCTCATGGCGTATCAGTGACCATTTTCCGCTTTGGGCAGAATTCAGGACGTAAATGTGCAGCGAACGGCTAAAGCGGTAAGCCAAAAACCGGAAGTGCTGTAAGAAAGCTTGGGGAACCGGCGATTTTGAGGCCTTGTGCTACGTATTGAGACTATTGACATTTTTGAATTTCACAGTTTTTGGGTATTTTTGTTTTAATTCAAACGTACAGCTATGACATTGAGACAGGTTTTAACGGTAAAAGATAGTGTTTTGGTTGTAAAACTCCCCCCTCGTTTTACAATAGGGAAACGTGTGCTTGTAACTGTCGAAGATGAGCAGGCTGCAGGCCGGAAGCAAAAATTAGCGTTACTGAAGAAGTCAGTCAAGGATCCGTTGTTTCAGCGTGACATACAGGAAATAGCACAGGATTTCGACCCCATTGACGAAGAGTCTTTATGAAGATTAATCGATGGGGCATATTCCGTGCAAACCTAGATCCCGTTATCGGTTCGGAACAAGGTAAAACCAGGCCGGTGCTGGTGATAAGCGATGACGACGTGAATGCCTTGCTTAATTGCGTGAATGTGATTCCGATTACCAGTCGAAAACAGGGTCGAACGGTGTACCCAAACGAGGTGTTATTGTCAGCCGGAACACTCAATCTAGCTCATGAGTCAATCCTCCTTTGCCATCAAATTCGGACTTTGGACAAACGAAGACTGTCACTAAAATACGATGATATTGAGGATTTAGCACTACAGGATGAAATACTTAGTGCGCTATCTTTCCAATTGGGCCTTTAAACAGAGATATTCCTGGCCTATCTCCCTCACACAGATGAAGGCCTCTAGTCGTATCTAATAAAGAGACGTATCTGCTTCCTGGGTAGCGATTTACGGAATATTCAGGTACTTATGGGTTTGCAGCGAGATTTCCCATTTGGGGTTTTGCATGACGTAATCCACAATCAACGGCGTCATCACGTCGGCTTTAGACCACTCGGGCTGTAGGTAAAGTTTACACGCGGTGGATACCAATGCAGCATATTGCTCGGCCCAGGCGAAATCACTTTTGTTGAATACGATGACCTTCAGCTCGCCGGCGGCGGCAATCACATCGGGCAGGGGGGCTTTGAACTTTTTGGGCGAGAGGCATATCCAGTCCCAATGGCCGCTTAGTGGGTATGCGCCGGAGGTCTCGATAAATGTCTGGATGCCGGCAGCTTGCAGGCCACGGGTAAGGTAGTCGAGGTTATACAGCAGCGGCTCGCCGCCGGTTACCACCACCGCTTTGGAAGGGTGTTGCTTCGCGTGTTCGATGATTGCATCCGCAGTGGTGAGCGGATGGAGCTCGGCATCCCAGCTTTCTTTGACATCACACCAGTGACAACCCACATCACACCCACCAAGGCGGATGAAATAGGCCGCTTTGCCCGTATGGTAACCCTCACCCTGAATGGTGTAAAACTCTTCCATCAGTGGAAGTAATGTGCCGTCTTCTGGAACTTGGTGTGCCATGCCTCTTTTGGAAGTGCAAAGGTACAAATAAATCATTTCGTTTCGTTACCTTTGCCCCCGAACTGACAATCACACTTGTATTGTGGTTTATTTGTTTTTTTTAGAAACAGGAAGTCATAGTTGTAAATGATGAACATTACCCTACCGGATGGTTCCGTGCGGCAGTACGCGCAGGGAACCTCAGCGATGGAAATCGCACAATCCATTTCAGAAGGACTGGCCCGCAATGTGTTGGCGGCGGAAGTGGACGGCGAAGTGTGGGACGCCTCGCGCCCCATTGAGCACGATGCCACGGTACGCCTGCTTACCTGGAACGACAAGGAGGGCAAGTCCACATTCTGGCACTCATCTGCCCACTTGATGGCCGAGGCGCTGGAAGCGTTGTATCCGGGTATCAAATTCGGTATCGGCCCGGCTATAGAAACCGGGTTTTACTACGACGTGGACTTTGGCGACCGCGAGTTCTCCTCAGACGATTTCAAGCAGATCGAGGATAAGATGGTGGAGCTGGCCCGCACGAAATCGGCTTATACACGCAAGCCGGTAAGCAAAGCGGAGGCTATAGATTACTTTACGGAGAAGGGCGACGAGTATAAGCTGGATCTGATCAAAGACCTGCCCGATGGTAGCATCACGTTCTATACCCAGGGCAATTTTACCGACTTGTGCCGGGGTCCGCACATACCGAACACGGGTTTTATCAAGGCCGTGAAGCTGACGAATGTGGCGGGCGCTTATTGGCGTGGCGACGAAAGCCGCAAGCAGCTCACACGGATTTATGGCGTCACTTTCCCCAAGGCCGGCGAACTGGCCGACTACCTGCACATGATCGAGGAAGCCAAGAAACGCGACCACCGCAAACTGGGGCGGGAGCTGGAGCTATTCGCTTTCTCGGAAAAAGTAGGGCTGGGGCTGCCGCTATGGCTGCCCAAAGGTGCAAGGCTGCGCCAGAAGTTGATCGATTTCCTGCAACAGGCACAGATTAAATCCGGATATGAGCCGGTGGTAACACCGCATATCGGGCATAAAAACCTCTACGTCACCTCCGGGCACTACGAGAAATACGGGGCAGATTCGTTCCAGCCCATCCACACACCGCAGGAAGGGGAGGAGTTTTTGTTGAAACCGATGAACTGCCCGCACCACTGCGAAATCTATAAAACAAAACCCCGCTCGTATAAAGACCTGCCCATTCGCTATGCGGAGTTCGGTACGGTGTACCGCTATGAGCAGAGCGGCGAACTGCACGGCTTGACGCGGGTGCGCGGATTTACACAAGACGATGCCCACCTGTTCTGCCGCCCGGACCAAGTGAAAGAGGAATTCAAGAAGGTTATCGACTTGGTGCTCTACGTATTCGGTGCGCTGGGTTTTGAAGATTATACCGCGCAGATTTCCTTACGTGATCCCGACAATAAGGGTAAATACATCGGTACGGATGAAAACTGGGACCGTGCTGAGCAGGATATCATCGAGGCTGCCAATGAGAAGGGACTCAAAACGGTGGTGGAATATGGCGAAGCTGCGTTCTATGGCCCGAAGCTCGACTTCATGGTGAAGGATGCGCTGGGGCGCAAGTGGCAGCTTGGTACCATCCAGGTGGATTACAACCTGCCGGAGCGGTTCGAGTTGGAATATACCGGCAGTGACAATGTGAAGCACCGGCCGGTAATGATACACCGCGCACCGTTTGGGTCGTTGGAACGGTTTGTCGCCGTGTTGATTGAGCACTGCGCAGGCCAGTTTCCGCTGTGGTTGGCACCGGAGCAATTCATCATCCTGCCGGTGTCGGAGAAATATGAAGAATATGCGAAAAAACTTTTAGAATCGCTCAATAATTCCGATATTCGCGGCCTACTGGACTTGCGCGACGAGAAAGTAGGGCGCAAAATCAGGGATGCAGAATTGAAAAAAATCCCCTATATGCTGATTGTGGGAGAGAAGGAGGAGGCAAGCGGTACGGTTTCGGTAAGGAAACACGGCACGGGAGATTTGGGAGCGATGACAGTAAGTGCGTTTAGCGAGCAATTAATAAAAGAGATAACTGTTTAATTTACTTAGCGTTTGGCATTAAAAAGACCAGGATTCAGAGGCCCGAGGCCGCCATTTAGAAAAAAGGAACCGGAGCACCGTATCAATGAACACATCAGGGTACCTGAGGTACGATTGGTAGGCGACAATGTAGAGCAAGGGATATACCCCACACGTAAAGCATTGGAACTTGCCGATGAATTGGAGCTGGATTTGGTAGAAATATCGCCAAAGGCTGTGCCTCCCGTCTGCAAAATCATTGATTATAGCAAGTTTATCTACGAGCAAAAGAAGAAGCAGAAGGAGATTAAATCCAACGCAAAGCAAACGGTTATCAAAGAAATCCGTTTCGGCCCCAATACGAATGACCATGACTTTGAGTTCAAATTGAAGCATGCCATCAAGTTTTTGGAAGCGGGAGAGAAGGTGCGCGCCTACGTGCATTTCAAAGGCCGCGCTATTGTATACAAGGAGCAGGGCGAGATTTTATTGCTGCGTTTTGCCCAGGCTTTGGAAGATTATGGCAAGGTGGAATTGCTGCCCAAATTGGAAGGTAAGCGCATGTTCCTTACCGTAGCACCCAAAACAACTACAAAAAAGTAATTTCTGACAAATCGATATAAAATTAGTAATCATGCCAAAAGTAAAAACCAATTCCAGTGCGAAAAAGCGCTTCAAGCTTACTGGAACAGGTAAGATTGCGAGGAAGCATGCTTTTAAGAGTCACATCCTGACCAAGAAAAGCACCAAGCAGAAACGTAATCTGACGCAGACCGGTTTAGTGTCTGAGGCCGATATGGGCAACGTGAAACGTATGCTTGTAATCGGGAAGTAGTTTTTTAGTACTTAGTACATAGTAATTAGTATTTAGTACATAGTAATTAGTAATTAATAACCGGGTATTGGGTTGTAAGTCCGTTGCGAAACACGGCACCTGTTACCAAAAAAAGTAAAATTATGCCACGTTCGGTTAACGCAGTAGCGTCTAGAAGAAGACGCAAGAAGATCCTCAAAATGGCCAAGGGCTATTATGGGGCACGCAGCAAGGTTTATACCATTGCTAAGAATACAGTAGAAAAAGGTTTGTTGTACGCATACCGCGACCGCAAAACCAAAAAACGGGAGTTTAGGGCGTTGTGGATACAACGTATCAACGCTGGAGCCCGCGAGCATGGAATTTCATACTCGCAATTGATGGGTAAGTTGAATGCCAAGAATATCGGTCTGAACCGTAAGGTGCTTGCCGATTTGGCGATGAACAACCCAGAGGCTTTCAAAGCCGTTGTTGATGCAGTGAAATAACGTTTTAAGAACCGATATCGATTTTGTTAGCGAAAAGGGAGGCCAAGTGGTTTCCCTTTTTTGCTGATGTGAGAATTAGAACGTTATCAATTTCCGATAACGACATCTTTTGCCACGGTTTTGCCGGCTGTCAATACGATATAGTCGTACGTAGTCCGGTCGTCGCTATTAATAATCCCGTCATCATTTATATCAGCGTATCGGAATCCACCCACCGACGCACCGGCTTGCAGGGCATAAACGTCGATTCCTATTGGCGTGGCACGAAGAACTCGCCTTGGTTAATCGTGATAAGCTTATCTTTCCACTGCCAGTTTTCATAATCGTAGGCTTGGAGAGAGTCACGGAAGGTCCCCTTGACCGATAGCTTTACCAGCGTTCGGCATCTGGATAGTTAACCGATTTGAAGAATCGATTCGTTACCTCCGGCCATAGGCCCAATCTTGAATAAAGCAAGATGCCAACCATGACAAAAAGCAGGATGAATATGGTCTGCCATGCGATGTCGACAAGCGTTTTGCTCTGTAGCATCATGATAATGCCAAGTATACAAATCGTATAAATCAATTCGTTTCTTATCGGCAGGGGATGAACATATCGTTTAGCAATGTTTTCTATTACTGATCTTTGAGTGAACTTGCTATTTGTAGAGTGGTTTATTATTGTAAAATAAGATCCTGTTTTCTTTCCTTCGGGAATTGCCCACATGGCCGTCACGATATGGCCTTTGCGACAAGCGATGTCGAAATCCACTAATTGCAAGGCGCGCTCATTTCCTTCCCTGTCTTTCAGGAAGAGCTGATCGTGGACGTATGTTGTCGACTCGATAGGATTTGTATACGTTGGGGCGGTACTTCCCGTACCTTTGTAGGAGAATCCACCGCCGCCACCGCCACCACCGCCGGATATCTTGGTTTCCAGATTCTTGTATGCACCGACTACTTTGCCGGTAAAATGATAAACTTTGACATTGCGTTTGCCTAATTTAATTGTTTGTGCCATTGTTTTATTTGTTAATAATGGATTTTTGATAAGCGTAGTTGCCCGGTCGCCCCTTGTTAGTTTCTTTGTCGTTTTCTTTTTCCGCTCCGGGTGATTAGCTAATGTGAATTAACCGAGTATTTTCTAGGGGTACAAGTCAAAGCGTTTAAGTTCAGTGCGCTTGACTATTTGCTGAAACCGATTGATGTAGATGACCTCGTTGAGCTTGTGGGACGGATAACGTCTAAGCACGGCTCCGACCGTATGCAGCGGCAGCTTCTTTTCGAGATGACGCAACGGAATATCGATGGCTACAACAGGCGGGAGAAGCGGATTGCCGTACCGACGATGACGGGCCTGACGTTATTGGCGGCAGACGACATCGTCCGTTGCCAAAGTGATGTGAATTATACGACCATCCACCTGTCGGACCACACGAGTCTCGTTGTTGCGAAAACACTGAAGGATTTTGAAGAAATGATGGAACCGCACGGGTTTATGAGGGTTCACAATTCGCATCTGGTCAACCTAGCCTATATCAAGAAATACCATAAAGGCAAAGGCGGGTACCTTATCCTTCGCGATGGTGCTGAAATAGATGTGTCCGTACGGCGGAAAGAGGCGCTACTCGAAAAGTTGAATAACCTATAATGCCAGCCGGATCAGCAGATCCACCAACCGGTTTGAATAGCCGTATTCATTGTCGTACCATCCCACCACTTTAACGAGGCCGCCTACTACGGATGTGAGCTGTGCATCAAACACACACGAATAAGGGCTGTTGATGATGTCTACAGACACAATAGGGTCTTCGGTGTATTGCAATACGTGCTTCAGGCTACCATTGGCTGCTTCTTTGAATGTAGCGTTTATTTCTGCCACCGTGGGCTGCTGCCGCAGGTTGCAGGTGAAATCGGTGAGCGACCCGTTCAGCACTGGTACGCGGATGCCGGCGCCTCCTAGTTTACCTTCGAGATGGGGAAATACATTGGTGATGGCTTTGGCTGCACCGGTAGTGGTGGGAATAATCGACGCCGATGCGGCACGTGCCCGCCGGAGGTCCCGGTGGGGGCGGTCGTGCAGGCTTTGGTCGCCCGTCATACTGTGGACCGTAGTGATATAGCCGTCTATAATACCCCAGTTGTCATCCAATACCTTCACCAAGGGTGCCAGGTTATTGGTAGTGCACGAAGCATTGGACAAGATCGGTGTGCGTAAGTCGATATGGCTATCATTCACGCCGAGCACAACGGTAGGGATCTCCTTATCTGCCGAGGGGGCTGAAATGATGACCTGCTTGGCACCTGCCTGGAGGTGTTGCGTGGCTTGTTGCTTTGCCGTGAACTTTCCTGTCGACTCGATAACCACGTCTATGCCTAGTGATGCCCAAGGCAGCTGCGCGGGTATTTGTTCGCGTACAATCCGGATAGGAGGGTGGTTATCAATGACCAACCTATCGCCATCTGCCACCACACTGCCCGGATAGGGGCCATGCACCGAATCGTACTTGAACAAATGCGCTAATGTAGGTACATCGGTGAGATCGTTGATAGCAACAACGGTGATTTCGTCCTGCTTGCGGAGCAGGATATTCCGCACGGTATTACGGCCAATACGGCCAAATCCATTGATGGCGACTTTAAGCATGTTCATTCGTGTTATTGTGGTCTTATGCAGTCAAATGTACATAATTACGCTGTATGCGGGAAACAAATTATCCCTATTCGGGTTGTATTCGGTATGGGAGAGAAAGAAAAATTCAAGCCAGAAGATTCGGCACGACATCCGCGGAAGGCTGAGCAAGCGGTGACACAAAAGGCGGTCCCGCCGGATAACCGAAAAGAGGCCAAAGCATCGGCTCCGGCACTAAAGCGGAAATTCAGTGAACAACCGCCTACGAGGCATAATTCGAAAACATGACTGTAGCGCTATTTGTTGATGGCGGCGACGATTTCTTTGATATTGCGCTCGCCGTTCCAATATTCTTTTAGCTCCCCGTTGGCACCATAAACGTAGGTAGCGGGGTATTGCGATGGAATATGGAACTTGTTGATGAAATCGGCACTCCGGTCGTAGAGAACTTCTACGTTTTCTTTACCAACCAACGGCTTCGCCCACGTTTGGAGGAATGTTGCCATGAGGGCCGGATCGTTCATAGACACGAAGTAGAAGTTCGCATTTTTTACTTCGTCATAGTGGTTCCCGATGTCGTTGGCTTCGTGTTGGCAGTGGCCACATGTGGGGTCGAATAGAATGAATACGATATTCCCTGTTTTGGCCAAGTCTTCTTTCGTGAAACGGATGCCGCTTTTCAGAATGTAGAATGTAAAGTCGGGTATAGCGGCTGCCGGTTTGGCCGGAGCCACTGGTTGGTGGGGGTGTTGGTGGTCGGCGGCGGCATGTGCCTGCTGGGGTACGGCGCTCGAAGCAACCTGGCTGGATGAATGCTCCGTATTACCACTATTATTGCATGCGGCGGCTAACAAAATGAAAAGGACGCCGGCAAGTGTCGAAAGGCGATTTGTTCGTGTTGTCATGTGCGCAAAGATACGGGTTTCTGATTACAGTTTACGTACCAAAAGCTGGCAGGTGTAGCTGTCTTTGAGTTCCATAATGATTTCCTTCGCTACCAATACCCGGTCGATTGTCTGCTGGTTGTAATACCTGATGGTAATCAGTTCCAGTCCGTGCTGGTGCTGCACTTCATACCGAGACTGAAGGTCTTCGAGCAGGGCATCTACGTTGCTGCCGGTATTATCAATGCTCACCGAAAAGCTGACGGCGCTGTTGTGCATCATATTCACCTTGATCTTATGGGCATGGAAGCGGCTGAAGATATCACTCAGGTTGTCTTCAACGATAAATGAAAAATCCTTTGGCAAAATAGAAATCAGCACTTGGTTTACTTTGAAGATGAACGACGGTACCGGGAGCGACTCATTCGTGCTCTTGATCTGTGTGCCACGGCTTTCGATATCAACAAAAGATTTTACATACAGCGGTATATTCTTGTTTTTCAGTGGCTTAATGGTCTTCGGGTGGATTACCGTAGCCCCGTAGTAGGTTAGCTCAATGGCATCGAGATACGATAGCTCGGGGATCAGTTCTGTCTTGTCGAACCATTTCGGGTCGGCATTCAGTACGCCCGGTACATCTTTCCATATCGTAAGGCTCTCGGCATCGAGGCAGGCGGCGAAAATAGCGGCAGAATAGTCGGACCCTTCGCGGCCCAGGGTGGTAGTGAAATTCTCCGACGTAGAGCCGATGAATCCCTGGGTCACCACCAGCTGGTTTTCCAGTATACGAGGTAGCTGTTCGTTGATGCGTGCTGTGGTGGTATTCCAATCCACCCGGCCCTCGCGGTGCGTGTTGTCGGTAAGGATATAGTCCCTCGCATCTACCCAGCTGGTTTTCAGGCCGATTTCGTTTAAGTAATGGCTTACGATAGTGGTAGACACCAGCTCACCCACAGCAACGATTTGATCATAGAGGTAATCGTACGGGTCCATAGGTGGTTCTTCCAATATCCATTCGATTTCCACGAAGCGGTTGGCCACTTCGTTATGTACCGGGTGGCGGTGGTCGGGAAAGAGCCCTTCAGCAATCGCATGGTGGTATTGCTGGGCTTCTGCAAGCACGTCGGCAGCATTGCCTGTGCCATATACGTGGTATTGTACGAGCTTTTCGAGAAGGTTGGTGGTTTTGCCCATGGCCGAAACCACGATGAGCAGTGCATGGTCTTGATGTGCTTGGACAACCCGGCCTAGATTCCTAACGCCATCGGCGTCTTTGACAGAAGCACCGCCAAATTTAAATACTTGCATTAAGGTTCAACTTGTGTGTTTAGTTCAGCAATGAATTGTTTTGCCCGATCCGTTAGTAGCCGTTCGATATCGGCATAGGGTACACGGAGTTCCGTTTGCCCGTTTACGTATGGCTTTATTTCGTAGATATTATATAAGAACAGTATACTGTCCTGTTCCAGCGCGAAGTTATCGGGCAGGCTGAAACGCCCTTGGTCAAAAAAGTACCCGTCTTGGAGCGATTGGTCGACACCGAGGTTTTCCTGGCGCCGGAAATAACGCTCCGCCACGGCAGCCAGTTCATTCTGGTATGATCGGGTTACGATATCGTCCAGTGCAAGTAATTCATCTGCCCGGAGATCGTAGTGTTTGAAAATGGTCGCATAATTGCCGTGGGCACCACCGGTAAACGACGATGCGTGGATTGTTAGCGACAAGTAGGAGGGGGTAATGCGGTATACTTTGGCGTGCAGCTCTGAAGTCCATATCCGTGGATAGGGATCTGACGCGTAAAAGCGGTCGAATTCGCCGATAAACGTAGCTGCAGCATCTTCTACCGTGGTGCTATCATTACCCAGTAACGCTATCCGGACGAACCGGTCTGCCAGCGAGTCACTGAATACGGGATAGGAAGCATCAAAGAATGCCGTGTCGGTGGTCTCGCCTGTCTTGATGAGATGCTCGCTGTATTTGAGGTAGTTTTTGTACGTATAAGCCAACGTATCGGCAGCCGCACCACGGACGGCGGTACTTTCCTGTTGGCTGGTATTTGGCTGGCACGATACCAATGCCATACCAACAATAATGGAGTATCCCGTTAACCTTTTAATCGCCATTGTTTATTTTTTTTGCCCGTTCGTCGTTGCATTACCAGCGAGCGATACATTTATCCATTCACCGTCAAAAGTCGCTCCATATTTTTCGTAAAAGCGGATGGCCGGTTCGTTCCAGTCCAGCACCTGCCATACCATTCCGTTATAATTCCGTGCTTGACACAGCTTCCAGGTTTCGTCAAAAAGCAACTTGCCCACGCCTTTGCCCCGCATGGCTTCCGTAACGATGATGTCTTCGAGATAGAGGCGGCGGCCTTTCCAGGTGGAGTACCGTATGTAGAAGAGCGACATGCCCACAATGCGGCCGTCGACCTCGGCCACGAATGCCTCCCATACAGGCTTATCACCGAATCCGGCATCGATAAATTCGGCCAGGCTTACGGTTACCTCGTCGGGAACGCGTTCATACCGTGCGAGCTCCCTGACCAACTCCAGTAACTGCGGACAATCTGCGGCAGCGGCTTTGCGGATATGGGGGGCTAGCGTTTTCAACGGTTTCCAAAAAGTGTACTTCCCAGCCGCACCATGGTGCAACCTTGCTCGATAGCAATTTTATAATCGGCCGACATGCCCATGGATAGGATATCAAAATAATCCACATCCTTGAAAAAGCTCACTTTGACACCATCGAACAGCGACTTCAGTTCGCCGAACTCTGCCTTTACTTCACGCTCGTTGCTGGTGTTGGTGGCGATGCCCATCAGTCCGCGTATACGTACATGGTTTAACCCCACGAGCTCTTCCGACCGCAGTAACTCAATAAGCTCCACATGGTCCAGCCCAAACTTGGTGTCCTCGGCAGCAATATGTATCTGCAATAGGCAATCGATGACGCGGTTGTTTTTGGCAGCCTGTTTATCGATTTCTTTCAACAGCTTCAGGCTGTCTACGGAATGGATGAGCGTAATGAACGGAGCGATGTATTTTACTTTGTTGCGCTGAAGGTGGCCGATAAGGTGCCACTGGATATCTTTGGGGAGCACATCATATTTACCCACCAGTTCCTGAACGATATTTTCGCCGAAAATCCGTTGGCCGGCATCGTATGCCTCCTGGATCACCTCGGGTGGCTTGGTCTTCGACACAGCGACCAGTGTGACATTTAAACGGCTTAGCTCGTTGTTGATAGTTTTTATTTGATTGGCGATATCCATAAATACGGTACTACTTTTGTGTAATTGCATTTAAATTGCAATTTGTCTAAGTTTGCACAAAACTACGAAACCTACGGGTATCCATCAAGGACAGTTCGGGGGAATCGGCAAATAGGCGATAAGCATATAGCTATAGATGAGGTAAGATAATTACATGCGGCTGATAATCATCGTATTAACGATTTTGTTGTTTGGTATCGCCTGTGGGCGCAAGGTGCCGGAAGGTATCGTGCCCCAGAAACAAATGGAGCCTCTTTTGTTGGATATGCACTTGGCTGATGGCCAGCTTGCCGCTATGCCGCTCGATTCGGCACGCAGTTACCGGGATGCTTATTACAGTGCTATTTTCAACCACTACGGGATTGACTCGACCACGTTTGAGCGCAGCATCGAGTTTTATTCGACTCGCCCGGAGTTGATGAAGACGATGTATGCCAATATTGACAAACGACTGGAAGCGTACAACACGGCCGAGCAGCGGGCCATTGAAGAAAAGTATGCCGAGCAGCGACGGACCGACTCAATTGCGAACGCACATCGCACGGACAGCTTGCGGAAGGTGAACCGCGACTCGCTGGACTTCAAGCGCAAGCGGTACCTACTGCGTTTGGACGGCCCCGATAGCCTGAAGTACGGACAACCCATACCGGTAACCTACGATTTACTGCGGAAGCGCTTGTTTGAGGCAATAGGGCTGAGGGATGTTGTTCCCTTGGACGGCCACAGTGCGCCGGAAACCAAGCCATTGAGCCAACCGAGTACCGTACCTCCACCGCAAGAGAACGAGTATACCCGGCCCGCAGTAAGGCCTATCAAGAAAATCAGTTGACAATGACTTATCCGGATAACGCCATAGAAAAACTCGGTTTTGCGGATATCAGGGCGTTGATTGCCGCTAAATGCCTCAGCGATATGGGTGAATCCCTCGTAAACCGGATACAGCCACAGACGCGCTACGAACAGATCGATCGGTTTTTACGGCAAACGGTTGAATTCAAAGAAGTACTTACCAATGATACGCCGCTACCCATAGACCACCTGTATCCCATACAGCCGCTGGCCGAAAAAGTGCGGGTGGCGGGTACGTTCCTTTCGGAAGAGGAGTTTTTCCAGCTGATGCTTTCCTTGCGGACGGTATTTGCGATTATCCGCTACTTTAATGAGCGCGAGGGCCAGTATGTCAACCTTGAGGCATTATTTGAGCACCTCCCCATCGAAAAGGATACCTTGAAGTCTATCGAGCGTGTCATTGACGCTAAGGGGCAGGTGAGATCCAACGCATCGCCGGTGCTGGCCGATATCATCACCAGTATTGCCAAGGCGGAGCAGGAAGCGAGAAAACGGATAGATGTGGTATTCCGTACAGCACAACAGCAGGGGTGGACAGCCGATGGAAATCTGACCGTACGTGACGGCCGCCTATGTATACCGGTGCTCGCCGAGCATAAGCGCAGGATAAAGGGATGGATACACGACGAATCGGCGACCGGCCAGACTGCTTATATCGAGCCCGAAGAAGTGTTCCACCTCAATAATAAGGTGCGCGACCTGGAATTTGACATGCGGCGGGAGATCGTACGTATCCTCACCGCCCTTACCGATGAAATCAGACCGCATGTGCCACTGCTGATTGACTATCACCGGCTGCTCGCCAAGGTAGATTTCGTTCGAGCTAAAGCGATGTTTGCCATTGATATCGATGCCGATATGCCCGAATTGGTGACCGATGCATCGATATCGTTGATTAATGCCCGCCACCCATTGCTGCTCCTTAATTTCAAGGGAACGCAACACACCGTGGTGCCGTTGAATGCCACCATCGACGAGGGCCAGCGCATCCTGGTGGTGTCGGGACCGAATGCAGGGGGCAAATCGGTGTGTATGAAAACAATCGGGTTGCTGCAGCTCATGGTCCAGGCAGGTTTGCTTATCCCGGCCGACCCTACATCGCGCGTGGGGGTGTTCCGCCGTGTTTTTGCGGATATCGGTGACGACCAATCCATCGAGAGCGACCTTAGTACGTACAGCGCTCACCTCACCAAAATGAAATACTTTTCGGCGCATGCGGATGCGAAAACCTTGGTGTTGATCGATGAATTTGGTACCGGCACGGACCCGCTTTTTGGCGGCCCGATAGCCGAGGCGGTGCTCGAAGTGCTCAACCGGAAGCAGGTGCGCGGAGTGGTGACTACCCATTATTCGAATTTGAAGGTTTTCGCGAGCAATACCGAAGGGATTGAGAATGCCTCCATGCTGTTTGATAATGTAGCCATGCAGCCGCTGTATATCCTGCAAACCGGTAAGCCCGGTAGTTCGTATGCGTTCGAGATCGCCCAAAAGATTGGCTTGGACAAGGGTATTTTGAATGCGGCAAAGCAGAAGATCGGTGTGCAGCAGAAGCGGGTAGATACGCTGTTGGTGGATTTAGAACGGGACAAGAAAGAAGTGCATGACACGAAAGTGGCCCTTAGCCAAAAAGAAAGGCAGCTTGTAAGGCTAAAAGCTGAAAATGAAGCGCTGCAGGCTTACTTGGAGGAAAATAAAAAAGCCATCCTCGGCAAGGCGCGGGAGGAAGCACGTGACATCATACGTAATGCTAATAAGCTGGTGGAAAACACCATCTCTGGCATCCGCGAAAGCCAGGCCGATAAAGCCAAAACCAAGGAACTCCGTAAACAGCTGAATAAGGAGCTGGACAAACATACGGCGAAAGAGAAGCCCGTGGTGGCAGCAAAACAAAAAGCAGCCGAGCCGGTTACTATCCAAGTGGGCGATTGGGTTAAAATACTGGGAACGGGGAATGAGGCAGAAGTTATCAGTACAGCAAAAAACAACCTCGTATTGGCTATGGGTGAGCTCCGCACAGTGCAAAAGCGCAGCAACGTGGTGTTGATCGACAAAAAAAAGCAGAAAGGTGCCGGCCGTCGGTCAAACCAGACTTCATTGGTTGAAAGTGCAACCAGTTTCAGTCCGGAGGTGGATGTACGCGGTATGCGCACCGAAGCGGCGCTTTCAGAAATTGAGAAGCACCTGGACAGGGCGCTGATGATGGGGTTCCCGAGCTTGAAAATCGTGCATGGAAAAGGCGACGGTATTTTGCGTAAATTTATCCGTGAGTATTTGCGCAAGTACGGTGAAGTGACGCGGATGGAGGACGAACATCCCGACCGGGGCGGTGAAGGGATTACATACGCTTATCTGGACTAATGGAATTTTTACCCGAAAATAATGACCTGGTGGCTATCGGGATATCCCTTTTGGCGGGTAGCTTGGTAGGGCTTGAACGTGAATACAAGAATAAGTCGGCAGGTTTCCGCACCATTGTATTGATATGCTTGGGAGCTACGGTATTTACCATCGCTTCCCGGTTTGGGGTGGGCAGCGACGACCGCATCGCGGCGAATATCATCACCGGAATCGGCTTTATCGGCGCAGGTGTCATTTTCAAGGATAAGTTTTCGGTGATGGGCCTCACTACCGCAGCGGTTATCTGGGTAGTGGCCGGCATCGGCATGGCGGCGGGAATCGGCTACTACAGCCTGGCGCTCTCCATTTCGGTGATTACGGTGGTTGTCTTATCGATATTCCACAAGGTTGAGAAGGGGATGGAGCGGTTGTTTCTGACGAGGACCATCTATGTGGGTTTCCAGGATATGGATACCGGCAACCTGGAGAAGCTGAAGCAGGTGATGGACGAGCATCGCATAAGGTATACCCGCAAAACGGTTGCCAAGCGCTCGCGTAAGTTATCGGTGGTCTTTGAGCTGATGGCCGATCGGAGAAACCTGAGCGAATTCAACAATGCGATGATGGAGCTCCCTTATGTGGACGAGTTCCACTATAACTCATAAAAAAAGGCCGTCCCCACAAAGGAACGGCCCGTTATGCCGGTTTTAGATACGGGTTTTAGAAGCTGTAGGTGAGCCCGGCATTCCAAGTGGTGCCCAAGCCGTAAAAGTACCCGAAACCGTCTTTACGGCCGAAGTACTCTTTATTGAACACGTTGTACACGTTGCCCCTGAATTTAAGCCGCTGGACACCTAAGCGGAAAGTGTATGAAAGGCCGGCATCCACAATGCCGAAGCCATCCAACTTCTCAGAAGCATAAACTTCATTGTCAAGCGCGGCGCCAACCACATCTTCGGGATTTACCTGGCCGTATAGATTGTCGTAGAAGTTGAAATCCACATCGACCGATAGGTCGGGGAGGATGTTGTATTTGGTGCCCAAGCCAAAGGAGGTCTGCGGCGCATTGCCCACTTTAACACCTGACAAATCCAAATCGCCGGTACCGATAATCTCAGAATTTACTTCTTCACGGAAGCGGAACGGTGTTTCTCCGTCGTACTGCCAGTCGCCCACCGTGGCATACCCACGCAGCATCCAGCTGGGTGTGATATACGATTGGAAATCGAGCTCCAACCCCTTATGCAACTGGGTGATGCCGGTAAGCAGGTAAGCACCATCTATATTGTCATTGCCATAAGATCCGCCAAACAGGAGGAATCGGTTTGCCCATGACGTGTAGTAGCCGTTCAGGTTGACCGTCAAGTTAGTGGTCGTAAACCGGTATCCGGCTTCAAGGCCCAAAATCTCTTCGTTGTCTACCACCGGATCGGTGAAATCCACCGTGTTCTGGATGAATACGTTATCCAGGAACGGCTGGCGGGAGTAGAACCCGGCGTTTGCGAAGATGGTGTGGTTTTCTTCGAAATTGAATGAGAGGCCCGCTTTGGCGTTATAACCTAGCTTGTTTTCTACAGGTGATTCGGCTTGGCCGCCGGCGTAGTTCCAGCGGTCGAACTTCTGGTAGGACTGGTTGGAAACTGCCCCTTGGACGAACGCCGAAACGATGCCATTGCTGAACTCAGCCTGCCCGAATACGCCTTGGTAATTGATTTGCTCGGAGTTGTCGTAGCCCACGCGGTATTCTTCAGCGGCAGGGTTGAATAAGGCAGTCCATGGGTTGGCTTTGAAAGTCTTCGTGACCAGGTAATCGCCCTCACCGCGGTTGGCGTTCGGAGCGTTCCACGCTTGCAGTCCTAATTTGTCGACCAATTGCTGGAAGTGGTCGCCATGGTAGAAACGGATGTCGGCACCCACGTTAAAGGTAAAATAGCGCTGGGTATCGAAGTTGTAATTCGTTACCAGACCATACCAGGCGTGGTTGTTGGCAGATGCACGCAGCATAGACCCGTCACGACCAGCGCCGATGCCGTTAGCAATGGTCGCGTTGTAATCTACAACACCCTGCCAGTTAATCGAACCATCAGACAGGTAACCGCCGCCGAATTCGGGGCCGATGAAGCTCAGTCCATTTCCCAGGGGTCCTGCGCCACCGCCACGTCCCAGTGATGCATAAACTACGGTAGACAACGACGATTTCTCGTTGATGTCAAAGTCCCAGTTGAAGTTTGCAACCGGCTTGTGGTAATAGTTTTTACGGATGGCGAGGCCTTCGCCATTCAGGTAACCGTAGTTGGAGTTTCCTTTGATACCGGTGATGTCGTAGCCTGGGGTTCGGATGGTTCCGTTTGAGTTACGGCTAGTTTCCAATGCTTTGGAATAATTCTGGTCGTGCCATTGCGGCGCGCCGAATACCATGACATTGAAATTATGCCGCTCGTTGGGTTTGTAGCCTACGGAGAAGAAGTAGCTTTGTCCTTCGCCTGCGGTGCCTTTAGCATATTTCCCATCGCCGCGCCAGTAGTCGAGCAACATGGAGAAACCCCACTTTCCGCGTAGCCCGGTGTTGTATGAAACGGTTCCTTTGGCGTAGCCATAGTTTCCGGTGATGAATCGTACTGAACCGCCTTCTTGCATATCGGTGGCTTTTGTCACGATGTTGACCGTTCCGCCCACGGAGGAGATGGCCAATTTGGAAGAGCCCAGACCGCGTTGAACCTGCACAGCATTAGCGATATCGGCTATGGAGCTCCAGTTCGACCAGTACATATTGCCGTCTTCCATGCCGTTGATCGGCTGTCCGTTCAATAAGTAAGCCGTGTTGGATTGGTCGAACCCACGGAGGAAGTTCTGGCTGTCGCCAAAGCCGCCCGCTTGGTTGGTGATGAACACAGAGGGGATATTTTTCATGATCTCGGGGAATTCGACGTTCCCAACCCCTTTTTCCAAGATCTCTGCACGCGACACCGTAGATACCGCGATGGGTGTTTTGCGGTCTTCGGCGATGTCTATGATACCGCGACCCACAACCACTACCTCTTCAAGCGACTGTGAGTCGGACGATGTCAAAATGATGGTGCCTAGGTTTGCCTGCGACGAAAAAGGCACGGATTTGCTGGTGAAACCGAGGATACGGACAATCAGTTCGCCCGATTCCACGTCGGTAGAGAGGCTGAAATTCCCATCGCTGTCTGTAGCCGTGGCACTGGATGTGCCTTTGACCAGGACAGTGGCACCGGCCACGGGACCCTCCCGGTCGGTAACTTTGCCGGTGAGCACACGTTGTGCCCACGAATGGTTGCTAAGCAGCATCAGCATAGCAGCCAGTACAAAACATTTAGTAGTTTTTGTGTTCATGCGTAAATAATAAAATGATAAAGTCAGATGTAAACAGTGAAATGCAGCTTTTCTTGTTGAAAAGAATGATGTCGCGTGCGCTAGGAAACGATTCATTCATGGGGTGAATGGTATGTTACGCTGCAAAGGTAACTTTTTAGGTGTTAAATTTGCGTTAGCAAATTATTATCTAACGTATTTTTTGTCAACAATCCAGTTGAGGTGTGAATATCGCCTATAAAAAAAACTGCCTCCCATATAAATGGAAGGCAGTACAAAATCATTGTGTTTATCCCGCTTACGCGGTAGGGTCTTGCGATTGCTTGGCTTTTTCAGCAAGCCGTATCTTGCTATGGTATCTGCTGTATGAAAAGTAGATAACAATGCCGACAGCCATCCAGATTGCTAGCCGTTCCCAGCTTTCAACGGGAAGGGAGGCCATCATCGCGATACATACGACGATACCGAGTATCGGCACCAACGGTACCAGCGGTGTACGGAAAGGCCGTGCTGCATTGGGGTTTGTTTTGCGGAGTACCATCACACCGATGCATACCAATGTGAATGCAAACAACGTTCCGATACTTACCATGTGGCCCAATTCGGCGACGGGAACAAACCCAGCGAAAATGCTGATGAAGACCATGAATATGGCATTGGTCTTCCACGGTGTTTGTCTTTTGGACAAATCCGAGAAGAACTTAGGCAGCAGCCCGTCTTTACTCATGGTATAAAACACGCGGCTCTGGCCGAGTAACATCACCAGCATCACTGAGGTGTAACCAGTGAGGATGGCTACGATTAAGGCGGTATTCAGAAAGGTATATCCCGTTTTTGCGAATGCCGTGGCTACGGGCTTAGCGTCGCCGGCAAATGCCTGGTAGTTTTCCAGTCCGGTCATCACAAAAGAGAACAGTACGTAAAGGACTGTACAAACGATGAGTGACCCGATGATGCCGATAGGCATTCCTTTTTGCGGGTTCTTGGCTTCTTGCGCAGCTGTACTTACCGCATCAAATCCGATGAAAGCGAAGAATACCACACCTGCACCCCGCATGATACCACTGATGCCGTATTGGCCGAAATAGTCGCTTCGGAAAAACTCAAAGAAACCTAGTTCGCCCGATTTGAGCATTTGTTCCCCCTCGTTTGCAGGGATGAACGGCACGTGGTTTGCCGGATTGATGAAGCTCCAGCCCAGCGCTATGAATATCAGCACCACCGCTACTTTCACGATTACCAGTATGTTGTTGACGAACGACGACTCCTGCGTGCCCCGCATGAGCAGCAACGACAGGAGGCAAACGATGATGATGGCGGGTATGTTCACAATACCCCCTTCCCAGGGGCCGTGGAGGAAGGCGTGTGGGATATGGATACCGAATTCGGATAAAAACTGTTCAAAATATTGAGACCAACTCGATGCCACCGTAGCGGCACCGAGGGCGTACTCGAGTACCAAATCCCACCCGATTACCCAAGCTACAAATTCGCCCATGGTGGCATAAGAATAGGTATAGGCGCTTCCTGCCACGGGAATCATGGCGGCAAACTCGGCGTAGCATAACCCGGCGAATGCACAGCCCGTGGCGGCAATGATAAATGAGATCGTCACGGCAGGGCCCGCATTCTCAGCAGCAGCTATACCGGTAAGTGAGAAGAGACCGGCACCGATGATAGCACCAACGCCCAGCGCAACCAACCCACTACTCGTTAATGTCCGTTTCAGTGTTCCTTCGCCACTCTCCGCGGCCTCTGCGATTAAGGTTGGAATCGATTTTTTAAATAACATACTATTCTCCTTTACAATTCAGGTAATTCGTCAGTGTATGGCCAAACCTACAAATTTTTCTTAGTAATGAAAGCAATTTTTTTCACACATCAGCACCCCCAGATAACCCAGCGATGCATTCCTGCCAGTTTAGCCGCATAAAAAAGAGGGTGCCGAAATGGTATCCGGCACCCTCTTAAATATGTTGCTGTCACAATAATCAGTACTGCTGTGGAATCTTAAAACAAAGAGACTGTGGATTTTCCGTCTACTTCAGCTGCTTCGTACACAATCACCTTTTCCTGCGTATCAACGGTGGTTTCCACTGCGTGGCTTTGGCCTCCGCCCACGCTGATATGCGGCGCGATGATCAGCGACACAATAGACATCAGTTTGATCAGGATATTCATGGAGGGCCCGGAAGTATCCTTGAATGGGTCGCCCACGGTATCCCCGGTTACAGAAGCCTTGTGGGCATCCGATCCCTTATATTCCATCTTGCCATTGATTTCAACACCTGCTTCAAACGATTTTTTAGCATTGTCCCATGCTCCACCTGCGTTGTTTTGGAACATACCCAACAATACGCCCGATACGGTGACTCCGGCCAACAGGCCACCCAATATCTCGGCCGAAGATGTGTCTTCAAATACACCTTGGAAACCGAAGCCCACCAAGAGAGGAACAACCAGTGCAATAGCACCGGGGAGGATCATCTCACGGATAGAAGCTTTTGTCGAGATGGCTACGCACTTATCGTATTCGGGCTTTGCTTTATACTCCATGATACCGGGTATTTCGCGGAATTGGCGCCGTACTTCTTCTACCATGGCCATGGCCGCACGGCCTACCGCTGCAATGGCGAGCGACGAGAAGATAAATGGAATCATCGCGCCGACGAAGAGGGCACTCAGTACCGGCGCTTTGTAAATGTTGATTGCATCGATGCCGGCAATACCCACGAAAGCGGCAAACAGGGCGAGGGCGGTCAGCGCTGCCGAAGCAATGGCGAACCCTTTGCCGGTAGCGGCGGTGGTATTCCCGACAGCATCCAGCTTATCTGTACGCTCACGCACCTCCTTAGGTAGCCCGCTCATTTCTGCAATCCCACCGGCGTTGTCTGCTATGGGGCCGAACGCGTCGATGGCTAATTGCATGGCTGTAGTAGCCATCATCCCGGCCGCTGCGATGGCAACACCATAAAGCCCGGCAAACGCATACGAGGTAACAATGCCCGCAGCGAGTATGAGGATGGGAATAGCCGTAGACTCCATCCCGATGGATAGTCCACCTATGATGTTGGTGGCATGCCCCGTAGACGATTGTTTCACAATGGAATTGACCGGACGTTTACCGATAGCTGTATAATACTCGGTGACGATACTCATGAGTGCCCCAACGATGAGGCCTACGACAATCGCGAAAAACACATCCATCGATGTGAATGATACGCCGCGCAGTTCGAGTTGCTCGGGCAGTAGCCAGCCTACTACGAAATATGATGCTATCGCCGTGAAGATAATCGACGACCAATTGCCGATATTGAGTGCCTGTTGAACGTCACCTTGATCATTTTTGACCTTGACCAAAGATGCTCCGATGATCGAGAAAATAAGCCCCAGCCCGGCAATCAGGATGGGCAGTAGGATGGGGGCAATACCTCCGAAGTTATCTGCTGAAACAATTTCACGTCCCAATACCATGGTGGCTAATATGGTGGCTACGTATGAACCGAAAAGGTCTGCACCCATACCGGCAACGTCGCCCACATTATCGCCTACGTTATCGGCAATTGTAGCCGGGTTGCGCACGTCGTCTTCAGGAATGCCTGCCTCAACTTTACCGACGAGATCGGCACCCACGTCTGCTGCTTTGGTATAAATACCGCCGCCTACACGGGCAAAAAGTGCAATAGACTCAGCACCCAACGAGAAGCCGGCAAGCACTTCCAGGGCTTTTTCCATTTCAAGCCCGTTTACACTGCCGCCGGTACTTACCACGTAGATTTGATAAAACACAATGAATAGCGCGCCCATTCCCAATACGGCCAGGCCAGCTACGCCCAATCCCATTACGGTACCGCCCGCGAACGACACCTTGAGTGCGTTGGTGAGGCTCGTACGCGCAGCCTGGGTGGTCCGCACGTTAGCTTTGGTAGCTACATTCATGCCGATGTAGCCGGCAAAGGCAGAGGTAAATGCGCCGAGGATGAACGAAATGGCAATAACCCACGATGAGGTTTCTACCAGCGTGCCCGACCAGGCCAACAGGAGAGCCGCAATGATTACGAAGTACGAAAGTACTTTCCACTCGGCCTTCAGAAATGCCATGGCGCCATCGGCGATGTGGCCGGCAAGCGACCTCATGTTGTCATCGCCCGCGTCTTGCTTGCTCACCCATGCTGATTTAGCAATCATCACGATGATGCCCACCAAACCCAATACGGGTATGAGATAAATCAAATTTTCTTGTAAAAATTCCATTATAACCAATTCAATTGTCCATAAATCTCTTCATTGTCAAAATAGGTCCTAACAAAGAGTCGCCAAAAATAAGATGCTTATCGCAATAAACAAATTTATTTCCGTGATTTCATATTATTTGCCTACTTTCGGCACAACTAATCGGATAAATTGAACGAACCTTGATGCATGCCTCCGACGAACAACATAATGACATGAAGCGTGAGCTGGGACTGCTCGATGCGACCATGCTGGTGGCCGGATCGATGATCGGATCCGGGATTTTTATTGTAAGCTCTGATATCGTACGGAATGTAGGCAGTGCTGGCTGGCTTATTTTTATCTGGGTACTTACGGGTGTGATCACTATTATCGCAGCGCTGAGCTATGGAGAGTTGTCGTCCATGTTTCCGCGGGCCGGTGGCCAGTATGTGTACCTGAGGGAGGCATATAACCGGTTTGTTGCTTTCCTCTACGGGTGGTCGCTTTTTATGGTTATCCAGGCAGGCACCATTGCTGCGGTGGGGGTGGCTTTTGCCAAGTTTGCCTCCTACATCTTTCCCGTATTAAGCGATGGAAATATATTATGGAACTTGGGGATTGTGAAAATCAATGCGGCCCAACTGGTGTCTATCACTACGATAGTTGTCCTCACGTGGGTAAACGCACGGGGTGTCAAAAACGGGAAGGTTATCCAAACTGTTTTTACGATAGTCAAAATCCTTTCGTTGGGCGGACTGATAGTCATGGGGCTTTTTGGTGCGTTTAACGCTGATATCTGGGCTGCGAATTGGTCTACGGCCTGGGAAGCCGTACGGTGGGATGTGAGTAGCGGCACGGCGGCGCCGATAGCGGGGGCGGCGCTGTTTGCCGGCATTGTGTCGGCTATGGTGGGCTCACTCTTTTCTAGCGACGCGTGGAACAATGTTACTTTTATTGCAGGTGAAATACGCAACCCGCGGAAGAATATCGGGATGAGCCTCTTCCTTGGCACACTGATAGTTACCATTGTTTATGTTTCGGCCAACTTAATGTATGTGGCCACACTTTCTATGGAAACAATTGCGGCTGCGCCGGCCGACCGTGTAGCGGTGGTGGCGGCGCAGGCCATCTTTGGCGAGGTAGGTACACTGGTGATTGCCGTGATGATTATGATCTCAACGTTTGGTTGCAATAACGGTCTGATCCTGGCCGGCGCGCGTGTATATTATACCATGGCTAAAGATGGACTGTTTTTCAAAAGGGCCGGTGAATTGAACCGCTTCGAGGTGCCCGGCTGGGGCCTTTGGGCGCAGTGTATTTGGACGTCGGTGCTGTGCCTTACCGGACGGTATGGCGACCTGCTCAACTACGTCATTTTTGTCGTATTGATTTTTTACGCACTCACTATCACCGGTGTATTTATCCTACGTCGTAAGCTTCCCGATGCCGAGCGGCCGTATAAGGCCGTAGGCTATCCCGTATTACCCGCGCTGTATGTGGTGGCGGCATTTACCATCTGCGTGGGCCTTTTGATCTACCAACCCACCTTTACCTGGCCGGGACTGATCATCGTATTGCTGGGCATACCGGTGTATTATCTTTGGAACAAGAAAGAAGGTGCCGCTTCGGACAGTCGTTGATTTCGTGATGGCTACCGGCTATCACTTGATCGTCCATAAAAAAATGGTGTCGTGGGTACCCACACGGACCGTCTTTTCGGGTTTCCAATCGCCCATGTCGAAATCGTGCGACACGATGCGGCTTCCGGGTTTCAGCTCCTTTTGGAGTTTCGGCCGTAGTGCCAGGTTCACCGACGGCAGGAGGTACATCGTTACCACGTTGGCTTTGCTGAAGTCGAATTCAAAAAGGTCACCCAATACAAATGTTACCTTATCGGTTACGCCTGCGGCCGCAGCATTTGCATTGGCTTCTTTGATCCGCTCAGGATTGAGGTCTACACCTACACCGGTAGCGCCGAATTTCGCGGCTGCCGTGATGACAATACGGCCATCGCCGCATCCGAGGTCGTAAACCACATCTCCCGGCTTTACGCCAGCCAGCTTCAACATTTCTTCAACCGTTTTCTGATCGGTGGGTACGTAAGGTACATCCAATTCGGTTTTCTGGGCATAGGCAGCCGTGCATACACCCACAAGCAAAACAATCAACCAATTTTTCATTGCGCTCATCTTTTTGTGTTATTTTTATTGATTTATATTAGCATATCCAAGGTAGCATATCGGGCTAACCAGAGGGAAAACAAGCGATTGCTGGTATTGTTTTGTTTACCTATGTATCATGTTGGTTAAAATGTGTGGTACGCCCTAACGCTGCTGTGCGGCAAAGCCTTATCGTATGATAAAGAAAAATAACATGCCCAATAACAGAACAGCTACACCCACCAGTGCGCCCACACCGGTGTACATCAAGCTTGAGTACAATAAATACGCACACGATCCGCAGAATATAATCGGCGTGATTGGATACAACGGGACGCTGAATGGCCGTGGGGCGTGGGGCTTTTTCTTCCGCAACACCATAAGGGAGATGCCGATGGTCAGGAAAAAGAACCAGAATACGGGCGCCGTGAAATCGACCATCGCCTGGAATCCGTCGCGCGTCATTGCACCAAGGCCGATAAGCGCCAAGGCAACGATGCCTTGGGCAAGCAATGCGTGGACCGGTGACGATGTTTTTTCATGCCACTTCCCCAACCACGAAAACGCGTTGAAATCGCGACCCAGGGCATAATTAGTCCGTGCGCCGGTAAAGATGGTCGCGTTGACGGAGGTGAGGGCTGCCAGGGCCACCAGTACCCCGATGAGAAAAACCCCCGGCTCGCCGAGTGTCACCCGCATCAGGTCGACACCAACAGCGTCTGAGGCCGCCATCCGCTCCATACCGAGCACACGGACGAAAGCTCCGTTGATCAACAAGTATATCACGGTGATTGCCAGTATGCTCATTACGAGCACCTGCACCATTTTGCGGCTGCCCGACCGTAGCTCGGCCGATATATAACCAGCCTCATTCCAGCCGCCGAAGGTAAGCAGTACGAACACCATGGCTAGGCCCAGCGCGGTATTGTTGCCCTCGCTCGCCGCGGGTATCTCAGAAAGTGCTGCGGGAGCTGGCGATATGAAGAAGCCGGCGATGATAACCAGCAGTAATCCGGAAAACTGGATGGCCAGCAGGATTTTCTGTAAGCCAGTGCCGAATGTGACGCCGATGATGTTGACCAAGGTGAGGGCAATCACCACCAGAGCGGCGTATATCGCCGAAGAGTAGGCGCCGAGGTGATACAGCGGTGAGACGTAATCGCCCACAATGAAAGCAAGCAGTGCAATCGATCCCGTTTGGATCACGCTTACCCGGGCCCAAGCAAACAGGAAAGCAAACCGCCTTCCAAAAGCTTGCATCAGGAAATGGTAATCGCCACCCGTGTTTGGAAATGCTGTAGTTAACTCCGCATAGCATAATGTGCCGACCAACGAGACCACGCCGCCCAGCAACCAGACCGACAAGAACAGTTCCCAGCTTGCCGTATTGGCCGCCACCAGTGAGGGCGTGCGGAAGATACCCGCCCCCACGACGATACCAACAATGATAACCATGGCATCGACCATACGGAGCACGGGCTTTGGGCTGTCATCACCAGCCCTCTTTTCTCCCTTCATACGACAGTTGTTACGATTGGTGCTTGGTGTTAGTACAAAAAAGCAGCTGGTTTGTTTACGGTCGATTGTAATATTCTTATAGCTTTTAGCCCTAAGTCCTCAGGCTTAAGTCCTTTATCCTTGAATCTGAAATCTTCAATTATAGTCAGCGACTTACGGCTTATAGCTTACGACTTAAATAAAAAACCGCTCGTGGAAATTGACGAGGAACAATTCGTGGGTGGTGCGGGTACACGCTGTATACAGCCAGCGTAAAAACTCCACATCGAGCAGGTCTTCGGTGATGTAGCCTTGGTCTACAAAAACAGCTTGCCATTGTCCGCCCTGTGCCTTGTGGCAGGTAACCGCCATGGCAAACTTGATTTGTAACGCATTGTAGTAGGGGTCGGCTTTGAGGGCGGCTAGCCGTTCTTTTTTATCGGTGATGTCTGCATAATCTGCCATTACAGCTTCAAATAGGCGCTGCTGGTCTTCCTGCCGCAGGTTTGCGGTATCGCTGTGGAGCGTATCGAGCATCACCCGGCAGTCAACAGGTTCAGTCTCTTCCGAGTCCATGAATTCGAGGCTTACATCAGCAAAGCGGAAACCATGTTGCTCGTGTACATTGCGCACGCGCCTTACCTGCGCCATGTCGCCATTCGCGATGAAATCTGCCCGTTCCGATTCGTTAGCCAGCCAAAAGTAGTTGTTACGCACTACCATGATGTAGTCGCCCCCGGTCAGTTCTTCCTCGCGGAACAAGATCTGGTTGCGGATATGCTGGTTGTAGAGGTTGGCGTTCTTGTTTGAGCGGCAAATGACGATGGTGTTTTCCATGCCGTATTTATCGTAGGCATAGTGCAGCCCTTCGATGAGCCGTTCGCCGGTCATACGGTAAATATCCGGGTAGCCTTTCACCGTAAACTGCGGGAAGGGGAGCGGTTCTTCTTGCGCTTTGCCGGTGGCCGTTTGGATTTGTTGGCGTATGGTTGTTGCGTTATGCAAAATGCCCGAATCTTTTTCCTGCCGTACTACGTCGGTAAGTTCGTAAGTGGTTGCATTTAAACCAAACTGCCTCGATAGGGCCTTTGCGTCCAGGGCGGGACTTTGCAGCAGCCCCACGGGCGGGAGCTGGGCGGTATCGCCCACAAACAGCAAACGGCACCGCTCGCCGTTGGCCACGTACTGAATGAGGTCTTCCAAGAGGCTCCGTCCGTTGAAGGTTTGCCGCTCATTGGAAATCATAGATGCTTCATCTATGATAAACAGCGTATCCTTATGCATGTTGTCGGCGAGGCTGAAGGTCATATCTGGCGACAGTGCGACTTTTTTACGGTAGATTTTTTTGTGGATCGTGAACGCCTTCTTCCGGGAGTAGCCGCTCATCACTTTAGCCGCCCGCCCGGTGGGGGCCAATAGCACGGTCCGCATATTCAACGCTGGCAATGCGGCTACCAAGGCGCTGATGATCGTAGTCTTACCCGTACCGGCATACCCTTTGAGTACAAAACAACGGGATTCGTAATCCCCTTGGTCCACCAGAAAATCGGCAAGCTGCCGCAGCGCTTCGCCTTGCTGTTTTGTAGGCCGCATAGGAAAGCGGCTGGAGATCAATTCAACTAGCTGCACGGCCAAAGGTACCCAAAAGTTTGTTCAAAATGATTTATCTAAGTAAGTTTGCCAACGCAAATAAATCAGCATGATATATACAACGACCCACTTTGACGGGAAACAAGCGACAGATCATACCCTGTTGATCGGGGTGGGTGTGGAAACCCATAAGTTGGCCGTCGTTGATCAGGCACGGCAACTGAAATTTGCAGCCGCTTACGAACCTGCAAATGCCGAACCTGAAGTGTCGGCGCTTCTCGATCTCGACTTCGGCACCGTGAAGCTGGCGGTTTCCGATAGCCGGTATTCACTGATCCCCGCCGAGGTGTATGATGAGCAACAGCAAGGGACCTATCTTAGTTATCTTCCATTTGATGGCGTTGGTACAGCACATGTTTCCGATATCGCTTCGCTAGGCATCAAATTGCTCCACCAGATCAATCGGGTGGAGGTGGAACCGTTTATGGGGCGGTTTCCTGACGCAGGAAGCTATCCGCTGGTGCAGGCACTGTTGAATGCCGTTGCAGCACACGGGATGCAGGCAGACGGACCCATTGTGGTTGCCGAACGGCATGCACCTTGGATAACCTTTGGGGTTTTCAATAGGGGGCGGTTAGTGTATTGCCATGATGTTGAAGACAACCATGTAGACGACTTCAGCTACCACCTACTGGGTGTGATAAACCAGCTCGGATCGGATTCGGGGCAACCCACGGTACTCCTGGCGGGTGATGTTGACCAGGGAGACAGCCGCTATGAGCGTGCCGCCGCTTATGCCCAAAAGGTGGTGCTGGCAGACAGTGGCGCGTTGACAGGTATCCATGTGCCGGCCGAAATGGCACCCTATCAGCATCGGTTTCTTTCACTTCTCGGATTATATCCATGCGAATCATAGGGGGTAGCCATGCCGGATTACGGCTACAGCCACCAACCAGTTTGCCGGTCCGCCCGACGACGGATATGGCGAAGGAAGCATTATTCAACATATTGCAGCACCGTATCGATTTTGAAGGTGCTGACGTGCTGGACCTTTGTGCCGGCACGGGAAACGTGACCTTTGAAATCGCTTCCCGTGGTGCCGGTCATGTTACGGCGGTCGATGTCCATTTCAAATGCATACAGTATATCAAAGCGACGGCCAGGAAGCTGGATTTGACGGCGGTGAAGGGGGTCCGTGCCGATGTATTGAAGTTTATCGCTTCATGTAAAGGTGAATTTGACTTCATCTTTGTAGACCCCCCTTATGAAATGGCCGAGCTATCCGATATTCCCCGACGCATATTCGATGCGGGGCTGCTAAAGCACGGTGGATGGCTGGTCCTGGAGCATGCTACGACACGGAAGATCCCGCCGCATCAAAATTTGATCGAAGTCCGCAAGTATGGATACTCGTCATTTTCATCAGAATATGTTTAAATCATTTATTTGTTTATCAATCA